>JACZKQ010000101.1 GCA_014859965.1 Phycisphaerae bacterium
GCCGGAGGCGGCGGCGCGGCTGCTGCGGATCGGGGTGCTGGCGAATAACGCGCACGTGCGGGATAAGGAGGACGGCTGGCGTGTGGAGGGGAATCCGAGCGAGGGGGCGATGTTAGTGGCGGCGATGAAGGCGGGGATGGATCCGGATGCGCTGCGCGAGGAGGTCGAGCGCATCAATGAGATGCCGTTTTCGAGCGATCGTAAGTACATGGGGACGCTGCACCCGGCGGAGGAGGGCGAGGGGCGGATTGCGATGGTCAAGGGTGCGCCGGACCGGCTGCTGGAGTACAGCACGCATGTTTTGATGAACGGCGAGGCGGTGGAACTGGACGAGGAGCGGCGGGAGGAGATTCGCCGGATCAATGATGAGCTGGCCGGGCAGGCGCTGCGGGTGCTGGCGGGGTGCTATCGCCGGTTCGCCGGGGACAAGGAGCATCTCGACGCGGGCGATCTGGAGGAAGGGCTGACGCTGGCGGGGCTTTGGGGGATGATTGATCCGCCGCGCGAGCAGAGCGCCGCGGCGGTGAAGGAGGCGAAGGCGGCGGGGATTCGGCCGGTGCTGATTACGGGGGATTATGCGGCGACGGCGCTTGCGATTGCGCGGCAGGTGGGAATTGCGGAGGACGGGCGGGCGCTGACGGCGCGCGATGTGGAGGAGATGGAGAAGGGCGAGTTGGCCGAGGCGACGATGAAGGAGGGGGTGTTTGCCCGCGTTTCGCCTGCGCATAAGCTGAGGATTATGGAGGCGCTCAAGGAGCATGGCGAGGTGGTGGCGATGACGGGGGACGGGGTGAACGATGCACCGGCGCTGAAGGGGGCGGACATCGGAGTGGCGATGGGGCAATCGGGTACGGAGGTCGCCAAAGAGGCGGCCGACA
This sequence comes from Phycisphaerae bacterium, assembly GCA_014859965.1. Taxonomy (GTDB): domain Bacteria; phylum Planctomycetota; class Phycisphaerae; order Sedimentisphaerales; family Anaerohalosphaeraceae; genus JACZKQ01. The sequence continues at coordinate 879 of JACZKQ010000101.1, forward strand.
TGGTGCTGACGGACGATAACTTTGCGACGATTGTGGATGCGGTCGAAGAGGGGCGGACGATTTACAACAACCTGCGGGGGGTTATATTCTTTCTGTTATGTGCGAATGCGGGCGAATTGCTGACGTTGGCGGGCGCGCTGGTGTTAGGGCTGGAGTTGCCGCTGACGGCAACGATGATCCTGTGGGTAAACTTGGTGACGGCGGGGGCCTGCACCGTGCCGTTAGGTGTGGAGCCGCGCCACGAGGATGTGCTGCGGGAGCGGCCGCGGTCCCCGAAGGAGCCGATTGTGCACTGGCCGATGCTGCGTCGGATCGGCATCCTCAGCCTGTTCATGGGGGCCGGGACGCTGCTGCTGTTCTGGCTGCGCCTGGACTCGTCGACTCTGGCCTATGCACGGACGGTGGCGTTCTCGGCGATGGTGGGGTTCGAATGGTTTCAGGGTATGAACGCACGATCGGCGAAGCTGTCGGTGTTTAAAATCGGTCTCCTTAGCAATCGGTGGCTGTTGGCGGGCATTGGGACGGCGATCGTTCTGCACGTCGGCGTCGTTCAGACGGTCGTTGGACGGTGGCTGTTCGGCACACAGCCGCTGAGCGGACGGGATTGGCTTTTAATCGTGTTGGTGTGCAGTTCGGTATGGATTGCCGACGAGATCATGAAGCGTCTGGGTATCCATGGGCGGCGGGCTGCGGAGGCCTCCTCTGGTGAGGAAAGTCGATAGAGCACGGCCGGGCGTTGCCGAAGAGCGTTGCGTTCAGTTCGCGGCAGCGGACGGATGAAAAGTGTGCAGGGCAAACGCATTCTCCTCATACTCGCTGGGCAGCCGGCGGCGCCAGGATTGAGCAAAACCGGTCGGGGCCCCAGAGGCCAAAATCCCCCCCCGGCGAACAGATGCTCCTGATTTTGGCCTCTGCCCAACCGGTTTTGCTCTCCATTGTCGCCGCATGTTGTTTGGGATTGCGGACATCCTGAGAATGCGCCTGCCTTGGAAAAGTGTGTGACAATGACCCTTGTGGGTTATAGAATGGGCAGTTTGTGCTGTGGCGCCTGACGGTATGGGGCGGCGAACGGCGGAACAACTGGAGACCAGAAAAAGGAGAAATTATGAAGTGCGATCAACCTGCAATCAGGGAACTGCCCGAAAGACAGGTCGCGTATGTTTCGTTTACCGGCGACTACATGGGCAATCCTCAAGTATTCGCTGACTTGTTCTGCCGTCTTTGTGGATGGGCCGGACCTAAGGGGCTTCTCTCTGCCTCTTCGGTTTTCATGTCCTCCTATTATGATGATCCGAATGTCACGCCAGCGGATAAATTGAGATTGGATATATGCCTGAGTATCCCGGAGGAGACCGAGGTTGAAGGCGACGTGAAGAAGACACGTTTGCCGGGCGGCACATACGCGGTGATGCATGCTGAACTGGACGGGCCGCAGGAGTATGGGCCCGCGTGGAATGCTGTGGTCGAATGGATTATGGCTAACGATTATGAGATCGATATGTCACGGCCGAGTCACGAGATCTATTTGAACAATCCGGAAGAACATCCGGAGAAGCATCATATCCTCGACATATGTATGAGCGTTAAAGAGCGGAAGCCCTGAGGCGACAGGGCAAACGCATTCTCCTCATAACTCGCTGGGCAGCCGGCGGCGCCAGGATTGAGCAAAACCGGTCGGGGCCCCAGAGGCCAAAATCCCCCCCCGGCGAACAGATGCTCCTGATTTTGGCCTCTGCCCAACCGGTTTTGCTCTCCATTGTCGCCGCAGGTTGGGTTTGGGATGCGGACATCCTGAGAATGCGCCTGCCCTGCCTGAGGCGAAGAACCGATGCGGTGAATTGGGACGATGGTTCGCCGGGGTTATCCTCTTTTCATCGCATCATCCCCGTACTTGTCTCGGATCTGATCGAAGACCCTGTCGACTTCCCGGTCCTTTTTCTCCTGCGGGTCGGCGAACAGCAGCAACTGTCCGCTGCCCTCTGGCGACAGCCCCGATGCTCCAAAGCCTAGGAGCCGCAAGGCGGCCCCCGATGACTTGTGCCAGCGAAGGAACACCAACCGGGCCTCTTCCCACAGTCGTTTCGTGGTATTGGTCGGCTGCTCCATGGTGCTGCTGCGGGTCAACGTCTGGAAGTCCCGGTGGCGGATCTTCAGCGTGATCGTCCGCGCCTGCAGGTTTTCCGCTCTGAGTCTCTGGGCAACCTCCTCGACCTGATTCCACAAGACTTGCAGGAGGACGTCCTTGTTCTGAATATCCGTCGCGAACGTCTCTTCGGAAGAAATGCTTTTGGATGTATGCTCCGGTTCGACGGTGCGGTCATCAATGCCCTGAGCAAGCCGCAAGATCGCATCCGTCTGGTTCTTGAGCACCATTCGGACCGTGCTGACGGAGGCGGTCCTCAACTGCTCGATCGTAAGGATACCCATCCGGTGAAGCGCCGCTGCCGTGACCTTGCCGATGCCCCAGATTCTTGAGACCGGCAGAGGATCGAGGATCTGCTGCTTATTTCCCTCGGTGATCACGACCAGACCGTCGGGTTTCTCCAGATCCGAGCCGAGTTTGGCGAGGAATTTATTAGGGGCAACGCCCACGGAGGCGGTCAGTTCTGTTTGCTCACGAATCTGCGTTTTGATTCGGGCGGCAATCGTCTCGGCAGAACCCAAGAGACTCACTGAGCCTGTGACGTCAAGAAAGGCTTCGTCGATGGAGATCGGCTCGATTTGGGATGTGCAGGTGAGCAGTATCTGACGGATCTGCCTGGAGACCTCGACATATTTGGCCATTCGCACCGGCAGCACGGTTGCGGCAGGGCACAGGCGGAGCGCCTGCGCCATGGGCATGGCGCTATGGATGCCGAAGGGACGGGCTTCATAGGAGGCAGCAGCGACAACGCCCCGCTGCTCCGGAGTGCCGCCCACGAGCACGGGCTTGCCCTTGAGGGCCGGATTGTCCCTCTGTTCTACGGAGGCATAGAACGCATCCATGTCCACGTGCAGGATGTTACGGCTTTTATTCAGGGCTGTTTTTCCAATCGGTCTGGTTCCCTTTCCCGGAGAAAATTATACCGAGACGGCAGGGTGGATGGGAAGATGGGACTTACACAAAATTGACAAGTATTTTTGGGATCGTCTGCTGAACCGATGTGATCTGCTGAGTCTTTGCGGCCGGCGAGTCGCCAATCGGCATTATTGGGCGCCTTTGGATATCTATCTCAGAGCTTCTTTATTTCAAGCAGCCTGAGACTGTTGAAAATGACCAGCAATGATGCTCCCATATCCGCCGCTATCGCCATCCAAAGAGTGGCCATGTTGAGCAGGGCGAGGACAATGAAAACGAGCTTCAAGCCGAGAGCAAAGGCGATATTCTGTTTTATTGTGCTTAGCGTGCGACGAGAATGCTTAATCAGCCAGGGCAGTTTGTGAAGATCGTCCGACATGAGAGCAATGTCGGCCGTTTCAATTGCGACATCCGTCCCCATGGCGCCCATGGCGACGCCTATGGCCGAAGCCGCCATTGCGGGCGCGTCGTTGACACCCTCTCCGACCATTGCGACATAGCGGTATTCTCTCACCAATGCTTCGACGGCCTTGACCTTGTCTTCCGGCAGCAACTCGGCTTGGAATTCGTCCACGCCGGTTACTTCCGCCACGCCGGCCGCACATGCGGTGTTGTCACCCGTAAGCATGACAATCCTGTGAACTCCGGTGTGTTTCAGGGCCTGCAGTGCATCCCGTGCGTTCTCGCGTACGCCGTCGGAAACGCTGATCAGGCCGCAGACATGCCGGTCATTTCCCATCGCGATCACCGAGTGGCCGGCGTCCTCAAGGCTTTCTGCCCTCTGATGGATATCCGAAGTTTCCTGTCCCATCTCATCCATGAAACGATGGCTGCCGATCCAAAACAATCTGCCCTCTATCTGTGCCTGGGCGCCTCTCCCCTGAATGGCCTGGAATCCTTCAGCCGGGCTGGGGGCCAGGTTCTCAACTTCGGCCTTCCGCAGGACTGCACGCGCCAAAGGATGCTCGCTGTGCGATTCCAGAGCAGCGGCAATTTGCAGGAGTTCTTCACGGGTATGGCCGTTGAAGGGGATCACTTGCTGAACTTCGGGACGTCCGTACGTCAGGGTTCCCGTTTTATCGAGGCAGACAGCGCGCAAACGGCCGGCGGCTTCCAGGTAGGCGCCGCCTTTGATCAGCACCCCGTTACGAGCCGCGGCGGTCAGGCCGGATACGATGCTGACGGGTGTGGAAATGACAAGGGCGCAGGGACAGGCAATCACCAGGATGACCAGACCCTGATACAGCCAGTCTGACCAGGCTGCCGAAGAAAACAAAGGCGGTATGACAGCAATCGCCAGTGCAAGCGCCATCATGGCCGGAGTGTAGACCCGAGCGAATTTTTCAATCCACTGTTCACTTGGCGATCGGCGGGATTGGGCGCTTTCGACCATATGAATGATTCTTGCAAGGGTTGTGTCCTGGGCGGCTTTCGTCACCTTGATTTCGAGCGCGCCGTCTCCATTGATGGTGCCGGCAAACACTTCGTCACCCTTTGCTTTTGATATGGGCAGCGATTCTCCGGTGATAGGGGCCTGGTTCACAGTGGAGGCGCCTTTGAGTACTTCTCCATCGAGAGGAATCTTTTCTCCCGGTCGAATCAGGACGGTTACGCCTGTGGGCACCTCTTCTACGGGCTTTTCGAGGATAGCTCCATTTTCGGCCACATAACGGGCGGCGGCAGGCGCCATTTCCATCAATGCTGAGATAGCCCGACGCGCTCGCCCAACGCTCCAATGCTCCAGCAGCAGAGCCAGGGCAAACAAAAAAGAAACGCCGGCAGCCTCGAACCATTCGTTAATAGCCATTGCGCCGATAACGGCTACTGTCATGAGCAGGTTCATGTCGGGACGAAGTCGCCTGGCTGATCGTACTGCTTTGGGTAGAATGAACCATGCTCCGGAAATAATTGCTCCGATGTAGCACAATGTGGACAGAAGATCGAAAGACGGCCCCTCTGCTCCGTTTTGGGCGGCAAGGGCTTCCACGATGCTGCCGCGTTGAATCCAATCAGCGAGGAAGCCGCAGACGAGCAGGACGCCGCTTATGACAGCCATAGTTAACCGGCCATAGAGTCGCCATAAAGAAATGGCCTCCTGTCTTTTTCGCAGTTCCCAAGGCACTGCATACAGGCCGGTTTTATTGATCGAGGCAAGAATAGCCTTCGGCGGTATTTTGCCGGGGTCATAGGTTACGGTCATTTTGGCGTTTAGAAGGTCGAAATCCAAGGCAAGAACGCCCGCCTTGCAGCCGAGTTCGTTCCTGAGGAGGGCTATTTCGTCGGCACAGTCCAAGCCTTTGACTTTGTATGCTGCTTGCTTTGACATAGCTCTATCTATCTTTTCGGAGACCAGAACGGCAACCGTTACTCCAAAACGGGTTCTCTCCGCGAATCCAGATACGAATAGGCTCGATAAGCTGTGCGAAAGTAATTCCCGGCGCTGCCGATAAAATCAGGGCTGGAGACAGCTACAATCCGGGCGGGCCGGGACTCGCCTGGCCGATCAGACGGTGAGTTGAGATTTGCCAATCACGTTTCACTGCTGAGGGGAGATCAGGATGGCTTACTGCCAGATCAGTTGCATGGGCAGCTTTTGTGTTCTGGAGATGTCCGCCCAGAACCGGCTTCCAAACTCCCCGAGTAGGACTCGAACCTACGACCTAGCGGTTAACAGCCGCTCGCTCTACCGATTGAGCTATCGGGGAATATTCACTTTTTTGGTTGTTACAGGCGTTGGCCGATAACTTAAGAATTCCGTATTATTTTGATTTCGTCCATTTTGTCAAGCCCCATGGGTGAATTTTTGTGAAAAGGGCTGCGAAAAAAAGCGGTGCTGGACATTTCGGGGTCATGCGGTTATGATATTGCGGCCGTGGGCGGATGCGTCCTGCCGGGTGTGGATTCACACTTTTATCATAAATGATTACTCGACTTTTACCGAATACAGGGTATGTCCAGCAGTATCATCGACGTTGATGGGTTTACGATTATAAAGCGCATCGGCACGGGTGCGCGCACAACGATCTATATGGCGACGGACGAATCGACGCGCCAGACGGTGGCATTGAAGCGGGCGGTGCTTGAGCGGCCGGAAGACACGCGTATTTTTGAGCAGATGACGACCGAGTACAAGGTTGCCCGACAGGTGGATCACCCTTACGTCCGGAAATGCCACAAGATTATTCGGCAACGTAAGTTGCTCAGGACAACGGACTTACTGCTTTCGATGGAGATGTTTCAGGGACGCAGTCTGGAGGAATCGCCGGGTCTGAGCCTTGGGGATATTCTGTTGGTGTTCCGGATGATCGCCACCGGGCTTAATGCGATGCATGAAGTCGGATATGTCCACTGCGACATAAAACCTAACAATATTTTGATTTCGAGCCAGGGGGCCCTGAAGATTATCGACCTCGGGCAGAGCTGCAGGTTAGGGGCGATCAAGTCCCGCATTCAGGGGACACCGGACTATATTGCTCCGGAGCAGGTGTTTCGAAAGCACATCAGTCATCGTACGGACATTTTTAATCTCGGGGCAACCATGTACTGGGCTTTGACAGGCAAGAACGTTCCAACGCTGATTCCCAAGAAACCGGGCATTGGCGGGCCGCTGCATGTGGTGGGGGCGTTCAAATCGCCGCACGAGATTTACCGCAAGATTCCCGAGCCTGTTTCACAGATTGTCATGGATTGTGTTCAGGAAAAACCCGCGGACCGGCCCGCCAACATGGCTGAAATCGTGGGGCGGCTGGATGTTATGATACGGAGCATCTTCGGCAACAGGATTGCGGCTAACGGCAAGACCCGGAATGATTGAGCTTTGCAGACAAGGCATTGAAGTGAACGGCGGCTCCGCATTTCGCGTGGGCAACGTAATCCACCTTCCGCCAGCAGGCAGGGTGATCGTTACGGGGGACCTTCACGGGCATCGCCGCAACTTTGAGAGGGTCGTGGCGTTCGCGGATCTTGGGCACCATCCGGAGACGTACGTGGTCTTTCAGGAGATTCTGCACGGCGGTCCTGAAGACGAGGCGGGGGGCTGCCTGTCATTCAAGCTGTTTTTCGACGTTCTGAAGTATCAGTTGGAGTTTCCGGGCCAGGTTTTCCTTGTCATGGGCAATCATGACACGGCGATCATCGTGGATAACGATGTGATGAAGGCCGGCAAGGAGATGAATGTGGCCCTTAAGGCTGCGATGCGGCGGTCTTTTGGCGAGAGGTATGAGGCGAATCTGGCGGCCCTGCGGGCTTATCTGCTGTCGCAGCCTGTCGCCGTGCGGTTTCCCAATCGCATCTGGATGTCGCATTCGCTGCCGGCGGACCGCTTTGTCGACAGCTTCGATATGGCGTTGTTCGAGCGGAAACTCCTGTCAGGGGACATGCTTCGTCCGGAACCTTTATACAAGCTGACATGGGGGCGAAGGCAGAGCCCTGAAGCCATCGAGAAAATGGCCCGACTTTTGGATGTGGATTATTTTGTGGTGGGTCATCAGCCGCAGGAGCAGGGGTGGTGCGTCGTGGGGCAGCGTCTGATCATTCTGGCGTCGGACCATAATCACGGCTGCATGATTACGTTTGACCTGAGCCGCACGTACGAGTTGGACGAACTGATCAATCAGATTGTGCCGTTGGCCTCGATCGCGACGGAGTCGTGAGCCGGGGGTTTTTTGTGGGGTCGGTGCGGGGGTGGTTGTCAAA
>JACZKQ010000010.1 GCA_014859965.1 Phycisphaerae bacterium
ACGTCGTTGATGTCGGGGCCGCGGTTGGGGGTCCAGGCGGTGTTGCGGCGGCCGGGGGTGCCGAGGTTCATGGGCATTGCGAGTTCGCAGACGTATGCGGGGCGCGGCGGCTGAACGGGGGAAAGCTGGCGCGACGTGCGCAGGAGCAGGTGTCTTGAGCCGCGGAGCCATTTGGCGTATCCGCTGAAGGTGACTGTGCCGGCGGTGACCTGGGCGATGGACTGGTTGATGCGGTTTGCGCCGGGGTCGCCGTGGCCGGTGGCTTTGAGGTGCAGGGACCTTGAGCCGGAGCGGGGGTCGTCGGTGGTGACGCGAGATTGGACGTGATTGCCGAGGAAGTTCCAGGGTGACTGGCCGCTTTCGAAGCCGCCGTTGGTCAGGCGATTTGTGCCGTCGACGATGAGTTGGAGGTCGTCGAGGAGGACGTCGCCGCGGTTGAGGAGCATGATCTCGAACATGTTGATCGCGTCGTGTGTGTAGCTGGCGTCGGCGGCCTGGATGGTGAAGGAGAACGGCTGCCATTGGGCCTTTGCGCTTTCGTCGCTTGCGGCCCATGCGTCGGGGGAATCGTTGTCGCTGCTCGGGTCGCGCAGTTCGAGGCCTGCGCCCATGCCGTCGGCCCAGACGGGCCATCGGCCGCCGTCGTACCAGGTGACCTCGTCGGCGGTGATGGGGTAGGGTTTGCCGGTTGCGGGGTTGACTTCGGCGGCGGGAAGGGAGAGCCTCAGGCGTTCGCTGTGGTTGTCGAGGCCGCCGCTGTACGGGCCGAAGAGATTGACGCCGACGGTGAGATTATCGTAGACGGCTGCGAGCAGTTGCGGGTCGGCTGCGACGGCAAGATAGCCGCCGGCGGCGATGGTTGTGCCGGGCGGAAATTCGTAATCGATGCCGTCGGTGAAGGACCAGCCAACCAGCGAGACGGGGGAGGCGCTTTGGTTGTACAACTCGACGAACTCGTAGCGAGGGTCGCGCGAGCCGTGGTGGTACATGATTTCGTTGATGACGATGGGCCGCTGCAGGGGACGGGCGTTGGGCAGGCCGCGCGTGGGGGCGCTCAGGGCGACGATGCGGTTGTCGCCGTCGGGATATCTGCCGAGAGTGACATCCGGTTCGACTGTGCCGAAGCGGACGGCGTCGAGCACGCGGAGGGGCCGGGCAGGTGTGCCCGTTGCGGCGGTGAGGAAGACAGTTTCGCCGGTGGCGCTGAGAGCGAAGCCGAGCGAGGCCTGGTCGACGGTGATGAACTGGCCGGGCTGAAGGACGATGCCGGGCGGGAATCTGTATTTGGTGAGCAGGTCGAATCGGCCGTCGCTGAGGTAGACGCTGCTCAGGTCCATGGCGACGGGGCCGGGGTTGTAAACTTCGATCCAGTCCAGGCCTGGCCCGGCGTCGCTGTTGGTCAGCAGCTCGTTAATGCTCAGGCGGCCGAGCGCGCCGGGGCCGTCGTCCGGTGCGCCCGGCGTTCCGCCGATGAAGGTGCTGGGGGCCCATGAGGAGGGCTCTTCAGGGTCGCCGGCGAGCTTGACGCGGGTGAGCGAGTGGCCGGTTCCGTCGGCGGCGGGATACCAGGGGTGGCCGTCGTTGTAGCGGAGTGAGATGATGACGTCGCCGTTTGCGCCGGAGAGGGTGATTCGCTCGCCGTCATTGTTCAGGGCGCCTTCGAATGGGCCGTAGACGCCCGTGATGCCGTAGGCCGCCTGAACGGCGGCGGGGTTCTTGGCGACGACGATGTACGTCTTCGGGGGGATCATTGTGCCGGGGGGGAAAGTGTAGCCGATGCCGTTGGTGAAGGCGTATCCGGCGGCGTCTTCGGTGACGGCTCGATCATTGTACAATTCGATGAATTCCAGGTTTTCCTCGCCTGCGGGTGTGGCGCCGACCTCGACCGGGTGAAACATGATCTCCGTTATTACAAGGGCGTTGCAGGTTTGCGCCAGGAGCAATACGGCGGCGGTGAAGAAGATACGCAGGATGGTGTCGTGTCGGTCCTGGTTTGCCATTGGCGTCTTCCTTTTGTGAACCGTAGATTGTGCAAAAAAAAATGTGAGCCGCCGCGCGCCGCGAGACGGACCGACGCTCCTTTTTCAAATATAGGCGACATCCTGTAAAGGGGGGGCGAGTAAATTGCTGAATCGCTCATGCTTTATGCTGCGCGCAGGCAGACAGAGTCGCAGGCGGTGTGGGTCTTATCATCAGATCGGGCAAGTGTTAACTAAGTGGCAGACGGCAGCGCGAAGCAAGAACAAACGGCATGCGCGGTTTTTGTGCATGCCGTTATTGTTTAGTCCAGCAGGGCCGCCAACGCCGCCGGCGTAATGCGCGTGAAGTCCAGGTGCATCGCGGCGGCGCGAGCGGCTTGCTTGACTTCCTCTTCGTCTGCACCCGCGGTGATGACGATGTATTTCATGCCGGCGTTTTCAGCCGCCTGAAAGCCGGAGTGGGAATCCTCGACAACGAGGCACCTGTGGGGCGGCAGGCCCATCCTGGCTGCCGCCGTGAGCAGGCCCTCAGGGTCCGGCTTGCCGCGGGAGATCTGGCCGCGGTCGATGGCGACGCTGAAGTATTTGCGGATACCCAGCTCGTCAAGGACCATATCTACATTCTCAAGGGGGCTGTTCGATGCAGCGGCGCAAGAGACGCCCTCGCCATGGAGCGCTTCGAGCAGGTCCGTAAGGCCGGGCATCTCCGCGATCACCGGCCGAAAAGTGTCACGGTAAATCGCCTCTTTTTCGCTGCCGATTCTCTCGATCATTTCGGGCGTTGCCTTGCCGGCAAAGAGTCCCTGGACGTTCTTGTCGTTGCTCCGGGCATGGATGTTCATTCGGTAATACTCGCCCGTAATCGGCAGACCATGCCTGCGCCCCAGCTCGATCCAGGCATTTTCGTGATAGGCGGCATTGTCGACCATCGTACCGTCCACGTCGAATATCACGCCCCAGCGGGCGCCGTTACATTTTCCATCGCATACTTGCATCGCGTCCTCAGAGATTCGCCAAATGGGATTCCTTGAAAACGGCCATCAATACCAGAGCGGCTCTCGGCTGTCAACGGCGTTTGCGAACGAACAGGACCAAACGCAGCGCCGCGCCGAACGAAAGGCATTATCGGCCCCGAGCTACTGGTACAGGACGCCCATGATAATGCTGACGGGCAGAATCGTGATGCCTGTGACCATGTTAGGATGCCGTAGGCGGTGCCGAGCCGCGATGCATAGATAACCCAATCGGCGACATAGGCCCGCAGAACGCCTTCGCCGAGCCTGTAACAAACCCCGCAAACAGCCATGGAAAGCTATAGCGGGCTTGGCATGTCGCAAAAGCCGAGCCGAAGTACACCCCGCTATAGACGAGTGTCGAAAGCGCGTGCAGTTCAGCCGCCGTGGGGGAAGACCTCGCGCTGGACCTGGCCGAGATAGAATCGCCCGTCGCCCTGGGCGAAATTGACCACCGTGTCCATCTGCTGATGAATGAAGGCGGTGTCGTTGCCCACGACGGCCAGGCCGATGACGGCTAATTGTTTGCTGTCCTGGGCCTCGACCTCGGAAACGGAGAAATTAAAGCGGCTTTGCAGTCGGCCGATCAAACTCTTGACGATACCGCGCTTCTGTTTGAGCGAATCGATTCCGTGCAGATGGATATGCATTGTCATAAGTCCGACGATCATACTGGCCCCATAAAATTGTACGACATGTATCGGCGAACAAAGCGTCCGGCTTGCGGTAATTGTACATGATCGCGTTGCCTTGGGCCATCAATAATGGTAGAATCGCCCCGTTAACGAGTTCCCGGAGTCTCTATGCGTCCATTCACGCTTCTGATAAAACCAACCGGCCCGGATTGCAATATCGCGTGCGACTATTGTTTCTACGCGGGCAAGACGTGCGTTTTCGGCGCCGGCCGCCACCGCATGAGCGACGAAGTCCAGGAGACGCTGGTCCGCACGTATATGAGCCTGCGGTTCGAAGGCAGCAGCTTCGCATGGCAGGGCGGCGAGCCCACGCTGATGGGCCTGGATTTCTACAGGCGGCTCGTCGCGCTCCAGCAGCAGTACGGCCGGGACGGCCAGGTGGTGACTAACGCGCTCCAGACCAACGGCATCCTGCTCGATGACGACTGGTGCCGCTTCCTTTGCGAATACAAGTTTCTTGTGGGCATCAGCCTGGACGGGCCGAAGCATTTTCACGATATTTATCGCCGGGACGGGGCCGGCCGGGGCACGTACGATCGCGTGACGGCCGCTATCGACAAATGCCGCGAGCATCAGGTCGAATTTAATATCCTCGTCCTGCTCAACGACAAAAATGTCGAGCACCCCGACGAGCTGTTCGATTTCTTTGTTAAAGAGCAGCGGATCAAGTACCTTCAGTTCGTTCAGTGCGTCGAGCGCGACCCGGCCACCGGTGAAATCGCCCCCTTCAGTATCACGCCGAAACAGTACGGCGACTTTCTCTGCCGCATCTTCGATCGCTGGCTCGAGCACGGCCCCGAGCAGGTCAGCATCCGTTCGTTCGACAGCGTGCTCTCGTACCTCCTGGGTATGGGCCACACCGAGTGCACCCTCGGCCCCCAGTGCAACGATTACATCGTCGTCGAGCACAACGGCGACGCCTTCTGCTGCGATTTCTTCGTGGAGGAAAAATGGCGGCTGGGCAACCTCATGGAAACGCCCATCGAGCAACTGGCCGGCGCCCGGCTCAAGCGGCAGTTCTCCCGCAACAAGCGCGACATCGATAACAAGTGCCTCGTCTGCCGCCATCTGGACATCTGCCGCGGCGGCTGCCCCAAGGACCGGCTTGCCGGCGCCGGCAGGCACAACGCCCCGAGCTACTTCTGCGAAGGCTACAAACGCTTTTTCGAGCACGCGCTGCCCCGATTTGGCGAAATAGCCGCCCGCCTCCAGCGGCGGAAAAAGCCGCCCGAGTAGGCTTTTCAAGGGTCGGCGGTTTGGATACTCAGGCCCGGCACTGCATTTTTTGAGTTGCTTTTGTAACCGTTCCTCCTTACTTTGACCGGTGCCGCAAGGTGCGGCCACAGGAGACCGACTGCCGAGATGACCAGCACCAGGAAAACAAAGCCATCGCCCGGCGAGGCGTTGGCCGAGATGACCCCCATAATCCGGGGCCTGCTCGCCGAATCCACGGACAACGAAGACCGACCCTTCCAAACGGTGATCCTTAAATCGCTGACGCACGCCGAGGCGGTGCGGTTTGCCGACACGCCGGCCGGCGCCGCCGCGGGCTATCCCGAACCGCTCATCAAAGGGCCAAACCCGCCGCTCTATTTCCAGCCGCTAATTGCGGATGCAGCGCAATATGGTGAGCACTTGCCTAAAGAGTTTGTCGCATACAAAGACAAGCACCACGCCAAACCGCAAATCGTCTGCGTCAAGGGAGCGGGCATCCTGTACGTCGAACGGCAATATAACGACTCCATGCTGCCGCTGAAGAACAAAGTGGCCCTCGTCACGGGCTCCGCCGGAGCGATCGGCTACGGTGTCTGCCGGGGGCTCCTCGAAAGCGGCGCCTTCCTTGCCGCCAGCGATCTCGCCGGCGAGCGTCTTAATGAACTTACCGCCGAACTGAATGCCCTTGCCCCCGGCCGCATCATCGGCGTACCCATCGACGTAACGGACAAGTCGTCCATCGCCGCGGGCATCCGTACCGTCGCCGGCGCATTCGGCGGCATCGACATCGTCGTCATCAACGCCGGCATCGCGATGGCCGCCCACCTCCGCGACATCGATACGGACGAGTTCCGCCTCCTCGAAAAGGTCAACGTCGAAGGCACGCTGTTCACGCTCCAGGCTGTCGCCGACCACATGATTCTCCAGAACACCGGCGGCGACATCGTCCTGATGTCCAGCAAAAACGTCCCCTCGCCCGGCGCAGGTTTTGGCGGGTACAGCGCGACCAAAGCCGCCGCCCACCAACTCGGCCGCCTCGCCAGCATCGAACTGGCCCCCCACGACATCCGCGTCAACATGGTCGCCCCCGACGCTGTCTTCTCCGAAGGCAAGTTCAAGAGCGGCCTGTGGGAAAAGGTCGGCCCCGGCCGAATGCAGGCCCGCGGCCTCGACCAGGCCGGCCTCCAGGACTACTACAAAAACCGAAACCTCCTCAAGGCCCGCGTCACCGGAAAACACGTCGCAAACGCCGTCCTCTTCTTCGTCACCCGGCAAACCCCAACCACCGGCGCCACCATCCCCGTAGACGGCGGCCTCCCCGACGCAACGCCGAGATAATTCGCAAGCTGAAACACCAACACTGGCCAGCACTCTCAAAGCTGTGCAGCAGACTTCTTGGGCGTTATCTTCTGTGCCTCAGGATGCCTTTCCAGAAATCGCACTAATTCCGCCTCGGCACTGTCCGGCGTCTCCATGTCGATATCGTCCACCAGCCATTTGCCGCCGCTGTCCGCATCGGTCCTGTTCAGCGTGAACACCAGCGGGCCGATCCTTTCGTGGTCGCCCTGGATCACCGAACTCACCGCGATCGCCGAGGCGTCATCCGCCAGAACCGCCATGATCTGCAGGTCCTGCCCGCGTGCGATCTCGGCAAGTTCGCCGATCTGCCCGCGGGGAAGCCTGCCAGCATATCCGGCCGCCACTTCGAGATCGCCCGCCAGCCCCGCCGTCACGAATGCCTCGGCCACCTCGTACGCGTCCTGCTTGATCGCATCATCGGCCGCGGCCTCTTTCACCCTGGACAAACCCCCCAGTTCCATTGCCAGGCGCCGCTGGAGCTTTTCTTGAAACGCAGCATGCTCCTCTTCTTGTTTCTCTTTTGTCCATGTAAAGATCCCTTTCGGCAAGGCCGACCGGTCATTGAATTTGCACCGCGTGAGGTCCAATACATAGCGCTGGCGCACCCGCAAATGCCGGTCGACGGCAGTGTACGACCTCGTATCAATCTCGACGGGAAACCATCCGCCGGGTGCCACCTCCGCCATCCTTACAGTTTTCGCAAGACGTCTGCTGCCATCCGGATTGTACCATCGCTGATTGACCAGTCCGAAACCCCTGCCGGGATCGTAATCTTCAATACTCCAGGCGCCGTAATCACTGTCCTCCTTGTTCGTATTCCTGACGGTCAGTCTCACAAGCTCAACATCGTTTACGTCGACCACAGTCCATTCTCTGGCAACGTTCTTCAAGTCCCTGGACCGTAAAATCACCCAGTCAAGCGACCCATCGCCGCTCCACCGAGACACCGCAAGCCAGTTCTCAGACCCGTAGCGTGGCTTTCTGGAAAGCACGCCCCCATCGTAACTGTACCCTCCTTGTTGCTTATCAATGCCGACGAACTGCCCTCCCGTTGTCATGTGCATAACCTCATGCACGTACTTCGTGGCGACCTTCTTTCCATCCCACCAAAGTTCATATTCACCAGACAGGTTGCGCTCCGCGTCGTCATAGCGGGTTTCCACTCTTTTCCATGCCAGATAGCCGCACTCGAATCGGGCCCTGTTGGCCCGTATCCCTTGGACAACCGCCCGCTCCAGATCCACAAGCCTGCTGTCGTCATTCTCAAGGGCCCGCGCCGTGGAAAAGACAAGACCGGCTAACAGTACAAGGACGACAAGCCCCGCCAGCCAGAAGGAGCCGTTGCCGGGTGCAGGCGATAAGCCCAACACGTGCCGCACTCGCGCAAGCGTGGGCCTCCGATCCCGACCCAGTCCCGCCGCAAGCACGGGCCGGCGCGCCTGAGACCGCGCCCGCCCAACGCGTTCCAAAGTCGTCGCATAAGCCGCACGCTCCCCCGTGGCTCGAACCGCCATTTCGTCGCAGCAGAATTCCCGCTCGGCCCTCAGGCAGCGCGAGACCCACCACACGGCCGGATGATAAAACAGCAGCGTTTCGACAATCCGCTGGGCCAGATTGACCCAGAGGTCCAGTCTGCGAATATGCGCCAACTCATGCGCGATCACTGCCTCCAACATCTCCGGCGGCATCTGCGAAACCATCGCCGCAGGCAGGAGCACCATCGGCCGCACCCAGCCCACGGCCATCGCCTCCACCACGCGGCGCGACACGAAAACCCGCCAAGCGCCCCGCAAGCCAAGCCGTGCCGCCAACGCATCCACACGCGCCTCCATCGCATCCGGCAAAGGTGTCAACTGCCTCCGCCAGCGCCCCACGCCGACAAACCCCGCCAGCAGCCGGAAGCTTAGCGCAGCAACACCGCCCATCCAAACCACCGGCACCCAGGGCAGCGACGCATGCACCCAGGCGGACATCCGTTCGCCCAAATCAACGGAATGCCCCGAAGACAATTCGACGGCTGCGGTATCAGCAACCTCAACGTCCGCGAAAACGCCTTCAACAGGCACAACCCCGGCAACACTGTTGTCGACGACGGTCGCCGTCTCGCCCGCCGGTTCAACCGGTACAGGCCCGCCAACGTCTATCACACTGAACGTCATGGCCGGACAGGCAATCATGACCGCAAGCGCCAACAGATACGCCAGGTACCGCGCGTTGCCGTGCCTCAACCTCGCGGCCTTGACAACTACCGCAACCAAAAGCCCGACCGCAAAACCCTGCCACAAAAAATGCACCAGGGCCAGCCCAAGCCGCTGCCATGGCGGCTGCGAAAGAAGTTCAAGTACGGACATCTCACTCCCCTTTTCTTCTGACAAAATCTGAAATAGTCTGGTTGATCTCGTCCATCTCCTCTCGGCTCGGCTCAGCCTGCTCCAGCAGGTGCGCCACAAGTGCATTGGCTGAGCCGTCAAACGCCCGATCCAGCAAATCGCCCAACATTCTGGAACGAGCCTTCTGCCGGCTGATCTTCGCTGAATAAGTGAACGCCCGGCCTTCAGGCCTCTGCTCAAGCAAGCACTTTTCCGCCATGACATTCATCAGGCTCATGACTGAGGTGTACGCCCGAGGCTTCTTTGCCGTCAGCCGATTCATCACTTCCCGTACCGTGCACGACCCGTGCGCCCAGATGATCTGCAGAATCTCCAATTCCGCCGGAGTGGGGTTTGTGTGGCGCGGTCTTGCCATGAGACAGTTCTCCTCTTAAATCAGAATCATAGTCACGATCGATTTTTTTTAGAGTCTACTGTCTAACCCGTAGGCTGTCAACGGTAAAACCCGTAGAAGAGAATTTTTTTTTCACCGTCTTCTTGAACGGTTCAAAACGCTATCGGACAAGCCGCTTAGCGGCCGACGCAATCAGGAAAACCATTGAAAGCAACTGATGGTGGCGGTACAATCGTATTTTTCGTCAAGACAGATTCACTGATTACCCCCAATCTGAAGGATGTATAGCACAATGGATGACGCACTGAAGCAGTTGATTCGGATCAGCAATGCTGTCGGCAAAGACCCCGCGTTCGTGCAGGGCGGCGGCGGCAATACTTCGGTCAAGACCGCCGACGGCCGATCCATGTATATCAAGGCCAGCGGCACGGCCCTCAAGGACATGAGCGAGCAGCAGGGCTGGCGGCGGCTCAACGTGGAGCAGACGTTAGGCATCATCCGCGACAAGGCCGTCGTCGCGCTGCCCGACCAGACCCGTGAACTCGAGGTCACCAACCGCCTCCTGCTCGTCTGCGACGACAACATCAAGGCTGTCGCACGTCCCTCCGTCGAGGCCCACCTGCACGCCTTCCTCAAGCGATGCGTCATTCACCTGCATCCCAACGCGATCGGTGCGTTCGTCAACGCCGCCAACGGCAAGGCCCGCCTCGAAAAGCTCTTCGCCGACGAGAAGCACCCGCCCCTGTGGGTGCCCTACACCGACCCCGGCTTTATGCTCGCACGCAAGATATCCTCGCTCGTCGAGGCCTATGAAAAAGAGCACGGCACAAAGCCGTCGATTCTCTTCCTCGAAAAGCACGGTCTGTTCGTGACTGAGGACAAGCCCAATGCCGCGCTCGACCTGGTGCAGCGCGTCATCGAACGCTGCAACAGCAATCTGAAACCGTTCGCCGCCGTCAAGCGCAAGCCCGCGGACATCGACGCCGTCAATCAAACGAAGCTCTGCATCCGCAAGGGCTTCTTCCAGGCCACCGGCCAATACGCCAACGTGACCTGGCACGCATCCGACAGCATCGCCGCCTTCATGCGACTCAAGAATGCCCCGCAACTGTTAGGCGCAGGCGTTCTCACGCCCGACGAACTGGTTTACGCCAACGGCCCGGCCTTGTGGATCGAAAAGCCCGACGCCAACCGCCTCGCTGCGAAGCTCGCCGCCCAGATTGAAAAGGGCAGCAAGTACTCGGTATCGTTCCTCGTCAAAGACCTGGGGCTCTTCATCGCCGGCCCGGAGAAAATCGTCGCCACCGTCCGCGACGTCGTCGAAAGTTCGATCTTCATCCGCTATAACGCCGACCGCCTCGGCGGCATCGCGGCCCTGAGCAGAAAGCAGCAGCAGTTCATCAACGAATGGGAGGCCGAGGCCTTCCGCAAGACGCTCGCCGCCGGCAGCAGCGAAGGCATGCTCAAGCAGCGCATCGCCGTCGTCACCGGCGCCGGCTCCGGCCTGGGGCGAAACATCGCCATCGGCCTGGCCCGCGCGGGTGCAAACGTCGCCCTTGCCGACATCGACACCAACGCCGCCGCCGAAACACGCGCGGCCATCACAGCCGAAATGCCCGGCGCCTCGGCCGTCGTGCTCTCCTGCAACGTCACCGACGAAGCCAACGTCAACGCGGCTTTTCAAAATTTGATGAACAGCTTCGGCGGCCTCGACATCCTCGTCAATGCCGCCGGCGTCGCGCCGCCCTACGCGCTCGTCGACCTGCCTGTCGACAAATGGCGGCTTGCCCTCGAAGTCAATCTCACCGGCTACTTTCTCATGGCCAAGGCCGCCGCCCGCATCATGATCGCCCAGGGCCTCGGCGGCTCGATCGTCAACCTGTCCTCCAAGTCGGGCCTCGAAGCCAGCAAGAACAACACGCCCTACAACGCCACCAAGGCCGGCGAAATCCACATGGCCCGCGGCTGGGCGATGGAACTGGGCGAGCACAATATCCGCGTCAACAGCGTCGCCCCCGGCAACGTATTCGAAGGCTCCAAAATCTGGAATCCCGAATATATCAAGGTGTGCGCAAAGAAATACGGCATCAAACCCGAAGAGGTGATTCCCTACTACGTCTCCAAGACGGCCCTGCAAAAAGAAATCAAAGGGCAGGACATCGCCGATTCCATCGTGTTCCTGTGCAGCGATCAGGCCCGATGCATCACCGGCCAGACCCTCGTCACCGACGCCGGCCAGGTCATGGTGCGATAGCGAAGAAGAGCCCCGCGATGTTCAGAAGCCTCAGAATGGAAAACGTTCAGTCGCCGATCATCCCCATTGTCGGCGAACTCATACGCGACCATCCCGGCACCATTTCGCTCGGACAGGGCGTCGTCGCTTACGGGCCGCCGCCGGAGGCGATCGCGCAGATCGAGCATTTTCTTGCCCGCCCGGAGAATAACAAATATCACCTCGTAACGGGCATCCCGCAACTGTTGGAGAAGATACGCGACAAGCTCCGCACCGAAAACAATATCGCCGTCGACGGCGGCACTGCGCTGTGCGTAACGGCCGGCGCCAACATGGCCTTCCTCAACGCCATTCTGGCGATCTGCGATCCCGGGGACGAAGTGATCCTCCTGACGCCGTATTATTTCAACCACGAAATGGCGGTGCAAATCGCCGACTGCCGCCCGGTGCCGGTGCCGACAGACGACGCCTGTCATCCGGTCCTGTCGAAGATCGAACAAGCTGTCACCGACAGAACGCGTGCAGTCGTCACCATCTCCCCGAACAACCCCGCCGGCGTCGTCTACAGCGAAACGGCCCTGCGGCAAATCAGCGACTTCTGCCGCCGCCGCGGCCTCTACCACATCAGCGACGAAGCCTACGAGTATTTCACGTACGACGGCCGGCGCCATTTCTCACCGGCGTCATTCGCCGGCGGCGCCGCACACACGATCTCCCTGTTCTCGCTCTCAAAGGCGTACGGCTTTGCAAGCTGGCGAATCGGCTACATGACCTTTCCCTCGCACCTCGAACCTGCCGTCAAGAAGATACAGGACACCAACCTCATCTGTCCGCCCGTGATCTCGCAGTACGCCGCCGCGGGCGCCCTCGAAGCAGGCGCCGCATATTGCCGCAGACAGCTCACAGCGATCGAACGCGTCCGCAGAATCGTGACCGACGAACTGAACACACTGGGCGATCTGTGTACGATATCGCCGGCGGCCGGGGCCTTCTACTACCTGCTGAAAATCGATACCGACATGGACGCGATGCACCTGACGGAACGTCTGATTCGCGAGCACGGCGTCGCCGTCATTCCGGGCCGGACCTTCGGGCTGGAAGAGGGCTGTTACCTCCGTATCAGCTTCGGCCCGCTCCAGGAGCAGACAGCACGAGAAGGCATACGCCGCCTCATCGACGGCCTGACGAACATCGTCCGGAAGTGAACCCCTGTCGCTCGATCAGCGGAGCGGCCGGGTAAACGAGTGAATGCCCGAACCGACCGTGATGGCGGCCGTGACGGCGTAAGTGATGATGGTAAACCAGTCGCCCCACGGCCGCGACACATAGGCCCACCCGATGACCACCGTGCCGACCGCGAACGACTGCACAAGCATCTTGGCCTTTCCCGACCAGACGGCGCCAAACGCCAGACCGCGCGATTCGGCCAGATGACGGATGACCGTAACTGCGGCTTCGCGTGCCGTCAGTATGGCCAGCATGCCCCAATGAATTACATTCACCGTAGTCTCCGACCACCCAAAATTGGCCAATCGCGGCTGGTCGGCTATTGCGAAACACAAGAACGCGCCGCACACAAGGGCCTTGTCGGCCAGGGGATCCACCAGCCGCCCGAATTTGCTCGTGACGTCGTAATGGCGTGCGACCTTGCCGTCGACGATATCCGTCAGCGCCGCGATCAGAAACAGGATAAATGAGACCAGCAGAAACGTCGCGGGCTTAGCCTCTTGCATCCGCCCGGCCGCAATGAGCATGGCCAGAAAAACGGCCGTCAGCACCACGCGCAGCAGCGTCAGGGCGTTGGGAACGAACTGAATAATTCTTTTGTCACTTGCCATGCGCCACCTGGGTATAAACTGTCAGGAGTCTACCCGCCGGCGCTCCATTTTTCAATGCCTAAATCCGCACTTCGTCAAGACTTTGTGAACGGTACCCGCGTACACACCCAGCCGTGCATCGTGACTTGTGCGGCCTGCACTCCTCAAACCCGCTCGACAATGAGATCATAGTCCTGTGTGTCGATAACGCGGGTGCTGATGAACTCCCCCGGCTCAGCGGCCGGACCGCGGATGTGGCAAACACTGTCGATATGCGGCGCCTGACCATAGAAGCGCCCCCGTACCCCCTCATCGTCAATCTCGTCAACAAGGCACGTAAGATTCTGCCCAATGCGCCGCCGCCCCGCGGCAAAGGCAATCTCCTGCTGCGCCAGCATCAGGCGATCCGCCCGTGCATGACGAACCTCCTCCGGAACCTGTTCGCCCAGAGTCGCCGCATGCGTCTCGGCCTCGGCATAGAACGGAAAACAGCCCAGCGCGTCGAACTTCGCCCACTCCACAAACGCCATCAATTCCTCGAACGCCTCGTCGGTTTCACCCGGAAACCCCGTAATCACGGTTGTCCGCAGAACCACATCCGGCATCGCCGCCCGCAGCTTTTCGATCAGCCGCAAAGTCGTCTCTTTTCGGTCGGCCCGCCGCATGGCTTTCAGGATCGTATCGTTGATGTGCTGAACAGGCACGTCGACATACTTCACTACTTTCTCATTGCCGGCAATCGCCGCAATCAGTTCGTCGTCCACCGTCGCCGGATAAAGATACATCAGCCGAATCCACGCCAGCCCGTCAATGGCCGCAAGTTCGTCGATCAGCTTGACCAGCCCGTTCTTAACGCCCCGGTCGCGCAAATAGTAATTGCTGTCCTGCGCAATGAGGCTCAGCTCCACCGCTCCGTGGGCGACCAGTTCGCGGGCCTCGGCAACAACGACATCGGCGTCCTTGCTGCGGAACCGCCCGCGAATCGCGGGAATGGTGCAGAACGCGCATTGGCGGTCGCAGCCTTCGCTGATCCGCAGATAGGCCCAGTGCCCCGGCGTAATCAGCAAACGTCCGCGATCATCCAACGGCGCCTCGCCCGACCCGCTCAGGTACAAACGCGACTGCGCCTTCGCCTTGCCGTTGCGGGCGATAACATCGGCGATGATGCGGCTGATAGCGCCGCGCTGCCCGAGCCCGACGACCGCGTCGATGCCCGCGACCTCGTCGAGCAGCGCCTGTCCCATACGCTCGGAAAGACAGCCGCATACAACGACCTTGCCCACGCGGCCTTTTTTCTTCTGTTTCACCGCCTGCCGTATCGCATCCAGCGCCTCTTCCTTCGCCGGCGCGATAAAACCGCACGTATTGATGACGACAACATCCGCGTTGTCCGGATCGCCCGACAAAACGAAGCCCGACTCACCGATATCGGCTAACATTTTCTCACTGTCGACGATGTTTTTCGGGCACCCCAGCGCCACGAAACCCACCGTCACAATTACCTGTTCATGGGATGATTTCATTACCTGCAATTACCATACTTCGGGTCGTCAGTCAAAAATTTTTCGCCCAGAATGGCCTTTCCGGGGCCGTTAGGCACTGTCATTCTCTTATTCTATCGCAATAAACCCGCCGTGTTCGTGTGTCTTAATATCTGAAAGACCGCGATTATCGCACTATTCGGATTATAGGCCCTAAATGGACCTCTAAACCAATATTTGTAGCCGTGACTTGACAGATGCCGATGGATACGGTATTAATGATAGCGCACATTCACTGAGGGCGCTGTACCAGAAGGGTTGCTAATGCGAAACACTGTCCGGTCTGATGGAAAGTCCGCTGCCGCGCTTTTGCGGGGCGTGGTGTTCAGGGGCGCCCTCTGTGCGTTCGCCTTTGTCTGCATCTCCGGCTGCGGCGATTTCTTCGAATCCAAGCCCACCGAACTGGAATCGCAGCGCACCTTGCGGGAACTCAACAAAGTCCAGCTTTCGCCCAATGCCAATATACCGGTGCCCTCCGTCTACAAAGAACCCCCAAAAATAGTTGAGGGCACGATCGGTGAGAAAACCGATGCCAAACTCTTTTACTTCTCCAGGTACCACAGAGTCGAAAAGCTCAAGGCCCTGATCGATAATCAGTTCATCAAAAAGTTTTTCGACGCAAAAGGAAAGCCCACCGTCGTCGTCGATTACAACTGCAGCATCAATCCCGCGACCAATCAACTCGTCGTGCGCTGCCCGACCGTTATCGATGCCGAGCAGGTGCTCTCTTTCCTGGAGAAGGTCGACGTCCCGCCGATCCAGGTGAAGATCGACTGCATTATTTCGGAGATCTACGCCGACCACACATTGGACTGGGAGACGCGCCTGGAGGTGCAGAATCTCTTCGGCCAGGAAATCAATCTCGTCGGCAAACTGCCGGGCGCCGCGCTGCGCGATATTGCCCGCTCCACCTTCGGCCTTCAGGCCGGCTACGTGGACGGGGGAACATATAACGCCGCCACCGACACCTTTACGGCGGACAAGCAGGGACATATGTTCGGGGCGCTGGTCGATGTGCTGGTCTCCCGCGGCTATCTCAAGATATTGATGAATCCGCAGTTGGAGGTGGTCAACGGCGAGTCGGCGACGATCGTCACCAGCGAGCATGTTCCGCTGGACTTCATTCAGAGTGTACATCCGGTCTCCGGCGTCATCACGCAAAAGACCGAATACGTCGACGTCGTGGACTCCCTGACCATCACGCCGCATGTGTTCGCCGACGGTTACATCGGCATCGAAACGCGGGCGGTCATCGGTTCCAAAGCGACGCCGGAAGGCGTCAAGCAGGTGCCCATCGTCACCAAACGCGAGGTCGTCATCAAAGAGAACCGCATCCGCAGCGGCGAAAGCCTCGTCATCGGCGGCATTCGCAAAGCCGAGCAGCGATCCGTCGTCCGCGGCGTGCCCGGCCTGAAGGACATCCCGATTCTGGGCGTATTGTTCTCCAGCAAAGACTTCGAGGAGCGGGCCAAGGAAGTGCTGTTCATCCTCACGCCGACGATCTCCACCGGCGGCATGCCCAATGAGGAAATGGTCGCCAACATCCAGCGCAAACATACCCGCATCAAGACCGGCGACTCGCTCCTGGACAACATCAAGGACCCGTTCGGGTCGGGCGCCTACACCGAACTGGTCGAGGAAGAAGCCATCCGCACCGAGGTGGAGCGGATAAAGGCCGAGATGGAAAAGGCCGCCGCCGAACGAAAAGCCGCCGACCTCACCATACGTCTGGATCAGGCGATCAAGCAGGCCGAGCAGGAAAAGCAGCGCGCCTCCAGGGCGACCTCCGAGATCCAGGCCAAAGCGGATGAAGCCCAGACCACCGTCGATGCCGCCAGGGCGGAAGCCGAACAGGCCAAAGCCGCCGCCGCCGCCGCGCAGAAACTTCTGGAAGAAGAAAAAACCAGGGCCGCCGCTGCAAAAGCTGAAAACGAAAAAGCACTCGCCGACGCGAACAAAACCGCCGCCGAAGCCGCCGCCGCCAAGGCCGCCGCCGACAAGGCAAAAGCCGATGCCGATGCCGAGAAAGCCGCCGCCGAGAAGGCCCGAAAAGACGCCGAAGAGCGTATCGCCGAATGGATGAAAGCCGCGAAAGAAAAACTCGAAAAGCAGAAAGCCGAAGAAGAAGCAAGAAAGAAAGAGACCGATGACCGTACGGGACCCTGATAACGGCATCGGACAAGGTTCTCCATCTCCAGAAGCAGTTATATGACGGCGCCGGGAAAACACATGTCGACACGATGCCTCCGCCGCAAGGGCCCCAGGGCCCTCGCGGGGTGCCTGGTGCTCGTTGCGTCCGCCTTCGGGTACGCCGCCAACTTCTTCGAATCCAAACCGACGGAGCTCGAATCCAGAAAAATCCTGCGAGAAATGGAAACCGTCCGCCAAACCCCCGACGTGCACATGCCCCCGCCGAGCATATACACCGATCCGCCGCAGATCGTCTCGGGCACCGTCAGCGGCACACCCGATGCCAAGCTTTATTATTTTGCAAGGTACCAGACGGTCGATGCCCTGCTGGACCTCTTCAATGAGCAGTTCGTCAGGCCGCTTTACGATAATCAGGGCGATGCCCTGCCCGCCGTGCCGTATACGGCCGACAAGAATCCCACGACACACCAGATTATCGTGAGTTGCCCGTCGGTCGAATACGCTCAGGAAGTGCTCTATTTCTTCCAGCAGGTCGACGTCATTCCTATCCAGGTGCGGATCGACTGCCTGATCTCCGAAATCTACGCCGATCATACGCTGGACTGGGAGACCAGTATGAAAATCCAGGATCTGTTCGGACAGGAAATCGACCTCGTGGGCAAATTGCCCGGCGCCGCCCTGCGCGACAGTGCGCGCTCCAGTTTCGGCCTGAAAGCCGGCCTCGTGGACGAAGACCGCCTGTTCGAGGCCCTGGTCGATGCGCTGGTGTCCCGGGGATACCTGAAGATCATGATGAATCCCACCCTGGAAGTGGTCAACGGTCAAACGGCCAACATCAAAATGCAGGAATTCGTGACGATCGACCAGATTAAAACCATTGATCCCGTGACCAAGAAACCGTTCTTCTATTCTGAACGTCAGACGGTGACCGATTCGCTGGAGATTACGCCGCAGGTCTTTTCCGACGGCATGGTCGGCCTCAAAACAGTGGCTCTCATCAGCTCCAAAGCCACCCCCGAAGGCGTCAAGAAGCTCCCGATACTGACCGAGCGCAAAGTCACTATCGCCGAAAATCGCATTCGCAGAGGCGAAAGCCTCGTCATCGGCGGAATCCGCAAATCCGAAGAGCGATCCGTCGTGCGCGGCATACCCGGCCTCAAAGACATCCCGCTCCTCGGCATTCTGTTCTCGAGCAAGGACTACGAAGAACGCGCCAAGGAAATCATGTTTATTCTCACTCCCACGATCAGTACAGGGGGCCAGTCGAACCAGGACCTCACCGCCAACCTGCATCGAAAACAAACCCCCGTCAAAAACAGCGATCTGATCGAAAATCTAAAGGACCCCTTGGGCACGGCCGCCTACACGCAGCTTGTCGAGGAAGAAGCCATCCAGGCGGAAGTCGCGCGGGTGCGGGCCGAGATGGAAAAAGCCGCCGCCGAACGCAGGACCGAGGACCTGCTCAAGCAGATCGCCCTGGCGACCAGCCGCATTGAACAGGAGCAAAAACAGGCCGAGCGGCTCATGGCCTCGGCTCAGACCACCGTTGAGACCGCCGACGCCGCCGTTGCCGCCGCCCAAACCGAAGCCGCCCAGGCCCAAACCCAGACCGCCGAAGCAACACGACAGGTCGAAGAGGAAAAGGCCCTCGCCGCCGCCCGCGCAGCAGAAAAGCAAAAAGCCCTCGATGCCGCCGCCAAAGC
>JACZKQ010000102.1 GCA_014859965.1 Phycisphaerae bacterium
GGCGGCAATACGCCGCCGCCTCGCACCACGCCCGTTGGCAATTATCCCGCCTGGGGATACGGCATCTGCGACATGGCCGGTAATGTCTATGAGTGGTGCAATGACTGGTACGCGGCGGACTATTACGCGGTTTCTCCTGCCAATAATCCCGGCGGGCCCGACAGCGGCTCCCTTCGCGTCCTTCGCGGAGGCAATTGGCTGACTATCGCAAACGGCTGCCGTGTTGCTTACCGCTTCAAGAATTCACCCGATGCAAATGGCGACTACGGGTTTCGTCCCGTGCGCGACCTGTAGCTCGCATCGCCGGAATCCTCGGGCAAATCCCTGATCCCCTTGCCGCAGCGCATCACTTCATCAGGTGCTTGGCCATCCTGGGCTCGCGGTGCATGAGTTCCCTGAAATGATAGATCAACACCTTCTCCACATCGTTGAGCACGGCTTCAGGTGCCGTTACAAGGCCTTTCAGATCGCTCAGCGTTTGCCCGACCGGACACGACAAGCGGGTCTTCTCCGGGAACGCCTGCTCACAGTCCTCGCAGATCAATCCGTTGGCCGATGAGCTGAAATACACTTGCCGCCACGGTGGTTTGAACGGCCGGCGGCAATTGGCACAACCCTTCAGCATCGGCTGAATGCCTGTTTCTTGCAGCAGCGATAATTCGAACAGCACGAGCAGCGCAAGCGATTCGGCACGCCCGCGTGCCTCCTGCACGTCGCTGAGGAACTGGACGAAGATGTCGAATAACTCGGGGTGCGCGTCGGCCTCATGTGTAAGGCCGTCGACCAGTTCTGCCGCCAGCAGCGCACAATGGAGTCCGTAGAGGCTGCTGCGCAGCCCGCGGAAACGCGGCTGCTGCCCGAACTCCGTAAGTGTCGCCAGTTTGCCGCCGGAAGGTGGGGCTTTGAAAACGGCCTGTCCGTATGAAAACACTTCCAACGGGCCCTCGAACGCCGACTTGGCCCTCTTTGCACCCTTGGCGATCGCCCCCAGTTTGCCCGCGCGGCGGCACAGCAGCGTCACCACCTGAGACGTTTCGCTGTAATCCACAGTACGCAGACAAATGGCCTGGTCTTTGGTCAGCATGCCCTATTGGTTTGCTTTCTCCGAGGGCGACGGCTTTCTGATGCGAAGCCGCTTGATCTGCCGCGCCTCGGCCGCCACCACCGTGAAGTTAATGTTCTCGTAGTCGAATGTCTCCCCCGTTGTCGGAATATATCCCAGGTGCGAAAACACAAAGCCGCCCACCGTATCGTAGTCCTCGTCCTCGGGAAGATCGATATCGAATTCCTCGTTGAGATCGTCCACGTACATCCGCGCGTCGATCTCCACCGTCAGTTCGTCAACCCGCTCCATCGCCTCCGGCGGCATCTCTTCATATTCATCCACAATCTCGCCCACCAGCTCTTCGAGAATGTCCTCGATGGTCACGATGCCCGCGGTGCCGCCGTATTCGTCCAGTACGATGGCGATATGCAGCTTCTGATTCTGAAACTCATGCAGCAGAACGCGCAGCGGTTTGGTTTCCGGCACGAAGTACGCCTTGCGGATCTTGTCGCGCAGCGAAAACGCGCGCTCATCGGCTCCGATCTCTGCAAGCAAGTCTTTTGCGTAAACCAGACCAATGATATTGTCGATCGTGCCCTCGTATACCGGTATTCGAGAGTGCCCCGCCTCGGAGATCATCTGCACCACCGCGGAAAGATCGGTGTTGACCTCTATGGCGTGCACGTCCGTTCGCGGCGTCATGATCTCTTCGGCCGTCGTATCGCTGAGTTCCAGCACGTTCTCGATCATCGCCAGTTCTTCCTCGTCCACCACCCCTTCCATCCGGCTTTGTTCCACAAAACTCAGAATCTCATCGTGTTTCTCCTCCTGCGTCTCCTCCGGTGAAGATTCCGGCACACCCGCCAGCCGCCGCACCAGGCTGTCGTGCAGCGCCAACAGGGCCAGGGCGGGGGCGGCCAGCGCCGCCGAAAACGCCAAAACGCGGTGGGTGCGAACGAGAATGTTTTCGCACGTATACTTCGCCCAAGAGTGTGGAATGGCGAACGTGAAAACCGCCAGGATACAAACAGCCGCCAGGCAAAACCATGCAAAATGCACGCCTTGCGACATGAACAGCCTCGCCAGCACGGCCACAATACCGATGTTGGCGATCAGCCGAAACAACGAACACGTGATGAGCAGCCGTTCGTCGTGCTCAACCAGTGCATCCAGGTAAGGCTCCTTGTTGCGTGCCTTGAATGCCTCCTGCAGCTTGACATAGGAATACGAACGCAATGCAAGATTATTCAACGAGTAGAACAGAGAAACCCCCGTCAGCACCGCTAACGTCAAGACCGACCATCCAACTTCATCCACTACGTCGTTTCCTTTCGCAATAAACCTTGTTCACGCTGATCCGCTCGTTTCAGCTTTCCCCTTTCAGTTCGAAATTTCATGCTGGTCCCTCCCCGTACACTTTTCCGTATCCGGCTTCCTCGAGAATGGCATTTTCGGCGGCATGCATGCGCTCGGCGTCTTCCGGCCGAGCGTCATCAAAGCCCAGGTGGTGCAGCAAACCATGCGTTACGTACAGGGCCAGTTCCGCTGCCGGCGAATGGTTTCGCAGGCGACTCTGGCGCACGGCCTCGTCCATGTTGACCACCAACTCGAAACTCGCGGCGCCCGCCTCCGAAAGGTCGAAACTGATCACATCGGTCGTATGCGGCTCACCCAGGAACTGCTCGTTCACCTGTTGAATCGCCCCGTCGTCCACGATAGCTATGCTCACCGACACAGCCTTCGCACCGAACCGCAGACACACCGACTCGGCCAATGTTTCAAGCGGCGCCGGATCGACCGGCACGCCCGCACAAGCGATCGTCACCTCCACCTGTATGTCAGCCTTTTCGCCGCGCGGCTCCATGTTACTTCCTCCCCGCCACCGCCGGATGTTTGCTGCTGTCGTCGACGGGTTCCGTCGGCGACTTCGGGTATGCAACGCGGCCGTGATAGTGTGCAGCCAGCGATTTGGAGATACTGTTTTCGATCGTGCTCAACTCACGCAGCGTCAGGTCGCATTCATCGAACTGCCCGTCCTGAAGGCGCTTCATCGCCATGTTGTGCACGATCACCTCGATGCGCATCGGCGTCAGTTCCGTCATCGAACGCACGGCGCTTTCCACCGTATCGACTAACATGACAATCGCCGCCTCTTTGGTCTTTGGCTTCGGGCCCGGGTACCTGAATTCGGTCTCCGAGACGGGCGTGTCGCGGTCGGCCTGCTTTTTGCGTGCTTCATGGTAGAAATATTCGATCAGCGTCGTGCCGTGATGCGTTTCGATGAACTGCCTCAGCACGCTCGGCAACCCGAACTCCTTGGCGATCTCAATGCCGTCCTTGACGTGTCCAACAATCACCAGTTGGCTCATCGCCGGCGATAACTGCTCGTGCCGGCTCACCGACCCCATCTGGTTTTCAATAAAATAAGGCGGCTTGTTCACCTTGCCGATATCATGGTAGTAAGCGCCCACACGGGACAGCAGGCCGTTGGCCCCGATCGCCTCGGCGGCCGCTTCGGCTATCGAACCGATCAGCAGACTGTGACTGAATGTCCCCGGCGCATCCATCGCAAGCTTTCGCAGCAGCGGCTGATTCGCATCGCTGTAATCCATCAGCGTCATGCTTGTGGCGATTCCGAACACCCGCTCGATCATCGGCAGAAAGCCCTGAAGCACCACGCCCACCACGAACGTAATGCCGCCGGCCCAGCCGGATGTCTTGAACAGGAGCGGCATAGGACGCTGGCGCAGAATGCCAAGGCACATCGTGACCGCAAAAACTACAACGGTCGCAAGAGTGGCCACCTCGATGATTTTCATCCGGGTGCGAATCTCCTTGAGCGAAAAACAGCACGTCAGCGACCCCACCAGCATAATCAACATCAGTTCAATCGTCGCGGCGCCGTCCAGCGTGTAAAAAATAAGGCTCGCCAGCGCCGCGTAAAACATGGTCAAGCCGATGGCGAATCGCTGATCATAGGCGATCGTCAGCACAATCGCGCAGGTCACGGCGGTGCCCGTCGCAAGATACGTCATCCCCCGGTCCATCGAGATGAACTTTGTTATCGCCAGCAATACCAGAAAGAGGCCAGCCAAAGCCATTGTACGCGTCGGTCGACGCATAATTCTCGGCTGATAGTGGCCCACGTACAGCGCCGTCGCCGTACAGATAACCAGGATGACTCCGCCTACAGCGGCGATCTGGGGCCAGGGCTTAAACATCGGAACCGACGGGTCAAACAGTTTGCCGCCGGCCGCGTCGAGGCTCAGTACCGCTGTCGATGCGGCGATGAAGACAAACATGACCACCAGTGCTACAGGCAGCGTGCTGTTGGCGAACGCCGTCACCCGCGCAAAGCGCTCCGGCGACATTGTCCTGCGCACGTGCGCACGACGCGCACTGACTTTTTTCTTCTTCAGAGCCATTATTCGGACCGGGCCTTCTTGCGTTTCTCATAGGCGTTGACGATGTTCTGCACCAGCCGATGCCGCACGATGTCGGCCTCGTCCAACTCCGTGAAACCAATGCCCGGGATGCCCTCCAGCGTCCGGATCGCGTCCATCATACCACTGGTCTGGCCGCGCTCGAGGTCCACCTGCGTCACATCTCCCGTGATGATCATCTTCGAACCCCGCCCCATTCTCGTCAGAAACATGAGCATCTGCGTGGGCGAGGTGTTCTGGGCCTCGTCGCAGATAATCGCCGCCTCATTGAGGGTACGGCCGCGCATAAACGCAAGCGGGATCACCTCGATGATGTCCATCTCGATGAACTTGCGCATCTGATCGAACTCCATCATATCCTCAAGGCTGTCAAAGAGCGGCCGAAGATACGGATTGACCTTTGCCTGCATATCGCCCGGCAGAAATCCAAGCCGCTCACCTGCTTCGACCGCCGGCCTGGCCAGTACGATCTTTCGGATCTGGCGTTTCTTCAGCATTGCCACTGTCATCGCCACAGCCAGGTAGGTCTTGCCGGTGCCGGCCGGCCCCAGGCAGAATGTGAGGTCATTGGCCAGCATCGTCTCGACGTATCGCAACTGGCCCTTTGTAAACGGCTCGATAACGCCCTTGTGCGAGTACACCGACAAAATCCCACCGCGGCTGGGCTCCACCGCGTTGCGCACCTGTTCGATCATCTCTCGAACATCGGTTTCGCTAAGCCGGCCGCGTTGAATCAGCCGCCTCTGCATCCGGTCAATCACCTCCGCGGCCGCCTTTACTTCGTCGTCCGGACCGCTCACGATCACGTTGCCGTCGCGTCCGGAGATCGAAACGCCCATCGCGTCCCGTAAAAGGCGCAGGTGCCTGTCGGCCGGCCCAAATAACTCAAGGCTCTGCGTATCCGACTCAAATGTGATCTTTATTTCCACTTCCAGTTCCCGTTACCTGCAAACGACCAACGACAAGAATAAGTACGCCACCGGCGCCGTACAGAGCAATGAATCCGCTATATCCAATACGCCGCCGAAGCCGGGTATGTTGGACGAAGAATCCTTCCGTCCGGCATCGCGTTTCAACATGGATTCGACCAAATCGCTCAACTGGCCGAGAAAGGCGAACACACCGCCGAACAGCATTGCGTGAGGCCAGGGCATTATATCACAAAAGACCGAGAAGCACACGGCCGTAACCGCAGCGAGGATGATTCCGCCCGCCAGGCCTTCCCACGTCTTGCCGGGGCTGATCCTCGGGGCAAACTTGTGCTTTCCAAACATCTTGCCTGCTGCATAAGCACCTGTATCGGCAGACTTTACGGTGAATATGAACATCAAAAGGGCCCAGGGCCCGAATGCCACACGAATTCCCAACACAAAACTGCTCAAAAAGCCCAGGTAGAAGATGCTCAGGTAAGTTACGCTGGTGTTTACAATGGCGCCGGTGGTCCCAAAAAAAACGGCCTGGTAAAGGAATATCGCCAGCAACAGAAAGGCCGCCGCAAACAGCTGATATTGGAGCCCGAACACCGCCGGCTCGGCACTCATCTGCATCCAGTACCAGGTGGTCGCCAATATGACAGAGCCGCAGATCGCCAGAGGCGTAAACACCTTCGCCTCTTTCTGGGCCGCCAAGGCCCTCATTTCCGGCACCGCCAGTAGGTTCACCACCGCGATGAGAAAGCAGAAAATGCTGGCCTGAATCGGCTTGTCGTCCTCGCCGGCCGCGGTGATCGAGCCGTCCAGCCGTCCGTCGACCAAAATCAGGCCGACAAAGAACAGAATCATCAATGTCCCGAAAAGAAGTCTATATTTCAGCATGAGTCAGGCGTTCTGTCAGTTGGTTTCTGATTTGACATCCCCAAAGCGGCGCGTCCGCCGGCTGTAGGCGCAAACCGCCGCATCCATATCGGCCGTGGTGAAATCCGGCCAGAGCGTCTCGGTCACGTAAAATTCCGCATACGAAATCTGCCATAGAAGAAAATTGCTGATTCGCAACTCGCCCGACGTGCGTATCAGCAGGTCCGGGTCCGGCAGGCCCGCCGTATACAGATGATTCGAAACACATGCCTCGTCGATGTCCTCGATTTCGAGCCGCCCGGCCTTATAATCCCGGGCAATCTGGATCGCTGCATCCGCAATCTCTGTGCGGGCGCCGTAGTTCAGCGCCAGCCCGAGCGCCATGCCGGTATTTGGCGCCGTCATTGCCACCGTTTCAGCCAGCGCGGTCGTCACGTTGTCCGGAAGCCGCGCCGTCCGCCCCAAGTGCACCAGCCGCACGTTATTGTCCATCAGTTTCGGTCTTATCTCCTCCAGATACCGCGAATACAGGTACATCAGAAATTCGACTTCCTCCGCTGGCCGTTTCCAGTTCTGCATACTGAACGAGTACAGCGTCAGGCACTCAATTCCAATATCGACGCAGTACATCGCAATCTTTTCGACTGTTTTGGCTCCCTCGCTGTGACCTTCGAAGCGCCGCAGGCCCCGGTTCTGCGCCCACCGTCCGTTTCCGTCCATGATGACGGCCACATGACGAGGAAAACTTTCCGGCTGCAGACCCAAGCGTTCCGCCGCCTGACGACGTTTTTCTTCGAAACTCCCAGCCAAGTCGCTATCCTCTGAAAATCACTTCACTGCGCTTGGGCCCGACGCCGACAAGGCTGATCGGAACCTTCACGAGCTTTTCGACCGCCAGAACGTAGGCCTTTGCGGTTTCCGGCAGGTCATTGAAGTCTCTGATGTGAGAGAGATCCCCCTCCCAGCCGTCCACCGTCTCGTAAACACATTCGGCCGCGGCGAGTTCCGACGCATCGCACGGGAAAAATGTTGTTTCATCACCCGCAATGCGGTATGAGCGGCAGATCTTCAGTTCCTTGAGACCCGCCAACGTATCCAGGTGCATCATAGCTATTTCGTCGATGCCGCCAATGCGTGCACTGTACGAGACCGCCACCGCATCGAACCACCCACAGCGTCTCGGCCGACCCGTCGTCGTGCCGTATTCGTGGCCCTTCTCGCGGATCAGATCGCCGATTGCGTTGTCCTGCTCCGACGGGAACGGCCCGGCCCCGACCCGCGTGCTGTACGCCTTGACCAGACCGATGAACTTGCCGACCATCTTCGCCGGCACGCCGCAGCCGGCGCCCAACCCCAGCGCACTGGCATTTGAGCTGGTCACAAACGGGAACGTGCCGTGATCCAGGTCCAGCAGGGCGCCCTGGGCCCCTTCGAAGAGCACGCGCTTGCCCGCGTCCATCGACTCGTGCAAATACCGCGTCGTATTGGTTACGCAACAGCTCAAGCGGTCCGCATAATGACGGCACTTCTCAAAAATGACGTCCAATCGCATCGGCTCGGCGCCGTACAAGGCATGGAAGACCGTGTTCTTATACGTGACGATCTTTTCTAATTTGTCGTGCAGCGCATCCATGTCGCGAAAATCGGCCATGCGCACGGCGTAACTTCGCCCGCTCTTGTCCGCATAGCAGGGGCCGATCCCCCGCGCCGTCGTGCCTATTTTGTCGCGGCCCAGTGCTGTTTCGCGCAACTGATCCTCTGCTTTGTGGTAGTCCAGAACCACGTGCGCATTTTCACTGATCAGCAGCCGGCTCAAAATATCGATACCGCGTTTGGCCAGGCCGTCGATCTCCCCCAGCAGCACCTCGGGATCGACCACCACCCCATTTGCGATAACACACGTCGTGCCGGGCCGCACCGCCCCGCTGGGCATAAGATGCAGGGCAAACCGCTCGTCGCCGATAATGACCGTGTGCCCCGCGTTGGCGCCGCCGCCGTAGCGCACGACGATATCGCTGTTGGCGGCAAGAATGTCGACCACCTTGCCCTTGCCTTCGTCACCCCACTGAAGTCCGACTACGCAACAATTCATTACTCTGCGGAACCTTTCAACAACATACCCCCGTTTCAGGCGCTTTGCCCGGTAATCTTCGCCGTCAACACATCCAGAATCGCCGGCATATTGTCGTACGCCCGCGAAGTGAGTCTCAGATTGGCCTCAGCCCCGCGGTCGGTCTTATAGGTAACCACAAAAAAACCCTTCGAATCGAAATGTGTCTTGTCGATCTGTTCGATCCGGTCATATGCTATGGTTTTGCCGTTGGGCAGGATCAGCGCCTCATCGCCGGCCGTGATCCTGCGGCCCCTGACCATGACCAGTCGCACCGCCAGCAATGCCGCGATCACCGCGAACACCGGCGGCAAACTCCGGTTCAACTGCATGGTGCCGTCGGGCACGCCGTCGTTGTCCAGCACGTGTTCCTTGTAGAACGACTGACGCATCGACCATTCATACTGGCTCAAATAGCCGTCATAGGCGAACAAAATACCGAATACCACCAACACGGCGATTCCGATGCGGTAATTATCCTTCTTGTACTTACTCAGCGGTGCTTCTACGGCCATGGTCTCTCTCCCTTCGGATGTGTGATTATTTCCGGCGCTGCGCGATGGCATTAATCAGCGGCTTGGCGAAATACGGAATAATCCGCTCGGCCATGATCTCCTCGGCAATCTGACACTGCCGATGGAACGACGCCAAGGCATCGAATTTACCGTGAGGATCCGGATAACGTCGGATCGTGAAATAAAGACTGATCGCTTCGTCCCCTTTGTATTTGTCGTGGCGTATCTCGTAGACGCTGGTCCGCGGCTCCACCGCGATTCGCGCCTGCGTCCGACAGTCCTCGGTCAGGGCGACAATCACGTTGGGCGAAAAACCGATGGGCGTCGCCAACGGCAGGTCGAGCAGCGAAGTAAACGCCGTCGATCCGAACAGCGCATCGGCCACGACCTCGTCATGATTGCCCTGGAAATCGAAGTCCATCGTAAACGTCACGTCCAGCGATGTCATATCCAGGTGGCTGACCCCTAACATATACGGCGCCAACTCCAGCACCAGGGCGTGCAGTTCATACGCATCCTTAAGGTTCGTTGGATTGGCGCACGTCGAACCGATGCGATCCAGTTCCAGCGTCACCCACCGGAATCGCTCGCCATCACGCTCCTCCTCCAGACAGAACTCCCCGGTATCCTTCCGGGCAAAATTGCCCATCGCCGGGAACTGGCGCTGAATCCGCTCGAAGAAAGTCAGGATCGTATCCCGTTCGCTCGGAAGATCCAGTTCCGTGTTGATGTGCATATCTAAATAAAGATCATCGCAAAACGACGTAAAGCTGTTCATCTTCTCAAATACTCCGCTCAAAACATCCGCAACCATACCATTGTCACATAAAACACGGGAGTTTACAAGAGACAATGTGCGGCAAGAACGCACGAAAAAGTCTGCGTCAGGGCTCCCACAATGCCCTCGCGGTCAAATCCTGTTTTTTTCGCACCAAACCTCATTCCAACCATCACCCATACGCCCCTGCCAGGCTTTTGTTTTCCGCACGTAACCCTCTGAAATACGGTTTTGCGCCGCTAATCCTGACCTGTTTCCCCGAACAATTCCGCCTGTTCGTTGGTCGAAGCTGCCTTCCGCCGCGGCCGCAAACCCACATGATCGCACGCCGCCGACGTGACTTCTCGCCCGCGCTTCGTCCGTCGCACGAATCCTATCTGAAGCAGATAAGGCTCCACAACATCTTCCAGCGTATCCCGCTCCTCGCCCAGGGTCGCCGCCAAGGCCTCAATGCCTGCGGGCCCGCCGTCGTAAACGGTGATCAGCGACCGCAAGAACGCCCGGTCCAACTCGTCCAGTCCCAGGGCGTCGATCTGCTCCATCTTCAGCGACCGCTCCACAACGTCCACCGTCAGTTTGCCGGCCCCTTTGACCTGGGCGTAATCCCGCACCCGCTTGAGGAGGCGGTTGGCGATCCGGGGCGTACCGCGCGACCGCGATGCAATCATCTCCAGGCAGCCGTCGGAGCTTTCAAGTTCCAGAAGCCGTGCCGAACGCACCAGAATATCTGTCAATTCCGCGGCACTGTAAAACTCCAGGTGGTGCAGCATACCGAACCGCCCCCGCAGCGGCGCACTCAACAGCCCGGCCCGCGTGGTCGCCCCGATCAGCGTGAATCGCTTCAGCGGGAAGTTGATCGTTTTGGCATGCAGGCCGCTGTCGACTGTGAAGTCTACCTTGAAATCCTCCATTGCCGGGTAGATGAATTCCTCCACCGGGGCGCTCAGCCGGTGAATTTCATCAATGAAGAGGATGTCGCCCGTACTGACGTTGCTCAGCAGACCCATCACATCCCCCTGCTTGGTCAACGCCGGCCCCGACGACACCCGGATCGCCACACGCATCTCATGGGCGATCACGTTGGCCAATGTCGTCTTGCCGAGGCCCGGCGGACCGTAGAACAGGATGTGCTCAAGCGGCTCGCCGCGCTGCCGGGCGGCCTGAATCGCGATCGTCAGCTTCTCTTTGACGTTGTGCTGCCCGATGCATTCGGCAAGCGTCTGCGGGCGCAGCGCAGCATTAAACGTCTCTTCTTTGGCTCCGCCGCTGTCGGCGCTCAATACCCTGTCTATCGCCATAAGCTATCGCTTCGTCAGACTTCAATCCCTTGTTTGACCCGGTAGATGAGCGGCACCAGTTCTTCGGCGCTGCGAATTTCCGGGTGCTTCCTGCATGCCAGCGCGATCAATTCCATCGCCTCGGCCCGCTTCTCGCCCCAGGCGATCATGATCTCCAGCGCCTCCACCTGGAACTGCTCAAATTTCTCTGTTACCGCTGCAACGCCGGCGCCGGCGGCGAAACCGCTCAACTTGCCCTTCAATTCCGCAATGATCTGCTGGGCAAATCGTTTGCCCACCGACGGCAGCGAAAGAAGCATCTTCTCGTCGCCCGCCTCAATTGCATCGGCAATCGTCCCGATCGGAATCGTCAGCGATTTGAGCCCCTTCTTGATGCCCATGCCCTTGACGCTCGTATAGCGCTCAAAAAAGTCACGTTCCGCCTGACTCAGGAACCCGACCATTCGCGGAACCAGGTTGCCGCCGCCCAACGTGCCCTCGTAATACTCCATCGTACACAAAACCACATCATGCCCGATCCGCCCCGCGAGCGCACCGACGGCGTAACCCGGCAGCATCACCTCATAACAGACCGGCCCCACCTGCACCAGGCCGCTCTTGTCGTCCAGACTGATCAACTTGCCTTGTATCTGCGCTATCATAGCAAGCTCACCTTCATCTCGTTTGCACAGCACAGCGCCACGGCGATCGCGTCCGCCACGTCCGGCGGCTCGGGCGCCTCGGGCAGACCCAACATCGATTGAATCGCCCGCTGCATCTGCCCCTTCGACGCATGGCCGTTGCCCGTCAGCGACTTCTTGATCCGCGTCGCCGCAAAACTCTCCACCCTGGCGCCCGCCTCGGCGGCTCGCTGCAAAATCACCCCGCGGGCGTGTCCCATCAATATCGCCGTTCTCGGGTGCTTGTAGTGCGAATACAACTGCTCGACCGCCACCACGTCCGGCCGAAACTTCTCCAGAAGCGACACGACGTCGGCGGCAATCTGGTTCAGCCGCGCACCGAGGTCGCCCGCCGCGTCCGTCCGAAACACACCCGCCTCCAGAAGCTTCTCGTCATGTGAGTCGGCTTTGACAAGTGCATACCCGCAAACCTGCAAACCCGGATCAACGCCCATGACAATCATTGGCGTCTCCACGTTGTGCCGGCGGGGGAATCTTCCAGCACGATGCCGAACTCGGTCAGCTTGTTGCGGATGGCGTCGGCGGCGGCGAAATCTTTCTTGGTACGGGCTTCCTTCCGTTGTTGGATAAGCAAGCCGATGAGGTGATCGAGCAGGGCCTCGTCGCCGCCGCCTGCCTGCGGGTACTCGGCCCTGACGATGCCCAGAACATCGCCGCCAAGCCGATTGAACATATCGGCCACCGCTTTTAGCGTGCCCGCTGTCGCCGAGCCGTCGGCAAGCAGACGGTTGGAAAGCTTGACGAGCTCGAAGATAACGGAAAGCCCCACCGCCGTATTGAGGTCGTCGTTCATCGCCTCTTCGAAGCGGGCTTTGAGCTTATCGAGTTCGGCAGCAACAGCTTCGTCAACGCCGCCTTCACCGGCCTGGGGGACTTGTTTTCTTATCGCAATCACTGCCTCGCATATCCGATCATAGCCGCTCTGGGCCGCCGTCAGGGCCGCATCCGAAAAATCGATGGGGCTGCGGTAGTGGCTTTGCAGGATCAACTGCCGCACGGCCAGCGGATCGTACGCCCGGCTGAGCGTTTCATGGTCGCCCTTGAACAACTGCTTGAGATTGATAAAGTTGTTCAGACTCTTGCCCATCTTTTGTCCGTTGACGGTGACCATATTGTTGTGCAGCCAGTACCGGACGAACGGCACGCCATTGGCCGCCTCCGATTGGGCGATCTCGCACTCGTGGTGCGGGAACTGGTTTTCGATGCCGCCGCCGTGAATATCGATCGTGGCGCCGAGGTATTTCATGCTCATCACCGAACACTCCAGATGCCAGCCCGGGTAGCCCATACCCCACGGGCTGTCCCACTGCATGATATGGTTCGGCTCGGCCTTTTTCCACAAGGCAAAATCCGCCGGATGCCGCTTCTCCGTCGACACCTCGATCCGTGCCCCGGCCTGCATGTCCTCAACGCTTCGCCCCGAAAGCTTGCCATAAGCGGGGAACCTGGCCACTTCAAAATAAACCGACCCATTGACCTCGTACGCGCAGCCCTTATCGACCAGCGACTTAACGAGTGCGATCTGCTCGGGCACATGCCCCGATGCCCGCGGACTGATGTCCGGCCGAACGCACTGGAGTTTGTCCATATCCTCGAAATAGCTTGCCGTATAGAACTCGGCCAGCGCCATCGGATGCTTATGCTCTTTTCGCGCCGCCACGGCGAGCTTGTCCTCGCCGGCGTCCGCGTCGTCGGTCAAATGCCCCACGTCGGTGATGTTCTGAATATACGTCACCGAGTAGCCGAGGTATCGAAGGTACCGCACCAGCACGTCGAAGCTCACGTAACTCTTAGCGTGCCCCAGATGGGCATGCCCGTACACCGTCGGCCCGCACACGTAAATGCCTACGCGACCCTCGTGCAGCGGCTCAAATGGCTCTGTTTTTCGGCTCAGCGTATTGTAAAACTTAAGACCCATCGCACGTCCATTCATCATGCTACAATGTTCTCTTGAGGCGGCGCCGCAGCAGCACCGCCGCCGTTGAGGCGATCGCCTGGCCGGCGCCGATCTCACCAAGGCCTTCGTTGGTCTTGGCCTTAACATTGACACTGTTAAAGTCGACGCCCAGCACGCTGGCGATCGTTCGCTTCATCTGCTTTTTGTACGGCTCCAGTCGCGGCTCCTCGGCATGTACGATCAGATCGAGATTGACCACCTCCCAGCGGTTATCGCCGAGGTACTGGCCCACGACGTGCAGCAGGTCGCTGCTGTTGGCGTCTTTCCACTGGTCATCGGTGTCGGGAAACAGCTCCCCAATGTCCCCCATGACAATCGCCCCCAGAAGCGCATCGATCACCGCATGCATCACCACGTCGCCGTCGCTGTGCCCCAGAAGCCCCCGCGCAAACGGGATCTCCACGCCCCCCAGCACCAGCCGGCGATCCTCCACCAAGCGGTGAATGTCCGTGCCTATCCCTGTGCGGTATTCGTAGTTCGGTTCGAAACTCACAATGTCCCTTTTGTGCTCGGTATCTCCGTTGACACGATCCGCACGGCCTGGCGCATCGCTTGTCCGAACGCCTTGAAGATCGCTTCGGCAATATGATGGCTGTTCGTTCCGTACGGCACGTTCACGTGCAGGTTCAGCCGCCCGGCATGCGAGAAGCTCCGCAGGAATTCCTCAATGCATTCCACATCGAAATCCCCGATCTTCTCGGTGCGATACTCCGCATGATACGAACAAAACGCCCGGCCGGACAGGTCCACCGCCACGTTCGCCAGCGCATCTTCCATGGGCACCGAGCTGTTGCCGTACCGGGCAATGCCCTTCTTGTCGCCCAATGCATTGCCCAATGCATTGCCCAGGCATATCCCCACGTCCTCGACGGTGTGGTGCGCATCCACCTCCAGATCGCCCTTGGCGTTGACCGTGAGGTCTATGGCGCCGTGCTTGGCCAGGTGGCTGAGCATATGATCCAGAAACCCCACCCCCGAGTCGATCTCATAGGCGCCCCGGCCATCGAGATTCACCTCGACCACAATCTCGGTCTCGCTGGTTTTCCGTTCAATTTTCGCCTGTCTTGCTTCCATGGTCGATCCTCACTGCCGCAGTAATTCCTTCAGTGTCCCGATCAGCGCGGCGTTCTGCGCCTCAGTGCCCACCGTGATCCGCAGTTTGTCCTCCAGATGCGGCAAGGGGAAGTACCGCACGTAGATCCCGCGCCGCGCAAGCGCCTCGTGCAGGTCCGCCGCGTCGCCGTTAGGACATCGGGCCAGCACAAAATTTGCCCGGCTGTCGCGGACGTCGAGCCCCAGCCTCCGCAAATCCTGCGTCAAAATCGCCCGCTGCGCCTTGATCTTTTCGATATTCTCATGAAAATACGCCTGATCCCGTATCGCCGCCGTCGCCGCGGCAATCGCCATGGCGTCCACGTTGTACGAATCCTTCACCTTGGTCATGCCCTCGATCAGCGACTGGCACGCCACCGCGTACCCGAACCGAAGGCCGGCCAAAGAATACCCCTTGCTAAGCGACCGCAGCAGAATTACATTGTCGAACTCGGCCGTCAGCGCAAGGCAATTTGTCTCGGCGTAATCCACATACGCCTCGTCGATCAACAGCACCGCCCGATCCTGCAAGGCGGCTGCGAGCCGTCCCAGTTCGTCCGGTGAAATAAACGATCCCGTCGGCGCATTTGGGTTGCATACGACGACTAAAGACGCATCGACCTCGTACAGCGCCTCCGGAATGCCGAAGTCCTCCGCAAATGGAATCTCCACCGCATCGCACTCCTGAATCCGCGCCAGCACAGGATACAGCGAATACGTCGGGGTCGGATACGCCATCGCGCGCCACTGATCGCAAAACGACCGGACCGCAATCGTCAACAGATCGTCACCGCCGTTCACCGCCATGATACAAGACGGCGAAATCCCTAACACCTCCGATGCCGCCTGGCGAAAATCATCCGCCATCGGCTGAGGATACCGACGGAGCTTTTCGTCGGGCAGGCGCCGCAGCGCTTCCATTACGGTCGGCGACGGAGGCCACGG
Organism: Phycisphaerae bacterium; assembly: GCA_014859965.1. Lineage (GTDB taxonomy): Bacteria > Planctomycetota > Phycisphaerae > Sedimentisphaerales > Anaerohalosphaeraceae > JACZKQ01. The sequence continues at coordinate 15,657 of JACZKQ010000102.1, forward strand.
GTTTTCGTTCGTGTTGAGTTTCACCACGTCCGTCCGCGCCGGCTGAAAACCCGGCGTGTATCCGGCTAACGATTCTATGTTATCTCTGAAATAAGTCATACCTTCGTCCATAATTTACAGCCAGGATTATACGCCGACCGCCGGTCCGACAAAAGGGGAATCTCAAGAAATGACCACCACATGCAGACGACCGAAACGATCCCGCGCAGCGACAGGACGCCAGGGGCTATTTGCCGCAATAGTCGATCAGCCGACCAATTTCGCTGCGGAGGTCCTTGCGCTTGACGATCATGTCCACAAAGCCGTGCTCGAGCAAAAACTCCGACCGCTGGAACCCCTTCGGCAGTTCGATCTTGATCGTCTGGTAAATGGTCCTCGGCCCCGCAAAACCGATCAGCGCCTCGGGCTCGGCGATAATCACGTCACCCAACATGGCGAAACTCGCCGTCACCCCGCCTGTCGTCGGGTCCGTCAGCACTGAAATGAACAAACCGCCGGCCTCATCCAGTTTGGCCAGGGCGGCGCTCGTCTTGGCCATCTGCCCCAGCGAAACAACCCCTTCGTGCATCCGTGCCCCGCCTGACGCGCTGACCACCACCAGCGGCAGCGATTCGGCTATCGCCCGGTCCACCGCGATGCAGAACTTCTCTCCCACCACCATGCCCATGGACCCGCCCAGGAAATCGAAATCCATCACCGCCAGCATGACACCGCGGCCCCGGATGAATGCCTTGCCCACCAAAATCGCCTCGCTGGCGCCGCCTTTGCCGGCGCCGCCGATCCGGTCGGCGTACTTTTTGCCCAGGCTCTCAAACCCCAGTGGGTCCGAAGAGATCAATTCGGCGGCCATCTCCTCGAATGACCCTTCATCTGCAAGCTGCTGTACCCGCGTCGGCCCATTGATCCGGAAATGATACCCGCATTCCGGACACACATGCATATTTTCCTCCATCGTCTTGCGGAACAGCGTATGTTCACACGACGGACACCCAAGCCAAAGCCCGTCCGGCATCTCACGCCGCGGCCTTAAGCTGAACCCATCCCACGATGATTTTGACTTTGCTTCCATCAAGAACTCAAACAAACGTCCTGTGCCGGACTGAACCCGTCGACTTCCGGGCTATTATACACACTCCGCCCGCAAAAAGCCATACCTGAAAGATTCTGCTGGAACTGTCCGGCATGCTCGAACCCTGCTCATAATCCTCACTGCCGCTTTCCTGCTCCTGCTCACCGGCCGGTGCCCGCCCGCAGGGCCGTTATTGCCGCAGCACGGTCATTTTCGCCGAAAATCGCATTCCCCGCGACAATTGTATCGGCCCCGTATCCGACAACCCGCGCCACCGTATCGGGATTAATCCCTCCGTCCACCTCGATGCGAACATCCGGGCCCACCAGTTCCCGCAGCCGGATGCATTTCCGCGCGGCCGCATCGATATATGTCTGACCGCCGAACCCCGGATGCACCGTCATTACCAGAATCATGTCGCACAACGGCGCCACCGCCTCGATAGTCGCCACCGGCGTCTCCGGATTGAGGCTCACGCCCGCGGTCACGCCCAGGTCGTGCAGGTAGGCAATCATGTCCGCGGCGTCGTCCACTGTCTCAACGTGGAACGTGATATGGTCTGACCCCGCATCGACAAAACGCTTTGCGTACTTGCGCGGATCGGTGATCATCAGATGGGTGTCGAACACCAGTTTGCAACACCTGCGAAGATGCGCCACCACCGGCGGCCCAATCGTGATATTCGGCACAAAATGCCCGTCCATCACGTCAAGGTGGACCAACTTGACACCGGCCGCCTCCACTTCGGCGATCTCCGAGCCCAGACTCGCGAAATCGGCGCTCAGGATCGAGGGTGAAATCTCAATGCTGCCGGCCTTTGGCAAACGCACGTCAGACATTCCGTTCTTTCCGTTTTTAGGTCGCCGCTGCGCCCGTTTTACTTGTTATCCAGGATTTCAAGGCACTTGAACTGCTTGCCTTCGAGGAACTCCAAACTCGCTCCGCCACCCGTTGAAATATGGCTGACTTTGTCTTCCAGCCCCAACTGAACAATGGCACTGGCGCTGTCGCCGCCGCCGATGATGCTGCGGGCCCCGCGGCCGGTCGCCTCGGCAACCGCTTGGGCAACCGCCCGAGTGCCTTCATCGAACGGCTCCAGTTCGAAGACCCCCATCGGACCGTTCCATACGATTGTCCGGGCGCCTTCCAACTTCTCAGCGAACACCTTGCGCGACTCCGGCCCGATGTCCAGTCCTTCCCAGCCGTCTGGGATGTCGCCGCTGACCACCTTGTGCTCGGCGTTCGCCTTGAACTCCGTGGCGATCACCGTGTCGACCGGCAGCACAATTTCGCAGCCGATATCGCCGGCCTGCTCCAGCAGGTCGTTTGCCTTGTCCACGAAATCGTCCTCGCAGAGGCTGTTGCCCACGGTTTTGCCCTGCGCCTTGAAGAATGTATACGCCATCGCGCCGCCGATTAAGATGCAATCGACCTTGCGGATAAGATTTTCAATCACCCCAATCTTATCGCTGACCTTGGCCCCGCCCAAAATCGCCACGAACGGCCGCTCGGGCTTCTCCACCGTTTCACCGAGGAACTTCAGCTCTTTTTCGATCAGGAAACCGCTCACCCGCGGCTTGCCCTTCATCACCGCCGGCACCGTGTACATCGACGCGTTATCCCGATGCGCCGTGCCGAATGCATCATCCACGTACACGTCGGCCGATCCCGCAAGCTCTTTGGCGAAATCGTCCTTCGCCTTGCGAAGTTGCGCGTCTTCCTTGGCGGCCTTGTCCTTGATCGTCTCTTCTTTGTGGAAGCGAAGGTTTTCCAGCAGCATCACATCGCCGGCCTTCATAGCCGCGGCTTTTGTCTTAACGTCTTTGCCCACACAGTCTTCGGCGAAGGTCACGGCCTTGCCCAACAACTCCGACAGCCGCTCGGCCACGGGCTTCAGCGAATACTTCGGATCCCGCTCGCCTTTGGGGCGGCCCAGATGGCTCATCAGGATCAATGAGCCGCCGTGGTCCAGAATATGGCGGATCGTCGGCATGGCCTTGGTGATCCGATCGTCGTTGGTAATCCGGCCCTTGTCGTCCAACGGCACGTTGAAATCCACGCGCATCAGAACCTGCTTGCCTTTAACGTCGATATCCGAAATCGTCTTCTTAGCCATCCGTTTGATCCTTCCCCAAAAAAGAAATTCGGGCCTGCTCGGAATTCAGAACAGGCCCGAAAAAATCGAATTACATCTTTGCCAGTTTTTCCATGATGTCCACCGTACGAGTCGAATAACCCCATTCGTTATCGTACCAGCTTACCACCTTGACCGTCTTGCCCATGACCATCGTGCACAGCGAATCGAAGATGCTCGATGCCGGGTTGCCGAGGATGTCGCTGCTGACGATCGGCTCGTCGCAGTATTCCAGAATGCCCTTCAGAGCGCCCTGGGCCGCCGCTTTCACCGCCGCGTTGACTTCCTCTTTGGTCACTTCCTTCTTCAGGTCCGCCACCAGGTCCACGCAACTGCCGTCGATCACCGGAACGCGAAGCGCATAGCCGTCCAGCTTGCCGGCGAGAGCGGGAATAACCTTGCCCACCGCCTTGGCGGCGCCCGTCGTTGTCGGAATGATATTCTGTGCGGCCGCACGTGCACGACGCAAATCGCTGTGAATCATGTCCGACACGCGCTGATCGTTGGTGTAACCGTGCACCGTGACCATCAAGCCCTTTTCCACGCCGAAGGCATCGTGCAGCGCCTTGGTGAGCGGCGCCAGACAGTTGGTCGTACAGCTTGCATTGGAGATGCAGTGCGTATCCCGCGTCATCATGTCGTCATTGACACCCAACACGATCATCGCGTCAATATTGTCCTTGGCCGGAACCGTCAACACCACCTTTGACGCCCCTGCTTTCAGGTGATCGCCATAACCGCCCTTCGGCGATTCCTTGACAGTGAAAACACCCGTCGACTCGACCACGATCTTGACGCCCATTTCCTTCCAGGGCAGTTCGGCGGGGTTCTTCACCGCAACCACCTTGATCGTCTTGCCATCGATGACGAGCGCATCTTCTTTTGCTTCGACAGTGCCGGGCCATTTGCCCATTACGGTGTCGTATTTGAAAAGGTGCGCCAGGCTTTTGGCATTCGACAGATCATTAATCGCCACCAGTTCCAGATCACCTTTTCGCTGAAGCAGTATCCGCGCAACCGCCCTGCCGATTCGCCCAAAACCGTTAATTGCAACCTTTGTTGCCATTACAAATCTCCTTTACTGATTGACAGATATTCACATGCACTTGTGCCCACACGCCGCGCACACCGTCAGCGGCCCATTACTTTATGAATCGTACCCCCCGCTGTCAAGCATTTATTCAAACCGGCATGTTCTGATATCTGTGCATGCTTGAATATAGCGCAACTCATTGTTTTTAAGCAGTTTAAAGAAAAAAAAGTGCAGGGTCGGCCCCCTAGTCGCCCGAAAACTCCGAGCCAATCGCCCCATATCTGCCCCACAAAGTTGTACCCATTCCAGCGAAATCGGTGCGTACTTGACTTCAGCAAGTTAAAAACTGTCGGCTGCAATCTGCCGCAGTTCCTCGTCTGTCAGCGCGATGGGGTTCCCTTTCATGCTGCTGGCTCGTTTGGCATTCTCAACGACCTGTGGGATCAACTCCGAAGTCAGCCCATACGCAGCCAGCGAGGGTATCGCCAGATCGACACACAACCGCTTTACCCAGTCAATTGCATCCTCGGCTGTCGCCTTTGCATCGCCCGTGACAATTCGTCCGATCCGCTCATATCGCCTCAGGGCCGGGTGCTCCCGCGAGCGCTGCCTCATTGCAGCGACATTGGCCCGCATTACCCACGGCAGGAGCCGCCCGCAGATTGCCCCGTGCGGCGCCCCGATCATACCGCCTAATGGCCCTGCAAAGCCGTGAACCGCACCCAATCCCGCATTGGCCAGCGCCAGCCCCCCAAACAAGCTGGCCACCGCCATATCTTGACGCGCACCGATATCCTGCCCTTCCGCATACGCCCGGCAGAGCGATCGGGCCGCCCGCGTCAGCCCCTCCACACAGATGCCGTCCGTCAGCGGGTTGGCGCGACAGGAAACATACGGCTCGATCAACTGCGTCAGCGCATCCAGCCCGGTCGAGGCCGTAATCTCCGGCGGCATTGACCGGGTCAGTTCAGGATCGACCAGCGCCAGCCGCGGCAGCATACTCGCACTCCGCATACTCACCTTGACGCGCGCATCCGGCACATACAGCACGGCGTTGCGCGTCACCTCCGCCCCCGTTCCCGCCGTCGCAGGAACCGCAACGCAAGGCGCCGCCGTCTGCGCCAGCGGCTTGCCCTCCCCGACGACCTCCAGGTACTCCATGACCGCCCCGTGATTGGTTAACAGCGCCGCCACCGCCTTGGCCGTATCGATCACGCTCCCCCCGCCGATACCCACCACCACATCACATTGGGCCGCCCTTGCCTGCTCGACGGCCTCGCCCAGGACCTCGACAGAGGGCTCGCCCGAAACAGTAAACCATCCCCCCGTTATCGTCTTCAACGAATCCAACGCCGCGGCATAACGCACAGGCGAAGAGCCGGTAATCACAAACACGCGCGTCCCCAAAGCGCGCACATGCCCCCCGAGCTCCGACACCGTGCCGCAGCCAAAGACAATCCGCCCCGCTGCAAACTCGAACCGCATGGCGCCACCCTTCATGACGCTGCATCCCGAGCCATATCCCATCCCCCCTCACCCGGCCAGACATTGGCATACTTCACCGCCGACCTGGGCTCGGCCATCATCTCGGCAACCGTATCCCGCCATTTCGCGTAATGCGCCGTCTCCTTGTGCCGCGCCGGATCGTCGGTCGTGCGATACACCTCCACCAACACGAACCGCGTCGGATCGTCTGCCTGCTGAACCACATCAAATCGGGCAATCCCCGGCTCCTGCACACTGCTGCGGGCATTCTCAATTGAGGCCGCCCGGAACGCCTCAATGCAATCCGCCTTTACGTGAACAAAAACATGCACAACCAGCATTGCTTCTCCTTTCCCATCATGCGCTAATCCAACAACTTGCCTGCGGCATGCCGTCACACCTGACAGGCCGGCAGCGATACGAAGAACCGGCTGCCTTTGCCCAGCTCCGATTCCACCCATAATCTTCCGCCATGTCTTTCCAGTATGCGCCGTGCGATGGTAAGCCCCAATCCGTCGCCTTCGACGGGCCCGTCCGGCTCAAGCCGGTGGAATATTTCGAAGACCTTGCCCTGGTACTCGCGCGCGATTCCAACGCCATTATCTTCCACGCAATACACGGCCGCATCGCCCTGCACCGTTCCGGAGACGCGAACCGCACCCTTTCTCGCCGGGTCCAGGTACTTGATCGCGTTGGTCAGAAGATTGGTGAAAACCTGGTTTACATGGCGACCGTCGCCGCGGCAGTTTGGCAGGTCGTCCACCCTGACCTCGGCGCCGCTGTTGGTGATCTGGAACTGCATGCCCGCGATAATGCGCTCCATCATGTCGTTCATGTCAATTGTTGCGACTTTGAACGCCGCCGTCCCCACCCGCGATGCCTCCAGGAGCCCCTTCAGAAGCGACTGCATCTTTCCGGTGCCTGCCCGGATAAACCGAATTGATTCGGCCATGTCTTCCTCTATCACCCGTTTTAGCTGCCGCCGGATTTCCGGGCTGTAATCCTCGCTGCCTAACATCTCCTCGATCTGTTTGCAGGCCAGCACAAGTTCGCCGCTGAACCCCTCGATATTCACCAGCGGCGACTTCAAATCGTGCGAGGCCACGTAGACGATGCTTTGCAGTTCTTCATTTTTGACCTCAAGCGTTTTGAGCAGCCGTTCGCGCTCCTGCTCGGCCTCCTCGCGATCCGCCATCTCCAGGTTGATTCTGCGTATGTAGTTGCGCGTGTTGCGCGTTGCCGCAAGAACGCCCGCTCCGCCTAATATCCAGATGGCGGCATGTCCGAGCGACAGTGGAACCAAGGTCGTCGTCGCCCCCGACAGATAACGCTTCATCGGAACGGAAACACTGAAGCCCCCTCGGACATCGCCCACCTGGTAACCCTGCTCGGCGTGGCATTTTAGACATGATGAATCCGTTAACATCGGACGCATGAGCCGCATGTATGGCTGACCGTCCAATGTCTCCACCGAGCTGACTTCACTGCTTCCGTTTTCGAAGGCCTTCAGCGCTTCGGCTTCCCACGCATCCGGAGCATTGCCCGGGCGAATCGGGTTGAGGCTCGTGAAATGCCCCTGGACCACACCTTTTCTGTGACCGTACGTATACAACTGCCGCATCACGTAGGCTGCATTCATCAACGTGAGAGGCCGTCCGGAGGAAGTTTCGGCGTCTCGATCCGCAATGTGAGACAAGTACATGTTGGGCGGGATCTCTTCAGAAACAGACGCATAGATGCCTCCCTGTCCGGCAATCCACTGCTGGATAAGAAGATCCTTTTCCGACGACCCCCATGCCTCCATCAGCGCCCGCTGCCGAAAATCCACCCTCACTCTGTATATGTTCCAGCCCAGGGACGCGCCCACAACGACTGTCCACGCGACAAGTAGTGCGATCGTATACTGCCCTCTGTAAAGGGATCGAATCTTTGGTGTTTTCGCTCGTTTCAAGGACGCTCCAAACATCAACACAAGCCCCCGGCAACGGCCGCTGACTCTCGCACCGAAGGATACATCATAAAGGACCGGCCCGTCAACGGGTTTTCCCAAACGCAAGTTGGCGGCTTGGCGGGGCATGTCTCCTATCGGACGCATGCCTGGCGGAATACGCACCTTTTGTGCTAATGCTGCTACCAATCGAACCGTTTTGCCGATACGACCATAAGCTTCAGCCGGCCGATGCTGAACTTTACGACAAGGGGGGGCATGTGTTATGCAAAAAATGACAGAACAGAATTTGATCAACGCCTTTGGCGGCGAGGGGATGGCGCACATGCGGTATCTGCACTTTGCCCTGCGGGCCGAGCAGGACGATTTCCCGAATGTCGCTCGCCTCTTTCGAGCCGTTGCAAGGGCCGAGTTCATCCATGCCGGAGACCACTACCGCGAATTAGACCATCTCGACGGGGGCTTCGTCGCCAACGGCATGGGCGCATTTGGCCCAGGCGATACGTTTAAGAACCTGGGACTGGCGATCGCCGGAGAGACCTATGAAATAGACGAGATGTACCCGACGTACCTGGAGGTGGCGAGATTTCAGGGAGAGAAAGGCGCCCAGCGGAGTTTCGAGTGGGCGTATGGAACAGAAAAGATGCACAAGGCGCTATTCGAGAAGGCCCGCGGCGAAATGGAAGCCGGGCGCGACGTCGAGATGGGTACCCTGCACGTGTGCAGTGTCTGCGGCTATACGCTCGAAGGCGACGCGCCGGACAGATGTCCGCTATGCGGCGTCTCCAAAGAAAAGTTTATCAGCTTTGAGCCCGGTATGCAGACCCAGCAGGCCTGAAGGGCACACGGGAAGGATGCTCCTGCTAAGGTACTTTAAATACGGCTGTCGGCGGCCTGCCGTCCTGGTCGGCCTCGTAATCGTATGAAAACGTGCTCTTTGCACCGTTGATGTGACATGCCAAGAGGCGAAGCTGGTACGCGCCGGGCTCCAGTTCGCCGATTTGCAGGCGGAAATGGCCGTGTGCGTCGACGGGACAGGTCCAGCCGACCGCATCGTAATCGCCTTCGTGTCGGGCCGGGTCGTTGTAGGCTGCGATGCCATGGACTGCCGGGGCCGCCTCAATCCGCCCCGAGAGCACCAGCACCCCGTCGGCAAACGCAGCCTTCAGCTCCACCAGTTCGCACCGCGGGCTCCGTCGTGCACCTTTCAAGTCGCCGGCAAACGGACGCGTATATGCCAACACCATCGCGCTCGTCTCCGTCAGGAAAGTACCGAGGCCCTCGGTGCGAAGCTCCTGACCGTATGTGTGATTGCCGTGACCCATCAGCGCCGTACCGCGGTCTGCATCGGCTTTTCGCTGGCAGGCGTGCGGCAGACCGAAGGCATGGCCCAATTCATGTGCAACTCCGCCGATATAGTGGGAATTAAATTTGCCGATAGAGCAGGGCCCGCCATAGAACCCCCCGGGCTCTTTGGACGACAGATTCTGCGGGTCGAGCAGCATATCATCATAGACCCACGCCGTTCCGCTGAGGTGATTGCCGCCGCCTACGTAAGGCCCGACCTCGACCGCTTTGTCTCCGTTCCAGTCCAGAAGAACCTGGAATATAACCACCGTTTCATGGTCCATATCCAATCCCGTGGACTTAAGCGCTTCCTTGACTTCATCTCTCACTGCATCCCACGCATCGCGGCCGTACGTCGCGGCCGGATGGGCCCCCTGTACAACGCGAATCCGCATCTTGCCCGCATCATCCAGATCAAGGCCGAAAACCTGACCTGCGCGCCCCGCCGCGGCCATGCCGTCGCCGTAAAAACGCTGCACCTCTTTCATCACACGCCCCAGACGCTCCTCATACCCTGCAAGCACGGTCCGGTCACACGGCACGAAATAGGCTATGTGTACAAGCCCTTGGCCGGCCGGACTTGAAACACCGGACGACTTGGAAGGGGAGCTGGTATAATGGTTTATGACCTTTTCGATGGCCCGGCGGCTGACCGCGTTATACTGGCCGCCGCGGACGAAGTCGGTATCGATGCCTGAGCGGTAAAGCCCTTTGGCGGTGTAGCCGGCGCCCTCGAAGACGCCGATTGTGTCTGCGTGTTTTTCCCGATTCTCCCGGCGAATCGCCTCGATTTGTTCATCCACGCGACGATTTTGAGCTATTAATTCGTTGTGAAGGGCGATTTTTTTTGCTTCAGGGGCGTTTCTTGCCTCCAATCGCGCGATTTTTGCAGTGATTTTGTCGCTCTGGGCGTCCTTTTCGCCCCTCAGTTTTTCAATTTCTTCCTGGCCCCACGGCGTGGGGACAGCGATTCCGGGCGAAAGCAGGTCTTTCCATTTCACGTCCGACGGGTCCAAAAGGGCGGTGATATTGGACTCCAGCGGTTCCACGCCGGGCGGGAAGAATTCGTCGTAGGCGACCGAAGCGTTGAAGTATTCATCCGCAAGGTTCGCAAACGAATGCCCGAACTCGTGCAGGAAGATTGTTTCGCTGGTGCGATGCCCGGCGGTGAAGATGCAGTAATCGTTGTAAATACCCCCGCCGCCGTATCGCGGGCTGTTGGCGATCACCACAACGGTGTCATGCGGAACCCGCCCGGCGATGTCGTTCAAGGCCTTGTTGTCGTCGACGAGCAGGTAGCGATCCAGCCCCAGCGCATTATACGCCGCACTGACGGCCGTGCCGCAAAAGACGCCCTTGTCCGGCTCATCCACCCCGGATTCCGCCGAGGCCCGGAACACGCCCGTAATATTGATGCGGTCGCGGTACGTCTTGAACGGCTCCGCCTCAAGCAGTACCCGGGCGAACCGCTGCGCGTCAGCCTCAAAGTCGGCATGCTGTCCCTCGGTATAGCCCTCAGCGACGAACACGATGTCGAGGCTCTCTTGAGGCGGGCCGCTCTGGACAATGACGTGGATTCGATCCCGTTCGTCCGGTTTCTCTTTGATGATGTTCACGTCCGCGGGATCAATCTTCGTGCTGAAGATCGGCGAGGACACGTTCTGCCGGTCACGCCGTTCTACGACAAACAGGACGGCTCTGCGGGGAAAAGGGACAAGGGCCGTGGCATGGTAAGTGCGCATGACCCCGCTTCGGGCGGGATTCGTAGTCCTGTATTCGGCAAAAATACAACTGAATCCGCGCGAGAAGACGAGTGTGTTGGTGGCGATGTCGTAAATTTTGACGCTATAAGGGCCGTAATTCAGATCATCGATGAGATGCTCCGGGCTGCCCGCCCACGTTTCGCGCCGGTATATCTGATCCAGCGTAATGATCTCGTCGCTGTGATTACCGGCCTGAAAATAGTCAATCCGCAGGGTGGCGTCGTCGAAGTATTCGTCGAAACAAATGCCGCGATCGGCGCACAGACAAACACCCGGCGTAAACAGGATCAGCAGGCTGCAAACAAGTCCGATTCTCATCACGCGATCCCCAAGAGTTTTCAAGTCCGCAAAGCCGTATTATAGCCAATCCGCCCCCTGCCGTCAAGCAGGCGCGGAGACCTTTGCAGCGAGGGTCAAAATTCTGGGTGCGATCAATGAAATGTGTGCCGGCTGAAATGGGCTTCAAGCCGTTTCTTTGCGATATGTTCCGTAAGGACCTGCGACTCAGAAACGGTACTGCACGCTGAGGCTCGTCCAGTACTCATCCGAGGTGTTGACGGAATCATCCCACGAAGTTTGATAGTTGAAGCCCGGAACGAACATAAAGCCGCTGCCCAGGTCGAAGTCTGTCGAAACACTGAACACCGCGTGTGACCAGTCGTGGTCGGCCGCGTTGCCCGCCGGCCCGAAACCGTCATTATAAAACGCATGTGCCCCCAAGCGCACCACCTGCTCCGGCTGGTTGCCGAAAATGCTCTCAAACGTGATGTTCTTGCTAAACCCGAGCAAGTGTCCCCACCCGCCGTCATTTCGGGCCGTACTGCCCGACACCGACGGCCAGTACGCAAACACCTCGTACTCCGGCACAATTCCCCACGGCAGCAGATTCGGCCACGCGAACTCCCCGAAAATCTCCTGCGCATCGGCCGTCTGGCGAATCAGCGGATTGCCCCGCCGCGGTGTATCCGGGTAACTATAGTACCGGTATCCCACCCGAAAATGCATCGCGTGCGCCTCTCCCGCAAACAGCGCCCCCCCGTAGTATCCCGTAAACGTCAGCCATTCGCTGTCTTCGAATCCCGAGCCGTTCGCCCGCGACATCCACACGTTCACCCCAAAACCCGTCCCGAAAAGGTCCATGTCCACGCTCGGCTGAAACGCACCGTGGTTATTCTCGTAAATGTCGTATCCCCTCCAAATGAACCGGCTCACGTAAGTCGCGTCAATCACGCCATGCAGCCCGCCCAATCCGTCCGTCGTGTGTTCCGGCCGCCGGGTTAATGGTCTGTTTTCCGGCTGAGGCTCATAAATCGGTTTTCGATCCGTCGTAAATGCAACCGGCGGAGAAACAACGTACGTCCGTACGGGTCTATCGAATGCGTTTTTCGGTCCTTCCACGTCGCTGGCCGCTCCCATGACGCTCATGCTCATAACGACATCGCCGGCCGCCTTGGTTGTCGACGCGGCACTGACGACTGCGGGCCGTTCGATAATCGCCTCCGCCGCATACGCGGTCTCCATGGACTCCCACTCCGCCGTTGTGAGCAAAGTCTCCACCTTCGGCTCGACCGCCGGCGTCGCAATCACCGGCTCCTCAGCCGCGTCGAAATCATAGCTTGCGTCATACCTTGATTGCACCGGAGGCGTTGGTACGACCTCTGAACTGGCCAAAGGTTGAGTTGCCGCCTCGACCTTATGCGACGGGATTGCCGGCCGTGCCATGTCTGCAGCCGCGGGCGCACTGTCCAGCATCGTCGCCGCCATCGGCTCGGGCGCGACTACGTGTTTAACAGTCTCGGCCGCTGCCGCTTCCTCTCCCGGCCGCATACCAAAGGGCAGGCGCAACTCTTCATTGGCCACCCTCGCCAGATTCGTTACGCGGTCGTCCTCCCCCGGCCGCTCGAATTGCCATCGCTGCCCCGCCAGCGAGTCCGACACGCCAGGAATGGGCTTTTCGTCCCGGCCGCCCCACATACCCGCGAACCGTGCAACGCCAAGAAAACCACCCCCAACCAGAACAATGACCACCATCCATGACAGCTTTCGCATGATATCTCCCTTATCAAGTGGATTCCTGCATCTCCACAGCAATCTTCGCAGTCCTCCTCCGGTATTTTCCTTGCCGGCATCGCAAACATCAAGAAAAAAATCTCCCGCGTCCGGAAAAAAGCTTGCCTGATTTACAATGCAGACGGTATCAGGCGGCAGGTTCTTGCGGATCTGCGTCGCCGATTGCCTCGCGCCCTGGCGATGAAAGCGCGCACAGAAGCAACCCCGATTTTTACGCTGAGGGAACTATGGTTAATAAGTGAAGTTGAAGTGCTGCAAAGGGCTTACCGGCATCCTCGCTGACAATCTGAACGCCTGCCTCTCGGGGCATCAGGCACCCGCGCGATCAGCTTTTCTGGCTGCCGAGGAAACGGTAGACAGCCGCGCCCAGGATGCCGCCAACGATCGGAGCTATCCAGAAAAGCCATAACTGCAAGACAGCCCAACCGCCGACGAACACCGCGACGCCCGTGCTGCGTGCAGGATTCACCGAGGTATTGGTAACCGGAATGCTGATCAAGTGGATCAGCGTGAGACCCAACCCGATGGCAACAGGCGCAAAGCCCAACGGCGCGCGTGTGTCGGTGGCGCCGAGAATGATGAGAAGGAACATCATCGTCATGACTATTTCGGTAACCAGTCCCGCAAGCATGGAGTACCCGCCCGGCGAATGCTCACCGTAGCCGTTGGCCGCAAAGCCGGTCGACACTTCGAAGTCCGCCCTGCCGCTGGCGATGACGTAGAGAACACCGCCGGCCGCCACCGCGCCCAGAACCTGCGACACGATGTACGGCAACAGTTGATTCGCCGGAAACCGCCCGCCGGCCCACAGCCCGATCGAGACGGCGGGATTCAGATGAAAACCCGAGATGTGCCCGATGGCGTAGCCCATCGTCAGCACGGTCAGGCCGAACGCCAAAGCGACACCGAGGAACCCAATGCCCAACTCCGGAAAAGCCGCAGCCAGCACCGCGCTGCCGCACCCGCCCAGAACCAGCCAGAATGTCCCAAAGAACTCTGCACTATAGCGTTTCATAAAGTTATCTCCGCTTCATATGCTCGTTTATCGCCCAACAGAACGGCGGCTTAATTCCTCTTGTCGGATGTGAAACGACGGGCTTTCAACTTCGTCGTCATGCTTATGTAGCACGTCAGCAGGACAACGGGCATCAAAATGCCGATCGCTGCAAACATGTCACCTATGTCCAACATAGTCTCCATCGGTCGTTACTCGGACTTTTCACAATTGCCGAGAAGCGCTCCATGCCCCGGCAAGTGACGGATAAGGGAGCCGTTGCCAACCCCCTTATCCGTTTATGCTCACCAGTTAAGTATACAGGCGATTTACCGCTGCTGAGTACCCTGCTGCTGCGGCTGCTGCTGTCTCTGCTGCTGCTGTTGCTGGGTGCCCTGCTGCTGCAGATCTTCCTTCTTCCACTGCGGCTTTCCTTCGTCATCTCGCAGGCGAAGCGTCTTGTCTTGCACCGTGATCTCGCTGGCGATAATCACATCCTTGTCTTTGATCCGCGTCTTCGAACCCTTGATCTTGACTTCCTTGCCGGTCGTCAGATCGATGTTCTCCCGCTGGGCTTGCTGCATTGTGTACTGACGCGGGCCGGCATGCACTGTTACCGACTCGCCTTCCTTCGTCTGTACCCGCAGTTTCATGCCCTGGGTTGCACCTTCCTTCGGGCTGAAGGCTCCGACATTACGAATCGTTCCCTCGATCTCTTTCACCTCATCCTTTTTGAACTTCTTGTTGTATTCGCTGTCCTGCTCCCATGCCTTGGTCGCCTCTTCCCCGGCCGCCGGGACAAAACCGAAAACCTCCCAGTACGGCTCCTCCTCGAACTGCTGGTGGATCTGACGGGCAAACTGCTGATCCTGCAGTCGCTGGAAATTGTCATCTTCGATCACCGCGGCGTTCAGCGTCTCCTCGGTCGCATCCAGCATCACAATTTCTTCCTGCCGGTCGAGACTCAACGCCGACCACGGCACTGCCGCCACTTCCTGCCCGATCCCGAGGACACCGCCGAAACTCACCAGCGCATATGCAATGCTGCCCTGGTTTGCATCGATCAGGAGATCATCAATCTCCGCCAGGTCCTCGTCCTGATAATTCTGCACGTCGTAATCCATGATATCGGAACCTTTGAACAGGCTTACCTGCTGCATCCGCTGTTGCTGCTGCTGTTGCTGCTGCTGTTGCTGTTGCTGTTGCTGTTGCTGCTGCTGCTGGTCCCGCTGTATCAAACCGCGCTGCGTGTAAAAATCGGAAACGCGCTGATGCAGGGAGGGATCGCTCAACTGCGCAATGTCCACAGAATCAATATTCGGCGCCTGCCTGAATTCCTCGGCGCTGATCTTCAGCTTGAGCGGACTTTGCTCTTGTTGCCCCCGGCCCCAACCGGTCCGGCCGGTCCCGCGCTGATCCTGATCCTGCCGAGTCTGGGTCCCCTGCTGATTCCGCTGCTGCGTCATCATCAGACTCTGCCGATCGAATGCCTGCCACGGAACGGGGTAATGGCGGCCTTCAGACTCGATCACAACGTATTTAACTGTGTCATTCATATCGTCGAAGACGATTTCTTCAACCTCGCCCAGGTCATTTTTCTCGTTGGCGTTGTCAGTTTGCCCCATGCGACCGGGATCCGTCCGCTGGCCGGGCTGCTGCTGCCTTTGCTGCTGCTGCATCTGCGGCTGACCCTGTGTACTCCGAACTTTTGTGTCCATCAGATCATCAGCGCTTAACAGCACGAGCCGCTGTTGCTGCTGCGTCTGCTGCTGTCCCTGCTGCTGCTGACCCTGTTGCTGCTGGCCCCTTTGGCCGTACTGAGCATAGACATAAAGACTAACGCTCGATATGATCGCCAAACTGACCAGTGCGATCCAGAAGCTACGCTTTTTCATGTTATGCGAACCCATTTTTTTGTCTCCTGTGTAAATCAGAGTCTACTCCCCCCACCGGTGGGCCGCGCGGCCCATATCCCCGGCTTTCGTATGCGTCGATTAATGTTCCATAGAATCCCTTTCCGTGCGAAACCGACTAATCGCAAATGTGCGGAGTTGCTGTTGCGGATTGTATGGTTTTGTTCCTCTGCCCCCCTTTCGATAAAGCCCCGCTTTGAAACTCATGCCCCTTACTTTTATAAACATCCGGAAGATGTTTCTAATCAAATCCCCCGGGACTTCGCTGCTACTGCGGCTGCCCCGCTTGTGCCGCGTCAAAAAACTCGGTGAATACGCTGGGCCACTTTAATCACTTTTTCACCTTTTCACCCCATCCGCTCCCGCAATTACGCCTCGCCGAAGAGTAAAAGGCTAACCCCCCACGGCAGGCCGAATACGTAATAAAAAGTAGCAATCGGCAGTCCGGGATTATTGAAGCAGTGAAGGGGGGATAAAATGAGCCGACTGGCGAAATTTGTCAATCTTGTGGTGATCACCGTTATCAGTCTCGTACTGACTGGATGCAACACAGCGGAAGGCATTGGCAGGGATGTGGAAAGAGCCGGCGAAGAAATTCAGGAGGAGGCAAGAGAATAGTCGATGCATCAGAAACGAGTGAAATTGTATAATTCTTCTACAGGGGGACTATCATGGGTTTGTTAGGATGGGCGATCACGTTCTTAATTGTAGCGTTAGTAGCAGCGGTCTTCGGATTCGGCGGCATAGCGACTGCCGCGGCTGGTATTGCGGAAATCCTGTTTTACATCTTTCTCGCGATTTTTGTCATCCTGCTTGTCGCGGCGCTTTTTACCGGCCATCGCCTTAGCCGACATTAAAGTCGGCGAGGAAGGCGTTAGGAATTCACCATTAGGGGCTGTCCGAAAAGGCAGCCCCTGTTTTTATATGCTCGCCGTCCCGCGACGGACATGTCTGGCACACATACGGAGCCGCAGCCGACGATTTGAGGAATAGCAACCACTCGCGATTGAGATGATCGAGCGGGCCGAATGATTGCTCGAATTCGCGCCGCAGGTGGCGAACGCTCCGCCCGCCCGGCCGGAGGGAATACAAACGTGCAAAGTACTCCTTCAAATCCTCTGCCCGATTCGCACAAAGGAACTGAAAGAAACCCCATGCCTGGGCATAAACGTCCGCATCACGCACCCCCGCAGGCAGCCGAGACATCGTGATAAACTCATGCACTCCAATGAGCGACCCCGCCCGGTATAGCTCCAGCAACCGCTCCTTGCGGCCGTCGCTGTATCGCCCTCGGGGCAGGTACTCCGACACACAGTCTTCAAAGACCAGTGCAATCCCCTCCGTCGCCCAGAATGGATACATCACTCCCCGTTTTTGCAGCCCCATATTAAACGCAAGCTGATGCCCTGCCTCGTGCACAATCTTCACCAAGCCGTCATCCACCCCGTCATCGACCCGCGCCGAAACATCCGCGACATGCCGGCCAGGCCCATACCATTTGCGGACCCGCCACGGCCGAACCACAGCGACACGGTTTGTTCGAGATGAATAATACCCGCTCAACCACGACAAGTCGGCGTTTTCGGTCGCAAAGGCATAATCTGCAAACAAGGTTTTCTTACGAAAGCACATCCACTCCAAAGGCTCCCCGCAATCATGCAATTCGAACCCGTAGCCGCCGAAATACGACCCGAATTGATCATGCGCAAACTCCAGAACCTTCGCCATCCCCTCCGCCTCATCCGCCCGCATGTCGTGAATCAGCCTGAAATGCTCCGTTTCCATGGCATCGCATGCCGTGCGAAAGAAACCGGCTTCCTCTGCACCCACCGCCACCCGCCGAAAGGACGTACCCTCTCCGCCCTGCGCTACGCAGCAAGTGCCCCAGACCGCCAAAATGACCGTAAATATACGCATAATAGTGGGCAAGCATACCTAAACCAGTGCCAGTAATCTTCCCCATTATGCCTATCTCGCCCCGATTGTCAAGCTGTTCTGCAAGATATCATGCTGCACCCGATTGTGGACCTCCGCACGAGTCGCATACGGCCGGTTTCAAGGCAAAGCTAAAAGCCAAAAAAAAGGTGCGAACCGCCAAGCAACCCCCGCAGTACTAAATAATAATAATTCTTATTCAGTAGCGAGACCATAATGATAGTGTCCGAAGTTGAAGTAACGCGTCGAATGGAGGCATTTATGCAAACATGCCGTGAACGGGGCATGAAAGCCACGCACCAGCGGATTGAGATATTTCGCGAGTTGGCCGCAAGCGGCGCCCATCCCGACGCTGAAACGGTCTATCAGGCAGTATCCCAGCGTGTGCCCAGCATCTCTCGCGATACGGTCTATCGGACGCTCGCCACCCTCGAGGCCGAAGGGTTTGTACGGAAGATCAACCCGCTTTTTGAAAGGGCCCGTTATGATGCAAACTTGGATCATCACCACCATTTCATCTGCACAGTGTGCGGCAGCGTAACCGACTTTTGCAGCGAAAGGCTGGATAACCTTCCAATCCCCGCCTCCGTCGAGGCTCTGGGGGAGATCGACTCCGCTCATGTTCAGGTGCAGGGAATCTGCGCAGCGTGTGCCCACAATAGAAAACCAACGCAGCCGCCTGCCGGCGTGCTGTAAAAATGATCCCGACAGAAGAGAGGAACCACATTATGGCAGACAAGAATCAACTGACTACCGCTTCAGGAATGCCGGTCGACAACGACCAGCAGACATTGACAGCCGGCCCTCGCGGGCCCGCCCTCATGCAGGACGTTCACCTGATGGAGAAGTTGGCTCATTTTAACCGCGAGCGCATTCCCGAGCGCGTGGTGCACGCTAAAGGCGCCGGCGCCTACGGTGTTTTCGAATGCACCGCCGACATGTCAAAGTACACCCGAGCCGAATTCCTGTCGCAGGCAGGCAAGAAAACGGAGGTCTTCGCCCGGTTCTCAACCGTCGGCGGCGAAAAAGGCTCCGCCGACGCCGCCCGCGATCCACGCGGGTTTGCCGTGAAGTTCTACACCGAAGCAGGCAACTACGACATGACCGGCAACAACACCCCTGTCTTCTTCATCCGCGACCCCCTCAAGTTTCCGGACTTCATCCACACACAGAAACGCAACCCGGCAACCAACGCTCCTGACCCGGACATGTTCTGGGACTTCCTGTCCCTCACTCCCGAATCGATCCATCAGGTCACGGTTTTGTTCTCCGACCGCGGCACACCTAAAGACTACCGCCACATGAACGGCTACAGCAGCCACACCTTCAAATGGTACAACGTAAACGGCGAGGTCTTCTGGGTACAGTACCATTTCAAGACACTCCAAGGTGTTGAGACACTCACGCGACAAGAGGCAACCCGCCTCGCCGGCGAAGACCCCAATCATGCCACAACCGACCTGCACACCGCCATTGAAGAGGGTGAATTCCCCGCTTGGCGCGTCTGCGTACAGATCATGCCCGAGAAGGAAGCAAAGACCTATCGCTGGAACATCTTCGACATCACCAAGGTCTGGCCGCACAAGGACTACCCGCTGATCGAGATCGGCCGCATGACGCTCAACCGCAATCCCGCCAACTACTTCGCCGAGGTGGAACAGTCGGCCTTCAGTCCCGGCAACTTCGTGCCCGGAATCGGACCCTCGCCCGACAAGATGCTTCAGGCCCGCATCATCAGCTATCACGACGCCCACCTCTACCGGCTCGGCCCCAATTACCAGCTCTTGCCGGTCAACGCGCCTAAAGCCTGCAAGGCTGCCAATTACCAGCGCGACGGCTACATGCGGCTCGACGACAACGGCGGCTCCCAGCCCAACTACTGGCCCAACAGCATGGGCGGGCCCGAACCCGACCCTGGCATGGCTGAGCCGCCCATCGCACTGGAAGGCCCCGCCGCGCGGCATCCCCAGGAGGTCACCGAGGATGACTTCTTCCAGCCCGGCGAACTCTACCGTCGCGTCATGAACGACACCGACCGCGAGCACCTCGTCGGCAACATCGTCACCCATCTGTGCAATGCACAGAAGCGCTTGCAGCTTCGCCAGACGGCGCTGTTTTTCAAAGCCGACCCGGATTACGGCCGCCGCGTCGCCGAGGGTCTCGGCCTCGATACGAAAGACGTGCAGCGTCTGGCTGCTATGTCGCAAGAGGAACGCGTCAAGGCGACCTCCGCCTGAATGACTCGATTATAAATCAGATTGAAATCAAGTGAAAAGGAGTACGACAGTAATGTGCAGCGAAAATAGATTGCCGCTGATTGGCGAAAAGGCCCCGTCGTTCAAAGCAGAGACCACACAAGGGCCGATCAACTTCCCCGATGATTTCAAGGGCAAGTGGGTTGTGTTCTTCTCGCACCCGGCTGACTTCACGCCGGTATGTACGACGGAATTCATGACGTTCGCCGCCATGGCGCCGGAGTTCGAGAGGCTCAACTGCAAGCTGCTGGGCTTATCGATTGACAGCACCTACAGCCACATCGCCTGGCTGCGGACCATCAAGGAGAAGATCGAATACAAGGGCATGAAGAACGTTGAGGTGAACTTCCCGGTCATCAGTGATCTGACGATGGACGTCTCCAAAGCCTTTGGCATGCTCCAGCCGGCCGCCAGCAGCACGCAGGCCGTCCGCGCCGTGTTCATCATTGACCCTAACGCCATTGTGCGGGCGATCCTCTATTATCCGCTGAGCAACGGCCGAAACATGGAGGAAATTAAACGGCTCCTGACGGCAATGCAACTGTCCGATGCGGAGAAGGTCGCCACCCCCGCCAACTGGCAGCCGGGCGACGACGTTATCGTTCCTCCGCCCGGCTCCTGCGGCTCCGCCAAAGAACGCGTCGAAAAGCCCGCCGCCGACACAAAGGTGCTGGACTGGTTCATGGTTCTGAAGAAATGTCCTAAGTGACTATCAGGCTCTGACCCTCCCGGTTATAACGGAGGGCTAGGAGCCTAATACCCACATCAATCCAATGTCTCGCCGCAATGCGGACATGCCCGCTTCTTTTTCGCTTTCTGTATCTCTTCCATGAACCCCGCACCTAAAATCCCTGCCGGCAGTGCAAACATCATGATCCCCAGAACCGCAATCACCGAACCGAGCATCTTGCCCGTGACCGTCACCGGATAAAGGTCGCCGTATCCCACCGTTGTCAGCGTCGCCACCGACCACCACATCGTCGCCGGAATACTCGAAAACACCTCAGGCTGCGCCGCGTTCTCGCACACATACATCAGCGAGGACGCCACCACCAGCAGCATCACCATCACCGTGCTCGTCAGCACGAGCTCCTCCTTTTGTGTGACAAATACGTTCCGTATCACCCGGAGCGCCGTATAGTACCGCGCCACCTTCGCCACCCGTACGATCCGCATCATTCGGAGCACCCGGATCGACCGCAGGTCCATCCGCCAGAACGGAAGATAAAACGGCAGCACCGCCAGCAAGTCCACCAGCGCCATCGGCCGCAGTAAAAAACGTATCCGCCCCCGCACCGGCCCGCGATACCGCTCATCCTCCACGCATGACCACGCCCGGAGAACGTACTCTACCGTAAACACCGCCACCGAAAACACCTCCAACCCCCTGAGAACCCCCCCGAACCGCGCACAAAACGTTTCGACCGTCTCAACGATCACCGCCGCCACATTGAGAACGATGAGACCCAGGATGAAAGAGTCAAACACCCGGCTCCACACATCCCCGACCCGCGCGACCTCAACAATCTCCCAGACCCGACGACGATCCAGCATAAGACGCACTCCACAGATTTTTTTCGGCCCGCCACTCAGAGTTCGGCCCCCCGGCCGATCACTTCACAAACGAATCGAACACCCGCACATTTTTCCAGTTTGCTTTGTTCCGTTCGATGAACGTGTGGTGGGCGGCCGCATCCTGGTACCTGTCATGATGCGCCATGTTCGCAAAGACGACATGCAGGCCCACATGCCAGTCCCGCACGTTCACCTCCCTGTCCAGTTCATCCACCAGCGGCCCCGCCGCGAAAAAGACAATACCCTTCTCCCCGGCCAGATAGGTGTAGCACTCCTTCACCAACCGCTCGCACGCCTCCGGGGTCGCATCGTGGAGTTCAAAATACACATTGTGTGCAACTCGCCGCTGGCCGCCGCCCTGCCTGGCAAACTCCCGGCCACAGCCGCTAAGAGCCAAGACTCCGGTCACTACGACCACCATGATCAATGCAAATCTTCTCATAATCAAGACTTCCCATAGCAAACAACGCATATCCCCGGCCCAACAACACCGCCAGGCCGGATATGCAATCAGAATACCAACTCCAACTCAACCTGTCCACCCCGCCAATCGTATGTCATCACTGCCCCCTTTTTTCTGGCATACCACCCAGCAGAAGCTGATTATCGACAGCCAGCAGCTAACGCCATCCCATGTGACTGCCCCAAAGCTTCATCCTGTAAGCAGATCGAATTCTTCCGGGCTGAGATTGTGGCGGAGTTTTTGGAGCGCGATCAGTTCGATCTGCCGCACGCGTTCACTGCTGAGGTTCAGTTCCTCGCCGATCTGGCGAAGGGTTTTGGGCTTACGTTTCACGGGGCCGGTATCCAGGGCGAAGTGGTTGCGGACGATGTACTGCTCGCGTTCCGTAAGATTGTGCCCGATGACCTCGTCGAGGCTGCTGTGGGCCCGCTCCACCGCCGCAAAATCGACAATGGGCCCAAGCCGCATGTCCTGCTGCAGTTGCGTGACATCACCGCCGCTCTTGTCGGGGCGATGGGCCTCTTCCGGAATTCTCTTGGCGAAGTCTTTAGCGATCGCCCACATGGCGTAGGTGCTGAAGCGGTATCCGCGGGTGTAGTCGAATTTCTCGACGGCCCGCATAAGCGAAAAATTGCCTTCGCTGATAAGGTCGGCCCGCTGGGCGCCGAGCGCTTGATGCTTCTGGGCGACGCTGGAGACAAGGCGGAGATTCGCCTCAATGATCGTTTTCTTGATCCGCGTCGCTTCTTCCAGATAATCTTCTATACGGCCAAGCTGCCGATTTGCACAGTGCACCCGATCGACGTCGTCAAGCAGTCGGCGGGCCTGACATTTGAGACAGTTGTATCGCCGAAACAGGTCCGTTTCCTGCTGACGCGTGAGCAGGCCGCGAGTTTCGCTGCCGCCGGGCGTCGCGGCCCCGTAGTGGTCCGAAATGATAGCCTCGACTTTTTGCGGATCGTCGAATTCGGGGCTGTCGATCCAGGCGATATTGCGTTCGAGCAGGTCGCCTGCTCGCCGGGTATTAATAATGCGGTAAATGGAGCTTCGACTGCGGTCGAATTTTTCCATGAGTTCGCCGATAGAGGCCCCCTGGCTTCGGGCGCGGCAAATCTGCTTGATCTCACGCAGACGGAGCCTTCCCTGGGACTTTCGGAAGACGCTTCTGTCTTTTGCCTTCTTGTCGTAGGCGACGAGCAATCCGCGGATGGCCTCCGGAGAGCGCCCGGTTTCGGCAGCGATTTTCATGAGGATGCGGTGGCGGCTCTTTATGCCGCCCTCGGCGAGCGCGACGGCCCTGGCGACGATGTGGTCTTTTTCCTGGGGCGAGAGCTGGTTAAAGCCTGCCGCCTTTTCGACGAGATCACGATTGTCCGCGGCAAACCGGTCTACGGCGGGCGCAAGGAATCCCAGTTTCTTGCGGCCGTGGTCGAATACGAAGAGCCGGCCGCGCAATCCGCGGCTGCGCCAGCGGTGGATCGTCTTAGTGGACACTTTGAACCGGCGGGCGAGGTCTTCAACGGTAAAGACGGCGTCGCCGGGCGCCGGGATTGCAGGGGCGACCTGTCGGTTTGTCGAGGCGATGAAGGTGTTCAGCGCGCTGATCAGTTCCTCACCGCGAATGATCTGCTCGGCGTCCGGCGACTGAGGCCGGAAGCCGGCGACCTTAAAACATACAAACTCGAAGGGGTATTCCATTTCGGGCCGGACGATGTGCAGCAGGTCTTCGGCGCGGGCCAGTTCTCGCTCCTTCTGGCCGCGGGGCGCAAAACGCAGGCCGCTAAAGAAGAGTTTCAAAAGTTCGTTTTTGATTCGCCGCACTCGGTTATCTCCGCGCCGGTTTTTAAAGACAGGATTCAAAATCAAGTACATTATGCCCGATTTGAAGCCAAAAATCAAGGTTAAACTCTGCAAATCTCAGTTCACCATGTGTCCCAGGAAAACTGGGCTGCTTCGCCCGCACGATGCATGGTGATCAGGACGGATGGTTGAAAAAAATCGCACCGCTGGTTAGAATCTGGACCAGGTCAGATGTTTTGCGGCAGCCGGGGCTTTATGCCGTATGCCTGATGGCTTGCTGCCGCAGTATTCACGACGAGCGGCATTGGGCCCTGCCGATCGATCTCATTAAAATAGTGGAGTGAGCGGATTATGCTAAACGGGATGAGAAGTAGCTTGTGGTTGGTCTGTGCGGCAGCGGCTTTGCTCGGAGCGATTCCGCCGGCGGAGGGCTTGTGTGATGTGACGGTATCGGGTCTGCGCTGTGAGTACCTGACCGATCCGCTTGGGATCGATGTCCTCGAACCTCGCCTGAGCTGGATGCTGGAAGCAGAGGGCGATGGGGCGAAGACGGGTCGCGGTGTGTCGCAGTCGGCCTGTCGCATTCTTGTGGCCTCCTCGCCGGAGCGACTCGCCCGCGACGAGGGCGACCTCTGGGACAGCGGCAAAATAACCTCCGGCGAGACTCAGCATGTCGCATACAGCGGCAGCGCCTTGCTCGCCCGTCAGCGTTGCCATTGGAAGGTGCGGATTTGGGATGGGGACGGGAAGGCATCCGGCTGGAGCGCGCCCGGGCAGTGGACGATGGGCCTTCTGGCGCCGGAGGATTGGCGGGCAAGCTGGATCACCGCGGGGGCGGAGGACGACAAGCCTTTACGGGACTGCAACTGGATTTGGTCGGCTCGGGCGGCCGAGGGCGACCCTTCGATCATGCCGCCGGGAACCCGCTGGTTCCGCCGGCGTTTTGCGCTGCCGGCCGGGGCGGTTGCTGCTAAGGCCACCCTGTACTTGACAGCGGACAATTCCTTTACCGCTTATCTGAACGGCCGCCAGGTGCTGCAGGGGAGCCAGTGGCAGAGCCTGGCCGCCGTTGCGGTCGCGGACAGGCTGGTTGCCGGCGACAATGTAATTGCTGTTTGCGCCGTCAATGGGGGCACAGCTCCCAATCCGGCCGGCCTGCTCGGCTATTTGACGATTACCCTGAAGGATGGCGCGCAACACGCCGTCCCGGTGGACACTCACTGGCGGACCCGGAACGAAGAAGAAGCGGGGTGGACCGGTTTGGATTTTGATGACCGGTCGTGGCCCGCGGCCGTGTCGGTGGCGCGTTTTGGCGAGGGGCAATGGGGAACACAAGTGAATGTGCCGCGCAATCTGCCGTTGTTGCGCACGGCGTTTTGTGTCGACAAGCCGGTGCGACGCGCGGAACTGTCCATTTGCGGCCTGGGCTCTTATGAAGGGCTGCTGAACGGCCGCATGCTGGACGATGCCGTACTCGAACCGGGTTGGACCAACTACCGAAAATCCGTCTTGTATCGCGTGCATGACGTAACCGCCCGTCTTGTGCCGGGGGAGAATGTGCTGGGTGTGCTGCTGGGCAACAGCATGTACAATGTAACCGGCGGACGTTATACCAAATTCACCGGGTCTTTCGGGCCGCCCAAACTGATCGCTCAACTCGATATCGACTATCAGGACGGAACCCGCAGCCGAGTTGTCAGTGATGCGAATTGGCGAACCTCGCCCGGGCCGATCACCTTCTCCTGCATTTTCGGCGGCGAAGATTATGACGCGCGTCAGGAGCAGGCCGGATGGGACCACAGTGGTTTCGATGACTCCGGTTGGAAACCTGCGCGGGAATGCGACGGTCCCGGCGGAACGTTGACCACTCGCTCGGCTCCGCCTGTCAAGGCGATGGAAATACTTCAGCCGGTGGGGATCACCCGTCCGCGGGCCGATGTGTGGGTTTATGATCTGGGACAGAATTTCTCGGGCTGGCCCAGATTGAGCGTGGCCGGTCCGGCGGGGGCTGCCGTCAAAATGATTACCGGGGAACTGCTGGACGAAAATGGCCTGGTCAGCCAGCGCAGCAGCGGCGGGCCAGTCTGGTTTGCCTACACGCTCAAGGGGGACGCGCCGGAGGTCTGGCGGCCGCGATTCAGCTACAGCGGGTTTCGGTATGTACAGGTAGAGGGCGCGGTGCCGGATGGGCGTCAGGCCGAGGGGCTCGGATTGCCCCGCATCCTGCATCTTCAGGGAGAGTTTCTTTATCCCGATACCTCCGTGGCCGGACAGTTCGCCTGTTCTAACGACGAGGTCAACCGGGTGCATGCCCTGATACTGGCGGCCATCAAGAGCAACTTCAAGAGTGTGCTGACCGACTGTCCGCACCGTGAAAAGCTGGGGTGGCTGGAATGTTCGCACCTGCTGGCGGGCTGCTTCATGTACAATTTTGACTGCGCCCGGTTCTACGACAAGATTGCCCGGGACATGCGCGAGTCGCAGCTTGACAATGGACTCGTGCCGGATATAGCGCCGGAATATGTGGTGTTCAGCGGTGGTTTTCGCGATTCACCGGAATGGGGCAGCGCCTCAGTGCTTTCGCCCTGGCGCACCTGGCGGATGTATGGCGATGTGCGGATATTGCAAGAACAGTATGAGACCATGAAACGGTATGTGGCATACCTGGGCACGCGGGCCAAAGACCATATCGTGGCTTACGGACTGGGAGACTGGTACGACATCGGTCCGCGCGGGCCGGGACCCTCGCAGCTTACGTCACTGGGGTTGACTGCGACCGGGGTTTACTATCAGGACATTAATGCCGTGCGGCAAATCGCGGCCCTGCTGGGGCGGGAGGACGATGCCGGTTTTTATGCCCGGCTGGCCGGCGAGGTCAAAAACGCCTTTGCAGCGGCCTTTTTCGATGCGGACACGAACCGGTATGATCGCAACAGCCAGACAGCGAGCGCCATGCCGTTATTTCTGGATTTGGCGGCGCCTGGGCGGAGGGCCCTGGTGCTCGATAACCTGGTCGCCGACATTCGCGCCCGCGGCAACCGTGTGACCGCCGGGGATGTTGGTTTTTATTATGTGGTTCAGGCCTTGTTGGACGGCGGGCGCAGCGATGTGCTTTATGACATGCTCTGCCAAACCGAGGGCCCGGGTTATATGTACCAGCTCCAGAAGAACGCCACGAGCCTCACCGAGGCCTGGGACACCAACCCGGCTTCGTCTCAAAACCACTGCATGCTGGGCCACATTGAAGAGTGGTTTTACAGCGGACTGCTCGGCATCCGGCCCGCCGAGCCCGGATTTCGCCGGATTATTATCCAACCCCAGTTGGTGGGCGACCTAACCTGGGTTCGCGGCTATTACGACTGCCCGTACGGCCGGATCGCCTGCGCGTGGCGGCGGGATGATGACACGGTCACACTCGACGTCACGATTCCCGTAAACACCACAGCTACTGTCTTCATCCCTGCCTGTGACGCAGCAACGGTTACTGAAGCGGGCCAACCGGTGGCCCGGGCCGCGGGGGTGACGTTTTTGCGGATGCAGGGGCAGGCTGCTGTTTTTCAGGTCGGCTCCGGAGTGTACCGGTTCGCATCGAAAATGTGACTTGGAAGGCTCAAGCAGGTGTGTCTGATAAAGCTGCTGGGAGCGCAACCTCTGCCGACCCAAAGACTTGCGCGAACGGAATGGAGCTGGCGGGAATCGAACCCGCATCCCCGCGATGCGACCGCGGTGTACTCCCATTATACGACAGCCCCGTCTCAAACCCGGCGAAAAGAACGGCTCTTGCGCTGGTTTTTGCCCGGCGACGGCTTATATTACGAAATCCGCAATGGAATTCAACATTTTTCCGGCAAAATCCGTGTTTTCACGTCACATTTCGCTCGGGAAACGCTCTTGGGGAGCTGAATTCAACGTTTTGGCGCCCAAACGTTGCCTTGGTTTGCTGCGTTTTGTGCTTTCTTTGCGAACTTTTGAGCGTTTGCCTCAGAATGCCCATTTTTCGTAGCAGACTATGCTGTCCATCTCGTCACGTTTCTTGGGGGCGGGTTTGTCGGCCGGGTAGCCGATGGGCATCAGCTCGATGACGGCAATTTTGTCGGGAATGCCGAGGAGTGCGCGGACCTTTTCGGGGAAAAACGAGCCGACCCAGCAGGTTGCCAGCCCCTCAGCGGTCGCCTGGAGGGCGATGTGCTCCAGGGCGATGGCGACGTCGATAGGGGCGACGGGCTGGCCGCACCGCATGACGTGGTCGCTTTCGCTGCATGCGATGATGACAGCGGCGGCGGCGCCGACGAAGGCCTGGTTATTGGCGGCCTCGACGAGCTGTTCCTTCGCGGCCCGGTCCGTGACGACGACAAACCGCCAGTCCTGGAAATTGCGAGCAGACGGCGCCAGCCGTGCGGCCTCCAGTACGCGATCAAGCTTTTCGGCTTCTATGGGCTGATTGCGGTATGCCCGGCAAGAGTACCGGTTACGAATGGCTTCGAAAACGTCCATGCAAGTGCCTCCAAACAGATACTGTTCCAATTCTATGCACCCACAATGTAGCGTGGATCGATAGTGACGTCAAGGGTCCCGGGCGATGGTTGGGCGGCTGGCGAAAGGCGGAGCCAATTGGTTAGGGCGTGGAAAAGAGGTATCATGCGCGCGTATGAGAGCAAATGCGCAACCAGATACCCCCGGCTACAGGGTTTTGAGGCGGATGTTTTTGAACTGGACGGTCATGTCAGGGCCTCGGTGGACTTGGAGGGCGAGTTTGCCGGCGGTCGGGCGGTTTGGGTCTTTGTCTTCGACCTGGCACATGGTTTGGTTGTTGATCTTGAGGGTGGTGCGGCCGGCACGGGTGATTACCGTGTAGTCGTTCCATTGGGCGAGGTTGACGTGGGTTAGCAGTTCGGCGGGGTCGCCCGTTTGGGCGGTGACTTTTTTGTTGCCCTTTTCGTCGATTTGGACTTTTTGGCCGCGTTCGGCAAGGATGTCACGGAGCGTGTATTCCATGAGGACGCCGGTCCAGCGGTTGTCGGCGGAGAAGTCGGCCTGGGGGCCGATGAGGGCTTCGGGCTCCATGGCGGTGCGGGGGCGACTGTGGAAGTAGATGCCGGAGTTACCGCCTTCGAGGCGGAACTGGAGGCGGAGTTCGAAGTCCTTCGGTTCGCCGCCGGTCCATATCAGGAAGTTATTTTCGGCGATGCGGTTCTCGGGGGTGGTTCGGCCGGTGATGGCGCCGTCCTGGACCTTCCAGAGGCGCGGGTTGCCGGACCAGCCGGTGAGGTCTTTGCCGTTGAAGATGCTGACGAAGCCTTCTTCGGACTGCGAATCCAGAGGACCGAGCGGCGTGGTGTCGGCTTCGAGGTCGCCGCAGGCGAATTGAATGCCGTCGAGGTAGAAGCGGAGGATGGTCGGGTTCCACCAGTGCTCGGTGCGGTGGCCGATGGCGGAGTAGAAGACGCGGCCTTTGTCATACAAGCGGACCCAGGCGAGGCCGAAGTCGTTGTCTTTGCGGTGGATCCACGGGACGGTCATGTTGGTGTTAGCGACGTCGAGTGACATGAGGACGCGGCTGGTGTTGCGAGACCAGGGGTCGTTAAACTGGAAGATTTCTTCGGCGAGGCGGAAGTCTTTGCCGTTAAAGGCGGCCATGAGGGGGTGGTCGGGGTCGTCGATTTTGATGGCGACTTCTTCGTTCCAAGGGTGGCCCCAGTATGTGGCGCCGATCATGTCGAGGAACTCGGGCCAGTGGGTATTGCCGCCGATTGCGTGGTGGAACGCGACGACGCCGCGGCCGCTCTTGACCCAATCCATAAAGCTTTTTCGCAGGAGCTGCTCGACGGCCTGGATGGTGTCGCCGCGGCCTTCGAACTTCGGCATGTCGGCTTCGGTGGGGCGAATCCAAGGGCCGTTGGAGTTATTCATGATGATCGCATCGAAGCGGGCTAACGTCTCGGGGAGGAACATGGCGACGTCGTCGCTGACGACCGGTTCGTAGGCGCCGGTCTTTTCGCCCAACAGCTTCACGGCGTGCTCGGCCTGCGGGACACTGTAGCCCTTGTGCGGACAGGTGTCCATAAAAGGCGTGTTCCAGATCAGCACCCGCCGCGCGGCCTTGGGCGAAACACGGGCCGCCTTCGGAACCGCTTCATCAATTCGCCGCGCCTGGTCCCTCGTGAGCTGCGCTTGGCCTGAAGCGACAAGCATAACACAAACAAACAGAACAACGGCTGATTTCACAACACGATTCATCATGATCCTGTCCTCCGGTGCAATTCTCTTACAATGCCCAGCCGTGGCGGTATTGGCGCTGTATGGCTTTGTTGGCGGCCTCATGGTTTGTGATCTTCATGGCGGCCGGGTCGAATTCTATTTTTTCGCCAACAAGGGTGGCGATGTTGCCCAACAGGACGTATTCGGCTAATGGGGCGGCGTAGTCGAAGTTGGACATACCCGCCGGGCCGCCTTTGACGGCGTCGAGCCATTCGTTTTCGTGGCCGCGCGAGCGGACGGTCTCGGGCGTTTTGTAATCCTTGAACTTCTCCGTCGGATACAGGGCGTATTCGGTGTTGTGGCCGTTGGAGTGCAGCATGCCCTCGGAGCCGATGACGAAGCAGCCGGCGTGGTCGCGCCATTGTTTGGCGCCGGCGTCGCCCCAGTCGAGCGGGCGGCCCATCTTCTCTTCGATCATCTTTCGCGGGCCGGGTGCACCGCCTGCGCCGTTGTACCAGTGAACCTTCACAGGCGGCATGTCGCCGCGGGCGGGGAAGTCGTATTCGAGGATTTCCCATTGGGGGAATGCGCCTTTGCAGACTTCGGAGACCTGCGGAATGAGGCGAATGTTGTTCTTGCCGTTGGGATTGTCCGCGGACCAGAGCGTGTCGAGACGCAAGCCTTTGAAAAAGACGTTCATCGTGTGGCAGCCCCAGTTGCCGAGCTGGCCGGTGGCGAAGTCGCGCCAGGTATGCCAGGCCGTCCAGCGGGTGTTGTACTCGCGCCACTGGGCCGGGCCCAGCCAGAGGTCCCAGTCGATGTAGTCGGGCAGGTCATGTTTCTCGGTTGGGACAGGTCGGTCGCCCGCGCCGCCGCCGGTGTTCCAGGCATGGACTTCGCGGACGTGGCCCAAGGCGCCAGCCTGGATGAGCGCGACGCCTTCGCGGAAGGCGCGGCTGGCGGTGCCCTGGTTGCCCATCTGCGTGGCGACCTTGTATTGCCTGCCGAGGTCGCGGAGTTTGCGAGCCTCGAAGATGTCGTGCGTGAGCGGCTTTTCCGTGAAGATACCCTTGCCGTGACGGATGGCGGCGGCGGAGATAACGGCGTGGGTGTTGTCGGGCGTGGCGACCGTTACGGCGTCGATTTCGTTGTCCATCTCGTCGAGCATCTTTCGAAAGTCCACGTACCTCTTCGCGTTGGGCGCCTTGGCGAATTGACCCGCCGCACGGCGTGTGTTGACGTCGCACATGGCGACGACATTTGAGATACGCGGCATGGTATC
Organism: Phycisphaerae bacterium; assembly: GCA_014859965.1. Lineage (GTDB taxonomy): Bacteria > Planctomycetota > Phycisphaerae > Sedimentisphaerales > Anaerohalosphaeraceae > JACZKQ01. The sequence continues at coordinate 46,921 of JACZKQ010000102.1, forward strand.
GGAGAACCAGCCGCCGCGGCCGTCGACGCCGACGAGTGCGACGTTCACCTTCTCGTTGGCGGGATAGCCGAAGGCCGACCGGCTGTCGTTGAGAATGAGAAAACCCGCGCCGGCGGCGACGGTATTGCGGAGAAAAGCACGACGATTTATGACGGTTTTCATAGCACGGACCCTTTCCCTGCAAATGTCAATACACCTGAAACGGCATCATTCCAACTATCTTACCAAATCGGGGGGACACATGCAACCAACGCCCGGCAGTCGAGAATGGGCAGGTGGCCGATGAGCAGGTTATCCGTGCGCGTAAAAAGGCCCGCTGTTCGGCGGGCCTTCTGTTGAGTTGGGGCTTTCAATAGTGTGACTGTTCCCGGGGATGCGCCGCGGCATAGACGTCTTTCATCCGGGAGGTGGTTACGTGAGTGTAGACCTGCGTGGTCGACAGGGACTGGTGCCCGAGGAGTTCCTGGACGCTCCGAAGGTCGGCGCCGTTGTTGAGCATGTGGGTGGCGAAGCTGTGCCGCAGGGTGTGCGGACTGATCGCCGGGTCGAGCCCGGAGGCCTCCAGGTACTTATCCATCTTGCGGCGGACGCTTCGGGTACTTAGGCGTTTGCCGTGTTTGTTTGCGAAGAGCACCTTGCTGTCGAAGGCGTTGTCGCTGGCCATGCGCTTGTTGCGGAACTCGATATATCGCTGGATCGCCTGCAGCGCACTGGAGCCGATCGGCGAGATGCGCTCTTTCTTGCCCTTGCCGCGGATATGAATGACTTCACCGAGGAAATCGACGTCGTCCATGTTCAACGAGACCAATTCGCTGACCCGCATGCCCGTGCTGTAGAGCGTCTCAAGGATCGCGCGGTCGCGTGCGCCGAGCCACGTATTCATGGGTGGAGTATTCAACAGCCGCTGGACCTCTTCGTACTCTAAGAATCGCGGCAGCTTTTTATCCTGCTTGGGCGTCTTAATGGTCGTGACCGGGTTGGAGTTGACATAGTTGCGCTTGACGAGAAATTTATAGAAGCTTCTCAGGGTCGCCAGCTTGCGTGCGGTGGTGGATTTGGAATACTGCTGGCCGCCGAGATGCGCCATATAGACTCGAATGGTCTCGGTGTCCGCTTGAAGGACCGCCTGTTCGATGACAGTTTGCGTTTGCGTGTCTGTCTGGGTCATGACGCCGCCCGAGGCGTCGGACCAGGATTGCGCCGAATCGGCGTCTTGCGCCTGGCTCACCCGATTGGCGAAGAAGCCGACGTACTGCTCGAGGTCGGCCCCATAACATTTAGCGGTATGAGCGGAAAAATGCCTCTCAAACTTGAGATAGCTGAGGAATTCGTGAATGATGGCGCAATCTTTCATGGTTTACCCTTCTTTTACTCACAATCACACTCTTTCGCACCGGGCCGGTCGATGGCGACCGCCCTCGCCCGCTTACGCCGTCGGCGGTCAGCCGGCGTCGTCGCCCAGCACCTGAATCGCGTCCGCAATTCCCTTGTGAAGGATTTCGTCGGCTTCTCCCATTAGTGACTGGGTGAGCTTGAAGCTCAGCACCGCGGCGTCGAACCAGTCGAAATCGGTGCGTCGGTCGGCCGCCTGGCCGGCGAGACAATCGAGTAACTGGCCTTCGCAGCCGCTGTCGTAGCGGAAGATGTACTTTTCAGCGCCTTTGTTCAAAATGAGCTGTTTCTTACCTGTTTTCATTTCTATAAAGCCAAGCATATAGCCCGCCAAAAGCCAAAAATGTCCTATAGTTTTTATCGGGCCGGTTTAACTTCTCTAAAGTTCATTTTTGCAAATTCCGGAATAAAAAACGCGTCAGCGCACGTGCCGCTCATCCCTGCTATCGACCGATAACGAAAAGGTCTTAAGATATTGATCTGCAAAATGCTGCGAAATGTTGGGACGGTGACGGGCAGCGAAACACTGTGGCGAGCACAACGTCCCGTAATAGTATCGCAGACGGCGTTTGTGTGAAAGAATGCGAGGTGAAACGAGATGTAACTAGCGCGCCTTGGGGACGGAACCGCCAAAGTGCGGCGGAAGTTTTACGCGGGTACGATATAGAATGTCTTGCCGTCCTGCACTTGTGTCCGGACGCGGCCGGCGGCGATCAGGCTGTTTATATTTTTTATAGCCACAATTCCCCCGACACCCAATCCCCGGCAGACATCTTCCAGGCTGCAGGGCCGGCGGCGCAGCATTTCAAGGATTTGACGGGACGCTTCCGGCATTTCCTGAGACTCCGGCGGCCGGGCGAAATCGGCGATGACCTCGGCATTGAAATTAAGTTTGCCGGCGATGGCTTGCAGCCGCGCCTCATCCAGGGCGGCGAGGTTTCGTTCGGCAGTGGGCCGCACCGCCGTATTAAGCTGCACCTTGTCGGGGCGTATCCGTGCGATGAGTTCGCGCATTCGGGCGATCTCATCGTCTGCGGTGTTGACGCCCTCCAGCAGAAACACCTCGAGCCAGATGGGCCCGGCGTATTGCTCCCTGAAACGGCACAAGCCCTCGATAAAAGCATCGAAACGGATGGCCTCGTGCGGGCGATTGATTTTTTCAAATGTTTCCGGATCGGCGGCATCGAGCGACGGCAGTACGACGTCGGCCTTGCAGCAGTCGGCGCGGACCTCCGGGTCGCCAAGGAGCGTTCCATTCGTGATAATCGCCACCTTCATATCAGTCATGGCGCGTATGCCGTCGATCATGGCCCCGATGTCGCGATTGAGCGTGGGCTCGCCGGAACCGCTGAAGGTGATGTAATCGGCGCGCAGGCCTTCGGCAATCCGCTGCTTCAGTTCCGCAAGCACCGCCTGAGCGGCGACGTAACTCTTGCGCTCGAGCGTCTGTACGCCATGGCGCCCCAACTGGCAGTAGATGCAATTCTGTGTGCACGTCTTGAGCGGCACCACGTCGACGCCGAGACTGAGTCCGAGGCGGCGTGAGGGCACCGGTCCGAAAAGGTATTTTGACTCCGTGCTCACGCGTCAGCTTCTTACCGTTTCATAAATTTGTTTGCACTGCACGATCAGGGGTTCGAGCCATTCGATCGGCATGACGCAGGCGGCATCGGACTTGGCCTGTTCGGGCTGCGTGTGGACTTCCAGAAAGAGCCCGTCGGCGCCGGCGGCAACAGCGGCGCGGGCCAGCAGCGGACCCATTTCACGTGCGCCGCCGCTGGCATGACCGAGGCCGCCGGGGCGCTGCGTGCTGTGGGTGGCGTCGAAAACGACCGGGCAGCCCAACTGCTGCATTTCGGCAACTGCCGTCATATCGTTGACAAGGCGGTTGTAGCCGAAAAAGGTGCCGCGCTCGGTCAGCAGTATGCGATCATTACCCGCGGAGCGAAGCTTCTCGACAACGTTGGACATCTCGGCGGGCGAGAGGAACTGCCCCTTCTTTACGTTGACGCACTTCTGTGTCTTCGCGCAGGCCACGAGCAGATCGGTCTGGCGGCACAAAAAGGCGGGCACCTGGAGACAATCGACTACCTCCCCGACGGCGGCCGGCTGGCCGGCTTCGTGAACATCGGTCATTATGGGCAGGCCCGTAGCGTCCCGAACGGCCGCCAGTATCCGCAGCCCCTCTTCGATACCCGGCCCGCGAAAGCCGCTGATGCTGGAGCGATTGGCCTTATCGAAGCTGGCTTTGAAAACCACCGGCACGGCGGTTCTTTCGGCGATCAGGACCAGGCGGCTGGCTATGTCCAGGCAGTTCTCGAGGCTTTCGATGACGCAGGGACCGGCCATGACAAACAGGCCCGAGCCGGCGGCGATATTCAGACGACCGATGGGAATTTCTTGCATTGCGTGTTCCTTGTGATCCATTATCCTAAGATGCGCATCAGTCGCGTGCGTATGCCCGCCGGTCTGGCATTGGGCGGTACGATCATTCGCACGGCGTGCGGGATGAGTTCGATGGTGACGGGAAGCGGCGGCCCGGGATCGCCGTCGAATTGCGAATAGACGCCGGCCTCGGGCGTACTGACGTGGATGGTGCGGCCCTGTCGATAGAGCACATCGCGCCGGCCGGCGTGCACCTTGAGCAGGGTCAAGGCCGAGTGTTTGGCCAGTCTCGGGCGCGAGGTGCATTTGAACACGCACAGGTCGAGCAGTCCGTCGCCGTAATCGGCGCGATGAAGAATCTGCAGCCCGACGGCGTAGCGCGAAATGTTGCCCACGAAGACCAGGCCGCGGCCCTCAAACAGCTCCTCGTCGTCAATGGTGACATTAAAGACGGGGAAGTGATGACCCCAGAAGGTGCGCCATATGGGCCAGAAGTAATCCATGTGATTGATGTGTCCCTGGCGGCTGTCCATGACGCGTTTGACAACGTCGGCGTCGAAGCCGAAGCCGGCGATGGAGGTGAAGCACCGGCCTTCGGCGTTGCCGAGGTCCAGTGGACGTACGCAGCCGCCCTCGAAGGCTTTGATCAAGGTGCTGGTCCGCTCGTCGAAACCGAGCTCGTTTGCGAGAAGATTTTCAGTTCCGCAGGGGATGATGAGCACCGGGATTTCGGCGCCTTGCATGCCGTGCACCACCTCGCGAATGGTGCCGTCGCCTCCGGACGCGACAACCATGGCGCAGCCGCTGTCGTTGACGGCGGTATGGGCGAGTTGGCCGGCATGGCTGAGCGACTTGGTAATACTCGTGCGGACGTCGTACTTTTGTCCGGAGAGATAATCCTTGAATTCGCGAACCATGTCCTTGCCGCTGCTGGCGCCGGCCTTGGGGTTTACGATATAAGCAATATACCCGTCGTTGGGATTCATACGTTATCTTTCAAAAAGCACCTGCCGGTCCGTCGAGCCGGTCCGGCCGAGATACCGCCGTATCATACCGGCGTATCCTTTGCTAATGTGCTGCCGCGTGTCGAGCCCGAGGTCGCCTGATACTTCTTCGATAACTTCCTCGGAGGCCCCTTCCACCTCGACGAAACTTCCCAAAATGGGCAGTTCGTCCAGGCAGACGTCACATTCTTGATACTCCCACAGAGTACGCCGCTTTTCGAGGACAAGTTCTCTGCGGCAGCCCATCGCCGCCAGCAGCGCATCCATGGCATCGGGGTCGGCGATTTCGACCTCAATTTCTTTTCGTGTCTTGAATCGTCCGTTTTGCCTGGGGCCTTTATAAGTCAAAACAGCCTTTTCACCGGCGCGGCCTGCCTGCCGCCGAAGCCGCAGGGCGGAGCCCGCCCGAATCAGCACACCTTCGGCATCGCCGTAGAAGGTATCCAGATGCGTAAAATCGTCACGATGGGCGGCGCCCAGGTCGGCCAGTCGGCCCGCCACCGCCGTCAGATCATCCACTTTGATTTTTAATTCGACTTCAAGGCACATCGCAGACTCCGGACGGCAACGCTTTCGGGATATCGGCACTATTATACCTGCGCCGTGCGCCGTCGCCACCCCTTTTTGCCCATCCCGCCGTTTGCGCCGGCGGATCGCTCAAGTTGCCTCCCCGGAAGGCCGACCTGAGACTGCGAGCCGCTCGTTCGGCGAGTCGGCGGCAGAGCTGGGGTGCTGAGCCGTATGCGGATACGGACAATTGAGCAACTTAATTCGGGGGAACCACACATGAAAAGGACAATCGTCATTATCATGGGCGTGCTGATTCTGGCCGCCGGCACGTACATCGCCGTTGCAGCAAGGACGACCGACGACCCGGCGAGGCCGCAGCCGGGGTGGGGCAGGAGGTCGCAAATGGGCATGCGGCCCATGCGCTGGCAGCGAGATGAACAGGGGGCGATGGGCATGTGCCCGATGCACGGGGGCATGATGCGAAGCATGATGGACAGGAAGGTACTGCCTACCGAGGATGGCGGCGTCATCGTGATGATCGGCTGCCAGTTATTCAAGTATGACGCCAATCTGAATCTCGTCGGACAGACCCAGGTGGAGGTCGACCTGGACGCCATGCAGAAGAAGATGCAGGAGATAATGGAAAAATGCCCGGTACGCAAGGAAATGATGGAAATGCAGCAGGACAACGGCAACGGGGATGAAGACAATAACCAGAATTGATCCCGAGGCAGCGTTCGCGCCGGCGCCCGCATTGCGTGTGCCGGCGCGAATAGAACACTGGCTCGACAGGCGGCGTAACGCCGGTATGGCTGACACCGATAGACTGGCGAACATGCTGACCTGCTGCACAATGTGTCCGCGGGCGTGCAGGGTAGACCGCAATGCGGGCCATACGGGCTACTGCGGCATTGGCGCCAAGGCACGGATCGCCTCGGCGGGTCCGCATTTCGGCGAGGAGTCGGTGCTCGTCGGAAGCGGCGGCAGCGGGACAATCTTCTTTTCCGGCTGCAATCTGCACTGCATTTACTGCCAGAATTACGATATCAGCCAGCAGCGGCGCGGCCGGGACATCGGCACGGAAGAACTTGCCGGCGTGATGCTCCGTCTGGCGGCCGACGGGGTGAGCAACATCAATCTTGTGACGCCTTCTCATGTCGTCATGCAGATCGCAGAGGCGGTGGTGACGGCCCGCGATCAGGGTCTGATGCTGCCGGTCGTGTATAATACCGGAGGATACGACAGCGTCGAAATGCTCAAAACGCTGGACGGCCTCATCGACATCTACATGCCTGATATGAAGTATGCCGACCCCGCGGTGAGCGCCGACCTGTCTGACGCAGGTGATTACCCGCAGGTCAACCAGGCGGCGATCCGGGAAATGCACCGGCAGGTGGGGGACCTGAACCTTGAAAATGGCCTGGCGACCCGCGGCCTGCTGGTGCGGCACATGGTCTTGCCTAACGGGCTCTCGCAATCCGCGGCGGTCGTCGATTTCCTCGCCGAGGAGATATCGCAGAACACCGCCATCAATGTGATGGGCCAGTACCGCCCGTGCTACCAGGCGGTGCGATGCCCGCCCATTATGCGCCGCCTGTACCCCGAGGAAATCAACGAGGCGGTCGCATACGCAAAGGAAAGAGGCCTGCGCGTCCTCGAAAGCTGACAATAAACCCGCTCGACGCAGGGCAAACGCATTCTCCTCATACCTCGCTGGGCAGCCGGCGGCGCCAGGACCGAGCAAAACCGGTCGGGGCCCCAGAGGCCAAAATCACCCCCCCAGCGAACAGATGCTCCCGATTTTGGCCTCTGCCCAACCGGTTTTGCTCTCCATTGTCGCCGCAGGTTGAGTTTGGGATGCGGACATCCGGAGAATACGCCCGCCCTGCCGCGCGACGAACACTTCTTGTCAATCCGTGTAACATCTGGTATGTATGCACGTCTGTAAACGGGATCACTTGCAACCTCCGTCGGGAGACAGGGTATGTACTGTGTGCAAATGGAAGATGTAACGAAGACCTTCGGCAGGACCGTCGCGGTCGACGGACTGTCGCTGGCCGTGCCGCCGTCCAGCATTTACGGGTTCATTGGGCCCAACGGGTCCGGCAAGACGACCACCCTGCGGATGATCATGAATATCTTCTATCCCGATCGCGGCGCCATCCGCGTGTTGGGCAAGCCGCTCCACGGCGCCGGCAACGATCGCGTCGGGTATCTCCCCGAAGAACGAGGGCTTTACAAACGCATGAAAGTCCGTGAAATCCTGCGTTTCTACGGGCGGCTCAAGAACGGCCGTAATATCAATTCCCGCGTCGACGAATGGCTGGAGCGATTTGAGTTGACCGACTGGGCGAACAAGAAGGTCGAGGCGCTCAGTAAAGGGATGAGTCAAAAGGTTCAGTTCATCGCCACCGTGGTGTCGCAGCCGGAGCTTGTGCTGCTCGACGAGCCATTCGCCGGGCTGGATCCCGTCAACAGCGATGTGATGCGCGAGGCCGTGCTCGATTTGCAGGCCGCCGGCACAACGGTGATCTTCAGCACGCATGATATGGCGGTCGCCGAAAAGATGTGCGATTTTATCTTCATGATATTCAAAGGGGCCAAAGTGCTCGACGGTACGCTGGAAGATATCCAGTCGCACTATGGCAGCGACACGATCCGTGTCAGCACCGACAACGGCGCCGCCGCGCTGGATAAGCTGCCCGGCATCGTAAGTGTCCGCGATTTCGGACGGATGCAGGAACTTCGCATGGCCCACGATTGCGACCCGCAAAAGATCCTTGCCGAAATGATGTCGCGCACACGCGTGCGGCATTTTGAGATCGCCCGGCCGTCGCTGCACGACATCTTTGTGCGAATCGCCGGACCTGAAGCCACGGAGGCCGCAAATGCCTAAGGTTCTTCAAATCGCCTGGCGCGAATACAAGGCTACCGTTAAGACAAAAGGCTTCATCATCGGCCTGCTCTTGGCGCCGGTCCTCATGAGCGGCGGCTTCATCGCCATGATTATCACAGAAAAAAAGGTCGACATCACAGATCGGCGGATTGCGGTTATCGACCACACCTCGCAAATCGCCCCCGCCGTCGTCGAAGCGGCCAAGGCGCGAAACGAAAATGAGATTCACGACCCGCGGACCGGCGCAAAAATCAAGCCGGCCTACTTGATCACCGTCATCGAACCGGCCGCCGACGCACGCACCCAGCGGCTGGAGATGTCTAATCGCATCCGCGCCAAACAACTGGACGGCTTTGTGGAAATCGGCCCTTCCGTCGTTCATCCGTCCGAAAACGCCGAGGGCGCCGGCGTGCATTATTATTGCGAAAATGTACTCTTCGACGAAGTGCGCAACTGGATGGGCTGGCCTGTTAACAACCAGCTCCGCAAGCTGCGGCTGGCCAGCGCCGGCATCGATGAGGAGAGAGTTCCGGACCTTTTCCATTGGACGGGCGTGCAGAGCATGGGGCTGGTCACCGTCAATGCCCAGACCGGACAAATCAGCGATGCCCAGCGGCCCAATGAACTCCAGGCAGTCGCAGGTCCGGTGGTCATGGTGATGCTCATGTTCATGATGATCATGATGGGCGCAGTGCCGCTGCTGCAGTCGGTGATGGAGGAAAAAAATCAGCGGATTGCCGAGGTCCTGATCGCCTCGGTACGTCCGTTTGAATTCATGATGGGCAAGGTCCTGGGCGGACTTGCTGTCGCCCTGACGGCTTCATCGGTCTACATCATCGGCGGGGCGGCGACCATTACGAGAATGGGTCTGGCGGAATATCTGCCCTATGATTTGCTGCCGTGGTTCTTTGTGTACATGCTGCTGGCGATCATCATGTTCGGCTCTAATTTCGCGGCCGTGGGCTCGGCGTGCAGCGATGCGAAGGACGCACAGACGCTGACCCTTCCGGCGATGCTGCCGGTAATGGTCCCCATGTTCTTGCTTGGACCCATATTGAAGCATCCTACCGGACCATTTGCAACGGTGCTGTCACTGCTGCCGCCGTTTACTCCCACACTGATGATGATGCGGCAAAGTTCCTCCATGACCATACCCGCATGGCAGCCGTGGGCGGGCCTGGCAGGCATCGTGGTGTTTACTCTCTTGAGTGTGTGGGCGGGAGGACGTATTTTCCGAGTGGCTATTCTCACCCAGGGGAAACCGCCGCGGCTGACGACGCTCCTCAGGTGGGCCATACGCGGCTGAACCTTTTCTGCAGAATCGTTATTATCGGCATGACCTTACAAGCCAAAGCGCGTTCTTAACCCATGAAAGCAGAAAGGCCGCTAATTTACACGGGATGAATGCCGATAGGGTGAATAGAAAGACGAAAAGGGGTGCCGGATTGCCCGAACACCCCTTTTCTGGAGGGGAGAAAATTTACACCATTACTACGTCAAGCCATCTGACGTGTGCGTTTAAAAATATTGCCGCTTGGCGGCACATCCAACTTTCTAATTGATTATACCATCTCCTGCGTAGAAATCCACAAAAAAATGGGGAAGTCCACCGATTGTCATATGCCCGTCTATCGCTGATAATCCCAACTACCGCTTGTCTTTGGAAATCGAGCCTTGTGGTCTCGTTCTCCTTTCGCGGAAAGGCAAGCGGTTTTTTTTATGCTCGTGTCGCCCTAATCAGCCGGCAGGGGCTTTTTTTCGCTGTTTTGAGGCTCTGCCGGGGCGTTTCCGGGGCTTGCAGGCCCTCGCCGGTAAAGCGGATTTGCGGATTCTAACGACGCCGCATCTTCGACAGAAGCCGCAATATTTCGATATACAGCCATACTAATGTCACCATCAGCCCGAACGCCGCGTACCACTCCATGTATTTTGGTGCGCCGGCAGCGGCGCCGTTTTCGATAAAATCGAAGTCAAGCACCAGGTTCAGCGCAGCGATTACCACCACAAAGAGGCTGAAAAGAATGCCAAAAGTACCCGCACTGTGGATCATCGGCACCTGAATACGGAAGAAACTTAACACCAGAGTAACCATATACACCAGGAATATGCCCCCTGTGGCGGCGACCACGCCCATTTTAAACTTGTCCGTGGCCCGGACCAAACCCGTCCGGTACGCGAAAAGCATCACCGCCAGGACGCCAAACGTCAAGCCGACAGCCGAAACCACAATCCCCGGATACTGCATTTCAAAGAGTGCCGAGATCGCCCCCAGCGCCAGCCCTTCAAGGGCCGCATACAAGGGCCCAGTGATCGGGGCAAGATTTTTCTTGAAGATGGTCACCATTGCGGTGACCAGTCCGCCGATGAGGCCGCCGATGACCCACGGCATGGCTGTCTCGGGGGCGGCACTTGCCATGCTCCACGTCCACGCGGCCGTCAACACACACAACCCAAGCAACACCCCAGTCTTGGCCACGGCGCCGTTGACAGTCATGACATTTTCGCCGTAGTAGGGTATTGCGGTAAATATCTTTTCGTTTAACGCCGGATTCGCCGTTCTGACCATGACAGGCTCCTTTGTAATTCTTGCATTCTCGACCCGGATTTCATCCCGCTGTTTTTCTTCGCATCGTAGCATCCGCATCAGAGCTTTTCAAACACAAACCGATGCTCTCCCGCATCAACGCGGATTCTGTCACCGTCTTCAAACCGGCCGGCGATCAATTCGGTTGCCAGCGGATTTTCAATGCGACGCTGTATGACCCGCTTCAACGGCCTGGCGCCGTACGCCGAATCGAATCCTTCTTCCATCAATTGTTTTTGCGCCGCTTCGGTGAACTCCAACTCGATCCGCCGTTCGCGCAGGCGGTCCTTCAAGTAGCCGATTTGAATGTCAACAATCTTTTCGAGGTCCTCGCGGCTGAGCATGTGAAACACGATGGTCTCGTCAATGCGGTTCAGAAACTCCGGACGAAAATGCTGCTTCAGCGCCTCTTTGACATGCGCTTCGATTTCCCAGTCGGCCCCGGCCTCGTCGGTAAGTTCCTGGATCTTCTGCCCGGCGAAGTTGCTGGTCATAATAATCACCGTGTTTTTGAAATCCACGGTTCGGCCTTTGCCGTCCGTCAGGCGGCCGTCGTCGAATACCTGGAGCAGGATATTGAACACATCCATGTGGGCCTTTTCGATCTCGTCCAGCAGAATCACCGAATAGGGCTTTCGCCGCACGGCCTCCGTCAGCCGCCCGCCCTGTTCGTAGCCCACGTACCCCGGAGGGGCACCGATAAGCCGGGCGACCGAGTGCGCCTCCATAAACTCGCTCATATCCACGCGCACCATACAGTTGGGGTCGTTGAACATGAACTCCGCCAGCGACTTGGCAAGTTCCGTCTTGCCCACACCCGTGGGCCCGAGGAACAGAAAAATACCGATGGGTCGATTAGGATCACCCAGGCCGGCGCGATTGCGCCGCACGGCGTCGCAGACGGCGCGCACCGCTTCATCCTGGCCCACCACCCGCGTGCGGATCTCCTCTTCCATCCTGATCAACCGCTCGCGCTGGCCGCTCATCAGCCGGGACACGGGAATGCCTGTCCATTTACTCACCACCTCGGCGATATGCTCGGCCGTGACTTCATTGCGAATCAAGTTGCCGCCATTGGCCTGCGAAAGGGCCTCTTCCACCTGGCTGAGCTGCTTTTTCAATTCCTCAATCGTACCGTATTTGAGCCGGGCAGCCGTTTCGAGTTCGCCGCGGCGCTGGGCCTCCTCGAACTGGGTGACGGCCTCGGCGATCTCCTGTTTGAGCGCCTTCACCCGGTCGATTTCCTGCTTGTCCGCCTCCCAGCGAGCCGTGAATTCCGCATTCTCCTGCTGCAGTTGCGCCAGTTCCTTCTCCGTGCGCTCCAACTGCTTGGCGCTGGCGGCATCGGTTTCTTTCTTCAGCGCCTCCTTCTCGATCTGAAGCTGCATGATGCGCCTGCGAATCGTGTCCAGTTCGGCCGGCAGCGAATCGTTTTCGATCCGCATGCGCGACGCCGCTTCGTCGATCAAATCTATCGCCTTGTCGGGAAGCCAGCGGTCAGAGATATAACGATTGGAAAGCGTCGCCGCCGCCACGAGCGCCGCATCGGCGATACGCACGCCGTGGTGCGCCTCATACCGATCCTTGAGCCCGCGAAGGATGGCGACCGTCTCCTCCACGCTCGGAGGATCGATCGTCATCGGCTGAAAACGCCGCTCCAGCGCCGCATCTGTTTCGATATATTTGCGATACTCGTCAATGGTGGTGGCCCCGATGCAGCGCAGTTCGCCCCGGGCCAGCGACGGCTTAAGCAGGTTGCCCGCGTCCACCGCCCCCTCTGCCTTGCCCGCCCCGACGATGGTGTGCAGTTCGTCGATGAACAGAATAATCTCGCCTTCCGATGCAACCACTTCCTTGAGCACCGCTTTGAATCGATCTTCGAATTCGCCGCGGAATTTCGTGCCCGCGATCAGCGCGCCCATATCCAGCGCAAGAACACGTTTATTCTGCAGGCCCGTTGGCACATCGCCGGCGACGATCCGCTGGGCCAGGCCTTCGACAATGGCCGTTTTCCCCACGCCGGGCTCGCCAATCAGCACAGGATTATTTTTCGTTCGTCGATTCAGAATCTGCATGCAGCGGCGGATTTCTTCTTCGCGCCCGATGACCGGGTCCAGCCGTCCCTTGCGGGCCATCTCCAGGAGGTCGATGCTGTACCGCTGCAGCGCCTGATACTTGCTTTCCGGATTATCGTCTGTGATCTTCTCTCCGCCCCGAATCTGCTTCAGCGCCCCTTGGATCCGCTCCGGTGTGATTGAGTTGACGCTGAGCACTTCCTTGGCGTCGCTCTTGACGTCGGCCAGCGAGATGAACAGGTGTTCGACTCCGAGATATTCATCGCCCATTTTATCTGCACGGTTCTGAGCGTCGAGAATGATCTGCTGAAATGCCGGTTCCGGCATGGCCATCCCGCCGCCAGTCGAGCCTTTGGGAAGCCGGCCGATCTCGCTGGCGGTCATCTGACGCACACGGTCGATATTGGAGCCGATCTTCTTTAATACCAGCACGGCAACACCCTGGTCGTCTTCCAGCAGCGCCTTAAGCAGGTGCAGCGAAGAAACCACAGTGTTCGATTCGGCCATCGCGAACTGCTGCGCAGAACCGATCGCTTCCTGGGCCTTCATGGTGATCCGGTCAAACTTCATTCATTGCATTCCTCTCTGGGGCTCTGGTTCTACTTCGGCCCCAAGATACTTTTAGCAAAACTCGTGCCCAGAACCACAGTGAAGTCATAACTGCCTATTACTAAAGGTCTTAGGTTTTATAGATTTTTGACGGCATGCCATTTTGACATGAAAAGTCAACGCGACTGGTCTGCAAACCGACATATTGAAGGACCCGGGCAGATATGCTATACTCGCCTATCGGACGATTCTGCTTGCAGGAGGACTAAAAGTGAAGGTTCAGCTATTACCGCTCGCGTTGGTCTTAATCTTTGGCGGCCTCTGCGGCGATGCTTTTTCCGCCGGTTCCATCGCCGGGCAGGGCCGATTTGAAAAAATCGCCGGCAACCCGTCGGCCGGTTACCAGACGCTCTATGAGTGGGACCTGTTTCTCACGCCCCCTACCGACGCGTTCATCGGGCCTTGCCGTCGCCTCGGCGCACCGCCCGGTCAGACGCCAACCGGCGACGGGTACTACAGAATTGACAACCTTCCGGCAGGCAAGTACTCCATATTAGTCAACCAGCCGGACTTCTTCGCCTCGCCCAAGGTCATCCCAAATGTTCAGATCACCGACGGGCAGACCACAACGCTCAATATCAATCTCGACGTCGACTATTCAACCTACTACCGAATCGATGGGAAGTGGACCGAATGGGGCGCGCCCTGGTACCAGACATTTCGCGCTACCGGCGATAGCGTGCGAGGGGTGGCATGGAAAATGGCCGGATGGAACCTTTACGGCGGCCAAAGGGCCGAGGTGTCCATTTTGGAAGACAACGGCAGCCCCGACGTTCGCCAGTGGAAACAGATCGGCATGGGGGAAGACAATCAGTTAAGCTCCGACTCAGACGAATGGGTACGGTGGACGTCCGGACAGGTGCCGCTGACGCCAGGCAAGATGTACGCGGTCAAGATATGGGTCAGCGGCGGGTGCGCCATTTTCTACAGGGACAAGGACGTAAACAGCTACGCTCATGGCCGGGCGTATGACACAAACGGCAATGCGAAGAATTTCGATCTCAACGCGACGGTCTTTGTTGATAAAGATAGCCAGATCGTTACTCATACCAAGCATTTTTCCAAACTCCAGGGGCTGAAGGCAGGGCATTATGCAACGCGCTGGGGGCAGACCTTTGTCGCCACGGGCACGTCGCTGGCCTCGGTCGACGTTTTCGCCGCGGGTGAAGATGTGCCCGGAATCGATGTGTTTCATCTGACATGGACAATTCACAAAGACGGCCCGGGTGGACCGCAAATCGGACCAGCCAGGAAAACTTACGGCGCCTATTATGCGGCCGCCACCGATCTCATCGGCGTCAGCTACAACCCCGGCGATATTCCGCTTGCGCCCGGACAGAAGTACTACATAGAATTTACAAATCCTTCGGGCTTTACGCCGCATACTCAGGAATCATGGGACAGGTACGAAGACGGCCAGGCTTACAGGAACGGCGTCGCCGTCGACGAAGACTGCGCCATGACAATCATCGAGTACAACCTGGATGTGTACAGGCCGGTCGGTTTTGCAGGCTGCTGGCAGTTCGATGAGGGCTCGGGGACGACCGCGATCGATGCTTCCGGAAACAATCGCCACGGCACTTTGAAGCACATGGACGGCGATGCCCGCGTGTTGGGCAGAATCGACGGTGCACTGCATTTTGACGGCATCAACGATCACATCACTGTGGCTGATTACAAAGGTATTACGGGCACGCAGCCGCGCACTTGCGCCGCATGGATCAAGACGGACACACCCGGCGGCGACATCATCGCGTGGGGCAAGAATGGCACAGTCGGAGCCCGATGGATTGTACGAACGGACGAGACAGGCAGGCTCCGTGTCGAAGTCGGCAACGGCGCCGCCGTCGGAACCGCCGTGCTCATAGACGATCAATGGCGTCACATCGCCGTCGTGTCTGACGGCGTCGATACCGGGAATTTTAGGTTTTTCGTCGACGGCCGGCCCGAGACGCTCAGCACAGTTAACCCTCGCTCGATCAACACGGTATCGGCCGCCGATGTCACTCTCGGTGTTTATCCTGATTTTGGACGTTACTTTCAAGGCGCCATGGACGAGGCGGTTCTATTCGATGTGGCTTTGACGGATGCACAGATTCGCCGGCTTTACACGACATCCGCGGCGGCCTTTCTCAACCCCTGCGGCGACGCCACCCTTGCAGAGGTCTTCAGCCGTCCCGCCGACGTCAACAAAGACTGTATCATCGACCTGACCGATGCCTCTCTGCTCGCCGCCGACTGGCTGCGGGGCGGCTTGTCGGCCGGGGACATCCTGTACGATGAAAGCGTCAACATCAGCGACCTGGTTTTGCTGGCCGACGACTATCTCCTGTCAATTAAGCCCGGCCTGATGGTCCATCTGCAATTCGATGAAGCTTCGGGCGCCGCGGCCCATGACAGCAGCATCAACGCCTGGACCGCCGCACTGATGAATATGGACGACACGGCCTGGGTGCCGGGGCGGACGGGCAACGCGCTGGCGTTTGACGGTGTGGACGATTCGGTCGTCGTCACCGGTTACAAGGGCATCGGCGGCGGGCAGTCGCGGACGGTCTGCGCATGGATCAAAACAACGGACACTGCGGGCGAGATCGTTTCGTGGGGCGCTAACGGCGTCCCGGGAGGGCGATGGATCCTGCGAACGGAAGAAAACGGATACCTGCGTCTCGAAGTAGGGGGAGCCTTCATTGTCGGCGGCACATACATCTGCGATGACCAGTGGCATCATATCGCGGTCGTCCTGGAGAACGACGGCTCGCCCAACGTGAACGAGTTAAGGCTTTACGTAGACGGCCGGCTCGAAACGCCCACCGCCGCCTCCGACCGCACAATCGACACGCGGGTCGACGACCCGGCGGCAGGCGACGTCCGAATTGGCGTCTACGCCCCGAACGCAAGATTCTTCAGGGGCCTCATCGACGATCTGAGAATCTACACCCGGGCATTGACCATTGAAGCAATAGCAAACTTGGCGCAATAATCGCCCAAGACGCCGATCGAGTTATCCGCAAAATCAAAAAAAAACCGGCGGCCCGCATTCCCGCGAACCGTCGGCTCCGTCATCGCACCCTGCATGATATTCTATTGCTCGCGCTGCGATTCACGACGCGTTCTTTGCGGCCGTTCACGCTCGGCTGCCTGCGGCTCGCGAGTTTGGCCCGGCCGCACCTGGCGTGCATTCTCCCGGGTAACCTGGGGCCTTTCATCCTGGAGCGGCCGTGCCTGGGCGGCCTGCAGCCGCTCCTGGGCCTGGGCCAGCTGCGCCTTCTGGGCATCCGTCAGGACCGCTTTAATGTCGTTCATCAACTTCTTAATCGCCTCTTCGCGAAGTTTCGTGATCTTTGCCTGCTGCGCTTCTGTCAGTTCAAGGCGTCCGGCAATCGCATCATACAACTGCAGTGCATCCATTGTCCGTGCACGCGTCGCCTCCGGTGACGGACGAACCTGATCGCCGCGTGCCGCCGGCCTCTCCACCACGGGCCTCTCCGCGTCAGCGGGACGCGTTAAACGCGACCGCATCTTTGCAGCCTGCTCTTCCGTCAGAACACCCTCCATCTGTGTCCGCATCTGAGCGAAAACCTCACGCCTCGCCTCGGCTGTATCCGCGTTGCGAATCTTCTCCGTCATGGTTTCGCGAATCTCGGCCATTTTCGCCTGCTGCGCTTGCGTCAGGTCCAGCCCCTCGAACATTCCCGCGCCCGCCATACCAGCCCCGGCGGCACGCCCCTGTCGCACACGACCTTCTTCTGCCTGCCCAAAACTCACCTGAGCCGCAAACACCACGCATAACACGGCCGTCGATACAAGTACCCACTTAGCCTTCATGTCCGATCCTTTCACAAAAAACATTCCTTCGCCCGGCACGCCCCGACAAAAATAGACAACATGCCGCATGCAACAAGCAAGCAACAATAATAACGACAAATTACGTGACAAAACCTGCGAGCCACCGGATACCAACTTAAAGACGGAACCCAAACACCGTTTATTGCATCGCCAGGGACCGGTACGTCATAGTGGGGCCCAGAACGGTTTTGCTCGGTCCTCCCGGCGCCGCGTGCCCAGCGAGTCATCAGGAGAATGCGTTTTGCCCGGCACGCTGGGCCCGGACATTGACACATAAGTCTCGATGAGATAAACTTACAGTGTCCGACCGTTGCCGGCCGGCAAACCGACCAATAACACAAGCCACAGGAGGCGGCCATGAACAAGACGTCAACGTACCTGCTCACTCTCACGTGCCTGACAATCACAACCCTGCTGACAGCCGTCCCCCCAGCCGCGGCCGACGACACCGGCGAAAAACCCCAACTCTGCCAGGGCAACTACCAGACCGAAGCCCAGGCCAAAGCCCAGCTCGCCCAATTCGCCGCCGCCTACTCGAATCGCCAGGAATGGCAAACCCGCGCCGCCAACATCCGCAAAGGCATACTC
>JACZKQ010000103.1 GCA_014859965.1 Phycisphaerae bacterium
GCCGTCACCCCCGCGCGCGGCCCCGCGTAACCCGCGTTCAAAACCGCCTCATCTTCGAGGATTGTCGTCGGCGCAAACTTCGTCACCGTCCATTCCCCGCCGCTGGCCAGATCCATCACGCGGTCATCGCCGCTGTAAACGCCCCCATCCAGAACAAAGCCCGCCCTCGGCGCACTCACGCAGATCACATGCCGCCCCGCCGCCAGGCAATCCGTCAAATCCACGGCATGCACCCGTTGCCGGTCCGCCGGCGACGCCGGCCGGTTGTTCTTGCGGTCCTCCCCCTGCGGCTCCCACGCATACCGCTGCACACCGTCCACCCAAACGTAAACATACCCCGCCGTTCGCACCAGCACTGTCGCCCGGTCCGCCCCGACAGGCACGTCGATCTCCGTGCGGTAAACGTACGGCGTCTGCGAGATCGTAAACCAGTACAGCGGCACCGGCGCAAACCGCGCCGCATCCGCCTCGCCGCCCGCCTCGATCCAGACGCCCGCCCCGCAGGTCCCGCCAAACACCCCCATCGTCAGCACAACGAACAAGATCGACACACGCGTTGCCATAAATGCCCTCTCTCCTGTTGCCCGGAAAATCGTATCGGCAGTGTTATTTGCCGAAACAGTACAGCCGCCTGGCGGTCCGCAGGAAAAGCCGCCCGCCGGCCGCCGCTACGGATGCCTGCATCGGCCCCTCGTCAAACCGCGACTGCGAAATAACCCTGAACGCATCCCCCCCGGCGGCCAGCACAACCATGTCGCCCGTTTCACTGATGCAGTACACCTTCCCGTCCGCCACCGTCGGCGAAGCATAATACGTGCCCCGGCCGGACAGCTTGCCCTGCCACTTCTCCTTGCCCGTGCGCCCGTCCAGACACGTCACGGTCCGCCCGCCGTACAGCACATAAAGAAGCCCCCCGGCGTAGGCCGGAGTCGGGCTGTCCGTCGTAAGCCCATCCCATCGCCAGGCAATCTCCGAATCGCCGACCGTCCCGCTGCAGCCGCCCTTGATCGCGACCAACTCGCCGCCCCGCGCCCGCACCGCAAACAGCAGCCCCTCGCCCGGCACCGCCGACGGAATATTCCGCCACTTGTCCTCCTTGTCCGGATTGTAAGCATAGCGCCACCGTTCCGCGCCCGTCCTGGCGTCATGCCCCGTCACATAGTCGCCGCCCAGCAATACAATATCCACCCGCCCGGCATGCTCGAAAACAATCGGCGTCGAATACGAATCCATGCTCTCGTCCACGGCGTCCGTCTTGCGTTCGACCTTCCAGATGTTCTCCCCGGTCTTCGGATCGACCGCTAACAGAAACGATTCCAGCCCGTCCTGCTCCGGCTTGGCGCGATACGACCAGCTCCGCCGCATCACCGGCACATACAACACGCCGTCATGAAGCAGCGGCGACGAACTGAACCCGTACTTCAGCGCCAGCTCACCGTACTCCGCCTCAAGGCTCCGCCGCCACAGAACACCGCCGTCGCGATCCATACCCGCCATCTCGCCGCTGCCGAAAAGAAACACCACGATCCTGCCGTCCGTCACCGCCGAAGGCGTCGCCATGTTGTTCCGCGGAAAATTCCGTGAATCCTTCCCCACCGCCTCCCGCCACAGTTCCTTGCCTGTCGCGGCGTCGAAACACATCGCAAAATACGTTCCCTCGCGCCCCTCCATCGACGTCACGAAGACCCGCCCGCCGCAGACAATCGGCGTCGCACTCGACGGCCCCGGCAAATCGCTGACCCACACAACCCGCTCCGTCGGCCCAATCGCCTCCGGCAGATTCGTCTCGTCGCTCGAACCGTTCATGAACGGCCCCCGCCACTGCGCCCAGTCCCCGCCCGCCGCACACGACACCATAACGCAGCACAACAAAACAGCACCCATTGACAACCGGCGGCAATTGGCGCCCTTCACATGCGTAATCCTCATCACGGCAAAGTCCTCTAATCTACACTATTTCTCACTGCATCCGCACAAAACCGCCTCCAACACACCCACCCACCATACCAGAAAACCACGCCAAAAGCAAACCGCCCGCCTCTCCCCGTCGCACGCCCCGCCAATTGTCATTGCGAGCGCAGCGAAGCAATCTCAACCCACACAAAACCCTGTGCCTTCATACCACACGCCCCCCGCCGATCTGAACCCCAACGCGGGCGGCCTGCGGCGACAATGGAGAGCAAAACCGGTTGGGCAGAGGCCAAAATCAGGAGCATCTGTTCGCCGGGGGCTCTGGGCCCCCGACCGATTTTGCTCGGCCCTCCCGCCGCACGCCTGCCGTCGTCATTGCGAGCGAAGCGAAGCAATCTCAACCCACACAAAACCCTGTGCCTTCATGCCACACGCCCCCCGCTCCTCTGAACCCCAACGCGGGCGGCCTGCGGCGACAATGGAGAGCAAAACCGGTTGGGCAGAGGCCAAATTGGGAGCATCTTTTCGCCGGGGGGGGAATTTTGGCCTCTGGGGCCCCGAACGGTTTTGCTCGGCCCTGGCCGCCGGCTGCCCAGCGAGTTATGAGGAGAATGCGTTTGCCCTGTGCATCTGCCCTACCCCATTGAGCTGAACCCGCCCATCGATTATAATAGTCCCTTTGACTAAATTGAGGGAACCGTCGCAGCCATGCAGATGCTCGAATCGCACAATACCGTCTCGCGTCCGATACAACTCTCGATGCGCGCCGCCGGCGCACTGGCCATCTTCACCGGCGCCTTCCTCCTCTTCCAGGTTCAGCCCATCATGGCCCGCTTCATCCTCCCCGAGTTCGGCGGCAGCCCCGACGTCTGGACCACCTGCATGCTCTTCTTCCAACTGCTCCTCCTCGCCGGCTATGCATGGGCGCACCTCCTCGTCACGTACGTCCCCCCCCGCCGCCAGGCCGCCATCCACGTAGCCCTCCTCATCGCCGCCGTCGTCGCCCTGCCCATCAT
>JACZKQ010000011.1 GCA_014859965.1 Phycisphaerae bacterium
CCACCGCCCCTGGTCTAATGCCGCCATACTCTTTGCTACTCCCATCTCTCACATGCAGCACACACCGATAATGGCAAGGACGCCCGCCGCTCTCATCATTGCTCCTTAAAACATACTAAGGATCGACCGCCCACACCCGCACGCGTCATCACCCTCCAGATTACTTGAAAGCGACCTCTGTTAAGATCGACTGCATCGACGGCTTTTCAAAAATGACCGATCGCCGGGCCTGCCGGAGAAGGTTGTTAAGCAGGACGATATCCGCTGATTGTTCGCCATACACGGACAGGAACGCCGCAACCGGCGCAGTCGGGCGACATTCGGCAATCAGAGCGTCTCGGGTATTCACCAGCCGAATCAACTCCGCCGTCTGCAGGGTCGCCCCGGCCTTCAGGCTCCGGATGTCGAGGTATGCAACGTCATCACAAAGCACCGCGGGCCGCTCATCGTCGTTGATGAATCTGAAGTGAACATTATCCAGCGTGACATGTCTCGCATGCCGTATATAGAAACCATACGCCGGCAAAGTGCCGAAAATCTTGCCGTTGGGATACCGCTGCACATGTTCCGGTATATCCCGCCATGACAGTTCCGCCTTCTCGCCGCCTTCGAAAGCCACGTTGATATTGCGCAGCACGACGTTCTCGACCGGGCTGTTCGCCAGGCCGGCAATAATGGCCCCGGCGATGCGCGTCCCCTGGAAGTTCTCAATGAGCACGTCCTTCAGATGCGGCGTGTTGATCCGGGCGTTTTCGCGATACGTCCGGTTGCGCCCGCCCAGACGCACGAAAATAGCGCACCCCTTGATATTCCGCGCCGTGATGTTAGAGATGTTGATCCGCTCGACGCGCGCGCCGTCCACGCTGATTATGCTGATCGCATCGCCACGCGTGTCGTAAATCACACAGTTCTGCACAGTGATGTCTTCCACCCGTCCGCTGGTTTCCGTGCCGATCTTCACACCTGAGGAATTGGAACTGATGACGCAGTTGGTGATGGCGATGTCGCGGCAGGCGGCATCGGGCGAAAGGCTCTTGAGACAGATCGCATCGTCGCCGCAGTTGATATAGCAGTTAGAAATACGCACCCCCTGGCAATCCACCAGATCCAGGCCGTCGGTGTTTCGACCGGGCACGTCGGCATACCGTTCCTTCTCGATATCCTTGTTCTCCCGGCTGTCAACGGTAATGCCGTCGATCACCACGTTCCTGCAAAGCTGATAAGACTGAACCCATGAGGCGCTGTTGTAAAGGGTCACATCGCTCACCCTTACATTCTGGCAGCCCCTGAAGTGAATAATCCGCGGCCGTTTACTAAACGATGGCGAGCCATACGGCCCCTTCACCCAATAGTCCCCATTGCCGTCGATGGTCCCCCGGCCGCCGATGCTGATATCGTTGGCGTCTTCGGCGTAAATAAGCATCTTGTTCGTTTCCAGCGTCCCTCGATAGGACGGATACTTCGACGGCGTGATGGGAAAATCATCGAGATTGTCGCTCGCCCTTAAAACCGCCCCCGCCTCGACCATCAAGGCCACCCGGCTCTTAAGGTACAGCGTTCCCGACACAAAGCACCCGCTGTGAAGAATCACCTTGCCCCCGCCGGCGCGATGACAGTTGTCGATAGCGGCCTGTATCGCCTTCGTGTCATTAGTGTGCCCGTCGCCTTTGGCCCCAAAAGTATACGGATCAAAAACGCCAGTATTCGGATGAGAAAAGCACACGCTCGAAACCACAAGGCTCCACACCAGAACCGGCACGCCGCGCCAAAAAAAAGGTCTCTTCATCACAGGTCTCCATCAGCAACTCAAAACAAAGGGGTCAGCCTCAGTACTCGGCACGTTGTTTGCGCTTGCCTGACAAGTTCACATTATAACCACCCGGCCGGCAATTTTAAAGGGTAAGCGTGGCCGCTATATTTAACGCTATGAAATCGCGCCCCCCGCCAG
>JACZKQ010000104.1 GCA_014859965.1 Phycisphaerae bacterium
CTGGCGGGGCGGCTGCGGGCCGGGACCGGCGGAGTATTCGGGCAAAAGCAGTTGAAATTGACGGCGTTGGAGAATAGACTGGAGGCGCTGGACCCGCGGAGCGTGCTGAAGCGGGGTTACAGCATTACGAAGAACGCGCGGACGGGCCGGGTGATTGCAAGAGCGGCAGACGTGGCGGTGGGGGATGCGATCGTGACCGAACTGGCAGAGAAGGGCACGATTGAGAGTGACGTGACGAAGGTGAACGAATGATGGGTATGGCTTTGGCGGCGAATTGCGGCCGGGCGGTGAGATTATGGCGAAGAAACAGGAAGATATCGGCAAGTTGAGTTTTGAAGAGGCGATCCGGTCACTGACGGATATCGTCGGGCGGATCGAGAGCGGGCAGACGTCGCTCGATGAGAGCCTCGGCCAGTATGAGAAGGGAATGGCGCTGATCAAGCACTGCAGGACGATTTTGCAGGCTGCCGAGAAGAAGATCGACAAGATCGCGGCCGAGTCGGGGCTGGATCGTGAGGGCCCGCAGGCGGTGGAGAAGGGCGAGCCCGAAGAGGAGGATGAGGAAGTCGAAAAGGGCGACGCAGGCAAGCAGCCGGAGGAAGGCGAGGAAGGCGAGGAAGGCGAGGAGGACGGGCTGTTTTGATTGCCCGGTGGGGACGGAATCGAGTAATGTCGCGAGCGTGGCGGAATTGGCAGACGCGCCAGGTTTAGGTCCTGGTGTCTTTAGACGTGGAGGTTCGAGTCCTCTCGCTCGCAATGGCTTTATCAAACTCTCTGTTTTCTGTAACTCAGGATAATACCGTGGGCCCGGCTTGCGGTGGAATTTGGTGAAAGAAGGATGTATGCCTCCACAGTTTGTATTTGAGATGAACGATGTCTGCAAGAGTTACGGAGACAAGGAAGTTCTTCGTAACATATCGCTGTCGTTTTTTTATGGCGCCAAGATCGGCGTGATCGGGGAGAATGGTTCCGGCAAGAGCACTCTGCTGAAAATCATGGCCGGCCTGGACAAGGATTTCCACGGCGATACCCGGCTGTCGCCCAACCTCAGGGTGCGATACGTTGCCCAGGAACCGCAGCTCGAAATGGGCAAGACGGTCAGGGAGAATCTCCTCACCGCAATCCAGCCGACGCTGGCCCTGGTCGACCGCTTCAATAAAATATCCGAAATGCTCGGCGAGTCGCTTTCCGACGATGCGATGAACAAACTGCTGGAGGAAATGGCGGCTCTTCAGGACAAGATCGATGCCTGTGAAGGCTGGGAAACAGATCGTCTTATCGATATCGTTTCCGACGCCATGGTGCTGCCTGACGACAACGCGCCGGTAAGTCGGCTTTCCGGCGGCGAGCGCAGGCGCGTGGCGCTGTGCATGGCGCTGCTTGAGAAGCCCGATCTGCTCCTGCTCGACGAGCCGACGAATCATCTTGACGCAGAGACCGTCCAGTGGCTTGAATCCGCTTTGCGCGAGTACCACGGCACGGTGATCATCGTAACGCACGACCGCTATTTTCTGGACAATATCACGAGGTGGATCCTCGAACTTGACAACGGCAGGGGCCTGCCGTTTGAAGGCAATTACTCTTCCTGGCTCCAGCAGAAGGCCGAGATTCTTCGCGTCACCGAGAAGAAAGAAAGCCAGCGGCAAAAGATCCTTGCCCGCGAGTTGAACTGGATCAACACGTCGGCGAAGGCCCGCAACCAGAAGAATCAGGCGCGCATCAACGCCTATGAGAAACTGGCCGGCGAGTCCACCGAGGAAAGTCGCAGCAGTATGCTCATACAGATTCCCTCCGGCCAGCGTCTGGGCGAGAAGGTGCTTGCGTTCAAGGATGTTTCCAAGCGGTTTGATGAAAACGTGCTGCTGGAGGGCTGTTCGTTTGAATTGCCCGCGAATGCGATCGTCGGGGTGATTGGGCCCAACGGCATCGGCAAGACGACGCTTTTCAGGATGATTACGAATCAGGAAGTTCCCGATTCCGGCCAGATTACGGTCGGCCCCACGGTGTCGATCGGATATGTCGATCAGCATCGTGATGCCCTCGCCGGCGACAAAACGGTGTTCGAGGAGATATCCGGGGGCAAGGACACGATCGACGTGGGCGGCCGGGAGACCCCGTCACGCGCCTATATCGCCAAATTCAATATCAAAGGTCCCCAGCAGCAGAAGAAGGTCTCGGAGTGTTCGGGCGGCGAGCGGAACAGGATCCACCTGGCCAAGATGCTGCGGCGCGGCGGCAACCTTCTGCTTCTTGACGAACCGACGAACGATTTGGATGTGGACACCATGCGGATACTGGAACAGGCGATCATCGACTTTCAGGGCTGCGCCATGGTGATCAGTCACGATCGTTTTTTCCTGGATCGGATATGCACGCACATTCTGGTGTTCGAAGGCAACGGCAGGACGCGGTGGTTCCAGGGCAACTTTGCAGCCTATGAGGAACAGGTTCAGGCGGAAGATCCGAACCGGCTGGCACACCGCCGCAGCAAATACAAGCGGCTCAGAATGGCAAGATAAAGCGGGCGGACGTTGTAGAGATGAGTCTGCCTGCCTATTGTTCTGATGGTTACGTGTTCTGTCAATGTGGAGGCGTTCTGATGATGGCAGGAAACAGGATGATGGCGGCGGCGCGGGGTCTTTATTTCGGCATGCTCATGTTGCTGTGCTGGGCGTGGCTTGTGCAGGCGCAGAGCTCGGCGGAAAAGGTTTCTTATGTGGTCGATCCGGGGCGAGTGCTGAATCGGATTGACGAGAAGGTGTACGGGCATTTCTTCGAGCATATCTATCACTCGGCCAACGGGGGACTGTGGGGCGAGCTGGTGTGGAACCGGAGTTTCGAGGAGAATTCGTCGGGGCGATGGCTGATCGAGGAGGGCACGATCAGTCAGGGCGGCATGGGCACCGACCAGCGGCTGGTGTTCGGGGATGCGGCGTGGACGGATTATGAGTTTACGTTAGAGGCAAAGAAGACCGGCGGCAGCGAAGGGTTTCTGATCCTGTTCCGCGAGACCGATCCGGCAGCGCATTACTGGTACAACATCGGCGGCTGGAACAATACTGCGCACCGGCTGGAGAAAGCGATTCAGGGGCAGGGCCGCAATGCAGTCGGGCCGAGCGTGCAGGAACGGATCGAGACCGGCAGGTGGTACCGCATTCGGGTGCGGTGCGAGGGCAATCATATTAGAATCTGGCTGGACGGCCGGCAGGTGCTGGATTATACGGATACGCGGTCGCCGAATTTGAAGGGGAGAGTCGGTGTCGGCACGTGGGCGACGCAGGCGGAGTTTCGCAATTTGAAGGTGACCAGGCTGGACGGAACGGTCCTGTGGGAAAGTCTTCCGACGGTGGCGGCGCCGACGTTCGCGGCGAAGCACTGGAGTGCGTTCGGCGGAGGCACGGCAGAGATTGAATCGGCGGATGCATTCAACAGCAATTTTTGTGTGCGCATCAAGGGCGAAAAGGGCGCCACGGGACTGGCCCAGCAGAACTTCCATGTCGAGGCGGGGGAGACATACGTCGGGTCGCTGTGGGCGCGGGGTTCGGCGGCGGATGGCGTGATCGTGCGGCTGGTCGACGGTGACAAGACGATTGCCGAGCAGAAGCTCGGGTCGCCCGGACATGCGTGGAGTGAGTTGAAGTTTGCACTGCGGCCGCGGGTGTCGGCTCGGAATGCTGCGCTGCAGATTGCCGTGAACGGCAGGAGCGACGTGGTGATCGATCAGGTCAGCATGATGCCCAAGGCGTGGCAGGCGACAGGGGGATTTCGGCCGGACCTGCTTGCGGCGGTGGCCGGCATCGAGGCGCCGATCATTCGCTGGCCGGGCGGGTGCTTTGCATCGCCATACCGCTGGAAGGACGGCATCGGTCCTCAGCATGCCCGTCGTGTGACGCGGCGCGAGTTGTGGGACGATCTGGACATCAACAGTCTCGGCACGGATGAGTTTATCGACCTGTGCCGCAGGGTCGGGACGGAGCCGCTGATCGTGGTCAACATCGGTACGCCGCAGTGGAACGATGACGCCGACACATACGACTTTCTTCAGGATGCACTGGACTGGATGGAGTACTGCAACGGGCCGGCGGACTCGACGTGGGGGAAGGTGCGGGCGGCGAACGGGCATCCGGAACCTTACAGTGTCAAGTATTGGGAGATCGACAACGAAACGTGGGGCATGGGCGTGGAGAATTACGTCGCGGCGGTGAAGCGGTTTGCACCGGCGATGCGTAAGGCCGATCCGTCGGTCAAACTTATTGCGTGCGGCAGCGGGGGGTTTGATCAGCGGTGGAACCGACGAGTGATCGAGGGCTGTGCGGAGTTGATCGATTACATCAGCATCCATCACTACGAGAATCCCGATCGGTTTGCTGACGGGCCTTACAACTATGAGCGGTTCATTCGCGAAACGGGCGAGGTGATCGCCGCGTCGAAGAATCCGCAGATGAAGATTTATTGTTCGGAGTGGAACGCCCAGAGCACGGACTGGCGCGCGGGGCTGTATGCCGGCGGTGTGCTCAACGCCTTCGAGCGGTGCGGAGACGTGTTCGAGATCGGGGGGCCGGCCCTCTTCCTGCGGCATGTTTCGGCGAGCGGGTGGGATAACGCGTTTATCAATTTCGATCAGTCGTCGTGGTTTGCGGCGCCGAATTACGTGGTGATGGAGTTGTGGCGGCGGCATTACGCACCGGAGCGGGTTGCCATCGAGGGTGACAGCGAGGCTTTGAACGTTGTCGCCACTAAGGCGCAGGATGGCACATTGCATGTGAAGCTTGTCAACGCTAAACAGTCGGCGGCGGAGGTTTCGCTGCGTCTTGCGGACGGTAAGGTGGTTGCTTCGGCTGAAATGGTGCTGGTGGCTCCCGGCTCGCTGCGGGCACGGAATACGCTGGAGCGGCCGGACGCCGTGCGGGCCGAGCCGGGCGTGGTTCGTGTCGCCGGCGGCAGTGCCGTGTTCACATTGCCGGCGTTGTCTGCAGGCGTGGTGTCTATCTCGCAATAGAAGCCCATCGAGGCGGTTGCGATCGGAGCCAAGGAATGCCGGAAATGTCCGTGCTGATTGATGAGGGACTTCGGCTTGCGTTTTGGCTCTTGCCCGGCCTTGTCATGGTCGTGGTGCTGCTGCTTGTGTTCTCGACCGTGGATCGACGGCACGATGCTCGGAAGAAGGCGCCGGATGAGCGCGAAAGCCCGGACCGGCGTTCGGATCGCCGCCGTTGAGGACGCTCGGCATTGTGACTTGCGTCCATGCTTTGGCGAAAAGCCCTGAACCTTCGTGGGCGACGGCTACTTGTCTTTTGTTTTGAAGCGTTTGATTTGTGGGTAGTCGCCGGCCAGGTCGAGTGTGACTTGTTTGCCTGTGGCGGGGTCTTTGACCTTTAGCTGCTGAGTGTGCTTGTTGTATGGGTTGCATGCGATAACGAGCAGTTCGGTCTTGTCAGCGCTGTATTTGGCGCGGACGAGGGGCTCTTTGTAGTAGTTGCAGAAACTGGGGTAGCGGGCATCGCCGGTGCGCCAGGTCTGATGGGTTGACGTCCATATCTCGGGCATGAACCAGGGCGTGGAGGCTTCGATGATGTCCTTGTGCTGAGCGGCCTGCCACATGCCGAGGACGTGGTAGTTGTAGAAGCCGAAGTACTTGATGTAGTAGTAGACGTTCTTGTCCACGCCTTTGTAGGTTCGGCGGACCGGATTCTGCATGGCGCCTTCGCCGAGGTCACCGGCGTCGGCGGCGTCCTCCGAATAGATCGTGCCGCATTCCCAGGCGTACGCCCCGTCCATGCGGCAGTGGGCGAAGAGCGACATGGCATAGGTGAACGAGGGGGGCGCCTGGTGTTTGATGCCGCGCCACTCGGAGGCGCCGTCGGGTTTTGTGAAGCGGTAGGTCGACAGCGGATAGCCGTCGACGAATTCGGTTTGAATCCAGGTGGAGACCACGTTGGGAACCTCGGGGCGGGCGAGTTTGCCGACTTCCCATTCCTGAACGACGGCGTAGAGGTGGGCGGGATTGCCGCCGTTGAGCCAGTAGATGCTGGGGTTGCCGAAATTGAGGCCGCAGTAATTAAAGATGCGGTTGAGGCGAGATTTGGGTTTGTCGTATTGTTCCTTCCATTGTTGGGCGGCGGCGAGATTCACAACGCCGGTGGGGCGACCGTCGCCGTCAAAATGGTCGAAGATGCGGAGCGAGTGGTCTGTTACGCCGATGCCCCAGCAGCCCAGCAGGCCGTCGGGCCGGGCCTGTTTGAAATCGGTCACCATATCACGGAAGGCGTCGAACTGCTCCTGGTTCCATCGCCAGTGGTCGCCATTTTCAAAGTCGGGAATGACGATCTCCATGTAGCCGCCGCGATTTTTCCAACTGTCGTTGTGCCAGCGGTGGTGATTGCCACCGTCGGCCATGTCGAGCCATTCGGCATCGCCGAAGACGCGGCACTGGTTTGCTTTGGATGGAACGTGCCCGCCGGGGGAGACGGTGTTTTCGGCGACGTGTGTGAATCCGAAGTCCAGCATGGGGTGACGGCCGCTTCGGTCGGCCTGGGTGTACTTGGCGGCGCCCTCCCAGCAGGCGAACTTGCCCTTGGGCAGGGTCCAGCCGGATGGGAACCAGGTCCCTTCGTCGAAATCGTACGCGAGGCGGTCGCGAGGGACCCTGAACCAGTCGGGGAGTCCGGCTTGCGGCCGGCCGCCAAGTTGGAGGATCTCCTGGTAGGTCTCTGTCGTTTTCCACGGGTCCGCCGGGTCGAAGATCTCCACGTTGATTGTGACTTGCAGACCGGAGAAGGACTCATCGAATTTGTAGTCGACCAGAGGGGCGTTGGTATACGCCGTCTGGTTGAAGCTCCAGCGTTTTGCCTTGCCGGCCGGGCGATACGTGTGCCAGGCTGTGTCGGTCACAGTGATGCCGTCGGCGGCGATTCGGCAGTTCATGACGAGCCGCCCATCGGCGTTGTAGATGCCGTCGGTTATCTGCGGGAACAGCTTGGCGTCCGCCGGGATGGGGGTCGATGCGAATGTCTGTACCGTGAGCAGGCACAACGCGATGGCGCACGTCGCAAGAGCCGTTATCTTCATCTTCTTTCCTTCACCCTTGTCTTAGAGAAAGCCGCCGCAAACACATGCGGCGACGCAAAAGATTATATCAAAAGACGCCTGAGCGCACCAGTGGTAGCGTGGCGGAAATTCTATCCATGGCGGACGCTCCGTTAAGCGGCATTGTGGTATCAGCGGGCATATTGTATAATGAGGGCTATGATGTTATTACAGGGAGATGACATGTTGAGAAATTTCACGGTGTGGCTGGCTGTTGTGGTGTGCGTGTTTGCGGGTAAAGCCCGTGCTTCGGATGAGCGTGCTGGGGCGGTGAGCGTGATCTTCGATACGGACCTGGATTCGGATGTCGACGATGTCGGGGCGCTGGCGGTGCTGCATGCGCTGGCGGACATGGGAGAGGCGACGATCCTTGCGGTAATCTTGACCACGGAGGACATTTACGCGGCGAGTTGCGCGGATGCACTCAATACATACTTCGGGCGGCCGGACATCCCCATCGGTGTGTGCAGACAGCAGAAGATGCGTTCGTTTTCCCGGTACACGAAGCTGGTAGCGGAAGAGTATCCGCACGATCTGAAATCTCACGAGGAGGCCGAGGACGGCGGCAAGTTGTATCGAAAGATCCTCGCGGGCCAACCGGGCGGCAGCGTGGCGATCGTTACGGTGGGGCATCTTACGAATCTGAAGAATCTGCTGCTGAGCGGGCCGGATGAGCACAGTCCGCTGAACGGTTTGGAACTGGTGAAGAAGAAGGTGAAGTTGTGGTCCTGCATGGGGGGAAACTACCCGCGCGGCAAGGAGCCGAACTTCTATCGGCCGGACCCGGAGTCGACTGCGATCTGCGTTGCGCGCTGGCCGGGAACGGTGGTGTTCTCCGGGGGCGAGATCGGCAATCCGATCAAGACGGGCGGGGCAGTGCTCAAGGAGCAAGGGTCGCCGGGCAGTCCGGTCCGGCGGGCGTATGACCTGTACAATGCGTTTGCGGGCCGGGCCAGTTGGGACCAGACGGCGGTGCTGTATGCGGTGCGCGGCTGCGGGGCGTACTGGTCGCTGCATTCGGAGGGGTACAATCATGTCTCTGCAGACGGCAGCAACGAATGGCGGCCGTCGCCGGACAAACCCCATGCGTACCTGGTGGAAAAGATGGCGCCGGCGGAACTGGCGAAGGTGATCGACGCGCTCATGCTGCATGAGCCGCGGCGGTGAACGATACCGAGTGTTCGCGCGTGGCGGTGGAATCACAGGAAAGATGCCCATGCCGCATGGGCAAGGTGCGCGTGCGACAGACACCACACGCGCAAGATGCCTGTGCCACAGAGGCGAAGACACCCGTGCCGCCTTAGCGGTGCCAGGACGGGGCAAACATGCTCACGGACTCCTCAAAACTGGCCTTGCGCCGGAAGTCGGCGGGGTCGTAGGCTGCGTTCGCAGGGTCGCGATTGATCCAGTGTGCGTGGTGGCGGCCGTAGTAGGTTCCATAGAACTGGTAGTTGGAGTCGACCCACCGGGCGAGAACCATCCGTTCCATGGGGCTTAGCATTTTTGAGTGGTCGTCCGTCGCGTTCTTGGGATGCGCGGGGTCGGTGAGGATGGCCATGAGGACACTGTTGTGTGAGCCGAGGCTTTTTGGCGGCAGTGTTGCGCCGTTAAAGTTGCCCTGGTCGCCCTGTGTGAATGAGGTGAATTCGGCGATGATCGGGCCGGCGAGTTGTTTCCTGCAAAGCGCTTCATAGGATGCGCTATAGTAGACCGTCAGATCGCCGGTGAGCTTCAAAGCGGCGGCGGGATTTTCGCTGCCGTGGCACGAGATGCACTTTGCGTTGAAGATGGGCTGGACGTCGGTGGGGTAGTGGATGACCTGTTCGGCTCGGCCATCGCCGCCGTTTTCAACGAGGTCGCAGGGCTGCGGCTGGGGCGTACTCGGGGGGCGGTGCAGGGCCATCGATGTGCGCGGGCGCTCGGCATCCGCCGTGCGGTTGGTTCGGCCGTGGCAGCCGTCGCAGGAACGGACCTCACCGGGGTGGTAGTTGACGTAGGTCCTTTCTCGCTGGATTTCCATGAAGTTTTCGTCGAGGGCCTGGAAGAAGATGTTGCGGTTGGCAGGCACCTTGAAGTGGGCCGAGCCGTCCTTTTCCACCGGAACAACGCCCCACTGAACGCGGGGCCAGAGGGCGGACTTCCAGTCGGAACTGCTGGTGGCGTGCGACCAGCGTCGGCCGGTGTCCCAGTATCGCGGCACGGCTTCGTTGATCCTCAGCCATTTGACCTCGCCGCGTTTGACGCCTTCCAAACCGCTGTAAACGTCGTTCAAGATGCAGAGGGCCTCGTTGGTTGCGGCGTATGCGGGCTCGCGAAAGGTGTCGATGAGGGGCGGGACCTTGCGGGCAACGACAGGTGTCGGGTGCCAGCAGGAGAGCAGGTCGTCTTTGTGCACGAGACGGTGGCTGCCTTCCGTGTCGATCAGGTAAAGGCCGTAGGCGTTGGGGACGTTCTGGTAATGGTCCGAGGGGGCGGCCTTATGCGAGACGAGGAACCTTCGGCCATCGACGGGCCAGGGATGGGTGTAGAGCAGCCCGCTCTGGCCGGTGCGGTCGTGGACGTACTTGCCGTCGGCCGTGAGGAAATGCCAGCCCGGTTCGGTGCGGCGCTGGATGAAGACGTGGGGTGTGAGATTGGCGACGGCGTACTTATTGTCCCACTGGATGTAATCCGGCTGGTCGGGGTCCGGGCCGCGGCGGAGCGCGCCTTGGCGGACGTCGATAAGCATAATGGCGCCGACGCAGCCGCCCTGGGGGAAGTGGCAGGTGCCGACGCAGACGATTCGATTGCCGCTGCCGTCGATGGCCTGCGGGTACATGTAGACTGTGGTGGTGTCGTCGCCGACGCCGTAGATTTCCTGCGGGCGGGCGCCGTCGGGGTTCATGGACCAGATCGTCTTGCAGACGCGAGCGCCCTTGTCGATGTACTCCCAGCGGTGGTACATGACGCGGCCGTCGTCGAGGACGCTCGGGCAGAACTCGCTGACGGGGCTTTGGGTGAGTTGTTCGACGTCTGTGCCGTCGGCGTCCATGCGGTGGAGCAGCGGGGCGACCAGGTGGGCCGAGCCGCCGCAGAGGATGGTGCGTTCGCAGCGCGTGGAGGAGAAGATAATCTTGCCGTCGGGCAGGTAATTCGGGTGGATGTCGTCGGTGTGCCAGGGTTTGCCCCAGCGGGCGACTTTTTTGGCCTCGTCGGCGGGAGGCAGGAGGACCTGACGCAGGTTGCTCCCGTCGAGATGGACCTCCCAGATGCGAAAGCCCGATGCGGGGTTTTCTCGGAAATCGAAGAGGATTTTCCTGGCGTCGAAGGACAGGCTGATCTTGCCGATAAAGCCCTTGCCGCCGGGCAGGGCCGCGGCGGTGACGACGGGACGCTCCTGGCGACTTCGGAGGTTGTATACATAGATGCCGTTTTCAGAGAGAAAGCGGTCGCCGCTGGTGCCGTTGTCTATGTCGGTGTAGTAGTGGTCGGACGAGTACGGCTTTCGTTTGACGAAGACGATTTCGTCGAAACCGAGTTCATCGGCTGAGACGGCGCCGACGGCAGTGTCGGCGGCCGGTGCGGCGGCGGTGAACAGCATGAGCACAAAGAGGACAGTCGAAACAGATACGAGTTTGTACATTTGAAGGCCCATCCAATCCATGTTTCATAATTTTATCCATTATAGGATGCCGACGGGCCAAATGCAACAGCAATTGAAAAGGATCGGCAGGGTTAATCGTATGGCAGAACCTGGATGGCCTTCAGGGGGTCGGTGGGGCAGGCGGCCTGGCAGGCGCCGCAGCCGTTGCAGCGGGCCGGGTCGATGACGGGTACGAGGGTGTAGTTTTCTTCGCAGAAGATGTAGCGGATTGCTTCGTACGGGCACCATCGCCGGCATGCGGAGCATTCACGGTCTTCGCCGAGGAGGCATATCCGCATATCGACGCGCGGCAGGCCGATTTTTGCGTTGGGCTTGGCATCCAGCGGCATGCGGGCAATGGCCCCGTTAGGGCAGACCTCGGTGCAGCGCGTGCAGTCCTGACGGCAGTAGTCGTTTTCGAATGTCAGTGTCGGCGTCAGGAGAGAGGTCCAGGGGCCGCTCGTGTCTCGCTCGATAATGCCGTAGGGGCAGGCCCGCAGGCAGTTTCCGCAGCGGGTGCAAAGGCTGGTGAAGGTCGGCTCGTCGATGGCGCCTGGGGGCCGCAGCGGGCGCGGGCGGGCGCCGCCAACGCCTCGCACGATTGTGGCGCCGCCGAGGCCCAGGACCACGCCGATTAGCGTCCGTCGTGCGACGGGATGGCCTGTGTCAGCGTGGCAGGTATTCTTGATGCGGAACGAGCGGACCGACCGCGACAGATGGGCGAGTATATCCTGGAGTGCGCCTGAAGGGCAAAGGCCGCCGCACCACAGGTTGGGCGACAGGATACAGGCGATGAGCAGGGCGGCGAAGATGAAGGCGGAGAACCATGCCGCGAGGTCATGCGGAAATGCGGCCGCCGTGAACAGGCCCGAGAACAGGGCAAGCGGATCGAGCCACAGGAACAGAGGGCAGCCGATCAGTGCGCCGCCGAGCGTGAGTGCGAGCAGCCATCGACCTGTTGAGACGCCTTGCCATGGTTTTCGTTTGAGACGGCGGCCGAGATTGCTTGCGCCGTCCATGCACAGTCCTGTCGGGCACATCCAGCGGCAGAAGAAGCGGTGGCGAAACAGGACAACCAGCGTGACGATCAATCCGAGGACGAGAACGGCATGGAACGCGCGGACTGCAATCAGCGATGCGACGGCGACAAAGGGGCTGATCGCGCCGACCAGCGGCAGGAGACGGGCGTGGACCGGCCAGAGGCACAGAATCGCCGCGATCAGGCACGCGACGCGGACCCACAGCCTGAGATGCGGCCGAACGCGAGTCCGCATTGAGGCCCGCTGCTTCGTGAGTATTGGCGAGGTCAACCGAGGTAGACCTCCTGTTGGCGGAGGATCTTCTGGATTTCGGCGACGTCGGCATTTCGCGGTGCGCAGCGGTCCCGTGCGGCGACAGCGCCGGCGACTCCGGCGGCCTGGCCTATGACAAAGCAGTTGGGAATGAGGCGGACGAGATCGGCCATTCGTATGTCGCAACTGATGCACCGGCCGGCGGCAAGCACGTTGTCGATCTTCTGCGGGACGAGTGCGCCGTAGGGAATCTGCCATTCGCCGTGTTTGGCGCTGCTGGCGCCGCCGACGCCGACCACGTCTGCGAACCTCGTGGCTTGGGTAATGCTGTCGAGGGTGACGGTATTAAGGCCGTTGAGAATGCGGGTGATTCGGACGCCTAATTGCGGGGCCGTTTCGACGAGATAGACGTTTTCGTAGCCGGGAACACTGCGGGTCTTCTGCATTTTGTTCCAAATAAACTTGCGATGGTTCATCTCCATGCGGGTCAGCGTGGCCAGGTCCAGGCCGTCGACTTCCGGGCCGGTCAGATTGACCCAGTTGACGCCGGCGATGGGCGTGGCAGAGCCCATGCGGGTCGGCTTGTCGGCATCAGGGGCCTTGGTCGGGTCGACGCGGTCCAGATTGCCGACGCGCGAAACGAGCCCGATGTTATGCGAGCGATGCTCAAAGGCCGCACCGGCGGCGGCGAAGATGTCTCCATCACCCGTGGCGTCGACAACAACTTTGGCGAGGATCGCCTGCCGGCCGGACTTGCTCTCGAAGACGGCGCCGCGGACGGCATCGCCCTGCATGATGGCGTCGACGCCCCAGCAATGCAGGAAGACGTTGACGCCGGCTTCTTCGATCATCTCGACCATGAGGTACTTGACCGCCTCGGCGTCGACGGTGGGGTTCTGTCCGGGCTTGCGGTTGATGATCGCCCTGTCCATCTTTTCGAGCCGCCGCATCATCTCTTCGCCGATGCCTTGGCAGACCTGCTTGGGGCCTTTGGCGATATGGCCGAGGATCAGCAGCACTAACCCGCCGGTCCAAAGTCCTCCGAAGTGGCCGTATCGCTCCACAATGGTGACATTGGCCCCGGCTCGGCGGGCGGCGATGGCGGCAGCGACTCCTGCGGGGCCGCCGCCGACGACGAGCACATCGGTCTCGGTGAGAATGGGCAGGGGACGCTGCGGCTGGATGACCTGCCCGTTTGCGAGCACCGCCGGAAAGCGGTCCGGCTGGATCTTGTTCGTGGCGAGTACGGAACTCTGAAAGCCGCTTTCGCCGACGTACTGTAACGGCACCGATTCGCCGAACACCGCCGCGGCTCCGACACTCAGGCCGCTCAGCCCCATCATCCGCAGGTAATCCCGTCGACTGATGTGATTGTTCATTGATATCCTCCTGTTATGATGAGACGGTTCAAATTGGTTTCCCTGCCGGCTTAGACGCCGCCGAAATACGCGTTGATAGAATAGCAGAACCATCCGCGGGGGTCAACTTCGTCTGGCAGAACTGCCCCAACGCGCGCGACGGCAATTTGGATACAGGCAGACTTTCAAATCTTCAGAAATTTCCAGAAATCCAGTAAAAAGCAGTGGCCGCCATGCCGCTATGTGAGTATATTGTGTTATAGTTAGTGCAAAGTGAAAGGTATCGGCAACGGCGATGGACAAAGAAACCAGCAGATTCTACGAGTTGAAGGCTGAGATTATTCAGGCAACAGCGCATCCGATTCGCCTTGCCGTCATTGAATTCCTCAGTAAGGGCGAACAATGTGTCTGCGACATCGTCGAGCATGTCGGAGCGCAGCGGTCCAATGTGTCGCGGCATCTTTCTGTAATGACCAAGGCCGGCGTTCTTGAGAGTCGCAAGGAAGGCCTCAAAGTGATCTACTCTCTGCAAACCCCTTGCATTTTGGGATTTCTCGCCTGTGTCGAGGAAGTATTGAAGGAAAGAATTGGCAAAGAAGCCGCGTTGTTAAAGAGCCTGGCGTAATTTTTTTTGATCGTCTATGTGATTATAATGTAGCATAGTGGCACAAAGGGGAACGCCGATGGCAAGCGGATTGCCAATGAGCTGAATGAGACTCTGGACTGTATATCCATAAGATAACCCGGGAGTAATCAGACGTATGAACTGGAAAAGCGAATGGAAGAAACTAACGGCTCTTGCCATCGTTTTCCTGGGGTGTTTCTTTATCCCTGTTGGGAATCCACGGTTTGACAGTGCCCTGATGGAATCGGTCCATCTGGTGAAGTGGTACGCTCAGGAGCACGTTCTTCTTTGTCTGATTCCGGCCTTCTTCATTGCCGGCGCTATAGCCGTATTCGTCAGCCAGGCCGCCGTAATGAAGTATCTTGGAGCCAAGGCTAATAAGATAGTCGCCTATGCCGTTGCCTCGGTTTCGGGTTCCGTTCTGGCCGTCTGTTCCTGCACCATTCTGCCTCTTTTTGCGGGCATTTACCGGATGGGCGCGGGTTTGGGTCCTGCCACCGCGTTTCTCTATTCCGGGCCGGCAATCAACGTGCTAGCTATTATCCTGACCGCAAGAATCCTCGGTTTAGAGCTTGGAATCGCCAGGGCCGCAGGAGCGATAGTTTTCAGTGTCGTGATCGGGTTAGTAATGCATTTTTTGTACAGAAAGGAAGAGCTCCGGAAAGCAAGCGACCAGGCGGACATGCCTGAACCGGAAGTAAGTCGGCCTCTGTGGCAAAATGCACTGTTCTTCGCGGTTATGATCGGGGTGCTGGTGTTCGCCAATTGGGGGTCTCCCAATGATTTTCATTTCAAGACCGCTGACGGTTCGACGCTTAGGGCCGCAGTCTTGCAGGCCCCGGAGCACAATGGCCCGCCGACGCGTTCCTATACTCTAAAGCTCATGGACGGAGACCAGAAGGGGCAGGAGATTGTTGTGCCTGTGGAGGAGGTTGTCGAGAAGACGCCGGTCGGCGGCTGGTGGACAGCAGTCTGGAACAATAAATGGATCATAGCCAGCGTGTTCGGCGTTTTCCTTGGTCTGCTTCTCGTATTGTGGTTTTCCATCCCCTGGTGGAAGATTGTTGTTGCTGCGGTACCTACCGTTCTTCTGGCAATTATTATCCCCACGGAGGGCATGATGATCATGATTCCCTTCACGGCGGCGGTTGTCGGGCTTTCATGGGCGACGAGCACCACGGAAGGCGAAGCGGCGGAATGGTTCAGTTCGACATGGTCGTTTGCCAAACAGATCTTGCCGCTGCTGTTCTTCGGGGTGATCATCGCCGGATTATTGCTCGGCAGGCCGGGGCATGAGGGGCTGATCCCATCAGAGTGGGTTGCCAAGGCGGTAGGCGGAAATTCTCTTTGGGCAAATCTTTTTGCATCAGTGGCAGGTGCTTTCATGTACTTCGCCACATTGACCGAGGTCCCCATTTTGCAGGGATTGATAGGCGCAGGAATGGGCAAGGGGCCGGCATTGGCGCTGCTGCTTGCCGGGCCGGCATTGAGCCTTCCGAACATGCTGGTGATCAGATCGGTCATGGGGACTCAGAAGACAATCGTGTTCGTATCATTGGTGATTGTCATGGCGACGATTTGCGGAATAATTTTCGGCATAATGATGAACTGAAATACACGTGTTTGCTGTCATAATAGAATCAAGGAGCCTGCAATGAAGAAGATACAAGTACTTGGAACGGGTTGTCCGAAGTGCAAAAAACTTGCCGAGAACGCCGAAGCGGCGGCGAAAGCGCTTGGCGTTGCTTATGAACTGGAAAAGGTTACGCAAATCAACGACATTATGAAGATGGGCGTGATGATGACGCCGGCTCTGGCCGTCGACGGCGTTGTAAAGGTGGTCGGCAAGGTCGCTTCCGCCGACGATATCAAAACAATGCTTTCTTAGACACAGCTAAAAACCCTCTCAAAGAGATACAGATGAGCCAGGAAAACTCATGCATGAAGCCACTCACTATCGCATTCTGTGCTCTGGTGGGCATGCTGGCGGTCGGCTGCCAGGAACGAACTAACCGAGCCGTTGGCGGAAAGGACGCCATTGTCGACAGCCAAAGCCCGGCCAGCGGCGAGTCAACCAGGCAAGAACGGCCGGTGGTGATCGCGTATTATTTTCACCGGACCCTCCGGTGTGCCGGCTGTTTGGCCATTGAGGCACGGGCCGCCGCGGCCATCGAAAAGTATTTTGCGGAACAACTTGCCGATGGTCGGCTGGTGTGGATGCCGTTCAACGTAGACGAACCAGGCGGCGAAGACTATCAGAAGGAATTTGATCTGTCCTTCAATAGCCTGGTCCTCTCGAAAACACAAGACGGACGAAGCATTGAACACGCAAAACTCGACAACGTCTGGAGCCTTGCGGGCAACCCTGTGCAATTCGACGACTATGTGAAAAATGAAGTCCGGCGGTTTCTGAATGAATAGCATACAAGAAACACTGTTGCAATGTCCATGCAGCGGCCGCGGGGCCCACCCGTTGCTGGTGCTTGCTGTGTTTGCCGGGACATGGCTTGTTTTTAACTGGGCAAAGAGGTTGGTAAAATCTGAAGGAGTCACGCGCATGAATAAGCTGGTAAAAGTCATCGTTGTCCTCGTGCTTGTCGCCGGAATAGGCGCAGTGATCGCGATGAAGAACCGGAACGCCCAACCGCAGGCGACGCCCGAGTCGCAGGACTTATCAATGGCCAATGTCTCTTCCGAGTCGGAGCCGCAGGCTTCACCGGCCAATGTGGCTTCAGAGCCGGGGCCGCAGGCCTCACCGGCCAATGTGTTTTCGGCGCCGGAGCCGCAGGCTTCACAGGCCGATGTCTCTTCGGATGCCGTGCCGTTGCCGAATCCGGTGGAGGGCCTGCCCAAACTGGTGGATCTGGGGGCGCACGCCTGCGTTCCGTGCAAAATGATGGCCCCGATCCTCGAAGAACTGACAACCGAATTCAAAGGCCGCTTTGATGTCCTCTTCATCGATGTCTGGCAAAACCCCGACGAAGGCAAAAAATACAGAATCAATAGTATTCCGACTCAGATATTCTTCGACGGCGAAGGCAAGGAACTATTCCGGCACGAGGGGTTCTTTTCCCGGGAAGATATTCTTAAGACGTGGACGCGTTTGGGTTTTGTGTTTGCCGAGGAGAAGTGATCGCTGGCCATTTGCATCCGCCTCACCGCGGATGTTCTCACAACGAACTTTTGACGGTACGCGATTGAAAAGGAGTACCTCAGATGAAAGCCAAAGAAGTAATGGGTAAGCTGTTGATGTCCTTTGTGCTGCTCAGTATCGGTTTTGCCGCAGGCAAGGAAATGACGCGGCGGGCGATGGCCGGCGCACAGAGCGACACTCAGCAGAATGTCTGGTCGGCGCAGCAGGACAAGATCATCGTCTATTATATGCACGGATCGTTTCGCTGTCTTACCTGCAACAGCATAGAAACGATGACCAAAGGGGTGGTCGAGAATGACTTTGCCGAGGCGCTGGCCGCGGGCCAGGTGGCGTGGCAAGCCGCGAATATTCAGGAAAATGTCAGGCTCGGTCGGCTGTACGGAGTCAGCAGCAGCACCGTCGTTGTGGCGAAGATACGCGGCGGTGAGGTAGTCGATTTCAAGCGGCTGGACGAGGTCTGGACCAAAGTTAACGATCCCCCGGCCTTTAAGCGGTACATCCACGAGGCGATTGTGGCTTATCTCGAAGGAGGTGGGGTATGACGGTTTGGCTGGCCGTCGTCTCGGCGCTGTGGCTGGGGATCCAGACATCCATCAGTCCATGTCCGCTGGCGACCAACATTGCGGCCGTCGCCTTTTTGGGGCGTACGGTTTCGAGTCCGCGTCGCGTGCTGCTGAGCGGACTGGTGTATGCTGTCGGGCGTACTGTGGCGTATGTCGGCCTTAGCGTCCTGATCCTGTGGATACTAAAGGACCGGATCGCCGCCGGCGGCACATTGTCCGGCGTCCTGCAGAAATACGGCATGATGGCGATCGGGCCGCTGCTGATCGTGCTGGGCATGCTGCTGCTGAATATGCTGGCGCTGCCGGGATCGCTGAGCCTGGCGGGAGTCGGCTTGCAGGAGCGCGCGGCCAAAGGCGGCGTATGGTGGTCGGGTGCATTGGGTTTCATTTTCGCTATGTCATTCTGCCCGGCTTCGGCGGCGCTGTTTTTTCTGCTGCTGATCCCGCTGGCCGCCGCGCAGGAATCCATGCTTGTGCTGCCCACCCTTTACGGCGTCGGCACAGCACTGCCGGTCATCGCCTTTGCCGTCCTGATGGTCTTTGCCAACCAATACGTGGCCAAAACCTTCAATCGCCTTGCACAGGTCGAGAGGTGGGTGCGGATTCTGGCCGGCGTTGTATTTATCGGTGCGGGGGTGTATTACACGCTGACGGTGATCTATGGGATTAAGCTCTCTTGACAAAGGGCGGCGTTAGATAATTCTAAGAGCATTAAATCGGTTATTTGAGGATGAAAGGAGAGAAATGGACAGGCGCACATTTGTAAGGACAACAGTAGCGGCAGGGGCAACGGCGGCTGGGCTAAGCGTCAGTGCGGAGGCCGCGGAGAACAAGCGAGTCAAGATCATCGGCGTTGCATGCAGTCCGCGGAAGGGCAAGACCACGGCGGTGTCGATTCTGGCGGCGCTGGATGCGGCCAAGGCGGTATCGCCGCGGATCGACGTGGAGTTGGTCGATCTGGGCGGGCTGGACATCGCAGGCTGGCAGGGCGGGGCGAAGCCGGCCGACGGCATGTCGGCGGTCAACGACGACTTTGACATGCTTTTGCCCAAGTTTCAGGATCCCGCGCTGGGCGGACTGATCATCGGTTCACCGAGCTATTTTCGTACTATGAGCGCCCTTTGCAAGGCGTTTCTGGAGCGATTGTCGGTGCTTAGGTCGCCCAAACTGCTGCTGGCCGATAAGCCGGTGGGGGCGCTGTCGGTGGGGGCTTACCGCAACGGCGGCCAGGAACTCGTGATTGAACAGATACTCATGGCGATGCTGTGTCACGAGGTGTTCGCCGTGGGCGGCAAGCCCAGTGCGCACCAGGGCGCGACGCTCTGGAACGCCCATGCTGACGACATCATGAAGGACGAGTTCGGGATCGAGTCGGCGCGCAAGTTAGGCGCCCGCGTCGCCGAGGCGGCCCTGAAGCTGGCGTAGAGGGCAAATCGGAATCGCTGAGCCGAAAATCTTTCAAATTAATTGCAATGTCGGGTTGACAGGGCCGAGTTTGCTGGCTAATATATGCATACATGTGCATATAAGCAGAAAGGTTGAAAGTGGACTCTGAGTCGCAGTTATTTAAGGTTCTGGCCGATCCGATCCGTCTTCGGCTGGCGGTCCTCCTGGCGATCAAGGGCGAGGTGTGCGTGTGCGAGTTGGCCGGGGCTCTCGATGAACCCCAATATAAGGTTTCGAGGAATCTGGGCATCATGCGATCGAACGATCTTGTCGAAGTTCGAAGGAAAGGGACCTGGATGTACTACCGGTTACGTGATCCGGCCAGCGAACTTGAACGCTGCCTGTTTGACTGCTTCAGGGACTGCCTGCAAACGCATGCGGCGATTCGAAGCGATCTTAAGCGATTTCGCAAGGCGACGTGCTGCGAATAGCTGAATCGCTTTTGCAGAGGAAGGGATTGAGATTCATGGATGCCCAAGGCGAGACAAAGCTAAAGGTTCTTTTCTTGTGTACCGGCAATTCGTGCAGATCTCAGATGGCGGAGGGGTGGGCAAGGCATTTGAAGGGGGAGGTGATCGAGCCTTATTCGGCCGGCGTGGAGGTGCACGGCTTGAATCCCAACGCGGTCAGGGTCATGGGGGAAGCGGGCGTTGATATCTCCGGCCACCGTTCGAAGCACCTGGACGAATTAAAAGACGTTGATGTCGACTTTGTGATAACGGTGTGCGACAATGCGCACGAAAGCTGTCCGATGTTTCCGGGAAAGACGCGAATCGTCCACGTGGGTTTTGACGATCCGCCAAGGCTCGCAAGAGAGGCAAAGACCGAAGAAGAAGGTCTGGAAATTTACCGCCGCGTTCGCGATGAAATCAGGCGTTTCGTGGAAGGACTGCCGGAAGCTCTGGAAACTACATGAGTTATGTGAGCAGAGATCAGGTCGAGGCAATCGTTAAGGAACTCGAAGACAGCGTCGCCCGGCCGGAGTGCTTGACGTGCGACTGCTTTCAGGGACTTCTGACTCAGTTGGAACTGGATTGCCCGGAGGATGTGAGCGATTTGACGGGTCGGCTGAAGTGTTCAAGTGAAGAAATGCACGGTTGTTTGGGGTGCGATCCTTGCCCGGGCGGCGCCTTGTTCGCCGAGTATCTGAAGGTCAGAGACCATAATAGATAACGTTACCGCTGATTATGAGGTGCTGCATGGATAAGAAAAAAGGCTTCCTGGCGACAATCTGGGAATCCATGACGAAGACGGGCGGATGCTGCGGGGGCGGCGGGTGCTGCGGGCCCTCGAATGAAGAGGATGCCGAAGCCGTTGAGAAGAAAGAGGCCGGGGAATCTGAGAATTAAATATGGCGATGAGAATAGCGGAAAGGCTGCGCGATGAGTGATAAGGCAGACAAGTACCGCGAGCTTGTGGTGCTCAGTATTGTGCCTGGTGCGGTGGGTATTTTGACGCTTGCAAGCTGGGTACTGGCCCATTGGCAAGTGGGTCCGTACTTCGTGAATGCGGGCCTGGCGATCTTCGCGACTTTGTTCGGGGGCTGGCTGCGGCTGCTTGCCGGGTTCAAGGATATCTTCAGGCGGAAGATCACGGTCAATGTGTTTGTCGCCGTCGCCCTGATTGCGACGCTTGCCATCGGCGAATTCCGGGCGGCGGCCGTAATCGTTTTCATCATGGCGGCCGCGGGCGCACTGGAGAGCTATACGCTCGACAAGACGCGCAGGAGCATCCGGAAACTGCTTGATCTGGCCCCGAAGACTGCGACAGTGCGCCGCAATGGCGAAGAGGTTGTCGTCTCGGTGAACGAGATCGCTGTCGGCGACATTGCGGTGGTCAGGCCAGGCG
Organism: Phycisphaerae bacterium; assembly: GCA_014859965.1. GTDB lineage: Bacteria > Planctomycetota > Phycisphaerae > Sedimentisphaerales > Anaerohalosphaeraceae > JACZKQ01. The sequence continues at coordinate 20,995 of JACZKQ010000104.1, forward strand.
GTCGAATCCCCGTCGACGGGGTTGTCGCGGCGGGCCATAGTTCCGTTAATCAGGCCCCGATCACCGGCGAATCCATACCGGTCGAGAAGTTTACAGGCAGCGAAGTATTCGGCGGCACGCTGAACGAGACGGGCCGACTTGAGGTGCGTGCGGTCAAGGTGGGCAAGGACACCACATTGGCCCGAATTGTACATCTTGTGGAGCAGGCCCAGGGGACCAAGGCGCCCATCCAGACGCTTGCGGACCGTTTCACTGCGTGGTTCCTGCCCATGGTGCTGGTATTGGCGGCGATAGCATATCTTGGATCAGGCGACATTAAGGTCGCGGTTTCGGTTCTTCTGGTGGCGTGTCCGTGTGCCTTCGCCATCGCCACGCCGACGGCGGTTACGGCCGGCATAAGCAATATGGCGCGGCGTTCGGTGCTGATCAAAGGAGGCATATTCCTGGAATTGGCCAGGAAGCTGGACGTGCTTCTTGTAGACAAGACGGGAACGTTTACATTCGGCAGGCCCAGGGTGGCGGGCGTGGTGGCGTTCGATGGGCTGTTGGAGCAGGATGTCTTGCGTCTTGCGGCCGTCGCCGAAAAGTATTCGGAACACCCATTAGCCAGGTCGATCATGGCGCGGGCGACGGAATGGGGCCTTCGCGTTGCCGACCCTGATCATTTTGTTGTCGAGGTTGGAATGGGAGTCACCGCTCAATTGGACGGGCAGCAGATACTGGTGGGCAAGGACAAGTTCCTGCGGGACAAAGGCGTCTCGATTACGGCGGCCATCTACAGCGAGATTTCAGCGCAGTCCGAGCGGGGAAGAACGCCGGTGCTGGTTGCGGCCGACGCCAAGCCGGTGGGTCTGATCGCCATAGCCGATGAGATTCGCGCCGAGACGCCCCATGCGATTGCCGCCTTGAAGGGCATGGGCATCAAGAACATTACCATGCTTACGGGAGACAATTACACTGTCGCACAGGCCGTCGCGGCCGAAATCGGCGTGGATGATTTCCGGGCCGAACTGCTTCCGGAGCAGAAACTGCAATTTGTGGAAAAGCTCCAGGCGGAAGGAAAGGTCGTCGGCATGATCGGCGATGGAATCAACGATGCTCCCGCCCTTGCTTTGGCGGACGTAGGCATTGCCATGGGGGCTGCCGGCACGGACGTTGCGGTCGAAACCGCCGACGTCACCCTGATGAATGACGACCTGTCGCGCGTTGTGAACTTCATGGAGATGTCGCGGAAGGTCCTGTTCCGCATCAAGCTCAACATCTTCTTTTCCATGTTTTACAACGTCATCGGGTTTATCCTTGCCGGTTTCGGATTGCTTACCCCGGTGCTGGCGGTCGTTTTTCAGGAGATCGGCTGCCTCACGGTCGTCCTCAGTTCGACGCTGCTTTTGTGGGCGAAGACGGGCGCATCGCTGCAAGGCAGCGGCAGAGACAGCCTGGGTGTTGTGCTCCTGCCTGTAGAGAAGAATGCAGCGGACCGTGTTTCGCAGTGTGCATAATTGAACCGACAACCTGTAATAAAGGAGAAAGGCATGGAAGAGATGGAATCTGGAAACTGCGGCCCTGGATGTGATTGCGGGGGAGCCGGGGGGAAAACAAAAGTTAAGGCGGCAGTCTGCCTGATCGTGCTCCTGGGGATTGGCGGTATTTTTGTTTACAAAGCGCATAGCGCAAAACAGAACGCCGATGCCCATGTCCGAGCAGGGTTTCGCGCGGCTGCCGAATCGACGGCCGGCGTATCCGCAGACAAGACCATAGAGGGCGGGGGAGCAGTCGGCAGGTCTTTGGCATCGCTTGCCGCGTTAAACGAAGCAGCCGTCAGTGAAGATGCCGTCTTTGTCTTCATTGGCGCCGAGGAAGGCAAAATGCCCGGCAAGGAGACAATCGACGCAATCGCTTCGGCCCGGCAGAGAATAGAATCCACCGGCGCACGGATCGGATTGTATACCTTGCAGCATGGTTCACCCGAATATGCGAGTATTGCCGCTCAAGTATCCGTGCCGGGAATGCTGGTTATGAGCAAGGGGCGGGGCATGGGCGCGGTCAGCGGAGGAATCACGGAAACGAAGATATTGCAGGCCTATGTCGCGTCGTCGCGTGTGAGCGGTTGCGGGCCATCCGGTTGCGGACCGACAGGCTGCGATTAGGAGGCGTGAATGCTTGAGTCTGTAACGAATGCACTGCAGGAAGCGGCCTCGCAGCCGTTGGGGCTGGTTTTTGCGTTAATACTTGGCACGGTCAGCGCTGCCACCAGCGCATGCTGCACGCTTCCGGCGCTGGGGATTCTGGTGGGCTATTCCGGGGCTTCAGCCAGCGATAGTCGCAGGACGGCCGTCAAGACCGCCGTTCTCTTCACGGCGGGAACCATCGTCTCTTTGATGATTGTCGGGGGCATCGCCGGTTTTGTGGGCCAGGTTGCCCAGGGCGTTCTGGGCCGGTATTGGAAGGTCTTTGCCGGCCTTGTGGCGATCTTTCTGGGCCTGGCGGCCTTGAAGCTCCTGCCGTTTAAGCTATCATTTGGCAAACTCGACGGTATCGCAGGCCGATTGGGCAAATCGGGGGCGGTATTGGCCGGGTTGATCCTGGGCGGTATTGTGGCCGTCAGTTCGCTGCCGTGCAATCCGGGCATCTTCATTGTGATCGGCGCGGCGGTCTTGCAGGGCAAGGTGGTCTGGGCGACGCTCATGTTAGCTATGTTCGCCGTCGGTTTCAGCCTGCCGTTAGGTGCGGTGTTGTTAGGCGTTTCATTGAGCAAGGTCAGCCTCGCCGCCAGGGGCGCAGACGCCGCCTTTCGCTGGATTGCCGGAGTGGTCCTTGTGGTCGCGGGATTCTATTTTCTTGTCACTTTTTGATGCTCGTCCGGAGGGCGAAAGATGCTTGACAGTAAGATGAAGGAATTGATTGCGATCGGGGCATCCGTTGCCTGTAATTGTCCGTGTGTAAAGTATCACACCGGCAAGTCAAAGGAATTGAATATTGAACCCGAGCTTGTGAAGCAGGCCGTGGACGCAGGCAAAATGGTTCGCAAGGGTGCAGCGCGCCAGATGGATGAGCTGCTGGAAAACATGTCAAAGGAATGGTGAGGTAATATGGCTACAGGCTCAGACGATAAGATCAGAGAAACCGTACGAAAGGGTTACGCGGATATTGCTCAAGGCAAGTCGGGCTGCTGTTGCGGGTGTTCTTCCCCCGATGCACTGGCGACGGCCGTGGGCTACACAGATGAAGACCTGTCATCGCTGCCGGACGGGGCGAATATGGGGTTGTCCTGCGGCAACCCGACAGCCGTCGCCGAGCTCAAAGCGGGACAGGTCGTCCTGGACTTAGGCAGCGGCGGGGGGTTCGACGTGTTCATCGCCGCACGCAAGGTCGGATCGCAAGGCAAGGCCATCGGCATCGACATGACACCAGAGATGTTGGCCAAGGCAAGGGACGCCATTTCCAAATTCACCGAGAAGACCGGCCTGAAGAACGTCGAGTTTCGTCTCGGCGAAATTGAGCATCTGCCGGTGGCCGACAACAGCGTCGACGTTGTGATCTCCAACTGTGTCATCAATCTGTCACCGGACAAGCAGCAGGTCTGGCGGGAAATCTATCGCGCGCTCAAGCCTGGCGGCAAGGCGTGCGTATCGGACCTGGCTTTGAAAGAGGAGCCGCCGGCGGAGGTCAAGGCTTCGGTACAGGCACTGGTTGGGTGTGTTGCGGGCGCGGTCAAAATCGAGGAGACGGTTGAGATGATGAGAGCCGCCGGACTTGTCGATGTGACGTTTCGGGATAAGCCTTTCAACATGGATGCGATGGATGACTGCAATGACGCCCTGTACAAGACTGTTCGTGACCATCTGCCCCAGGGCAAGAAGCTCAGCGACTATGTCTCCAGTGTGGATTTTGCGGGTTATAAGAATGCCTGAAAGACGGTTTGAGGTGTTTACCGAAGAAGAGAATTTGGGAGCCATCTTATGAACGACAAGCAGGCAGACACGGACAATTACATGCCTGATCTTACCGAAAGCTCGCAGCCGCCGTTTGGCGAAACGAAGAGCCTGAATGTTTTTGAGCGGTACCTTACCGTCTGGGTGGTGCTGTGCATTGTTGGCGGGATTGTGTTGGGCAAAGTTGCCCCCGGGTTTGCCAAGGCGCTTGACGGTATGGCGATTGTGGTCGATGGTGCGCCGGTGGTGTCGATTCCGATCGCCATCGCGCTGTTCTTTATGATGTACCCGATCATGGTCAAGATCGACTTTGCCGAGGTTGTCAAGGCCGGCAAAAGCCCCGGGCCGGTTCTGCTGACCCTGTTTGTCAACTGGTGCGTCAAACCGTTTACAATGTTCGCGATCGCGTGGTTCTTCCTGGGCGTTGTCTTTCGGGGGATGATCCCCGGCACAGAGATCGTCAAGGACGGCACAGAGGTCGAACTCTATCGCTCGTATATTTCGGGGGCGATCCTGCTGGGCATTGCGCCTTGCACGGCCATGGTTCTGATGTGGGGTTATCTGGCCCGCGGCAATCAGGGTCATACTCTGGTTATGGTTGCGATCAACTCGCTGACGATGCTTGTGCTGTACGGTCTGCTCGGCGGCTGGCTGTTGGGTGTGAACAAGATGCCCGTGCCATGGGAGGCGCTCTTGCTGTCGATCGGGATTTATGTTGCGCTGCCTCTGGTGGCGGGCTACTTCTCGCGCAAGTGGATTATCAAGGCAAAAGGCATTTCGTGGTTTGAGGCGAAGTTTCTGCATGTTCTGACGCCGGTGGCGATAATCGCCTTGTTGGGGACGCTGGTGCTGCTGTTTTCGTTCAAGGGCGAGACCATCCTGAGCAATCCGCTTACAATCCTCTGGATTGCGATTCCGCTGTTCATTCAGACGGTGCTGATTTTTGCCATCACCTATGCACTGGCAAAAGTGCTGAAGTTTTCGTATGCAGACGCTGCGCCCTCGGCGATGATCGGGGCATCGAACCATTTCGAGGTCGCGATTGCGACGGCGACGATGCTGTTTGGCCTGTCGTCGGGGGCTGCCCTGGCGACGGTGGTCGGTGTGCTGATCGAGGTGCCGGTGATGCTCATGCTGGTAAGGATCTGCCTGGGGACGCGGGGGTGGTTCTCGCAACGGGCCGAGCCGGCGTAGGCAGTTTCCGATAGCGCAAACACATTCTGCTTCATAGCTCGCGGCCCAGGCGCCACTGGGAGGGCCGAGCAAAACCGTCCGGGGCCCCAGAGGCCAAAATCCCCCCCCCCGGCGAAAAGATGCTCCAATTTTGGCCTCTGCCCAAACGGTTTTGCTCTTCATGGTCGCCGCAGGTGCGGGTTTGGGATGCGGACGTGCGGAGAATGCGACAGCCCTGCAGTTCCCGATGCGCTGCTTGTACCGGGACACAAGGGTTGGTATACTTGCCGTCGGCGGCGACGCAGTGGCGCTGCCGACGCTTGCCTTGAAACAGGACGGAGATACTTTCCATGAAGAGACCGGCCGTTGTCTATTTTGCGGGTATGCTCGCGGCGTGCGGATTGAGTGCGGCTGCCGAGGTCGAGCTGACGGCGCATGCACCCGATTGGAACCTGTACAGCGATACGTGGGCGGCGACCGACGCCCTTGGCAGACGTTTGCCGGGATACGCCGAATGCGGGCCGTTTCGCGAGGACCGGTTTGTGGGGATGTTCTACTGGACGTGGCACACGCACCATGCCGGGCGGGGGCCTTATGACAACTCGCGCATTCTGGCCGAAAACCCGGACGATCCGCAGTGGGGTCCCGTCACCGCGGCCCATCACTGGGGCGAACCAGAGTTGGGTTACTATGTCGTTACGGATCCTTATGTGATTCGGAAACATGCTTCGATGCTCAGTGACGCGGGCGTGGACGTCATCATCTTCGACACCACCAATCCTCCGTTTACATTTCGCGAATCGTATATGGCCTTGTGCCTGGAGTACCGGAGGATGCGGGAAGAAGGCAATCGCACTCCGCAGATCGCATTCCTGACACCGTTCGGCGATCCGTCGGGCGTGGTCAAGACGCTTTATGACGAATTCTACAGTAAAGGCCTTTACGAGGAATTGTGGTTTCGGTGGGACGGTGGCCCGCTGATCATGGCCGACCCTGCAAGGATTAACGATCCCGCGATCAAGGCGTTCTTCACCTGGCGAAAGCCGGTGCCTTCCTACTTCACGGGTCCCGGCGGGCCCAACGAATGGGGCTGGCTGGAAGTGTATCCGCAGCATGCGTTCCGCGATAAGGACGGCCGCGTCGAGCAGGTCACGGTGGGGATCGCGCAGAATGCAGTGGCGGGGGAACTGTCGGCGATGAGCCATAAAGGCGGGGCCTACGGGCGGAGCTGGCACAACGGCGCCATGGACACTTCTCCGGGGGCGGTGCACAAGGGGTATAACTTCATCGAGCAATGGAAGCGGGCGCTGGAGCTCGATCCGAAGTTCGTTTTCATCACCGGCTGGAACGAGTGGGTCGCGGGCAGATTCACCGAATGGTATAAGTATACGGGCAAGGACAGCTACTATCCGGATGCACTCTTCGTCGACCAGTACAACCATGAATACAGCCGCGACATCGAGCCGATGAAGGGCGGGCACACGGACAGCTACTACTATCAAATGGTCGACTATGTCCGCCGTTACAAAGGAATGAGTCCGCCGCCGCAAGGGGAAAAGACAAGCCGCATTGTCATTGACGGCAATTTTGCCGACTGGCGGACGGTGAATCCTGAGTACAGAGATACGATCGGCGACCGATGCACCGGGCGCACCGCGGGTACGGAGAAACCTTTTACCGCAACACGACCGGGCGAAATGATATCGTCTTGTGTAAGGTCGCGCACGACGCCGGCCATCTGTATTTCTATGTGAAAACGCAGGCGCCCCTGACGCCGCACACGGATCCGAACTGGATGCTGCTTTTCCTGGACACGGATCAGAACAGTGGAACCGGGTGGGAGGGGTACGATTACCTGGTCAATTATGGCACGATCGGCGCGGGCACGACTATGCTACAGAAGACGCAGGCGGGGTGGAACTGGAAGGATGTGGAACGGGTCGCCTGGAAAGCCAAAGGCTGTGAACTGGAGCTGCGGATCCCTCTTAAATCGCTCGGGCTGAAGGGTGCCCCAGCGGTCGACTTCCACTGGGCCGACAATATCCAGAAGGGCAATGACATCGTCGAATTTGCCGTCAGCGGCGACAGCGCCCCTAATCGACGGTTCAACTATCGTTTTCAGGCCATGCCGGAGTGAGCGGCACGTGCATTGGTGCGGTTTTCTCTTGAATTTGCGGGTGCACATCGTGTATAATTGATGTTTGCGTCTGAATCTGCGAATGTCGGTAAGGTGCATTTTTGGAGTGAGCAATGAAGAGAAACCGTGCCGCCTGGTGCGTTGCTTGTGCTGGTTTTGCGTTTGTGATGTGCATCGGTGCGGCGGGCTTTGCAGCGCCGGCCGGGACGATGTTTACGTATCAGGGCCGATTGCATGACGGCGGCAGCCCGGCAAGCGGCTCGCATGATTTCCTGTTCACCCTCTTTGACACGGCCGAAGCGGGCGTCCAGGTTGGCACAACCGTCCTGGCGGAGGACGTTGAGCTTGTCGCCGGGCAGTTCACCGCAAGCCTTGATTTCGGCGATGTGTTCGAGGGGCGACAGTTATGGCTGCAGATCGGCGTCCGGGCGGGGGGCTCGCAGGACGCCTTCACAACGCTTTCACCTCGGCAGCGGATCGGCGCGACGCCTTATGCACAGAAAGCTTTGAATGACTCGGACACCTTAGCGGCTTTGCAATGTGGCCCGGGACAAGTCCCCAAGTGGTCCAGCACCGGATGGACGTGCGCCGACGATGAGACCGGCCTGATTATCCCCCCGTTTCCGCCGGCGGTCGCACCGGGCATCTGGAAAGTGGTGGTGCGGGCCGAGGCGAGGAGTCGGCTTCAGTCACTGATGAACGAGGCGGCAGACGGCCGGCGGTTCGACGGCAGTTTGATCTATCTCGACGGCGATATGAAGGAGGGACGCCGGATCGACTTTTTCGACGCGATTCCAATCTCCTATGAGGCGATCCATTTTGATGCGATGAATGCGATGCATCTGCGCGAGACCATGGAATTCAAGGTAGATCGCGTGGCGCTGGCTACTTCCGCCGCAAGCGGCTCGACAAAGAGGCTTTTCAGTCATCAGTTTGTTTTTAAGGTGAATGGCGAACCGGTCGCCGGCGCATTGATTGTCGAGCCGGGAGCGATTGCCTTCCATAGTGCCGATGCGCCTCTGCTGAAGGAACTGCCTGCGATGCCAGAGTTTCCTGTGGTATCCGTTCTTCCGGTCGCTATCGCGGTGGACTTGCCTTGGGCGCTGGAACAGCCGGATAACTACTGGAAATTCGTTTCGGGCGGGGCGCTGGAGATTGTTTCAAAAAGTCAGGAGATTGCCGGATACAGGTTTGGGGATGTGATTTTGCGGGGTGAGTGCACGCAGCGTCTGGAGCGCAGCGGTTTGGTCGATTGGCTCAATGACTGGACGCGGGGAGGCGGCCGCTTGACGGATGGTCAACTCAAGTTTTACGATTTTCGCGGCCTCGAGTTGATGTCCGTTTTGTACGTGAAGGTCAGGCCTGTCTTATACCGGCCGCCGTCGGTGGACACTACGGAGAGCGCCCCCTTGCAGGAAGAGTTGACATTTCGAGCGATGGCGATAGAGTAAAGAATTGTTTTGAATGAAGAACCACTGGTGAGGCGGGAGACGGCTATGAACAGAAACGTTTTGATCGTGTCGTTGGTGCTGGTGGCTGCTTGCTGTGCGCGGGCGGATTACGAGATTTCATGGTACAGCATTAATGGCGGGGGAGGCACAAGCACCGGTGGACCGTACGCGCTGACGGGCACCATAGGCCAGGCGAACACGGGTGTTTCAAGCGGCGGCGCATACGTGCTCAGCGCGGGGTTCTGGCCGGGCAGTTTCGGGTGCGTGGTGAACCTGAGCGACCTGGCGGTGCTGGCGGAATTCTGGCTGGAGGCGGGCGCTCTTGCCGCCGACCTCGACAACAGCGGCCGGGTCGACCTTGGCGATTTCGCGGAGCTTTCTTACTGGTGGTACAATATGTGTCCGGCTGACTGGCCGTTAAAGTAAACGGATCGGATCGGTCTCTTTCAACGGTGGGTCGGCAGATGAGTTTCGACTCAAGGCACTTCTGTGTCGCAATTCCGCGGCAATCGCCTCTGAATTCCTGACTGATGCGGCGCGGTATCTTTTTTTGCATGTAACCTGCGGGCGTTTGCCCACACTATCCCGGTGCAGGGCCTTGATCGTGTGTAGCAAACGAAACATCGAATTTGAAAGGAAAGAACGATGAGACACGCAGGATGGAAGATTTTGGCAGTGGTTGCGGCGATGGGTTTAACAGGTATTGCCTTTGGCCAGCCGGGGCCGCGTGGGGGGCGAGGAATGGGTATGGGTATGGGGCCAATGGGCCCAGGTATGGGGCCGGGCATGGCGATGCGGGGCGGCCAAGGCCAAGGCATGGGCATGGGCATGGGTCAGCGGGGACCGTGGTGCCCGGTACAGGGTGAACAGGTCCGTCGCGGACCCGGCGCACGGCCGCAGTTGGGGCCGGCGGCT
>JACZKQ010000012.1 GCA_014859965.1 Phycisphaerae bacterium
GTCGGAGGAAGGGTTGCGGCGGCTTCGTTTTGATGCGAGGAGCGCGTATTTGGAGGCTGCATGGGCGATTTCGGATACTCTGCTGGTTCGCAGAGGAGGCGGGTGGGAGGTCTGGCAGGCGGGCGACGAGTGGTCCGATACGCTTTCCGGGGTGGATGCTTCGGAATAATCGTGCGGCCGGGGGGTTGTCGCCGACATAGGATATGGTTAGGATGTGGTCGGTGGCAAGCTGGGCAGTCTGGTGTGGTTAAGTTGCGAAGCGGTTTATGACATTCACTGAATTGATGGCGGTCGTTGGTTCGTCGGCGTTTAAGGGCGCTGTTTGTGTGGATTCGCGCGCCGTTGGGCCGGGTGACGTTTTTGTTGCGGTTGCCGGGCTGCATGCCGACGGGCATGAATACGTCAGCCAGGCGCTGGAGAGGGGGGCGAAGTATTTCGTTTGTCAGCGGCCGTGCGGGAGCCCGCCTGGGGCGACTGTTGTTGTGGCGGATACGGCCGAGGCGCTGGGGATGCTGGCGCAGCAGCATCTGGGGAATCCGTCGGCGACGCTGACGAATCTTGCGGTGACGGGGACCAACGGCAAGACGACAGTGAGCTGGCTGGTTCGGTCGGTGATTCAGGCGGCCGGCAAGAAGTGCGGGCTGATCGGGACCATTGTTTACGATACCGGCCGCGAGAGCGCCCATGCGTCAATGACGACGCCGGATGCGCTGCAGGTCGCCAAACTGGCGCGGAAGATGGTCGACGACGGGGCCGAGTACATGATGATCGAGGCGAGCAGTCATGCACTGAGCCAGAATCGGCTGGCTGGGGTGCCGTTTACGGCGGCGGCGTTTACGAATCTTACGGGCGACCACCTGGACTATCACGACACGGCGGAGGCGTACCTGGCGGCGAAGCTGCGGCTGTTTACCGGGCTGCCGGTGCACGCGACGGCGGTGCTGAATGCCGAGTCACCCGCGGCCAATGAGATTGCGCACCACGTGACCAATCGCGTTCTTTGGTACGGCGTCGATACGGAGACGGATATCGCCGGGCACATTCACAGCATGGATGCGGGGTGGACACTGTTTGAGGTGTCGTTCGGCGGGCTGAAGGAACTGGTGCGGACGCGGCTGATCGGTCGGCACAATGTGAGCAATCACCTGGCGGCGGCGGGGTTGTGTCTGGCGGCGGGGTTCGATCTGATGACGATCGCCAAGGGGCTGTCGGCGCTGGAGGCGGTGCCGGGGCGGCTTGAGGCGGTAAACTGCGGGCAGGATTTTGCGGTGCTGGTGGATTTTGCGCATACGGACGACGCGCTGCGCAATGTGCTGAGCACGCTTGTGCCGCTGAAGAAGAATCGGCTGATCTGCGTGTTCGGGTGCGGGGGGGATCGCGACCGGACGAAGCGGCCGCGGATGGCGCGGGTGGCGGAGGAGCTTGCGGACCGGGTCATCGTTACGAGCGACAATCCGCGGACGGAGGACCCGGAAGCGATCATACGCGAGGTGATGGCGGGGTTTGCGGAGCCGAATTCGGCGCGGATCAGCGTTGAAGCCGACCGTCGGAAGGCGGTGCGGCAGGCGATTGCGGAGGCGACGCGCGGCGATATTGTTCTGCTGGCGGGCAAGGGGCACGAGGATTATCAGATCATCGGGACCGAGCGAATGGAGTTCGATGATCGGAAGGTTGCGGCTGAGTTTTTGGGGGCGTGACGCAGGCGGGCGAGCGGCGGTCTGTGCAGCGGACAGGGCAGCCGGGAGAGGCAGAAACACGGGCAGGATGCCCGCGCCACGGCGGTTAGGAACGCGGGCAGCATGCATGCTGCACGGTGTTGGTGATGGTGGGAAATGAAG
>JACZKQ010000105.1 GCA_014859965.1 Phycisphaerae bacterium
AAAAGCCTAATATGCCCTCCGCCTCCAATCCCACGAACCACCCAAAAACCTCGTTTAAGCCATCACCATCCCGCTTTTTCTCGGCCGGTCACGGGCAATCCCGTAAGATGCCTTAAAGCTCATGTTACCCAGTACGTTACATCAATCAAACCCAATATTTGCGCGCATAAAAAAACCGTCGTCTAAACGGCTTAAATGAGGCTGATAACTGTGATTTTGATTCGAAAAAGCGGTTCAAAGGGGTCAAACGGGCTTTTTAGCCCCAGGCCGGCAATCTTTTCCCCCGGTTTCCCAGCGGCGGCCCGCGTTCATGTGCCTCCCAGCACGGGCGGTAAAAATTGCTCAATGTATTGTGTCTCGGCCTCGGCGGCATAAGATTCGACTCCGGTGACGCGTCGGGCAAACGCTGCCTCTCGCAATCAAATAAAACATAGGATACATAAGGAAGGACGGCAAATGCAGCAGCAGGAAAAAAGCGGTTATATTCGCCCTGTCGGCGGGCCGCGCGAAAGACCCGCAAAAACCGGTGGATTCTTGAACGATCTGACAAAAATCTGCGTGACGAATGGCATTTTTAACTCACTTTCCCGATTTATGGTGCTGAAAACGAATGGAAATCACCCCCAGCAATTCGGCTTTCCCAGGTCCCCCTCGGCGGTCCCCGCCCGGCCTGCACCTCCGCGATCATCTGGCGTTTCGTATGAAAGCGACTCATTTTATTCCCCCCGGAAACCACCGGATTTCAAACCCTTAGTTGATAAATTCAACCTCAACTGTAAGGCTAATTATACCCGGCCGACCCCCAAATGTCAACGGAATATGAATAAAATGTTAAGGCGAAGCCGCTTTTTGCCCTAAAAACGCCCCTTTGCCCCCAAAAGAACATTATTATAGGCCCGAAACACAAAGATATTTCGCCCCCGCCCGTTTTTTTCTTGCGAGCCATCACCCCAAATTCATATATTCCGGCACCCGCTGCACCTTCCCCTCCGCATCCACGCACGCCAAAGTCGTTTTCCCCTCGGCCAGCACCACGCCCGTCGTCGGCCGCTTAAGCAAATAGCTGTGCTCCACGCGGGCCATAGACATCCCGGTGCAGGTTGTCGTTAATTCCAGTTGCTCGTCATAAAACGCCGGCCGGCGATATCGAATCGCCATGTCGACCACCACAAAAAACACGCCCGTTTTTTCCAGATCGCGATAAACGTACCCGTTTGCCCGCAGCAGCTCGGTTCGCCCCATTTCGAGCCACACGCCGTACACCGTATGATGCACCACGCCCGCCTGGTCCGTCTCGCAGTAGCGCGGCACGATCGTGATCGTATGACTTTCCTTCTGCATTCCTGGCTCCATTCGGCTGTTGGTTCATTCCGTTCTTGTCGCAAGCCCGTCTGCCGAATCTTACGACGCAACCGCGCTCGCTGCAAGAGCAAATCAAAACGGGTACAGGTCAATCACAACAGCGGGTTGTTTTTTGGCGGCGTCCCTGGACGGCCCGTTGACCTGCCCCGTTATTTTCCCCGATAAATGTGTCAAATCGCTCGCACATTTGGCGGGGCATGCTGTATAGAAGTCCTTGTTGTGCGTAAGAAAAAGCGGGGAAAATGGAAGTTTTCTTGACAGCCGCATGCGATGCGGCGATAATTGCACGCTTGTTTTTGCCTAAATTACTGCTGTCGCTGAATTTATGAGAGGAAATCAAATGAGGTCATTATTGATCGGCGCGATCACACTGGTGTTCTGTGCAACCCTTTTCGCCATGGGCAAGAAGGACAGTACTAAAACGGACGCTGAAAAGCCCCTGAAGGTGGAGGCGCCGAAAGCGGCCGCTCCGGCCGTCAAACCCGTTGCGGCTGAGAAGCCGGCGACCCCGGTTACTGCAAAGCAGCCCGTGCCGGCCGCTGTTCCCGGAGAGGACAAAGTCGTCGTCACCATCAACGGCGTGCCCATCAAGAACAGCACCGTCGAGGCGCGGCTCGATGACGCCATGAAGATGCAGATGGGCAGAATGGGCGCCGGCATGGCGAATCTGCCGCCCGATACACTCAAGGGCCTGCGCGACAGGATGCGAAAAGACATTATTGACGGCATCGTGCTCGAGCAGCTTGTCGACGAAAAGCTTAAAGCCGACAAGATCGAAGTCAGCGACCAGGACGTCGAGGCCAAGATCAACGATATCATGACGCAGAACGGCATCACGATGGAGAACATTCAGGAAGAGCTGGCCAAGAACGGCGTTACGCTGGAAGCGTTCCGCGGGCAGCTCAAGCGCAACATCGGGATCGAAAAGCTGCTCGACACGCAGATGGTCGCCGCCGGTGAATCAACGACCATTACGGATGAGGAAGCGAAAGCGTTTTATGATGAGAACACCGCGCAGTTCGGCAGTCCCGAACAGGTGCGCGCCAGCCATATTCTGATCAAGTCCGACGATCAGATGGATGAGGCGGCCAAGGCGGAGGCAAAGAAGAAAGCCGAGGATATTTTGGCCAAGGCCCGCGCCGGAGAGGATTTCGCGCAGTTGGCGGCGGAGCATTCCGAGGACCCGGGCTCAAAGAGCCGGGGCGGCGAATACACGTTCCCGCGCGGTCAAATGGTCAAGCCGTTCGAGGACGCCGCGTTCGGGATGGAGCCCGGCCAGATCAGCGACCTGGTGCCGACGCAGTTCGGTTATCACATTATCAAGCTTTCCGAAAAGATACCGGCCAAGACGGAGTCCTTCGAGGACGTCAAGGAGGCTATCGTGCAGGACCTGACGAATCAGAAGAAGGGACGCTTCTGGATGACGCTTCGCGAGAAGCTGAGAAGTGAGGCCAAGCTGGAATGGTCCGCGGAAGAAAAGGCCAGAATGGAAGCAGGGGCCCAGCGTCCCATGATGCCGCCGCAGGCGCCGCCCGTGCAGCCGAAGTAAGAATCCGGAATTGAATACTTAGACCGCCGCGGGCAGCATGTGTCCGCGGCGGTTTTTTTGCGCGCTTTGGGGAATCGGCAGGCTCAGAGCAGTGGACACCTTTGATTAACTCAATTTCGGGGCTGGGAACGGATTGACCGGCAAAAAATCACCTTATAACGCCGCTGCATTCGGCCGACAGGTTGAATGCGTACTGCAAAATGGGGGCAGGGTCCTGGCGAAAGCGCCTGCGAAATAACAGAATCGTGAACAGTCTGATAACCGTGGGTATTTTATTGATTGGGGGTGAGGCATGAGAGTACGTGATATTTGCACACACTGGATGGATGCGATCAACTCAAACAGCAGCCTGAGCGACGCCGCCAGGCACATGAGGGATCGCAACGTGGGTTTTCTTCCGGTGCTTGATGAGGACAACGTCCTTGCGGGCGTGGTGACCGACCGCGATATCGTGGTGCGCGGGCTTGCGGAGGCGAAGAATCCGATCGGCACTTCCGTGGGCGAGATTATGAGCACTGACGTCTTTACATGTTCGGAAGATGACAGTGTTGACGAGGCCGCGCGATTGATGGAGCACCAGCAGATTCGCAGGCTTGTCGTCATCGACGTCGACGGCAAGGCGGTCGGCATTCTCTCGCTGGGCGACGTAGCTACCAAGGCCCATACAGAGGTGCTTGTCGGAGAGGCCGTCGAACAGATATCCCAACCCTGCGAACCGCGCAGGTAGCACGTTGCAGGATCGCTGAATGTCCTGAAAGAAATCTCGATCCGGTGAGGGCGTCGGACAAAATCCGTCGCCCTCATTTTTTGCGCTCGACACGCAGGCCGCTTTCCGGGCTTCTCCTTCGCATCACTCGCCGCATGCGTTCCACGGGACGGCGCAGGTCGGACATTTTGCGCCAGAGGCGGTTTAAGAGCGTTGCGGCGCAATGACTGTTAAATAATGAGTCTTTGGACGTGGAGGATTTGGATGGGTGTTGCGGTTTGGGGTGCGGCGTGGTAAAATCTGGAGAGAGCAAGGCGGGCAGCGCGGCGAGGTATGTTGGCAAAGGTGATGTCTGGCACATACGTAAGAGCTTGTTGATAAGGGTTGTTGAGCAAAGAGGAACGGGAAAACGGGGTCTGACCTCTTTAATTATTCCCCTTTAATTATTCCCGGTCCCTTTAATTAAGCTTGTAGGGAGAATTCTATGCTCATACGTTTTAAAGTAATGTTCGTGTTCTTCTTGGCAATGGTACCGACGGGTTGTTCTAAGAAAAGTCAAGAGGATGTAATGCGCATACCCGTCATAGAAGGAAAGGCGACTCTTCCGTGTGTTGCTGTATTCATCGATAAGACTCGTGTTTCTGGCCCAAGCGATCCGGGAGTAGTATTGGCGGTATGGGACGATGGTACCGCGATCACATCGAAGAAGACAGACAAGGGTGGGCCTCCGTACTATCAAAGCAAGATACCCACTGAGGCTCTCCAAGGTTTTTTTCACCGACTCAACGTCGAGAGCGTGCTGATACAGAGTACGTGCAAGAGGTTTTCAGGCTTCGACTCACCATTTATGTGCATTTATGTGAGAGATGGGCACGTCGAGCTTCTCTATGATTCGTGGCACGAGATATTCGAGGCAGATGGAGAATGTGTGGCAACACAGGGAACAGTGGAAGCGTTGGAGGGAAGAGACAGGAACCAGGTGATCGCGGCATGGAGTCAAGATTATCGCATGTTCAGAAAAGAATGGCAGATATTGCGGGAGCAGACAACGTGGTTGGTATTACAGGGTAAAGATGAACATGTGATTGCCACAACTGATTTTAAGTACAAGTATGCGACAGTCAAGTGGTAGAGTGAAAAGGCCAATCGAATTGGAATGCTCTAGGCTGTACTGGCCCACCGACTTCGTTGGTGGCCCGAATGGTGCTTTTCGGAGCCGGGGTGAAATAAAGGTTCCAGGCACCTTTATTTCAGCCTTAGCATTCCGGGTGGCGAGGTTCTTTTATGATGGACGGGTGGTGATGCGGGCGAGTTGAAGTGTGGATGCAATTGATAACGTTTGTATGAGCGGGAGAATCGCGTGGCCGAGGCGGAGAGGCAAATGGAGTCTGAAAGGCAATCTGTGGACGGGACGAATCTATAAAAAATGAGACCGGTCCCTTTAATTAAGCTCGGCTATTTAACAAGCTTGCGGAACTCACCCTTCGCGCCAAATTGATTTCAACTCATGAACTCTTAAGTTGTAACACTTCACTTGTCCCCTGCTGCAGACCGCCGATAGGGACGTATTATTCACATCAGGAAAAACAACAAGCGGCATATAGATAACACCGTCATTGCCGTAAACTTCCAGGGCAGTCCTATCAAGAAAGATTCTGAGCCGAATAACGCCATCAGCTGGAACAAGTTTGGCACTTAAGGGTTTACCGCTGCCTTTGCATGTCACCATTTGAGTATTTGCATCATAGATCACTTGGATGCCTCGCAAGTTGAAAACAGTTTCGGACTCAGTTGACGGTGCGAACTCAGCTTCGACCTCAAAGAGTTCACCATCTATGGCTGATAGCGGATTCTCATCAGGCTTGAGATCGCCGCGCCATTGGTGCGTCTTCTTTCTAAGCGATTCAAGCGATTTGATCGGGTTCATTCTTAATCTCGGCCCGTCAGGTGTCGAATGCAGGGTTAATTCGGACGGCAGTGTTATCTGGTGATTAAACGGCATGCCCGGAATGTCGCCTCGCATCCAGGTCAATTGCACACGTCTGCCCTGCGGGTGGTTTTCAAAGGTCATGGTCGCATAGTAATTACCCCGTATCACAAGAGATGTTTCACGATCTTCTGTATGGGCGGGTTTACCTTCTAAAGTATAAAACACAGAACCGTCAAAATCACCGACAATATAACTGCCGTCGATAAAAATCATGACCCATTTGACATTTGCTTCATTACCATCAATCGGCAGTTGAAAAAAGTCGACGCAGCCACACAACTCATCTCCCCAGCCATTCTGTTCGACACGAGACTCGAATTTCCAGTCTTTTAGATTTGCCGAACTGTAGAAACCGACGCAGCGGCGCTTTTGCCCTTTATCATTTATGAACCAATCATAGGTCGGAGATACCCAGCGGCCGGTTGGCCTATAGAAGAACGGCCGGGGGGTGTCAATCCTTTCGCCGGGGTGGTTAAGAACGGGGTTATGCTCATAATCCTTGAACGTTTGCCCGCAATCATTGGAATACGCCAGGCTCAGGCCAATCTCGGTCCTGAGATAGGCTGCGACAATAACATCTTGATCGCCCGACTTCTTGCCCAACTGATTCATAAAATCGATAAACGCCGCACCAGAAAAACATGTGCCGATTTCATTGTGCGGAAAAAGGACTTTAGGCTGTTCTGTCCAATGCACCATATCCCGGCTTGTCGCATGCCCCCATGTCATATTGCCCCATTCGATGCTAACAGGGTTATGTTGATAATACATGTGATACAGGCCATCGTAATAGATCATCCCATTGACATCATTGAGCCAGCCGCGCTTTGAACTGAAATGGAACTGTGGACGAAGCTGTTCCGTGTAGAAGCTTTCGTGTTGTGGAATGTTATCGGTTTGTTTTATCAGATCAAGGCCACTGTTTGTCGTTCGAGTAACAACACGGGCTTTTTGGCCTTCAAAACGCTTGAGGGAGAAGAACGCATACCACTGGGCATCTTCAGCTTTAGCAGCCAGCGCCACCTCATAATCGCACAACTTTTCGGAATCGATATAAATACTGAGAGGAACTTTTTTTTCTGTTTCATCAATCGGAAGAACAAGGTACTCATGTGCGATAACAAATTCTTTTTCACGCAAATGAAATTCCGGAATAGCTAACTTTTCACCATCAGCAAAGACGTTACCAATAAATATAAAACCTATCAGACAACATACAAATAAACCACCTGCAGTGTTGAAATGATTAAAAGACGCGATCTTATGTGAGACCAGTGTGTACATGGACAATACATTTTTTATCTTTTTTTCTATGTTCATCGTTTCCGTCCCGATCTTTTCTGGTTGTCAGGTTGTATTGGTTTCAGCGGAAATTGGACAAAGTGCCTTTCCGGTTAAGTGAGTATTCCTGCCTTCGGCAGGGAATTTTTTAAGGCATAGGGAAAATTAAAGGTGTCAGGTACCTTTTTTCTGTTTCCTCTCTTGTTATCATGCTATAACTCCACATTCTTTACCACGAAATTGTATATCGCCGACCCGGGTGTGCCGATGACCGGCTGGCGGTCGTTCTTTGTGGAAATAATGTATGACTACTCGGGGTCGTTTGGGGGACAGCTTGACGCCTATGACTACCACTTTACCACCGAGATGCGGGTGCTGCCAGAGGTGCGTCCGTTTGAGGTAGACTTTACCCGCGACCGCGTCACCGACGCCGCTGATTTGCTGATACTGGCCGAATACTGGCTGGCCGATGTGCCGTACTATGATATTATCCCCCGCCGCACCGGCGACGGTATTTTGAATCTGGCTGATTTTACCGCCTTCGGACTGCATTGGTTGGCAGTACCGTGACGGGCTAATCGTGCTGCTGACCGATAAGATGGCCACATTCAGGGCGATAATGCTTCCGTGTCCTAAAATGAAACTTATGGTTCGACTAAAGTCCGACAAGGAAGCTTATGTTTCAGGCAAAATCTGAATTATTTACGTGGAAACTACGGTTTTTCGGTGTTTTAGGCCAATATTTATCGGAATAAGTGTTGATTCCGGGGATAGAAACATCCCCCCCAAAAAAACCGGTAATCGCATGTACTTAGCGGGTCAAAATTGAATATTGACAGCCGGGGCTTGGGCAATTTTACTCCGCCGTTTATAAAGAGCTTATGAAATTTTAATTTTTGCACCCTGCGGCATTATGCATTTTTCAAAGAGCAACCACTTCAAATTTCAGCGATTTTCAACGGTCCGACGGTTGTATGCGTAAAAGGCACGACGCAGCCGAAGGAAGAAGTAGGCGGCAAAGGACGCGATCCAGAGTTCTTTTATGCTTTCGCGAAACCGCATAGGTTGTCAGGATCCTTCGTTTTCACGGGCGGAATTGGCGCAGCTTTCGCGCTGCTCGCCCTTGCACTCGCCCCCGTGTCCACAACCACAGCGTTTGCCTTTTCGGAAGGCAAAAAAGCCCAACGCAAGCGTTGCAAGCACCACTATAAAGATCACCAATACTCTTTCCATAATACTCCTATACGAAGATGCGGCCGACCTGATAGACGGCCATTGTAATTACGTACGCCAGCGCGGTCAAGGAGCTATTGTCAAATGCTGTGGATGAGATTTTTTCGGCTCGGTGCTCTGCGGGCGGATTGGCCAATGATAAGGAACCGCTTCGCGGGCTGTTTTTATCTTTTCATCCACCCAGCCTCCGAAGCCAGATTCAGATCGACAGACGCGGTGTGCCCTGCCCCCTGTCTGGCTTCGGCTGGGGGGTGATGATATGAACAGGTAAATTAAAGGTGTCCGGTACTTTTTTCAGACGCCAGCACGTACCGGTAGTATGTGGATTTCTATGAGTACGAGAATCGCGTCGTCAAGATTGAGGACTCGTCGAGCAACGCCATGGCCGAGTATGCCTACGACGCCTTAGGCCGGCGGATTCGCATGATCGACAACGCGGCCGAGGCGAGTACAAACGGCCTTGCTGCCGTCTTGCTTTTCTTAACCTGGCTGTCTGCTTAGGGAAGCACCGATTTGCGACCTTGTTCCTGACTTTAAGACGTTGTCAAGGGCGCGCACCAAAGTGCGCACCACCGATGTACGGTCGGTCTACTGCTGGACTACTATTTCACTGCTATTTGACTGCACCCCTTTGATTTTTGGCTTGTAAATGCTCTGTGTCATAAGCACTTACAAGCGGGCTGTTCGGACTGTCGATCCGAAGGTTGAGGGTTCGAGCCCCTTGGGCCTCGGTGAGCCCAATTCCGCGTTAGGGGGCGGTTTTCGCGGCGAGGCGGTCGGGTCGGAAGACGTAGTCGGGCCAGAGGGGGCAGTTCAAGTCGGTCCAGCATTTCAGGCGGTGGGCCTGGTCTGGGGTGAGGTGCACGTCATAGTGGCCGGCGTCGAGGACTTGCCACAATTTGCTCCTGACCGTGCCGAAGGTCAGCGGTTCGGCTTTTGAGTGTTCCTGTCCCCATGTGTAGTCGAAGTAGTGCACCCAAGCGTTTGTTATGACGGTCTTGTAGGAGGCGGGGATTCCATCGGCATCCAGGCGGCCGGTGAGACTGGTCGAGGGCAGATCTTTTTCATTGTGACAGCGCACGCAGGCGGCATCCCAGACGGGCTGGACGACCTTCTCATACGCGAAGGGGCCTGGTCCCCACGGCGGAGGCTGGAGGGTGTCCGGGGGGCGCCGCATGGCCAGGGGGACAACGGCGGCCGATGGCGGGGTCGAGAGGCGGTTTTCATGGCAGCCGATACAGCTTCTCTTTTCTCCGGGCTGCAACTGCACGACGCTGCGCATGCGCTGTATTTCGTTGTAGTTTTCATCCAGTGCCTGGAAGTACAATACTTTGCCGGCCGGGGCGTAGAAGCCGGCGGAACCGTCGCTTTGGACGGGTGCGATTCCACAGACGCCTTTGGCGACATAGCTGGGCCAGCCGTGGGGGCCTCGGACGATGTGCGTTGGGCCGGCATACCAGTCTTCGAACGGTTCGTGATCGGCACGGTATTGGCCATCGGCCAGTTGCGTCAAGTCGGCTCTGATCTCCTCGCAGACGCGGATGTACTTGATCGTGCCGCGTTTGACCGCCGGTTCGAGTCCCTGGTAGACGTCGGCGAGGAAGAACTGGCCTTCTGATTCTGCGGCACTTGCGGATATTTCGCTGCCGCCCAGCACAGGCGGGGGCGTCACCGGGCGGAGGAGCGTGGGGGACATGCTGCCGATCTGAGGGTCGAGGTAGAGCACTTCGCGATTGCCCCAGCGGTCGATGACGTAGAGGCCGAACTTGTCCAGAGGCGCGTGACTGCACAGGAAATAGTCGCGGCCGATCGGGAAGGGATCGCGAAAACACTGCTGTCGGGCCCAGCTCATGTGGTAATGGGGCTGTACGTCCGGGGTGATACTGGTGATGGCCTGCGGATTGTAGCGGCCTTCGGAGATGTCTATCAGGGCAATGGGGCCGTTGAGGTCGCCGCCGTGGGAGACGAGGGTGCAGAGTATCTCGCGTGAGCCGGGCACGGGGCGTGCGCCGGCATAACAGTTGAGCGTGTTGTTGCCGAAGATCAGTTCGGGGTGGCTGCCGTCGGGGCGGATGGCCCAAAGGGTGTGGCCGAAGTCGGCGCCCTTGTCGAGATACTCGGATCGCATCCAGGAAATGCGTCCGTCATTCATCATCGAGGGCGTCCATTCGCTGAGGTTGGCGTGCGAGAGCGGGCGAATGCCGGCGCCGTCGGCATCCATGCGGAAGAGGACGAAGGCCTGGGGCCGCCAGCATAGAAACCGGGCGCGGCATCGCGTGCTGATGAACGCCAGGCCGCCGTCGGGGAGGGGGCAGGGGAATGTGTCGTGAAACGGTCCGTCGGTGAGGCGGCGCAGATTGGTCCCGTCGGCGTTCATTGCGTAGAGGTGATAATAGTCCTGCATGGAGCGGCGGCAGGAGAAATAGACGATGCCGGCGTCGAAGTCGGCGGCCGGGTCGCGGGCGACGCCGGGGCCGGCGTCGAACAGCGTCGTTAAGGCTGCACGATCCGGGTCAGGTACGCCGTTGCGGTGCGGCACTTCGAGGATGCAGATGCCGCCGCCGGGGCCGCCCGTCGCATCGAGGATGACGCTGTAGTTGTGCGACGGCTCGTAAGGGTGTCTTTTGACGAAAAGGATGCGTTCGAGGGCGGTTAGCTGGGGCGCACGGAAGAAGAGGCGGCGCTTGGCCGCACGGACCTCGAAGAAGAATTGCTGTCTTTGCGGTGCGGCCGGGCCGGTTCCTTCGAGCAGGTCTTCGCGGCGGCGAAACTTCGCCAACTGGTCTTGCTCGGCCGAGACGTTCAGACCTTCGGCGGCAAATCGTGCGATCATTTCCTCCATTTGCCGCAACACCCGCCGCGCCGAATCGGAGGGGTCGAACGTTCGCCAGGTGAGGTCTTCGCATTCGAACGCGTACCGCAGAAGGTCTTGGGGCGGCACGGGGCCTTCCGGCAGGATGGGGACCGTGCTGCTTCGGGCGACCGTCTTCCATTCCGTGCCGTCCATGGAGATTCGAATTTCGACGGCGGCGGGCAGTCGATCCTGGTACTTGCCTTCTCTGTCGCGGGAGAAGACGACGGAAGCAACAGTTACCGGTTGGGCGAATTCAATTTGTGCCCATTCGTTCTTTGTGCCCGCGGCGATCCAACTGTGTGCGTTTCCATAGAGGCCGTCGTTGAGATGCGAGATGCGGTGAATGGCGTAGCCGGGCAGGCATGAAGAGGCAGAAGCGCTTGCCGCCGGTGCAAGATTGGGGCCTCCCTCGGCGCTGTAGACCTCCAACTCGTCGATGCATGGCTGGCCGTGCAGGCTGTCGGGTATCACCAGCCGCACATAGCGTGCCTGGACAGGGGAGAAAACGACGGTGTTTGGCCTGGCGGCGTCAAAGACGACGGCGGCAGACGTCGGCAGCGTTATGGTTAGTGCAGTGATAACCAGCCATTTCTTCATATGTATGGTCCTTAGATCGATCCGTTTAGGCCCACACTCTAATCCTACTATCTTAACACCAGGTCATACACGTAGACAGCGGGTCCGACCCCTTACGGATGTGCCGCCGGCGACGCTCAGCGCAGGTAATCGCTCCGTCCCGGGTGGCGCCATGGATTGCGATAGGCGCGGCGCAGGAGGGCCGTCGCCTGGCGGTCGCCGACGACTTCGCGTTTGGCCGGATCATAGACTACGGCGCGGCCGACCTTCATGGCGACATTGGCGAGGATGCAACTGGCGCTGGAGATGTGGCCCTGCTCGATGTCGGCGACGGGCCGGCTTCGCTGGTCGATTGCGGCCAGGAAATCGAGCATGTGGCGGCGTGTGGCCGGGGCCGCGTTCAACTCGATGCGTTCTTCGGTCACGTCCTCAGGATACTGCTCGCGCTCGAACAGGCACTCGAAATGAATTGGCTTCGCCTGTTTGTCGTGGGGCACGAAATCGGCGCGCATCGTGCTGGCCTTGAGCACGCCCTTGTCGCCGTGGATGACCAGGCCCCACGGGTAGTCGGGGTCGGGGGCCGCGCCCCAGGTGCGGTGCTGCCAGACCGCATTGAAATCGCCGAACTCGAATGTGGCCGTCTGCGTGTCGGCGATGTTCGATTTGCCGTCCTTCTGCACGTAGATGCCGCCGGCCGAACTGATGCGTTTGGGCCAGCGCAGGTCGAGCATCCAGTTGACCGTGTCGAGCATGTGGACGCACATGTCGCCCATGATGCCGTTGCCGTACTCCATGAACGTCCGCCACCAGCGCACATGCGGCAGGCCGTCGTAGGGACGCAGCGGGGCCGGGCCGGTCCACAGGTCGTAGTCCAGGAAATCGGGCACCGGCTCAACGGGCGGATTGCCGTTGGCGCGCATGTGGTAATAGCAGCACATGTCGACGTGGCCGACGGTTCCCAGCAGGCCGGCGTCGATCACCTGTTTCTTGACGTCGATGAGGTGCGGGGTGCTCTTGCGCTGCGTGCCGATCTGCACGACGCGCCCGTGTTTGCGCGCCGCGGCCAGCAGCGCTTCGCCCTCGATGACGTCGACGCTGACCGGCTTTTGCAAATAGACGTCCGCGCCCGCCTCCATCGCGGCGATCCCGTGCAGCGCGTGCCAGTGGTCTGGCGAACCGACGAGCACGATGTCGAGGTCCTTTTCTTTGAGCATCCGGCGATAGTCGGCATAACCGCGGGGCGTCTTGCCGGACTTCTGGCGTTCGGCGGCGATCTTCAGTGCGCCCGCCAGCATATGCTTATCGGGATCGCAGATTGAGATGATCTCGACCGGCGCCACTTGCACCAATCGCCACAGGTCGCTCTTGCCGTACCAGCCCGCGCCGATCAATCCGACGCGTTTGGGCTTCTGATTGACCAGGTCCAGTCCATACGCTCCCATGGTACAGAAAGCCAGACTGCCCGCCGCGGTTTGCAGAAAGCGGCGCCTGTTCAGGCGGAAACCTTCAGGCGCGCCGGCCGGTCGTGATACTTGTCGGGGATCGTCGTTCATGGATTTCAACTCCTAAAATTGGATTTCGGCTGTCCAGTTGCAAGCACATTGCAGCCGTTGCTGTACAAGCGCCTAAGGACAATCTTAGCAGGCCGCCGGGACAAAAACAAGCATTGCAATTTTGAGATAATGACACATCGGGTTGGTTTTTGCTTGACGGAAATACAGCAGTGCGAGACAATTTAGTCACTGTCGGGCCGGCAGCAAACTTGTGGAGGCCGGCTCGCGAGTGCGGCGATGATCAGTACACGGTGGCGATGGGCCTCGTGCCGCAGATAGCGCGTGCCCAGATGAGGCATGCGGGAGGAATTGCGGGACCGGATTCGCGGGCCGAATGCGGGATTCATGAGAATTGAAAGGGAGGTATGTAATGGACGTTGTATTGCTGCGGTCGTTTTTTGGGTGGTGCACTGTTTTGAATGTTGGGCTGCTGGTTTTTACCGCGTTGGTTCTTTCATTAGGGCGCGACTGGGTTTACCGGATGCACAGCCGGTTTTACCCATTGCCCAGGGATACGTTCAATGTGGTGATCTACTCGTTTATCGGCGTTTACAAGATTGTCGTTATCGTGTTTAATCTTGTGCCCTACATCGCCCTTTCGATCATCGGGCAATAGGCGGCGAACCCGCCGTCCTGCGGAGATCGCAATAAACCGGCAGGCGGCGCTCGTCTATGCATTGGCAGGGCTGTGAGCGACGGGCTGCGATGAGGCGCGGCTTGCGGCTAATGTAAATAATGGAGTCTTGCGGGGGATTGGAGGTTCGTACTTATGTGCGGCATGGAGAAAAGGTCAGCGGTCGGACGACGGCGGGCGGCTCGGTGTGTATTGGGGGCGATTGTCGCGGCGGTTCTGTTGTCGGCGGGCTGCGACAAGGCGCTGGAGTCGTATAATCAAGGCGAGGACCTGCTGGCGCACAATCAATATGATGAGGCGGTGGCCAGATTCGACGCCGCGTATCAGCAGTGCCGGCAGAAGCGGGGCCGCGACTGCAGCATGTATGAAGAAAAGCTGACTTATGCACGGCACCTGGCGGGGGAGCATTATTTCAATCTGGCGCAGACGGACTTGATCGCGGCGCGGCTGGACGGGGCGGCCAGGCATATCGCCAAGGCGCTGGAACACGGGCCGGCGAACGGTGTGTATCTGAGTTTTCGCGAGCGGGTGCTGGCCGAGACGTTAGCTGTCGAGACGCTTCGCCGCCATGCGCTGGACTGCGCGGGGCGGCAGGAGTGGGACGCGGCCGTCGAGGCGATGCAGCAGGCCATGGCGCGAAACCGCACCATGAGCGGGGCGCAGGGCGATTTGGACAGGATCAAGCGGGATGCGTACGCGTTCCATCTGGCGGCGGCGCGCGGCTTGCTGGAGGCGGGCCAGTGGGATGAGGCTGTCATCGAGGCGAATACCGCGCTGCGGTACAATGCGGGCGCCGAGGCGAAGGCGCTTATCGCGGAGGTCAGCCATCGGCGGGAGGCGCTTGCATTGATTGCGGAGGCGCGGATGCTGAGGGAAAGCGGCGCCGATGCGCAGGCGGTGCTGGAGACGCTGGAGAAGGCCCGGCAGTTGTATCCTTTGCACCCGGAGATCGCGACGCTGATTTTGGAGGCGAAGCAGGCGGTGTGCGACGTGAAGATCGCACTGGCGGTGCAGGCGATCGACGCCGGGGCGCTGCACGAGGCCTTGCGGCTGTTGAACGAGAGCCGTCGCGTTCTGAAGGATTACGGCGGCGCAGGCGATTTGATTGCGGTCATTTCTGAGCGGATTGCGCGGCGGCATACGGAGGCGGGCGATCTGTTCGCCGAGCGACAACAGTACGGCAACGCGGCGCTGCACTATGTCACGGCGATGCACTACCGGGACAACTTGCCACAGGCGCGCGCGGGCCTCATCGGGGCGCTTGGGCCGCTGCGCGAAACAATCAAGTATTCCATCGGTTACGTGGGTTTCAATTGCGCGTGGCAGGACCGCAAGGCGGCCGAGGGCATCGAAGCGGGGCTTCTGCAGCACATCAGCAAGGCACGGCCGGCAAACATTGTGATCAAGGATGCGTCGGCCTTCAAGACGATTTTGAGCAGCGTCAACACGAACATCATCGAAATCGACGTGCTCGACATCCGCAGCGAGAATGCCTGGCCCAGGGACACGGACGCCCTGATGTTAGGGCAGATACTGCACAGGGACTTTACCGTAAGCGAGGCGGTCACTACCGGGCGAAGCCAGTTCCAGAGCGGCACGCGGATGGAGCCGAACGCGGACTATCACAAGGTGCGGACGGACGCCGAGAGGTTGTCTGTCGACCATGCGGCGGCGGTTGCGGAACTGGTGATTGTCAGGGTCAAGGCGGAGAAGATGCTGCGCCGCACGGACGGGGAGAGTGAAGAGGACTATCGGCGGCGCAGCCAGGACGCCCAGAAAATGATCAGCACTGCGGAGAAGAAGGCGGCGTCCCTGCATGTCGCGTCGGAGAAGGCCAGGGGGATCCTTGCGCATACGCCGCCGCACCTGGCGATCCCGATTATAAGCGAGTACGAGTACCCGATTGTCCGTGTGACGCGGACGGCGCGGATCGGGGTGTTCCTGAAGATGGTCGATGCGCGGACGGGGGCGGTGCTGGTGGCCGAGAAGCTCGAAGGGGCGTATGCGGCCGCCGACAGTTATATCGTGCCCGATCCGGCGCGCAATGTGCCGGGCGACGCACTCGAACTGCCTGCGGACGATTTCATTATGAAGAAGGCGACGGAGCAGATCATGGGCAAGTTGTTCGGGTTGTGCGATTCTTATCTGGCGAATCATTCGAAGCGGTTCGTGGCGATGATGAATCAGGCGCGGTCGGACGGCGATGAGGAGGCCGCGGTGGAATACGGCATGCGGTATTTAATTACGCCGGGCAACGGCGGGGCCGACCGTAACAATACGATTGCGTATGTCCGGGGCGTTGCTGCGGGGCGAAATGAGGGCAGCGGGCCAGACCTGGGCGGGCTGTTTGCGCGATATTACAAGCCGTGAGGCGCATCGCATCGGTCGCATGCCGGGCGAAACGTCGGGCTCACGCGATTCTTCAGGCTGCTCGCATTTTTTCCGTTGCGCGGCGGCGGGTTTGGCGTCTTGTATGTTGACGGGCAGAGACGTTCTGCCAGGATCGCTGTCGGCAGCAGAGGAGTTAAATCGGGAGATGGTTATGGGTCGGTTTGTTAAGGCGTTGGTCTGGGCGGCGGTGGTATTTGGGGCGGCATTCTTTGGTTGTACGAAGAGGGATGACGGAGGCGGACCGGCGGAGCCGAGCGAGCCTGCGGCGGGGCAACCGTCGCAAAAAGGGGCGGCGGTGACCGCGCCGGCCGGAGCGTTCGACGAGGCGCTGAAACTTTGGCGGGACGGTGACCAGCGCGGCGCGGCCGAGCGATTGCTGAGGATGGATTGGCCGAATGCGGCGATCTTTGCAGAGGAGTCGGTATTTCGGATTTCGGAGGCGGCTTTCGTGAAGCTGCCGGCGGAGCGGCGGTCGGCGGTGCAGGAGGAGGCGATGGCTGCGACGAAGGCGGTGCGTGAGATGGCGCGGTACGTGATCGAGGAGGGCAGGAGGCTTGCGGCACAGGGGCAGGATGCGGCGGCTCGGTCGCATTATGATGCGGTTGCGCGGTGCGGCGAGGTGCTTGCAGGTGAGGACAGGCTGGCGCTGGTGAAGATGGTGGGCGAGGCGCTGGAGAAATATGCGGCGGCGCAGACCGGTAATTAGGTTGGCGAAGGTGGGGATGTGTGCATTCCGCGCGGCCGCAAGGGCCGCCGCTACTATATCCTGTGACGGCGGGCAATAAAGACGTTCAGCAGGTCGGCGAATTTTGACGATTAAAAGGAGGGGCGTGAAGCTGCGCCGGTACGGGCGGAGCGGCGCCGGGCTGGGATGTCACATGAATGGGGAGCGTCATGAGTATACCTCGGGATAAAGGTTATGATCACACGCTGGGGCTGCTGAAGGAGACTTACCACTTCATTTCGAATCGGTGCAGGCGGCATGCGTCCGATATGTTCGAGACGCGGCTGATGTTTCGCAAGGTGATCTGCATGACGGGGGAGGAGGCGGCGAAGGTCTTCTATCGGCCGGGGCGGTTCACGCGAAAGGGCGCCATGCCGCCGACAACGCTGCGATTGCTTCAGGATAAAGGCAGCGTGCAAACGCTGGATGGCGAGGCGCATCGGCATCGCAAGGAGATGTTCATGTCGCTGATGACGCCGGAGAGCATCGAACGGCTGACGCAGATAACGGCGGATGCATGGCGGGCGCGGGCGGCCCGGTGGGAGCGCGGCGGCGAGGTGGTGCTGCTTTCGGAGGTGCAGGAGATTCTGTGCCGGGCGGTGTGCCGCTGGGTGGGTCTTGAGCTTTCGGAGGAGGACGCGGACGGACGGGCGCGCGAGTTTGCTTCGATGATCGACGGGGCCGGGTCGGTCGGGCCGCGGAACTGGATGGGCATGGTGCGGCGGTCGCGGACGGAGCGGTGGATCCGCGGGGCGATCGATGCGATTCGCGGGGGGCGGCTTGCGGTCGATGAGGCGAGCGCGGCGCACGCGGTGGCGTGGCATAGGGAGCTGGACGGGGAGCTGCTGAGTACGAAGGTGGCGGCGGTGGAGTTGATCAACTTGCTTCGGCCGACGGTGGCCGTTGCGCAATATGTGATGTTTGCGGGGCTTGCACTGCATGAGCATCCGGAGTGTGCGGAGCGGCTGCGGAGGAACGGGGACGATTATCGCGAGTGGTTCGTGCAGGAGGTGCGGCGGTTTTACCCGTTCTTTCCGTTTGTCGGGGGGCGGGTGCGAGAGGCGTTCGACTGGCGAGGGCACCATTTCGAGGAAGGCGCGTGGGTGCTTCTGGATTTTCACGGGACCAACCATGATCCGCGCGTATGGGATGAGCCGAACCAGTTCAGGCCGGAGCGGTTTGCCGCATGGAACCAGAGCCCTTACAACTTCATTCCGCAGGGAGGCGGGGACTACTATGAGGGGCACCGCTGCCCGGGCGAATGGATTACGATCGAGCTGCTCAAGACGGCCGTGGAACAGTTGACTTCGGCCATGCAATACCGGGTGCCGGAGCAGGACCTGCGGATCAACATGAAACGAATGCCGGCGATGGTCAGGAGCCGGTTTGTGATCGACAGCGTGCGGCGGGTCGGGGCAGCGGTGGAAATTGGTCAGAAATGACCTTGCACCGTATGCGGCGATTATCAGGTCTGTGGTAAATACAAGGAGGGGAAGATCAGCAGGCCTATATCACCAGCCGTCTTCAAATTCATTCATTTTTCCGGAACCTCCAAAGAGATTCTGTAGTACCAGTGTAAATGATGGCAACCCCACTTCTGTCGCTGCGTCAACCCGTAATTTCGTGTATTTAGCGTTGACCGGACTGAAGCGGGGGTGTAGATTATGCACATGAGGGGCAGGCAATCGGGTTGGATTCGCGGCAGGGTGTCCATGAAGAAAATACTGGAACGGTTCCTTATCTACACGCTCGTTATATTCGCGGTCGCGGTATCGCTTCCGATTGTCATCGAGTACGGCGACATTGTCGTTTTTGCGGAAGGCGGACCGATTGAATGGCTTCAATTGACGCTGTTGATGATTGCAGCAGGTTTCCTGTTGTCCAATGCGTTGTTTCGAAAAGGCGAGTTCAGGGAGTTGTTCTGCCTTCTTGCACTCGCGCTCTTGTCGGCCGTAAGCAGAGAACTAGATTCCACGTTAAACCGATATCTTAGCATGGGGGGCTGGGGCGTACCCGTGGCTGCGTGCGCGATAACGGGAACACTGCTGTTTTGGAGAAGAGCGGACGCACTGATGCCGCAAGTGCGGCAGTTTGTGGGAACGCGGGCGTTTGCCCTGATGTGGTGCGGCTTTATCGTGGCGGTGCCCTATTCGCAACTGGTTGGACACGGCAAATTCCTGGAGTTGTTGATGGGGGACGATTACGTGCGCAATTACAAGCGGGTCATCGAGGAGTTAGGGGAACTGTTAGGGTACTTGCTTCTATTGATCGGCAGCCTGGAAGCGGTTTGTCAGCAGAAGGAAAATGACGATGCGCATGTTTAACATGTGGCACAGAAGACAGCGGCTGATAAAGCGGGACCTCAGGAATCACCGCCTTTTTCGCATCTGGGGCCACCGGCTGTTTGCCAATGTCCTGTGGAAGATCGACAAGAAGGCCGTGGCCGGGGGACTGAGCCTGGGGCTGTTTGTGGCGTTCATGCCCACGATCGGCATTCAGATGATAATGGTTACCATCGGGGCGCTCTATTTCAAAGTGAACCTGGCGATCGCTTTGGCGGCATGCTGGGTGACAAACCCGTTGACAGCCTTTCCGATTTATACCGCGGCATGGCGGCTTGGCAGGTATATCCTCGAGGACTTCACACCTATCCGAGAAATGTTCGACCTTTATAACATCGAGGGGCGCGCCGTCCGAATCATGGTGCAGGCGATTTACCTGTGGACGGGTTGCCTGGTGTTTTCGCTGGTGTCGGCGATCGGGGCGAATATCGGCGTCAGAGCGACCTGGAACATAGGCGCAAAAGTGCGGAGGCGGGCGCGTCTTAGCGCTCGTGCAATGAAAAAGCAAGCCAGGCTCAAGGATCGTTCCAGCGAGGTCGCCTGATTTATGCTTTTGCGTGGAGGGCGTCGGCCTGTCTTTGTTTTTCGAGAAGCGCCGTGTTGATTTTTCTTCGCAGGCGACGGGCGTTGAGCACGCCATGATAGTGATCCTCGGCGTCGACGACGGGCAGGTCCAGGAGGTCCAGATCATCGAACTGCCGCTGGGCTTCGGCAAGCGGCGCGTCGCGCGTAGTGGTGGCTAACACGGGTTCCATGATGTCCAGGGCGATCAGCCAGTCATTGACCTCGGTATCCTCGAAGGTACTGCGCACCCCATCGGTCGTGATGGCGCCGAGGAGTTTTCCGTCGGGTCGCAGGACGGGATAAAAGAAGGAGGTAGTGGTGGCGAAGGTGCGGAGGATTTCGCGGAGGGGTGTTTCGGCAAGAATGGGTACGGGCACCGTGTCGTAGACGTCGGCGACCTTATACGTTCGGACGAGGTCGTCTTCGGTGACGTTGAGGCCGATCTCACCGGCCTTGCGGACGCCGTACTTGACGAAGGGCGGGCCGACGATCTGAACGAGAAAAGTGGTGGCGGTGACGACAAGGATGATCGCATCGCCCAGGGGGCCGGTGAATCGCTGCCCGGCGAGGATACTGAGGCCGACTGCGACGCCGGCCTGGCTGAAGAGGCAGTAGCCGAGATATTTGCGGATGGTTTCGGGGGCGTGAGAAATCCGTGCGCCCAACCGGACGCCGGCGATCTTGCCGCCGGTTCGGCCGAGGACGTAGACGACAGCCACGGCGAGCACCCACATCGGCATATTCCGGAGTTCGAGGCGGGCCCCGACAAGGACGAAGAACAGGACGTAGATCGGGGGCGTAAATTTCTCGACGAGTTCGAAGGTGCTGTGGCTTTTGCGCGGCAGGCCGTTGCCGATGGTGGCGCCCAGGGCCATGGCGGCGAGAATAGAATCGACCTTCAGCGCGATGGACAGCCCGATGATGAGCGAGACGGAGGCCAGGGTGAAGGTGAGTATCTTGTCGTGTTCGGAGACACGGCGGACGGTGAAGACCAGACCGAGGCCGGCGACGACGCCGATGAGGATGGCGCCGGCGATATCCCAGACAGGCAGCAGGATGTTTGTGAGGAGATTGCGGCCGGCCTCGCCCGTGAGGACCTGGGCGACGCTGACGGCGAACCCGAAGAGCAGCAGCGCCAGGCCGTCGTCGAGGGCGACGATCGCCAGCACGGTGCGGGTGAGGGGTCCGCGGGTCTTGTATTCCCAGAGGACATCGACCGTGGCGGCGGGTGCGGTCGCGGAAGAAATTGCACCCAGCACGATGCCCAGCGCGGCGGCGGCGGGCCAGTCGCCCAGCAGCAGGCCGGCGACAACGGTGGTCAGTACCGTTACGAGGGCGAAGGCAAAGAGACCTTCGGCGAGGAGGATGGTGATGAACTGTCGGCCGTAGCGTTTGAACAAATCATACTGAAGCTCACCGCCGATCAGAAAGCCGATGAGTCCCAGCGCGAACATGGTGAAGGGTTCGAGGCGTTTGACCATTTCGGGCGTAACCAGATTGAAGACCGAACCGCCGACGAGAATGCCGATGACGATGTAGCCGACAACCTGGGGGATACGAAACCGCTGGAAGAGGCGAGCCCCCAGCGTGCCGCCCAACACCGCCAATCCGAGGAGAAGAATGAGGTTGAGCTGGCCGGGCTCGCTGTTGGCGGCGGCGATGATCCCTGCAATGTCGTTCACGATGCGTCTCCATTCGATTGTACGCGGCCGGCCATCCTGGCGGCGGCCCGTCTGAAAATACCGGCGGGGTGCGCGGCGCCCCCATGTATCTGTTTATCGACAAATTGCCGGCGCAAGTGCATCCTGTTCTGCACGGCCCGCGGGCGGTCGCCGTTGTACAATCACGAGGAACGTGCGTTTAGCCGGCGCTTGGCATTACATGAAGGAGTTCGGATCGTTGGCGTTGACCGGTTCGTCAAATCCTCTTGCCATCTGTGCTTCAAGCGCCTGCCGTTCGGGCCCGATGATGCGTTCGAATTCCTGCGGGTCGAGCGGGGGTTTCATCGTGTTGAGCTCGGCCAGCAGTCTTTCGACTTCGGCTTTTTTCTCATCACCCCGCATCTGCTTCCACGCCTGGAAGTGCCTCTTAAGCTCTTCGTATTGGGCGGCCAGGTCGACGGACATGGGGGGAATGAACTCGCCGGAGGGGTTGAGCAGTTGTGCGGTCACGGAGGTGAAGAAGACGGGATCGACCTGTTTGATTTTTGCCAGGACTTCATCGGCGGCATCGATCGCTGCGTCGGAGGCGTCATACTCGCCGACCCGGTTGGCAAACAGGGCCTTTCCGTAGAGGGCCAGCACGTGGTTGGCCATGGTGTTCTTTCCGGAGTCGCCGGCGGCATAATCGGCGGCGGCGCTGTCGTAGGCGTCCAGGACGGCTTTGGCGGTGTCTTCAGGCACCTTGTGGTATTCCTGGGCGACCTCGTTGAGTGCGGTGGACACGGCGCCGAGGTCGACTGCGGCGATGGCCTGAAGGCGGCCGCTGATGTGCTGGTCGAATATGATTCGGTCGGCGGCAATGGAGGCCTTCCAGAAGTTGGCGTCGGCGACGCGTACGCTGGCGGTCGCCGCGAGCGCGCGGGTGCGGACCTTCTGGTAGTCGGCGACGGCGGTGTCGAGCAGTTCTGTCATGTCGGCGGCCTGCTTGGCGCAGGCGGCGAGCCCTTTGCGGAGGTCGGCGACAAGCCAGTCCACGCGGGCGGCGTACTTCCGCATCTGTTCGTCGGCTTCGGCGACTGCGATTTGAGTTTTTTCTGTTTCGCTGGATTTCTTGAGTTCTTCGATGCGCTTGGCGGTTGCCTCGACCTGTGCGGAGAGCTGCTGGACGGTCGGGCGCAGGAGAGTGATTTTTTCGTCGACGACTTCGATACGATCGGCTGCCTGCTGGGCCTCAACAAAGGGCTTTTTCTTTTCGAGCATGAGGTCGAAGGCGGCCTTGAGCAGGGCCATTTTTTCTTCGCCGGTGCTGAGTTCGGCGGCCTGGAGTTTTTCGTCCGCGCGGCGCTGGATGTCCCCTGCCGCATCCTGGGCGGCCTGCTGCTCGGCGAGCAACTGCTGGCGCTGCTGGACGAATTCCTGCAACTGCGCCTCGGCTTGGGTGCGTTTTGCCCGTATGCCCTGCTGTTCGGCGGTGCCTTCGAGCAGGTCGGTGAGTTGGCGGGTCTCGGTTACGACGGCGTCGGCCGTTTGGCGGAGTCGTTCCCGGCGGAGTTGAATCTCGTTGATCTTGCGGGCCATGACCGAAAGTTCATCGACCACGTCCGACACCGGAGTGTTGATTTCATGGACCTTCTTTCGCATATGGCGCACCTGGGCGAAGCAGAGATTGCCGTGAGCGAGCCAGGCAGGTCCGGCCGCGTCCGGGGCGAGCGAGCCCTGACGCAACGCGCCTTCCAGACGGGCGCGCGCCTTCACGTAGTCCTCGGCCGGGTCGGAAAGGCCTCCTTCGGCATTGAGCGAGGGACCTTTTTCGGCAAGTTGGAGGGCCTGTTCGGTCATTTGTCGCAACTCTTTAGCGGCCTTGTTCTCGGGGCTGTCGGAACAGCCGACGAGGATCAGGGCGATAGCGGCGGAAAAGAGCGCGGTCCTTGTCAGGATTTTTGATTTGTGGAGCAACACTTGCAAAGTCTCCCTAAAAATGACGACTGAAAACACTGTAGTTTAGCCTTGTGAGGGCCTTTTTGTCAAGCAATTTTGCCGCGCCAAAGCGGTTTTATGGGCGGGGTGCAGGGTGCGCCTAAGGCGGAGGAGGGGCGCGCGGCAGGCTGGGCAGCAATATGCGGCTTTTTGTGTGGTTTTATCGGACAGATTTTGACGATACACAGGATTGCGGCAGTGCTTTCTGGGTGCTGCGGGCGCCCGTTACAAGTCGCTGTTGCGGCACGGCTGTCTTGATGATTCCTGAGGTTCTATGGCGATTCGATGGGAAAATAAGGGAATTTTGCAGGCATGGCCGGTGTATGCGGTTTGCTTGTCTCTGGTGGGGCTGTTGGTCTGGGGCTCAAGGCACTATCCGTCGCAGCATCGCGACAAGAGCCTTGCGGAAGCGATTGCGTCGAGTATCCGGGGGCATAAGGCCGGCGGTGAAACGATGCAGGATATCCTGGATGCCCGCCGAACCTGGCAGCCGGTGCTGATGGATTGGTACGGGCGGCGGGCGACGGACTGGACGTTTCGGGATGCTGCGGGCGTGGACAGGCGGCTAAGCGACTGGCACGGACGGCCGGTGGTGCTTTTGTATTGGGCAACGTGGTCGCCGGCGAGCTTCATGCAGGCGGGTCATCTGGATCGGCTGGGGCGGGAAATGGGGCCGGACGGGCCAGTTGTCATCGCGTGTTCGGAGGAGGCCGGTGAGAAGCTCATGACATTTGCGGAGACGCACGGTGTACATTTTACGATGGTGTCGTTGCGCCAGGCCCCGCCTGAGCCGTTTTGTGCGCCTTGGGTGCGGGAAACGCCTACGAGCTTCTATATCGATGCCGAAGGACGCATCAAACTGGCCACCGAGGGGGTTGTACCGTTTTTCCAGGCTAAAGCGATCATTGAGGCGAAGGAGTAGGGTCAACCCGCGCGCAGGACCGCCCCTTCTGCAATCCATTCGCGACACATTTTCAACCCGCCACATCTTCTGTGCCTGTAGACACTTGCGCGTAATCCTTGGGTTCAAGCCGCTAAATTTTTTTTGCTGCGCGTGAACATTTGATTTACATATTAACTATATAGCAGTGAGCTCTGGCGGCTTTTGAGGAGAGAAGCATGTCTTTAAACAATGAGTTGGGTTTGAGCCATCCGATAGCCACCACCGGCCATGAGGCCCTCCTGAATATCTATTTCACCGCGGTATGTATTCGCAAGCAGGCTGGGGATTTTTTGCGCCCCTACGGCTTGACGGACGTTCAAATCAACGTGCTGATGCTGTTGAGCCACCAGGCTGACAACGGCGAGGGGCTGACTCAGTCACGGCTGAGCGAAATGATGCTGGTCAACCGGGCCAACGTGACGGGGCTGATCAATCGACTGGAACGCGACGGACTGGTGACGCGCACAACCGATCCGGCGGACAGGCGGTCCAATGTCATTCGGCTGACGCGACGGGGACAGAAACTTCTTGAAAAAGTGGAGCCTGATTACGGTAAAGAAGTGGCTCGCATTATGGACGCTCTGACGCCAACTGAGCAGCGGCGGCTGATCGGGCTTCTTGAACGGGTCCGCGCGACTATTTATAACGTGGAATGAGTCAGGCTGTGAGCCTGCCGATATAGAGGCATTCGACAAAACAGAATGCGTTACGCTGGAAGAGGACGGTATGAACAAGCGGACCTTGCACAAAGTGCTGATCGGGCGGTTCACGTGGAAGCGGCTGGTTCGTTCGACCGCCATTATCGCGGTGATACTGCTTCTCTTCGTGTTTTCCTGTGCAAATGAAATGATCTTCCAGCCTCCGCAGGCCAGCTACGGGCCCGATGACGGCATTCTGTGGATCCCGACGGGTGACGGGCAGCGGATCGCGGCGATTTATTATGAGCGGCCGGGAGCGGAGTTTACGATCCTGTTC
Organism: Phycisphaerae bacterium; assembly: GCA_014859965.1. Classification (GTDB taxonomy): domain Bacteria; phylum Planctomycetota; class Phycisphaerae; order Sedimentisphaerales; family Anaerohalosphaeraceae; genus JACZKQ01. Next base: position 25,316 of record JACZKQ010000105.1, read on the forward strand.
AGCCACGGCAATGCCGAGGATATCGGGCAAAACCGGCAGTTTTACGAGCGTCTGAACCGGTGGGGTTATTCCGTCCTGGCCTACGATTACCCCGGCTACGGCCTGAGCAAAGGACGACCGTCAGAGCGCAAAACCTATTTGAGCATCGAGGCGGCGTATGCGTACCTGTTGGAGCACTTGGGCACGGAGCCCGGCGCAGTGATTGCATTAGGCCGCTCGGTGGGCAGCGGGCCGTCGGTGCACCTGGCGGCGCGCGAGCCGCTGGCGGGGCTGGTGCTGGAGAGCGGCTTTGCCAGCGCGTTTCGGGTGGTGACGCGTGCCGGCGTGCTGCCGGGTGACAAGTTCGTCAACATCGACAAGATGGCCGAGGTGCGCTGTCCGGTGCTGGTGGTGCACGGCTTGGACGACGAAGTGGTGCCCTTCTGGCACGGCGAGGCGCTGTACGAGGCGGCCAATGAGCCAAAGCGCTTCCTCTGGGTCGACGGCGCCGGACACAATGACCTGCTGTGGGTCGCGGGCATCCGCTACAAGCGGGCGATGGAAGATTTCGTTCAACTGATTCGCGAGACAAATCCCTGATCTTCAGACGCGGCGTTCGGGCCGCGGTGCGGCTATATAGTTAAGATATTAACTATTCTGCGTGATGGGAAAGGAGGCGTCTATGAACGCTCGATCAGGGTGGTTGCGTCTTCGGCTGCGGGTTGTGCTGGCGGGCATGGCTGCGATGCTGTGGGCCGGAGGATACGTGGGCTATCGGCTGTACATGGCGTTTTGTCCGATGCCTATGGGGGCGGGGCCCGCAGGCCCGGCGGTGCCGGAGGAGCCGTTCACGGAGGTATGGACTGAGGGCCGGGTGCTGCTGGTGGGCATGGGCGACAGCATCACGCGAGGGTTGGGCGCGTCGAAGCCGCACCAGTATTTCGCGCTCCTGCAGGCCAATGACGACGCGCAGTACCCGGACATGGCGGGACGCGACCTGCGGCGGGTGCTGCCGAACCTCGAAGCGGTCAATTACGCGCTCGACTATACGACGTCGGCACAGCACGTTGCGCGACAGTTGCCGCGGTTGGCCGTGCAGCCGGAGGACGTGCGGGGCATCGTGGTGCTTACCAGCGGGGGCAACGACCTGATCCACGATTACGGGCGGAGTGCGCCGGTCGACGGGGCGATGTACGGATGCACGGTTCGACAGGCGAAGGTCTGGACGGAGAACCTCAAAGAGCGGCTGATTGTGCTGGTCGAGGGGATCAACGCACGTTTTCCGGGCGGCTGCGATATCTTTCTGGCTAACGTTTACGACCCGACGGATGGCGTGGGCGATCCGCAGATTCGTGGTCTGCCGCGCTGGCGGGCCTGCGTGGAGGTGCTGCGGCTGGCGAACGAGAAGATCGCGGAGGTCTGTGCGGCCTATGACAATGTGCACCTGGTGGATATCCATTCGGAGTTCCTGGGCCACGGGTTCCATTGCCGGGAGTGGTGGCGGCGGAACTACAGGCCGGCCGACCCGCATCACTGGTACTTCCACAACATCGAAGACCCGAACCCGCGCGGCTATGACGCTATCCGGCGGCTGTATCTGCAGGAAATGGTCCAGCGTCTGGCTCTGCGCGAGGACGGCCGGACGGCGTCGGCTGATTCAATTGTTGAATGAAAGCCTTTGTTTTTTGCCGCACGGCGGATATGCTACAGGCAGCGGGCTGTCATTCTGTGAAAGGATCTGGCTTATGGACGGCTGCAAACCCATTCCGAAATCGTGCGGGGTCGTGGCGGCATTGACCATCCTGGCTTCAACCGGGATCGGCTTTGTGCTGGGCGGACTGGCCCCGGCGCTGTATTTTCTGTTTTACGGCATTGAGGGCCGACTCGACATCGGCTGGCACAGCGGAATCGTTCTGGGATTCACTGTAGGGTTGGGTTATGCAGCGATGCTCGTATGGAAGCGGCTTGCGGGTACGTGGGACGGTTGTTTCGTGTTGCGCGGGACCGTCGGCGGCGCAGTAGCCGGCGTTGTGGCCGCGGTTGGGGTACACACCGCGCTTATGATTGCCACCACGAGATGGGCGCCGCAGGCGCTAGGAATAGGAACACTTTTCGGCGTCGGCGGAGGAGCCATCCTGGGCGCGATCTCTTCGGGTCTGTTCTGCTGGTGCTTCAAGAGGCGCGGGGGTGAGACTAAGGATAAGGTGTGATCATGAAAGAAGAAAACGTAACAGGCGGACTGGACACGAATGAGCGGCCCCAGGCGGATGCGGCGGCGTATAGACTGCCCCCGGACTTGGGACGGTATTACAAAATGCTGATGGGATGTTGCACAGCGACACCGCTGGCTGCAGCATTTTTATCAATGTTAGCATTTCCGTTCATTTTTATTTTGTCGGCGGCACTGCCCTGCTTTGCGATCCTCTGTTTTGTAAGCGGTGTGATTGCGCTCGTGCGAGTGCGCCGCAGTCGGGGCGCATTGCAGGGTAACGGTTATGTGATGCCCACGATTGTAATGCCGCTGCTCCTTGCATTGAGCGCGATCTCGATAGCAGCGGGCATCGGCGCCGGCGCCCGTACGGTATTAGAGCATATTTATTACCCGGATCTCCGTAATCTGAGAGAAGCACTCACCGAGTTCCGCAACGATAATGGCGGATGCCTCCCCCCAGCTAATCAATGGTGTGACGTGCTTGAGAGCACTCACAACGATTTGTTCTATGAAATGCAGGACGACAAATTCGTTACGAGATACGCACTGAATACCGGTGCGACGGAAGTGAAAGGCCAACTGCCCAACGACATGGTGCTTCTGTTTACAAGTGAGCAAGGCTGGAATCTGGCGGGCGGGCCCGAACTGATGCCCCGGAGGTTTCGCGGGCAGGTCGTGTCGGTCTATCTGGCAGGGGGTGCTGTGGAACTTGTTCGTGCGCGGGACGCGGCGACTCTGCGCTGGGCAGCAGACGACCCGCCTGCAGGCCGTAAGCCCGCATCTTTTAGCGACTATGCCGCACTCGGAGGTGTCATAGCTGCATTTTGCGGTGCGGTGATACTGCACTTTCGACGTCACTTGCGGTCCTTGGGCTTTGCAGCCCTCGGCGTCGGCGCGTTGTCCGCCGCCGCAGGGGCATTGTGCGGTTTTGCTGCCGAAGGCCTGTATTCCGTCAAAGGGGATATGCGTTTAGGCAGCATTGCAGGTGCTGCCATCGGTCTTCTTGCGGGCTTCTGTTTTGTGCTCCTTCTGGGGTATGGGCGGGATCGGATGCGGCCGGG
>JACZKQ010000106.1 GCA_014859965.1 Phycisphaerae bacterium
CCGCCCGTACAACCCGCCCATATACCGCACGATCTCCGCATCCGACTCCCCCGCCGCACCCACGATAAACTGCGTCGTCTGCTTCACCCGCGAGTACCGCATCCCCTTGCCCGTCAGCCTGCTGATCAGCTTGATCGGCCGAATAATGTCCTCCAGGTAATCCTTCCGATCCGACAGCCGCGACAGGTACCGCGCCCCCGGCGTCTCGATGTTCAGCGACACCGCCGTCGCCAGGCTCACCGCCTCCTCGACCGCCGCATCGCTCGCCCCCGGAATCACCTTCAGATGAATGTAACCCTTGAACTTGTATGTCCGCCGAAGCCGCCGCGCCACCCCGTTGAGCCGCTCCATCGTCGCGTCCGGCGACCCCAACATCCCCGAACTCAAAAACAGCCCAAAGACCTCCCCCCGCCGAAGGTAATCCAGAAACACCCGCGCCGTCTCGTCCACCCCCAGACTGCACCGCCGCACATCCGAATCCTCCCGCAGAGGACAATACCGGCAGTCGTTATTGCACACGTTCGACATCAGCGTCTTGAAAAGCACGCTCGTACCGCCGTTCGGCAAAGTCACCGGATAAATCCACTTGCCCTGGGCCCCCCGCCGCCGATGCTCCGCAGGACTCCGCGTCCCGCACGCGCACGCCAGATCATACTGCGCATCCGTGCTCAGAATATCCAGCTTCTCATCCGTATTCGGCTTTGTAATAACCGCTGTCATGCCGACCCATTATACCACTCCCCATCCCCCCTGACAGGCGCGAAAAACAATTCGAATAGATTTTCTGTTGCGAATCCCCATCCCCGCACTCTTATGCATATTACAGGTCTCAATTGGGTCTGCGCTCAAGACGGCCGGCACGGGATGGCCGACAGTCATCCTCACCAAAACGGTATTTTACCCCTAAAAAGACTTGACAGGGTGTGCAAGTGTGGTAAGCTTATTCGTGTATCTGTTTCGGACGTACTATTTGGGGCGCCCGGCCGGCTGCTGAAGTACGGGCCAGAGAGGGAGGAAAAAGAACATGGGGAATGCACGAATTTCGCTATTCGGTTGCATGCTGTTTGTTTGTTCCTGTCACGTGTCCGGGCAGCAATATAATGTCGAGCTAGCCCCGGAGTTTCCCACCACACACGATATAGTTACCCTGACGGTATCGGGTTCATGGCCCGACAGTTGTGTGCCTGACCGCTCGGCCTGCTGGGTCGACGGACAGACCGTCTATTTCAATGTCTACCACAGCTACATTCCGGATATCTGCCTGGCCGTCGTGTCGAGCTGGTCGCACATGGAACATGTGGGTCCGTTGTCTGAAGGCACATATCCTCTGTACGTACGGCAAACGGACTCCAACTGGTCGCATGTCGCCGATATCATTGTATCTGATCATCAAATTATCCTTCTCGATAGCGAAATTGATGTACCCGAAGGCGGCACGAGTAGTGTCGGTGTGCGTTTGTTGAACCCTCCGCGGTCTCCTGAGTCGCCCGTATCGATCTCGGTGTCGCGCGTGTCCGGCGACGAAGATATCTGCGTGAAGAGCGGTTCGAGTTTGTTTTTCGATTCTTCGAACTACGCCGAGCCTCAAATGGTCATATTCGAAGCGCGAGAGGATTCGGACTACTTCTCGAATTCAGCCCGCTTCTCGTTTCAGGCGCAAGGATACCTGACGGTACACGTCGTCGCCACCGAGGTAGATAACGATCGACCGCCCGTCTTCTATGTGGACGCAAACGCCAAAGGGGCAAATGATGGCACATCGTGGGACGATGCGTTCGACGATTTGCAGAATGCCCTGTCTGCGGCAAGGTTGACCGCACAGTTGGACGAGATTCGTATCGCAGGCGGCACGTACAAGCCTGCATTGGCCGGAGGAAATCCGCATACGTCATTCGAACCTGTAAGCAATGTCTGGCTCAAAGGCGGATATGCGGGAGTGGCGTACCCTCACCCTGACTATCGAAATACCGATCTCCATGCTACGGTGCTGAGCGGCGACCTGAACGGAGATGATGGAGCCGACTTCACCAACCGAACCGACAACGTCTACTGCGTGATTCGTGTGGAACGTGCCAATGCAGCGACGCTGCTCGACGGCCTCCGGATCAGCGGCGGGGGTAACGAGAATACCTGGGGAGGAGGCGGGGTCTTCATACGCAAGGGTTCACTGGTCATGGACAACTGCGTCGTCAGCCGCAACCAGGCCAATTATGGCGCGGGTATTCATATTCAATCTGGACCGGCCTTACTAAGGCACTGCGTGATTGCCGACAACTCCAGCACAGTCAGCTTAGGTAACAACGGCAGCGGTATTTACGTCAGTAGTGAGAAGACCATTCGCATCGAATCATGCACCATCGCCATGAACAAGTCGGGCGAAAATTGTGCCGGATTGAGAGCCGTGTTTACATCGCCGATTCTACGCAACAGTATCATCTGGGGTAATGAGGTCTCTAACGGGCCGGCGGCCGCAGCGCAGATCGACTGCAAATCCTACGATGCCCGGTATTGTTGTATTCAGGATCTGCAGCCGCATCTCAGAGTTGGCGGCAACATCGCCGCGGACCCGCTGTTCGCCGATTCGGCGGCCGGTGACTACCATCTGAAGTCGCAAGGCGGCCGCTACGACCCCGCAGCGCAAGTCTGGGTCACAGATGAGGTGACCAGCCCCGCCATCGACGCCGGCGACCCGCTCGCCCCGATTGGAACGGAACCATTTGCCAACGGTGGCATCATCAACATAGGGGCATACGGCCAGACGGCCCAGGCCAGCAAAGCCTGGTTCGGCACCGCGCCGTGCCAGACCATCGTTGCCGGCGACATTAACGGAGACTGCACAGTCAATCTGGCGGACATGGCGATTCTCAGCCGACACTGGCTCACAGATTTTGGACAATAGCCAAACTTGCGTTGCCCCGCAAAGCAGGGTTGCCATCAGTATTCGGCTTGGTAATAACGGCCGCCATGATTCCCTGGCGCCTGGCAAAGTGATTTTCTTGTCTTCCGCGTCATTTCTATTTGCCGCTTTAAGCAGCATACCGTAAATTAACGCATATACAGACTGGAACATCACACAACCACACAACTTGAAGGAGGGATTGTATGCCAAATCGCCTTGTCACGCAGCTCTTTGACCGCATGGATTCGTGGCGGCATCTGCCCAATTACCAACTCGAACGCCGCGCCGACCTGTTTTTCTCGCTGTATCTGACTTCTGCACTGGAAGCCAAACTGCGCATCCCCATCAGCCCCGTCATCATTCCCGAGTTTCCCGTGCGCATCGGCACAATCTATCCTGCCATCCCCATAGACAAATCCTGCAAAATCGATTACGTCTGCTTCTCTGCGGACCTCAACACGTCCATCTTCGTGGAACTCAAAACAGAAGGGTCATCCAGGCGGGAAGCCCAGGACAAGTATCTTGCCGCCGCAAAGAAAGCTGGTTTCGCCAACCTCCTGCACGGCTTGCTGATGATCTTTCGGGCCACCACTGCCAAACGTAAGTATTACCATCTCCTCAAGACTATTGAACAAGCGGGCTTTCTTGCGATACCGCGCGCTGTTCACAAAATTGTCCAATCAGAGACCCTTGTCGGGCTCACATCTGCCGCCGAGAAAATTGCGGTCACGCGAAGCCCTCAGCAATGCATGGTCATTTACGTCCAGCCAAATGTTCCGCCAGACGGTCAAAGCTCCGACATCATCTCCTTTGCTGACTTTGGCTCTGTTGTTGAGAAATCTTCGGACCCCGTCTCGGTCCGCTTCGCTCAATCTCTTCAACAGTGGGCCACCGTCACTGCCGAGCACACACCCTGAACATACAGGCCGCAACTACTGCTCCAGTTTCACGTAATCGATGCCGAACATGTACGCCTTCTTCGCCTTCTCGTTGGCCCCCGTAATCTCCACCTTCAGCACGTGCTCGCCCTTTGACAGTTCATGTTTGCCAAGGTCGATCGCGCCGGTCGCGACAACGCCGTCGTTGTACAGGTCCAGCGGCTCGCCGAGTTTCGTCCCGTCAAGATACAACTGCACGATCCCGTAGTCGACGGCCTTCGTCAGTTGCGTCGTCAGCGTGTACGTCCCCGCCTCCGCCACCGGCACCGCCAGTTCCAGTGTATCGCCCGGCTTGGCGTCCGTCCACCACAGGTGCGCCTCGTCGCTCCAGGTGTTGCCGTGCGCCGCCAGATCCTGCCGCCGCGGATTGCCCGCCGACTTCGACAGCACCTTCATCGTCTCGCCCTCGATCGCCCCCTTCACCTTGAACACCTGCGGCTTCACATAATACCCCGTCCGCTCCTCAACCGGCACGGCCCCATACGGATCGCCCGCACCCGCCGCCTGATACCACCACACCGTCGCCGCATACAGCGTCGGCCAACTGTCCGGGAAATACTTCTCAATCGCCCCCTCGAACGACGTCTGGAACGGAATGTTGTCGACGATCTGAAAACGATTGACGCTGATGTGCCCCTTGTTGCCCATACTGATCGTCTGATTATGATAAGCCTGAGCGAACAACTCCCCGCTGCCCCACGCATAGCCGAAATAATCCTCCGTGCCCGTCCCGAACGTCGACGGAAACTTTTCGCCGTCTACAAAGAACTTCTCATCCCCCTCGCCCCACCAGTAATGCCCATGGCACCAGGCCACCAGCGGACACTGCCCGCCCTTCGGATTCCAGACGTGCAGCATCACCCCGCAAAACCGCCCGCGCCCCTTCGTCGTCAAAATCGTCCAGTCCGGCCACCGCTTCGGATCCTCCGGCTGGAACGCGCCGCGGTGCCACTTCGCATGAAACCGCCCTAACTCCGCAATCGGCCGCTCCACCGGCGAGCGCGTCACCTCGAGTTCCAGCGTGCGGGGCTTCTTGCCTTCGTTGACGATCTCGATGCGGGCCCTCTCGGCAAACGGCATATACCAGTTGCTGTAATAGCCCTTCTCCGTCATGCCTAACGGAAACGACTTGTACAGGTTTTCCCCGGGCGCCGTCCCAAAGAAATCGCCCAGCGGGCACCACACCGCCGCCGTCTCCTCATCATCCCACGTAATCCGCAGAACCAGTTCCCGCAGCGCGCCTATCTCATCATTTCGATCCGCAAAAGCCGTCCTCACGACAAGACCTGTAATCGCCTGAGGCCCTGCCTTGCCGTTGAGCGTCATCTCCAGCGCGGCCCCCGGTGCAAAGGTGCCTTTTTTCGCCATCACCATGGCTCTCTTGCGCTCCTTGCCCCACGGGTCAGCCCCGCCCCGGCCCAGAATCGCATCCGCCTCATTCAGCGCCGCCGACTCCGCCTCGCTCAGTTCCATCTTGAACGTCGGCACAACCGTCCCCTTCGGAAATGTCGTATACGTGAACTGGAAATACCGGCCCCAGCCTTCCTCGGCCACGATCTTGCACGACTTCTGATAAGGAATCGGCACATAACAATTCTGTCCCCGCGCCGCCATGTACACCAGCGATGGCCGATTGAACGGCGCATTGGTGTGATCGAACAAGCCGATGAACGGCAGATCAATCGCCGGCGCCTCGGCTCCGTCCAGATAGAACTTCACGTGCCCCTTCTCCGGCATCGCCGACCATATCCGCCAGATCACCCCAGGCCCATCCATCTCCGCAAGCACCTGGTTCTTACCCTCCATGCGAATACGCCCGTTGCCGTCCCCGTTGGCCTCCCACTTCACGTATTCACCCGCCGCCGCATCGTACACACTGGCGCGATCATAACTCGACCACTGGGCACACGTCTCGCCCGCCTCCGGCAAAACCGCCAAGCGCTCCAGGTCCGTCATTCGCCCGATCAGATCGACATAAGTAAGCTTCTCCGCAGCCAGCCGCCCCGCCAAAGCCGTCACCACCAACGCAAACACGAAAGACCACCGCCGCATAACCCACTCCTCAAAAGAAAGTCCCGTTAACAAAGTACCAAAGACCGGCTGCCTTCACCCGGCCCTACTTGCCCACACAATACAAATACTTATCCGACCGCACGAGCAGACGACTGCCCATAATCGCCGGACTCGCATTAAAGATGCTGCCGTCGCCCAGGTCGTTTATCGCAAGCTGCTCGAACTGCGGCTTGGCCGCAAGCACAAACATCTTGCCGTCCCGCATAACGTAATACAACTTCCCATCGGCCAGAAGCGTCGAGGCATAAACCTGCCCGCCCCGTCCCAGCCGCTCCTCGTAAACGATCTCGCCCGTATCCGCCCGCGCGCAGCAGGCGTTTCCGCGCTGCTCGTGCGCATAGTAAAGGTGCCCGTCCAGGTAAACAGGCGACGACACATTGGAGCCTTTGTAACTGGTCCACAGCCGGTGCGTCGCGGTCACGTCGCCGCTGCCCCCGGCGCGAACCGCCAAAGCCGCCACGCCAGACCGCCCGCCAAGGCAATACACAACGCCATCGGCCGCCACGACACTGGGCACCATATACCACGTGATGTCCGTATCGCAGGACCACAGCGGCGCGCCCGAAGCAGGATCAAACGCCAGCACCTTCCCCTTAACAGGCACGATCAGTTCCTCGCGCCCGGATGCCGCCTTAATGACAACAGGCGTGTTCCACGACTCGCGAATCCCCCCGGCCCGCCACCGCACATCGCCCGTCCGCCGATCCAGCGCCACCAGCGACTCGCTTTCGACGCTCGCGTTGATAAACACCAGATCCTTGTACAGCACCGGCGACCCCGCCGATCCCCAGCCGTTCGTCTTCGACCCCACGTCCACGCGCCACAACTCTTTGCCGTCATGATCAAATGCCAGAACGCCCGACTTCCCGAAAAAGACATACACCCGCTCGGCGTCTGCAGCGGGAGTGCTCCCCGCATAACCATGGTCGCGAATCTGTTTCTCTTCCGGCAATTTGGCCGGCACAGCGCTGTCCCAGAGTATCTTGCCGTCGCCCGGCCGCACGGCAATCAGATGCCGCTTAAGTTGATCCAGACTCCCGCGCGATTCGCCCGGGACAAAATACCCCGTATAACAGGTCACATAAATCCGATCCCCGAACACGATCGCACTCGACGCCCCCGGCCCCGGCAGCGCGGTCCTCCACACGATATTCTCATCGGCGCTCCACGAAACCGGCAGCCCTTTGGCGTCGCTGGCCCCCATGCCGTCCGGCCCGCGAAAACCGGCCCAGTCCGCTGCCGCGGCCCCGAACCCCACAACGCATACCACCCATGTCGACACAACAAGCCGCCGCACAACGCCCGAACCGATTCCATGCCCCGCGACAAATCTCATCATCCGGCTCCTGATCTAAACAAAAATTAAGAATCCATCGAGCACGCACTATACCACACCGCCCCTCCCCTGTCCACCCTCGCAGGCAACGCCGCAGGGAGGGCGCATTCTCCGGATGCGGCGACAATGGAGAGCAAAACCGGTTGGGCAGAGGCCAAAATCAGGAGCATCTGTTCGCCGGGGGGGGGATTTTGGCCTCTGGGGCCCCGACCGGTTTTGCTCGGTCCT
>JACZKQ010000107.1 GCA_014859965.1 Phycisphaerae bacterium
GCCCACGATTACCGGGGTGACGCTTATCGGCCAGACGGGGCCGGCGATTCTCAACGACAGCCGGCAGGCGCTATGCGCGGCGGGGGTGAAGATCGTGCGGACGCAGCCGGGGGCGGCGATCGTCGCCGGGGCCGGGTGGAACGTGCATTTCCAGGGGCAGGTTGTGCTGGTCGACAGCGAGGTGGTGTTCGAGCGGCCTGACGCGGGCAACGTGGTGATCGAGGCGCAGCGGAGCTTCTATTTACATAATGTATACGTCAAGGATGCCGCGGTGCTGGCGCATCTGCCGAAGGGCAAGCAGGTGCCGGGGCGCAAGGAGGGTTGGCTGCGAGTCGAGCAATTGGCTCAGCCGGTGGAGACGCCGGCCTACAAGGGCAGGCAGTATATGTGTCCGGTGTTTGTCAATGGCGAGAAACTCCCGGGGGCGGTGGTGCGGTCTGAGGTGATCGATGGGCCGCCGACGGATCTGTGCAGCAGACATCTTTGGGATGCACAATTTGCAGGTTGGGAGGATGCTTGGGCAGTTAGTGTAAAGGCGGCAAAGTACGGGGCCAAGGGCGATGGCGTCAGCGACGATACAAAGGCGTTGCAGCGGGCGATAGATGAGAATGATGCAGTGTTCTTGCCAAAAGGGGTGTATCGCGTGAGCCGGACGCTGCACCTGGGCGCGATGAAGAAGTTGGTCGGGGCGGGCAAGGCGTTTTCGGTGATTGCGGTCCGGGGGGATGAAGGGTTCTTCACGGATGCGAAACGGCCGCGGCCCGTGGTCCAGACGGCTGATGCGGCGGACGCCGAGACGGTGCTGGCGTTTTGTGCAATCTACGTGGCGCAGGAGGTTCCGGGGGCGTACGCGCTGCAATGGCGGGCGGGCGCCAGGTCGTTTGTGCGCGACATGCAATTCCCCTTAATGCCGGGCCTGGGTTACGGCAAGCGGGGACCAGAACATGCTCCGCGGACCAGTCCGTTCGTGGTGGTGACGGGCAACGGCGGCGGCAAGTGGTACAATTTCGAGATGGGTGTGGGGCAGGCGTCTCCGGGGTATCGCCATATTCTGATCGACGGGACGCATCAGCCGCTTGCGTTTTACCAGTGCTGTCCGGAGGGGGTGCGGAGCGAGGCCAATATGGAGATACGCGACAGCCGCAATGTAAGCATCTACGGGCTCAAGGGCGAGGGCAACACGTACATGGTGTGGATGAAGGATTCGGCAGACGTGGGTATTTTCGGGTACGGAGGAAATGCGTCGGGCCAGCCGGACAATACGCTGTTTCGCGTGGAGCGGTGCAGTGATTATGTACTGGCGGGAATGGTCGATCATCCGATGGAGCAGGGGCATACGGCAATTCGCGGCGCAGTCGGGACCGACCCGGAACGGTGGCACATGGTAATCGAGACTACAAAAGCGGACGAGACGGTCCGGACTGCGCCGCTGGTGCGGCCGATTCTCTACCAGCGCGGCGGGTTATGATCGGCGTAGCGGGCCTGCAAAAGGGAGGCGCTGCCAGTATACTCAGCCTGGCGTGGGTGTCCTGCCGCGTGCAAAAGTTTTCTATGAGGAGAGGTGAACGATGAATGAATATCGTCTAAGTCGGCGCGGGTTTCTTCGGCTGTGCGGAGTGACCGCGGCCGGATTAGCCTGTCCTGCGGCGGCGGAGAAGCGGTCCCGGCCGAATTTCCTGTTCTTGTTCACTGACGACCAGACATTCCGATCCATCAATGCGCTCAATAATCCGGAGGTGAAGACGCCGAATTTCGACCGGCTGGTGGAGAATGGCACGACATTTACGCACGCGTTCAACCAGGGGTCGTGGTCGGGGGCGGTTTGCATCTGCAGCCGGGCGATGCTGAACAGCGGACTGCATTTGTATCATGCACAGAGGAATCTCGAAAAGACGCCGCTCTGGGGGCAGACGTTCGGGGCGGCGGGATACAACACGTGGGTGACGGGCAAGTGGCACAACGGGCCGCGGACGCTGGCCAAGAGCTTTAAGGCGGGGGAGAGCGTCGGCGGGGGGATGTACGATGCGAAAGACCAGTACGACCGGCCGAAGCCCGGCGGCGTGGACTGGAAGCCGTGGGATAGGGCCAACGGCGGACATTGGCGGCCGACTGTGGCGGACTTCGAACCGGGGTCCGGCGATCCGGCGAAGTGTCTGGTGAACCGACATACCGTCGAGCAGCATACGACCGACCTTTATGCGGACAACGCGGTGCGGTTCTTGAAGGAGAACGCGGCAAAGAGCGACGATCCATTTTTCATGTATGTGTCGTTCAATGCGCCGCACGATCCGCGGCAGTCGCCGAAGGAATATGTCGACATGTATCCGCCCGAAAAAATCAGCCTGCCGCCGAACTACCTGCCGGAGCATCCGTTCGACCAGGGGGAGCGGTATACGCTTCGCGACGAGAAACTGGGGCCGTTTCCGCGGACGCCGGAAGCGGTGAAGACGCACATCTCGGAGTATTATGCGATCATCACTCATGCGGATGCGGCCGTCGGGCGGATTCTGGATGCGTTGGAGGCCACGGGCAAGGCGGGTAACACATACGTGATTTTCTCGGCGGACCATGGGCTGGCCGTAGGGCAGCACGGGCTGATGGGCAAGCAGAATCAGTATGAGCACAGCATACGGCTGCCGCTGATCGTGCGCGGGCCGGGCATTCGCAAAGGGCGAACGATTGATGCGATGGTGTACCTGCACTCGCTGTTTCCGACAACGTGCGATCTGGCCGGCATACCCATACCGCCGACAGTGCAGGCCCAGAGCCTGGCGCCGCTGCTGGCGGGCGGCAAAGAGCGGGTATGCGACGCGATTTACGGGTCGTATAAGGAATTTCAGCGGATGGTTCGGACGGAGGATTACAAGCTCATCGTGTATCCGGCGGCCGGCGAGGTACAGTTGTTCGATATGAAAAACGATCCATGGGAAATGCAGGATTTGGCGGACGAAGCCAGGTATGCGGGCGTCATCGCGCGATTGCTGGACAAGTTGAAAAACCTGCAAAAAGAAGTGGGGGATACGTTGGAACTTAAGCTGCCGGCGGGCACGAGTAAGGGCTGAGAGCGAATTAAAGGTCAACCGATTTCTGAAACGAGGGTATTCAATGGTGCGCATCTGGTTTGTTTGTATGTTGTGTCTTATAGGGGTTGGGGTTTGCGCCGGGGCCGAGGCAGTCGCCGATCATACGAAAGCATCGTGGATATGGACTGGGCCGCAGCCGGTGGCGGTCGGCGAGTGGGAATGCTATGCCCGGCGGACATTTCGGCTGGAGGAAACGCCGGCCGCGGCAAGTGTGCTGATTACGGCCGACAACGTGTACGAGCTCTATGTCAACGGCGTGTACGTGGGTGAGGATGGGGGGTATGAAGCCATCTATTGGAGTTCGCTGGAGTTGTACGACATCCGTGAACTGCTGAAGGCGGGCGACAACGTCATTGCGGCTCGTGGGAAATCATTAGGCGGCTCAGGGGGCCTGCTGCTTGCGGCTCGAGTGGCGACGGGGCCGGATGCGGTAACCGAGTTGGCGAGCGGAGCGGACTGGAAAGTGAGGTTGACCTTCGACGACGGCTGGAACCAGGCCGATTATGACGATTCCGGCTGGCAGGCGGCGACGGTGGTGGCACCGCACGGCAGGGGGCCCTGGGGAGCGCTTACATATCCGGGGCCGGTCAGTCCGATGAGTCTGAACCGGCTGACGCTGATGGACGCGGATGAGAGTTTTGTTTGGCCAGAGGGGGTGGTGTTTGTCGGCGGTTTTGTGCCGCTGAAGGAGCCGGAAAGCTTCACGGTCAGCGTCCTGGGCAGCCGTGCGTATTTTGAGCACGACGGGCCGACGCCGGCGGCGATGGGACATCGGCTTTACAGCCTTGTTCCGGCTCGGCCCGACGGCGCCGTGTCCCTGCTGCACGACGCCGGCAAGGGGTTGATCGGGTCGCCGACCGTATCATATGACGGGCGGGCGATCTACTTTTCGATGGCACCGGAAGGCGATTTTTTCTGGCGTGTATGCCGTATCTCCTCGGACGGTTCAGGGTTGGAGATCTTGACAAGTGGGTATTTTCATGATTACGATCCCGTGGAGCTTCCCGATGGGCGAATCGTGTTCAGTTCGACACGGATCGGCAGCCGGGACGAATACCACGCCAACGTGGCATCGTCTTTGTTCGTCATGGATGCGGACGGTTCGGATATCGAGCCGCTGACCTATCATATTGTGGCGGATCGCGAGCCGAAGGTGACGGCCGATGGTTCGATCGTCATGGTGCGGGCAGACAATTTCTTCGAGCGGGCAAAGGTGGAGACGCGCATCCAGCAGATTCGCCCGGATGGAACCGGCGGCATGGTGGTTCTGGGGGCGGACAGGGAGGCCATTGGCCTCGATGCCTTTCATGCGGCGGAGCGGAATTCCGCGTGGCTCCGGGTCAACGGCTACGGAAGTCCTGCGCCCCTGCCAGATGGGCGGGTGGCGGCGATCAGCCATTACGGCGTGGTCGTTTCGGGGGCGTTCAATTCGGGACGCTTCACCGCGGAAAAGGCCGGAGTGGAATATGTGCCGTACGACATTGCAGGTCTTCCGGACGGACGGCTGCTGTGCACGTCCCTGGGGCGAAACTGGATCGGTGTGATGGACCTTACACTGGGCAAGGTCGCGCGGATCTATGGGGATGAGGCGATCCATTCGGTAGCGTACCTGGGTGCCCGCGAGCGTCCGGCAACGGTGGCCAGTCATCTCTATCCGCCGGATACCCGGCGTGTGGACAAGACGGGGTATTTGCTTTGCCAAAGCGTATTTGCGACCAAACAGGGCAATGTGGATATGGGGCGGGCTAAGGCGGTGCGGATCCTCGAAGGGCGGCCGTTTACGCTGAGAAGCGCGATGCACCGGTTCGGTCATATCGGGGTGGAGGGTGTCGAGTTGGGGACGGTGCCCCTGGCCGCCGATGGTTCGTTCTATGTGGAGGTTCCGGCGGACAGAGCGCTGGCGATACAACTGGTGGACGCGGAGGGCCGTAATGTCGTCAACGAACTGAGCTGGTTGTATGTTCGGCCGGGGGAGCGGCTGTCGTGTGTGGGCTGTCATAATCCGCGAACAGCGGGACCGCAGAGGATGACGAGCCCGCTGGCGGGGCGTGCCGAGCCGATGCGTCTGACGGGCGGAGCAGCCGCGCACCGCTATCGCGCCAACAATGCGGCCAACGGCGGTGTGCTGAACCTGCAATTCGACCGCTTTCGCGAGGCGGGGGCGATCAACCTGTATGAGAATGACGCGCAGCCGACTGACGCAAAGGTCGACGTGTCGAGCCGGCGGCGGGATATTGACGCGCTGCGGCGGCAATTGCGGGACGGCTCGGTCGAGGCGCGGGTATCGGCTGCTGAGCGGATGGCGCTTTTGCGCGATCGGCGCGTGGAGGCCGATCTGGTTGCGGCGATGAAGGATTCGGCTGAGGCGGTGCGTGTGAATGCGGCCCTTGCCTTGGCGGCTTGCGGGACGCGGCAGGCTGTACCGGGGCTGCTGGCGGCATTGGAGGATGCCAGTCCGTTGGTCGCGCAGGCGGCAAATGTCGCGCTGGGGCATTTGAGCGGGCATGCGCCGAATTTCGACGGGTTTGGCCGCCAGGCGCAAGGTGCTGCGGAATGGCGGAAGTATTTTACGGATAATAATTGGCCTGCGATTGAGGTAAGGCTGGTGGCGCAGCTTGCAGGCTCGGACGCTTCCAGTGTGCATGCGGCCATCGAAACATTGGGGCACGTCGGAGGCGCTGACGGGCGAGCGGCGCTTCGCGCGTATGTGGGCAAAAACGTCGACGGGCCGCTTCGCCATTTG
>JACZKQ010000013.1 GCA_014859965.1 Phycisphaerae bacterium
CACGTACACCCGCCCCTCGTGAAACACCGGCATGCTCTTGATGCCGCTCGGGCTCACCTTGCGGTTGTTCTTGTACTCGTGGATGTTCTCTTTGGGCGCCGTTGGGTCGCAGTCAAACCGCCAAACGCGTTTGAGCGTCTCCACCTTGCCTGCCGGCGGCACGGCCTTCAGCGCCTCGAACGCATACATCACACCGTCGCCCCCGCCGAAGAAGATCAGCCTGCGCCCGTTGACCTCGCCGATCGCCGGCGACGACCACGTGCAGTGAAACACCTTGCCGCCGATCTTCTCGTCATCCACGGCTACCAGCCGCCCCGTCGCTTTCTCCAAAACGATCAGGCTCGGCGCGTCCGGCGCACGATTCCGCCGGTGCGTATTGTCGACGCCGTTGTTGGTATTCAGGTACACAAACGGCCCATCGATCAGAATCGAACTGAACGCTGCATCGTGCGGATAGCTCCCCACCTCGGCGTGCACGTCGAACACCCAGAGAATGTCCGCATCCAGCGGCCCGACTTCCAGCGGGGGATCGCCCGCCGGCGACATATGCCTTCCTTCGTCTTTGAACGGCCCGTCATTGCCGTTGCCCATCCCGTGAACGTCCAGACACACCACCTCGCCGCGATTGCTCATCGCGTACACCCGGTCGCCGTCCACCGTCACCGGCGAACAGATCCCGCCGCGCGGCCAGTCCAGGTACGGATCGCCCGTCAACTTCGGAACCACCCACTGCCACAGCAGCGACCCGTCCTTCTCATCGAGGCAGAAAAGCACCCCCCGATCCCCCCTGTGCTTCGGGTCCCGCGGCCGGCCGTTGTTGGTCCCGATGAATACCCGCCCGCCGGCGACAATCGGCGTTGCGTGCGTCTCGCTCCCCAGATCCACGACCCACTTGACGTTCTCGCCCGTTTCGGGGTCAAATGCGGTCGGCAGGCCTTTCTCCGCTGAAACCATGTTCCGGCTGAACGTCTGCCCCCAATGCGGCTGATCCGCGGCCCGCGCAGCGGCCGCCATAAATGAAATGCTTAATACGATTGACAGAACTGGCGGGCGGTATCCGTTCGACGATTTCATAATTCCTCCTGACCGGCCCCCGTAAGGCAACCGGCAGATTAAGGCTGACAGAAACGGTTCACTGAACAGGCTCATCATACTCGTTTCCCCTACCCGATGCAAGCGCCCCCGCACCCCCAAAAAAGCGTGCCCGGCCATAGTCGACCGGGCACGTAAATATCCCAAATACTGCTGCACGCGCAGCGATTAGCCGTTGAGCACCCATCCGGGCCGGTACGTCTTTTTGAGGTACTGGTCCGCCTCAGGGCAGTTCGTCGCCTTAATGTTCGCTGCGTCCCACGCCAGCTTTGTGCCTGCGCGATACGCCACAAGCGCCAGAAGATTATGCTCGATCAGCGCCCCGGAATAATCGAAATTGCACAGCGTCGGCTTGCCCGTCTTGCACCCGATGATCCATTCCTGGTGGTGTCCCGGCGACGGCGGAATCAGCTCTTCCGGCTTCGGCGATGTATAATGCGTCATATCGCCCCGCAGCATCACGATGCGGTAGTCGTAATCCGCCACAAGCCAGCCCTTCTCGCCCTGGAAAATCACGCCCTTGAACATCGCGTCGCGGTTGAACACCTCCGACGGCACGCCCGGCTTCTTTCCGCCGTCGTACCAGTTGACCTCTACGGCCGGCCGCCAGTCGTTGGCCGGATGCTGCCACGTCGCCGTCAGCCAGGTTGGGCACGTATCGCTGTGCTGGTCCGATCCTTTCGCCTCGCAGCTCGTCGGGAACCGCAGGTCCAGCGCCCAGTACGCCATGTCCATCATGTGGCTGCCCATGTCGCCGATCTGCCCGCTGCTGAAATCCCAGAACCGGTTCCACGACAGGCACCCGCTGCCGAAATAGCCGGGGTTGTACGGATGCATCGGCGAAGGCCCGATCCACAGGTCCCAGTCCAAATGCTCGGGAGCCGGCCCGGCGTCGGGCAGGTAGCTGCCGCCCTCCGGCGTCCGGCTGCACCACACGTGCGCCTTCTTTACCGTCCCGATCGCCCCGCGGCGAATCAGCTCGACCATCCGACGAAAGTTGTCGCTGGCGTGGATCTGCGTGCCCATCTGCGTGGCGACCTTGCCGTTATGCTTCAGGTACGCCTCGCGCACCATCCGGGCCTCGTGCACCGAATTGGCTAACGGCTTCTCGCAGTAGACATGCATCCCGCGATTCAGCGCCCACACATTAATGAACGCGTGCGTATGATCGGTCGTCGAGCACACCACCGCGTCGATGTCTTTCTGCTCCAGGCACTTCCGCCAGTCGGTATAGGTCTTCGCCTGAGGAAACTGCGCCGCCGCCCCCGCCAGGTTCTTGCCGTTGACGTCGCACAGCGCCACAATGTTCTCCCCCTTCACGCCGCCAAGATTCGCCCCGCCCCGGCCGGCAACCCCGATCACCGCGACATTCAGCTTGCCGTTAGGAGAATTACCCGCCGCCAAAACCCCCGAATTAACGATCGTAAACCCCGCAACCGCACCAGCCCCGCTCTTTAGAAAAGAACGCCGATTAATTCCATCCTTCATTTCAAAACCTCCAAAAAAAGCCTCCGAACCCGTTCGAACAGCATTACCTGGCAACAGAATACCGCGAATCTCAAACAAAAGCAATCATTTGTGATCGGAGAACAGGGCTGGCGCATTCTCCGGATGTCCGCATCTCAAACCCAACCTGCGGCGACAATGGAGAGCAAGACCGGTTGGGCAGAGGCCAAAATCGGGAGCATCTGTTCGCCGGGGGGGGGATTTTGGCCTCTGGGGCCCCGACCGGTTTTGCTCGGCCCTGGCGCGCCGGCTGCCCAGCGAGAAGAGGAGAATGCGTTTGCCTTCGATCGGAGAAGATTGGACGATGAAAGACTTTGATTCTCGTCAGATTCGGCCATACAATAGTACCAAGTGAATCAAAGGTGCGCGGCGCTTTGCGCATAACGAAAGGGAGTGGGCTAATGAAAATACTGGTTACAGGCGCGTCGGGGTTATTGGGGCGGGCTGTTTTTTCGGAATTGTCTTGCTGCGGGCATAACGTTGTGGGGACCGCTTGGTCGCGTACCGGCGAGGGGCTTATCAAGGTCAACATGATGGAGCCCGCCGAGATCGCCGCCTGCGTTGCGCGGGTGCAACCGGACTGTGTGGTCCATTGTGCCGCGACGCGCAAACCCGACGTCTGCGAGCACGATCCGGAGCAGACCGAACGCCTCAACGTCGACGCCGCCCGGCACGTGGCGACCGCGGCGGCCGAAGCGCAGGCGTGGATGATTCACATCTCCACGGATTACGTCTTCGACGGCACGAACCCGCCGTACGCTCCGGACGCAGCGCCCAACCCGCTGAACGCCTACGGCCAAAGCAAGCTGGAAAGCGAGCGGGTCGTTTGCGAGGTCTCCGCCGATTTCTGCATCCTCCGCGTGCCCATCCTCTACGGCCAGGTCGAATCCCTCGACGAATCCCCCGTCACCGTCATCGCCGCCGACCTCCTGGCCGGCAAGCACGGCCCGATCGACAACTGGGCCACCCGCTACCCCACCCACACGGTGGACGTCGCGGTCGTCATTCGCCAACTCATCGACCACAAAACCAAAGACCCCGCCTTCTCCGGCATCTGCCACTGGTCGGGGGATGAGCCGTTTACGAAGTTCGGCATGGCGCAAATCTTCTGCGACATTCTGGACATCCCCAAAGACACCATCACCCCGCAGGACACCCCGCCCCCAGGCGCCCCAAGACCCAAGAACAGCCACCTCGACTGCACCCGCCTGGAATCCCTGAACATCGGGCGACAAACCCCATTTGCCCAAGGCGCAACGGAGGCGATTCGGCCATTTGTTGGCGGCGAGTAACATGTGGTATGGACAACTTTTACAGAGCGTGATGAGGCCGCTTAATTCAGTTCAGTGATGTAGATATTCCTGAACCGATGCCGCCCGCCGCCCGGCACTTCCGCCTGCAGCGCAATATACCCCGTCGTCGGCTCGCCGAGCCCATCCGCCTCCCAGGCCGCCTGCCCGTTGATCTCCAGCGCCGCCTTCGTTCCCTGCACCGTAAGCTTCAACGCGTTCCACTCGCCCGCCCGGATCAGCCCCGTGCTCTTGGCCCCCTCCAGCGTATCCACGTTGCCCTCTCTCCCTTTCAGCAGATTCGCCTGATGCTGCGCCGGCCACGGCCGACCCTTCGGCACCGAGTCATACCGAAAATAGATCCCGCTGTCCCACTTGTCCTCCCGCAGCGCCTTCCACTCCAACTCGAGCACAAAGTCCCCGTACATCTTCTCCGTCTGCACCAGGCCGTTGCCTTCGAGGATCAGGATATCCCCGTCGTCCACCGTCGCCTCGCACTTAAGAACCGTCCAGCCGTTCAGCGTCTTGCCGTCAAACAGCGCAACCCGCTTGGGCCCCTTGGCGGCCCGTTGTCCTGAGCATGATGCCAGTAACACAATCGCCCCTGCAATCGTCCATGTGCAAAGTACCTTCGATGTCTTCATAAAATCTCCGATGCAATCCTGTTTGTCCAATCTGCAATTATACGCAATCCCTTCGTCAGACCGTCTCCGGCTCCGGGTGCTTCCAAGGCGCCCGGTACGGCCGCCGCATCAGCCGGTTGGCCTCCTCGTCGCCCGCCACGCAGCCCTTATCCGCATCCCATGTCAGCGTCCGGCCGAGCTTCATCGACATGTTCGCCAGGATGCAGCTTGCACTGGAGATATGCGCCTGCTCGATATCCGCCACCGGCGTCGTGCGCTTCTCCACCGCCTCCAAAAAGTCCCGCCAGTGGGCCCGCATAGCCGATGCCACGTGCCGCTCCAGGTCCTTTTCGGTGCGGTCCTCGGGATACTTCTCATATTCGTACACGGCGTCGCCGCGGACCGTTTCGCCCTGCTGAGGAATGAAGTCGTACTGGTTTACGCTCAGTTTAAGCGTACCCTGGTCGCCGTAAATCGTCGCGCCCCACGGATAATCCGGATCGGCCGCCCGACCCCACGTCCGATGCTGCCACGCGATCGTCATATCGCCGTGATCGAACGTCGCCGTCTGCGTATCGCTGATGTTCGCCTTGCTCCCCGGGTCCACAAATATCCCGCCCGAACTCGACACGCGCGTCGGCCACCCCAGGTCCAGCATCCAACGCACCATGTCGTACATGTGAATGCACATATCGCCGACGATGCCGTTGCCGTACTCCATGAACGCCCGCCACCCGCGCGGATGCGCAATCGAGCAGTACGGCCGCATCGGCGCAGGCCCCGTCCACATGTCCCAGTCGAGGTGTGCCGGCGGCGTCGTATCCGGCGGATTGCCTCGCGCCCGCATGTGGTAATAGCTGTAAACCTCCGCATGCCTGATCTTGCCCAGTTTCCCCTCGCGGATGAACCGGTCGCGGGCCTCGATCAAATGCGGCGTGCTTCGCCGCTGAGTATGCACCTGCACGACACGTTTATACTTCCGTGCCGCCGCTAACATCGCCTGGCTCTCGACAATATCCACGCTCGTCGGCTTCTCCACGCGGACGTCCGCCCCCGCCTGCACCGCCGCAATCGTCGGCAGGGCGTGCCAGTGGTCCGGCGTCGATATCTGAACAATCTCCGGCTTCTCCTTGGCCAGCAGTTCCCGATAATCGCCGTACGTCCGCGGCGTCTTCTTCGAAGCCTGCCGCTCGGCCACCATCCGTGCCGCCTCGGCTAACATGTTCGTGTCCACGTCGCACAGCGCAACCACCTCGACCGGCGCGATCTGCAAAAGCCGAAACAGCGCGCTCTTGCCGTACCACCCGCACCCGATCAAAGCCACCCGCTTGGCCGGCGCCTGACCGAACGCCGGAACACCCCCAAACGCCGAAACCGCCAGCCCCGCGGCCGAAGCCTTCAGAAAACTGCGACGATCCATGATCTGCCTCCCGAACAAAAAAACCTGACCAAAACAGACTTAAACCCCTAACAGTATATACGACCCACCCCACCCAAAGCAACCCGCCTCCACATAAAAACGGCCTCCTCCGAGTGCGGAACCGGGCGAGCGTGCCTCTGGATGTTATTGCCGATTCAGTATATCGGACAATTCCGCCGCCGAAAGGCGCTGCCGGTCGCCGCTGATCCAGTTTCCCTTCCGGGCAGACGCCAAACAGCCGAATACATGCACATCAGGTGCGACAAGCAAACCGCGCCTGCGCAAGCCGTTGTCCGGTGTTGGCGGGTTAATCGTGACGATGATCGATTACGTGTCTTATAGTATCGGCGTTGGGGGCGTGTCGGTCATTTGCTGGGGCGTGCTGCTCAGCCTCATCAGATTCGCAGGGCTGGAGTTAAAGCACATCCGGGGAATCGACACAGGCCGTCAGAGAGAGTTGCTCCGGCACAACCTGGGGTCCTACCTCCTGCTCGCACTGGAGTTTCTCGTGGCCGCCGATATCATCAAAACGATCGCCACGCCCACACTGCACCAAGTGGCCATCCTGGCGTCGATCGTCGCAATCAGAACCCTTCTTAACTACTTCCTCAGCAAGGAAATAGCAAGCGGCCCCAGCTACCCGAACAAGATTGACCCGCAAGACGCTTAAATGGATTCAAGGCGTGAGAGACGTTTTCCGCGTGCGTCCGGGTTGTCAGCATACCGAGATTAGTACTCGAAATCTGCCGCCTACGACTCGTCCTCGTCTTCATCCTCTTCGTCGGTCTCATCGATCAGCAGTTCCGGCACCTCCAGATCGGCGTCGGCGTCCTCCAGCGGTTCGTCCAGATCGTCCTCGTCTTCGTCGGGTTCCCGCACGTACTGCGGCTTCCTGTAGTTCTGCGAAGGGCCGGAACTCTTCTCCGCCGAATCCGCGCACGCCACGCAGTACCGCGCCCACGGAATCGCCCTCAGCCGCGGCCGAGGAATCATCTCCCCGCCCGCCTCGCATATCCCAAACGTCCCGTCCGCAATCCGCCCCAGCGCGCTCTTGATCTCCAGAAGGATCTTGCGCTCGCTGGCCATCAGCCCCAGCGCATTGTCCAGATCGCATGTGTCCGATCCCATGTCCGCCGGATCAGTCGACGCAGGGCTCGACTCGCCCCGCGACTTCCGGATCATTTCGTCCTCCATGAACGAAACGTCGCCTAATATCTCATTGCGTTTGGCAATCAGAAGCGCCTTGAATTTACCAAGATCCGCCGGCGTCAACTTCTGGGTGTCTCGCTTATTCTGAACCACGTTATCCCCTGACTTGCTTTGAACCACGTTTTCCCCTGATCTTTTCATAACCGCTTAACATAAATGACCTTGTCGTCGCCGACCGCATAAAAATCCGCGATCTGCCCCTCTTTCACAAACTCCATTTTCTCGTAAAACCGCCGCGACGGTTCATAGCGTGCCGATCCCGAGGTGTCCACTACGATCAATCGTCCGCCCCGGTTCTTGATGGCGTTCTCTGCAAAATGCACCAGCGATCGGCCCACGCCGCCGCGCTGGCTGTCCGGATCGACCGCCAGCCAGTAAATATCGAACGTCCCGACCGTACAGGGCGTCGGCCCCCAGCACACCCACCCGATGGTCTCGTGCACCTCACGCGCCACAAACGACTGGTAGTCGCCCCCGGCCCCGGCCGCGATCGCCTCGTCATATACTTCGGCGGCGATAGTGAGTTCACCGGGCCTGAAAAAATCGGTTCGTTTGAGTAAACCTAACACTGAGGCCCGGTCTTCCGGCCGGGCCTGTCTAATCCCCGCGGTAAACGGTTTCGTAAACATATCAGCTTTTCACCTCACCTGCCGCCTGTACATCCGGTCAAGGCATTATCGTACAGCGCGGCCACAAAACTTTCATAATTAATTTCATTTTTTTCGAGGGCCGCCGCAAACCCCGCATCCGGCGAAATATCGGGGTTTGGGTTCACCTCGATCACGTAACTTTTTTCGGCGGCATCCATGCGAAAATCCACGCGCGCATAATCCCGGCACCCGATCGCATCCCACGCCGCAAGCGCCTGCTGCCGCACATGCGCCGCCGCCGCTTCCGATATCGGCGCAGGAATCATCCGCGGCGTGTTATGATAGGCAAAAGAATCGGCATGCCACTTCGCCGCATAGTCCACAATCCGCGCCCGACCCGCCTCGAACGCCCCGAAGTCGATCTCGGCTATCGCAACAACCTCAACCGTCCCCCGGCTCTCAAACACCGACACGTTCAATTCGCGCTCGGCGATGAACTGCTCCAGCAGCGCCGGCTGTCCGAACCGCTCATGCACCCGCCGCACCGCCGCCGCGACGCCCTTGCCCGGCCAGTCGACCACCGAATCCGCGTCGATACCCTCGCTGGCGTCGCAGTACGCCGGTTTAACAAGATACCGCCCCGGCCCCAGCGCCTCGCTCGCCGCCTCGCCCGGAAAAATGGTTATCCCGCCCGGACACGTCACGCCCGCCGCCGAAAGCACCGCTTTCGCCTGCCACTTATTCTGCGCAAGCAGCAGCGCCGCCGTACCATTGCCCGTCACCTGCCGCCCGTGCGCCTGGCACACCGCCGGAACATAACACGCCGCCCGAATGTCCCCGGGCAGCTCCTCCACAAGATTAAAGATGATCCGAGCGTTCCGCCGCCCCAAAACCGCCGCAAGCTCGCCGATGCAGCCGATACTCTCGACCCAATACGCAATTCCCAACGCCTCCAGCGCCTCGGCAACCGCCTTCACCTCGTTCAAAACGCCCGCCTGGCTCTCCGCAAACGCCGAAGGAGCCCCATCCGAATCCGAAGGCTCAACCACATTGTACAGTATCAGGACCGATTCCGTCACGTCTCCACCTCCTCAAGCGGCAAAGCCCGCGGCACGCCCCGCGGCATGGCCATCTTGGCCGTGCTGTCCTTCTTATAAGTGCGCTCACACGCGCACCCAAGTATCGTCCTGATCAATTCCGAATAGCTCATCCCTTCCTGCGTCGCGATCATCGGCAGGTCCGAGTGCGTCGGATGAATCCCCGGCAGGGGGTTGATCTCTATGAAATGCGGCGCCCCCTCGCCGTCGCACCGAATATCCACCCGCGCCGTATCGCGGCACTGAAGGGCATGGTAGGCGCCCAGCGCCAGCGATTCGATCTGTGCATACAGCGCCCCATCCCGAAACGGCAGATACCGACACAGATGCTCGCACTCCTCCTTGGCGGTGTATGAATAAATGGTATGCGGGTCGTCGATGACGACGATCTCCATCACGCCCAGAACATACGCCTGTGCCCCGTTGCCCAGAATCGCCGCCGTGAACTCCCGCCCCGGCAGAAACTCTTCCACCAGCACCGGCTGCTCGAACCGCGCCAGCAGCCCTTCGCACACCTGCGCCAGCTCCGCCGGCGAATTGATCCGCGACGCCGCGTCGACACCCTTGCCCGTCCCCTCCGCCAGCGGCTTGGCAAACAGCGGATACCGCAGCCCAACCTTCGTCACATCCGCCGGCCGCTCGATCACCGCAAACGCCGGCGTCGCCAGACCCGAATCGCGAATAATCCGCTTGGCGAACGCCTTATCCAAAGTCAACGCACAAACGAACGCATCCGAAAACGTGTAAGGAATGCCGTAAGCCTCCAGAATCGCCGGAACCTGCGACTCCCGGCACCGTCCGCTCAGCCCTTCGGCAATATTAAACACCAGGTCCCACCGCTCGCCCGCCGCCAGCCGCCGGCACAACGCCCAGACATTGCCGATCCGCTCCGGCGCATGCCCCAGCGTCCGCATCGTTCCTTCCAGCGCCGCGATCGTCTCTTCCGAATCGAACTCGGCCACGTCATCTTCGCTGTACCCCTCGGCCAGGTAGTCCGTCCGCAGGTCATAAACCAGCCCGACCCGCAACGCCTCGCCGTTACCATTCGCACCGTTTTTCATGTTCAACTCCACTTATGCAAGGACTCGGCGATACCCCCGAAAAGGGCCGCCGACCCGGTTTTCAAATTACGCAGATTATACCCGCCCTCCTGAACCACTAACGTCGGCAGCCTCAGCTTGCCGATCAGCGACCCGATCCGCTGCATCGACCGCGCCGTCAGCGAAACACTGCCCGTCGGGTCGCCCTTCATGATGTCAAAGCCCGCACACACCACCAGGAACACCGGCCCGAACCGCTCGATCAAATGCAAAGCCTTCTCCGCCGCGCGCATATACATCAGCTCATCCGCATCCTCAGGAAGCGGCAGGTTGCGGTTAAATCCCTTTCCCGCACCCACGCCCGTCTCATCGGCAAATCCCGAAAAATATGGATACGCAAAGTTGGGATGTCCGTGAATCGACACCGTAAACACGTCCGCCCGCTCATAAAAAATATCCTGCGTTCCGTTGCCGTGATGAAAATCGATATCCAGCACCGCCACCTTGCCGTGCGCGCTCAAAAACTCCGCCGCAATCGCCGCATTGTTAAAATAGCAAAACCCGCCGAACACCCGCCGCTCCGCATGATGCCCCGGCGGCCGACACACCGCATACGCCAAAATCCGCCCCCGCAGCACCTCCTGAGCCGCCGTCAGCGCCACATCCACCGCCCCGCGCGCCGCCGCATAGGCGTTACGATCCAGCGGCGTAAACGTATCGATGCAATAGTACCCCGCCCGCACCGCCAGATCCTTCGGCCGCCGCTCCGGCCGCCGAATCGGAAACACATATGGATACACCGGCCGCGTCGTCTCCAGCTTCTCGCACACGTTTTTCAAATACGTCACGAAATCGCCCGCATGCACCTTGCGAATCTCCGCTTCCCTGAAATGACTCGCCTGCACCTCGTTAAACAGCCCCGTCTTCAGCATTGTCTCCCGCAGCACGCCCACCCGTGCCGGCCGCTCCACGTACCCCCGGTCCCGTACATGATGCACCGAATGCCCCGCACTCGAAACCAGCGCAAACGGCTTCTGCATCCGCGGCGCATAGACCGGCTTGATCTCCTCCGCCTTGGTGTACCTCGGCTCACGAAGCTTCACAGGATTGTCGATCACCGATTCCACCACGTGCTCGATGTACTCCGGCCCCACAAGATGCGAATACTTCCGCTGCAGAATCAGCCGCATCGCCGCACGGCACTCCGAACGCTTCAGCGGCTCCTTGCGCCCTAACCCGTCAAACAGCAGATACGGCGCCGGCGAATCCCCGATCGGCGTCTCGTATTCCGTGCCGATAATCGGCACAACCCCGTAACCCTCATAGAACTTCAGCCGCCGCCGGTTCTCCCGCAGCAGCCGCGCATCCCGCACCACCGCCGGATCATCCGGAAGCACCTCCATGTACATCGCACGCACCCGCAGTTGCTGAAGGTACTCGCGCGTCACCTCATACAGCGCCCCCCCGATCCCCCGGCTGTGCTTCTCGGCGCCCACCGCCAGAAAATCCAACAGCGCGCTGTTAATCTCCGGAAAAACCAGCACCAGCGAAAAGCCCGTCACGTTGCCCAGGTGCGTCTCGCTGACCATCAGAATCGTGTTATAGCCGAACTTGAAAGGCTGGTTGAGCAGATCCGGGATCTTCTCCGCATAGTCGGCCGCCGCGCCGAACCGCTGCCGAAAAATTCCCTGGACCTGCTCAACCCGCTGTCGGTCGATAGGAAGAATCGTACCATGAACACGCAAAAAGTGAATCATTGCTGGCTCATCCCGACCGCTTATGCATGAGCGCACCGTCGGTTCATACGAGCCAGCGACACGGGTTCGATATGGCTGTTGAGCCCGCCGGCAAGCTCCCAGACGCCCGGCGCCGACTGCCCGGACGGCACATTGTCCCAGTACCCCGTGCCGCCGTACGGCTCCGGATAAGCCACCAGCATCCCTTCGAAGTTCCGCAGCACCGTATGCGTCGGGCTCATCGACACGATATAGTTGGGCAGAATAGGAATCTTGCCCCCGCCGTGCGGCGCGTCCACCACATACTGCGGAATCGCAATCCCGCTCATCCGCCCGCGCAGGTACTCCATAATCTCGATCCCCCGGCTCAGCGGCGTCCGAAAATGCTCCACGCCCTTCACCAGGTCGCACTGAAACAGATAGTAAGGCCGAACCCGCATCCGAATCAGCCCGCGGCACAGCCGTTCCATGACCGGCCCGGAGTCGTTGACCCCGCGCAGCAGCACCGACTGATTGCCCACCGGAACGCCCGCGTCCGCCAATCGCCCGCATGCCTGCTGCGACGCCTCCGTCAGCTCGTTGGGATGGTTGAAATGCGTGTTCACCCAGATCGGATGATACTTCCTCAGCATCCCAACCAGTTCCTCGGTGATCCGCTGCGGCAGCACCACCGGCGTCCGCGTCCCGATCCGGATCACGCCCACGCTGGGCACCGTCCGAATCGCGCTCAGCACGCGTTCCAGCGCCTCCGTCGACATCGTCAGCGGATCGCCGCCCGAGATAATCACGTCGTAAATCTCAGGATGCGCCCGCAGGTACGTCACGATCTGCCGAAGCCGACCCGAAGAAATCGATACCTCCCGCGTCCCCGCAACGCGCTTCCGCGTGCAGTGCCGGCAGTACATCGAACACGTCGTCGTCGCGATCACCAGCGCCCGGTCCGGATACCGGTGAACCAGGCCCGGCACCGGCATGTCCTCGTTCTCTTCCAGCGGGTCCTCGCTCAGGCACGCCGGATTCTGAAGCTCCTCCACCTGCGGCACGCACTGCGCATAGATCGGATCCGACGCGTCGAGACGCTGGATCAGCGAGGCATAATACGGCGTGATCGCAAGGGGATACTTCTTGATGACACTGCCGAGGCTGAGTGTATTCTTGAAATGTGGGAAAAAATTAAGCAGGTGAGCCGCCCCTCGAATTCGGTTGCTCATCTGCCACTTCCAGTCCTCCCAGGACCCGTTCGCCTGCGCCCGCGCATCCGGGCTTACAGGACAAACCTCTGTCCCTGTTTCACCGCTCTCCGCGGCCGCAAGCGGCGGAGGTTCATCGGCTTGATCTAAGCTGTCGGACAAAATGTGCATTTTCTGCATGGTTTCTTTTCCCTTGAAAGTGAGTAAATGCTGAAAGGCCGGGACCCCGTTATTCCCGTCCTAAAAACGTGCAAAGACTCCGGACAAACGCTCTCCTTAGCGGTTTAATACTCGTCTCGATCTCATCGGGCTCCATACCGATCATGGCGAACGAGAAGAATCCGAAAATGAACCCCGCGACCGCACAGGCCAGCCGCCGTATCTTCAATGGATCGATACGCGGCGACAGGTACGGCCGAATCTCTTCTTCGATGGTTTGCAGATAGCGAATATAAGGCTCCTCAAGGTCCCCCGGCGATTCCGACTGCAGTTTCAGAAGCACCCGCCCCTGGAAAAGCAGAATAAATTCTTCGCTGTTCTCCCGGTAAAACTCATAGTGTGCTGTGAGATAATGCTCCAACACGTCCTCCAGCGTGTCGATCTCCGCCGACCGCTCGGTCAGCAGCTTCGACAAATGGTCCACCGCCTGATCCACCAGCGTAACCAGAATCTCCTCCTTATCGCTGAAATGACGGTACAGCGTCCCCTTGCCCAGGTCCGCCTTCTGCGTTATATCCTCAACCGTGGTCGCGTCCCAGCCCTTTTCCGCAAACACGTCCAGCGCCGCCTGCTGCAAACGCTGACGAGTATGCCGCGACCGCTTCTGGGTCCGTGTCGCACTGGGTTTTACAACCTTCGCACTCATAAAGTGACTATATAGTCACCTGTGACCGGCTGTTCAACTTTTTTCCGCCCACTTTCCAAAAAATTTAGATCCATTCCCCACCCCCAGCGTGCTTCCGCCGCATATAACCCCTACAGAAGTTGAGGACCACCCTACGGTTACCACCAGCGCTGCCCACACCCCCACACCGCCTCCCTCGCACCACACCACCGTCACAGCCGTCATCGTCGTCGCCCCCGACGCCCGCAGCCATAGCTCCACCCCCACGCGCAGCGTGGTTCCGCTGTATATAACCCCACGGAAACGGGGGACCACCTCACAGTACCACCAGCGGTCCCCGTGGGGGACGTCCTCACAGTACCGCCGCGCCCGTACCTCCCGCGTCCGACCGCTAAGGCCCAACCCCTAACCACTGCTCGGCAAATACCGCAAGATCGCCCACCCCCACGCTGCCGCTCCGGTCCAGGTCGGTCCCACCGCACCAGTCGGGCGCACCGCACGTCTTCCGCCAGCTATCCGCCAGAATCGCCCAATCCCCCCAGTCCACCATCAGGCTGCGATTAAAATCGCTGCCGTAGTAAACCAGCAGATGCACCGACCGGGTGATCGTTTTCGGCCCTCCCGCGGCACAGGGAGGCGCCGAGAAGATCAGCGGGCAAACGTATTCGCCCGGAGCAAGGTCCCGCGCCGCCGCGTTCAAACTCACATTCACCAGTTTGCTGCCGCCGACCTTGATCGTCCCAAACCGCACCGCCGGCAAATCCAGCCAAGCCGCGGCCGCACCCTTGGTCACCGACCACTCGACCGGCGAACTGCCCGCGTTCACCAGTTGATACACATGGCTGTCCGGATCAAACGGCCCCCGATGCAGTCCGCTCGACGCCGCATCGCCGCCCGGCGTGACCGTCCACGCAATCGCACCCGCCGGCTGCGTCACAATCTTCACCGCATCGTCGATGACCGCTGCAGCCGCCTGCCCGCACTCCGGCGTGACCACAAGCTTCCACAGCCCCGGCAGAGCCCCGCCAACATTCACGTCGCACGTCATCTGCGACCCGCTCTCGATGACCACGTTCGTCGCGTTGATCCGCATCACGTTGTTCCGGTAGAC
>JACZKQ010000108.1 GCA_014859965.1 Phycisphaerae bacterium
GGTTGCCGGCGCAATGATCAGCTTCATAGTAATCAGGGTGGCGGTGATGCTGTTTACAAGCGTCGGCGGCAGCATCATCGCAGTCGCAGGTGGGCTGCGATTGCTGGACCTTTATGAGGCCACTCAGTCGCCGGCGACCCAAAATATCAAAACGTGGACATATGACTACGCCTGGTTCTTACCGCTGGTGCTGATTGTTCCCGCAGCCGTAGGAATATATACCCAGAACCGCCTGATCAACAGCTCGGCCAAATGGAAATTCTGATTGCCTATGGATTGCAGGTTTGGCAGGGGCGCCGTCCGGCGGCGGCCTGCTCGCGGGCGGCGAACGTTTGCCTGTTCTTCTCTGTTATAGTTGCCGCAAATCGGCACGTTGACTTGTGAAATATTTTGCTTGTCTTAGACGCGACGAAAGACGTCTCCTTATTGCTCTGGTTTGCGGGCGGCGAATTTGTTTTGGCTGAGAGGGGTTCGAGACCGACTTCCGCAAGGCGCTCGTCGGAGACCTTGTGCGGCCCCATACCTGCTTTAATAAGCCTTAGCGCCAAGCTTTGTGTCTGCGGATCGACCTCTTTAATCAGTTGAATGGGTTCAAGCAATTTGGTCCACACCTTGTAGCCTTCATCGCTGAGGTGCAGTTTGTCCGCAATGTAAAACCTGTCGTCGGGTGTTCCGGCGGCGCCGAGCAAAGGCGTGACGCCGTCAACAAAAAACAGACGGGTATCGTCGACGGAATACTCCTTAACGAGGCGGTTGGCCTCGGCCGCCTTCTCCCACAACGTCCAGCGGCTGCCGCTGGGCTTGATGGGCATATAGATGATGCAGGTCCGCGGCAGGACCTCCTGCACCCTTATGACAAAGGCCTTGTAGTCGTCGAGCACCTCCTGGGGACTTTTGCCCGCCGCAATGTCGTTGTCGCCGGCATAGAAGACGATAAGCCGCGGGGCGTACTTAATAACGATGCGGTCCGTGAATTCAACGACATCGGCGGTCTGCGAGCCGCCGAATCCGCGGTTAATCACGGGCAGATCGGGGAAACTCTCGGCCGTTCGCCACATGCGAATACTGGAACTTCCCACGAAAAGCACTGCCTCGCGGGGCCATGCGTTCTTGGAATCCCACGCTTCGAAAGTCGCGATGTCCTTCTCCCATCGCGACGGTTGCGGTGTCTCGGTGCTCTGCGATCGGGCGGCGGAGACACAGAGTACCAACGCCGCCATGCTCAGCCACACCCTTGTCTTGTCCATCACACGCCCTTTCTATCCGACAGTGCCCCCGGTACGGACAGTTTATCAGAAAGCCTTTATTTCAGCAAGGTCTGGATGGTTTACTTGCCGCCGGGCCGCAAAAAGGGTAGTATGTAGGGAAATAACCCGCTGAAGGAGGCGAAGAGTGGCACAAAGAATTCTGTTGCTGTTATTGCTTGCGATCATACCGGCGGCGTCAGCGTCCGGGCCGTATGCCGTCGACTTCACCAAAGTGGCTTTTGAGCCCATGGGCGGCAGCCGCGATGCGCAATCGGCTGAAATTGCGGGCAGGCCGGCCGTTCGCTTGCCGTGCAATTTCAGCGGGACAAGAATCGATCGTGCCTCCTGGGACGTCAAGGTCAACCTGGACCTGACGATGAGCCGGGGTGTGATGTTTGATTTCTATTGCGCCGACCCGGGCCCTGTGGCCTATTTCATGATATATTTTCGCAGCGGCGGCGGCTGGTACGGGGTAAGCTTCGATGCACCCGCTTCGGAACAGTGGAGTACGGTGACTGTGGAGAAGTCCGCAGCCCGCGTCGAGGGCAAACCGGCCGGATGGGGGCGGATCGATACGATTCGCATTTCGGCGTGGCGCGGTCAAGACAGCGACACCGCATTTTACGTCGAAGGTCTTTCACGGGTTGGGGACGATTCAAAAATCGGGGTCATTCGCGCGGATGCAGGTCTCGCCGGCAAGACCTCCGAGATGCGCATTGTCGACACCTACGCCGCGACCGTCGGGCGATTCCTCGATCGGGCCGGGCTGGAGCATCTGGTGATCGACGACGGAGATGTCACCCCCGAGCGTCTCAGACATCTGAGTTTGATCATCCTGCCGTATAACCCTTCCATAAGCGACGGGGTTGTGGATGCCATCGACGGCTTCCTGCGGACGGGCGGAAGGATGATGAGCTTCTATGTTCTGCCGGAAGGCCTGGAGGGCGCGGCGGGCATGAAGAACGAGGCTTATATCAGGCAGGCTTACGACGGGGCGTTTGCCGCCATGGGCGCTTCGGATGGGCCGCTCACAGGTGCGCCGAGGATGACGAAACAGGCATCCTGGAACATTCGCAACGTGCTGCCGGTCGAAGGCAGGAGCCGGGTTGCCGCCTGGTGGTACGACGACAAGGGCGACTCGACGGGCAAGGCGGCTATCGTCGTCAGCGGCACGGCCGTCCATATGACGCATGTGCTGCTGGCTGACGACAACGAGAACAAGTTCCAGCTCTTTCTGGCGATGTTGGGCAACATGTGTCCCGACCTCTGGCGGGACGCCGCCCGCGGGTGCATCGACGCTATCGGGGTGATCGGCGATCACAAGGCGTTCGCCGCTGCGCGAAATCACATTGACCAACTGGCTGCGGGCAACGCCGGAGCGGTCAGGGCGATGAAGCGCGCTGTGACGATGCGGGACGAGGCTGTGGCAAGACTTGAAGCCGGGGAGTACTCGGACGCCATCCTTGTCGCCGGCGATGCCCGCGAGGCTTTGGTCGAGGCGTATTGCTTCGCCCACAAACCGCAGGCGGCCGAGCATCGGGCGTTTTGGTGTCACAGCGCGTTTGGCCTCGACGGCCGGACCTGGGACGAGGCAATAAAGATCCTTGCCGATAACGGTTTCACGGCGATTCTGCCCAACATGTTATGGGCAGGTGTGGCGTTTTATCCCAGCGAAACCCTGCCTGTCTCCGAACGCATCAAGGAGCGAGGTGACCAGGTCGCCCAGTGTCTGGCGGCCTGCAGAAAATATGGTGTCGAATGTCACGTGTGGAAGGTCAATTACAACATGGGTTGGGCGTCCCCAAAGGAATTCATTGCCGAGATGAAAAAGCAGGGGCGAACGCAGCGATCTTTCGACGGCACGGAAAACGACGAGTGGCTTTGTCCGTCACATCCGGACAATGGGCAACTGGAAATCGATTCGATGGTCGAGATCGCTCGCAAGTACGCCGTGGACGGCATTCATTTTGACTATATCCGTTATCCCGGCCGGGAGGGCTGTTTCTGTGACGGCTGTCGCCAGCGGTTTGAAAAGGCGACCGGCCGAACCATTGAGAACTGGCCCGCCGAGGTGCGGCGGGACGACGTGCTGCAAGAGCAGTGGCTTGCGTTTCGCCGCGAGCAGATCGACGCGGTGGTATCCGCGGTCGCCGAGCAGGCGAGAAATGTCAGGCCGGGCGTGAAAATTTCGGCGGCTGTTTTTCGCAACTGGCCCACGGACCGCGACGGTATGGGGCAGGACTGGAAGCTCTGGTGCGACAAGAAATGGCTGGATTTCGTATGCCCGATGGATTACACAGCGTCGAATTCCCAGTTCGAACGCATGGTTGTTAACCAGCAGGAGTGGTCGGGCGATGTGCCTTGTTATCCGGGCATCGGCCTGAGCGTCTGGCCGGACCGTACCGACGTAGTCAAGCTCATCGAGCAGATCAGCATTACGAGAAAACACAAGACAGGCGGGTTTACCGTCTTCAACTACGGCAATCTCGAAGCAGGCAAGGTGTTGCCGCAACTCGGCAAAGGCATAACCAGAAAACCATAAGGAGCGTTCCCATGCACAGAAGAAGCACTCGACGTCAATTCATGAAGACGACCGCCGCGGCGTTTGCGGCGCCGTTGATCCTTCCGGGGCTGAACTTTGCGCAATCGGCCAACGGCAAGCTCAACCATGCCGCCATCGGCGTCGGCGGCATGGGATGGTCGGACATCAATTCCATCGCCAGCCATCCCGGTGTCCGGATCGCCGCGATTTGCGACGTGGATGAAAACAATCTCAATCGCGCCGCGGAGAAATGGCCGCAGGCCCGTGCGTATCGCGACTGGCGGGAACTGCTGGCGAAAGAGGGCGGCGCTATCGACAGCGTCAACGTGACGACGCCCGACCACATGCACGCACCCATCGCCATGACGGCGATCGCGGCCGGCAAGCACGTCTATTGCCAAAAGCCGCTGACGCACGAGGTTCACGAGGTCCGGCAACTGACGTTGGCCGCGCGGCACAAGAAAGTGGTGACGCAAATGGGCATCCAGATTCATGCGGACGTAACCTACCGCATGGCGGTGATTCTGATTCAGCAGGGGGCCATCGGCAAGGTGAAGGAATGGCACTCGTGGCAGGGGGGTACTCCGTGGCCGGCCGGCGGGCGGCCGGAAGGCGCCGATCCCGTGCCCGCCACGCTGCTTTGGAATGAATGGCTGGGCGTTGCACCCGAGCGGCCTTTCAAGGCGGACGTCTATCATCCGGCGAAGTGGCGCGGCTGGCAGGATTTCGGCACGGGCGTTCTGGGCGATTTTGCCTGCCATATCTTCGATCCGGTGTTCACGGCGATTACGCCGGGCGCGGTTTTGAAGGTGAGCGCCGAGACGGCCGAACTCAACGCCGAGACATGGCCGGCGTGGAATGTCGTGCATTTCGTGATGAAGGGTTCGCGGTATACCCAGGGCGCAACCATCGACGCCACGTGGTACGACGGCAAACAGCCCCCGGCCGAGCTTGCGCAGATGCCGGAAGGGTACAACCTGCCGCGTTCGGGCTCGCTGATCATCGGCACCGAGGGTGTCATGGTGCTTCCGCACTGGGCGGGGCCCCAACTGTACCCGCTGGAAAAATTCAAGGGCTATCCACGGCCGAAGGATCTCGGTCATGTCGACCACTATCATCAATGGGTCGATGCGTGCATGGGCAAGGGCCAGACCGGCGCGGGGTTCGATTATGCGGGGCCGCTTACCGAAGCCGTGCTGCTGGCCACCATCGCGGTCAGAACACAAGGGGCTAAACTTGACTGGGACACAAACGCTCTGAGGTTCACCAACAACCCGGGCGCCAATCGCCTCATCAGCCGCAAGTACCGCAACGGCTGGCAGGTCGCCGGACTGTAAGACCTCGGCGATAGGTGAGGTAAACAAAACGGGCCGCCGGAGTATCGTTCCGGCGGCCCGATCATTGTTCACTGACCTGACCTGACCTGACCTGTACCTCACCTGACCGGTTTGTATTTCTCCCAGTAGTCCGGGAGGAGTTCCTTTGTTTTTGCTTCGAGTTCCTCGTCGCTGATTGTGGTGAGTCGGCCGTGCTCTTCGTACTGGTCGATGACCCAGCGGGCGAGTTTGTGCAGGCGGATCTTGTTGATGCGGTCGTCGCCTTTGAGGCCGAAGAACTCGTTGACCCAGTGTACGACGCCGTCGGTGCCGCTCTTGTCGGTGATGGCGACGCGCGGCGGCCGGCCGAGGAGCAGGGCGGTGTCGAAGATGTTGTAGATCTGCTCGTCGCGTCGGAGGCCGTCGGCATGGATGCCGGCGCGGGTGGTGTTGAACGCGCGGCCGGCGAACGGGTAATTGTCAGGAATCGGCAAGCCGATGGACCGCATGTAGTCGGCGAGCTCGCTGATCACAAGGGTGTCGATGCCGCACGGGCCGCCCTTGAGCGAGATGTATTCGATAATCGCGCTTTCAAGCGGCGGGTTGCCTGTCCGCTCGCCGAAGCCAAAGAGCGTCGTATTAACCGCGCCGCACCCGTACAGCCACGCCGTGGCGGCGTTGGCATGCACGCGGTGGAAGTCGTTGTGGCCGTGCCATTCGATGCGTTCGGAGGGTACGCCGCATTCGCGATTGATCTTATAGATCAGTTTCGGTACGCTTCGCGGCAGCTCGGCGCCGGGGTAGCAGACGCCGAAGCCGAGGGTGTCGCACAGGCGAATCTTTACGGATTGCTCGTCGGGCACTTGGCTGCTCATTTCCATCAGGCGGTCGACAAACGGCAGCACAAAGCCGTCGATGTCGGCGCGGGTGACATCTTCAAGATGGCAGCGGGGCCGCACGCCTGCCTCAAGTGCTGCGGCGACGACCTCGCAATAACTGTCGATGCACTCGGCACGGCTGCGGAACCGCAGCTTCTGAAAGATATGGTAATCCGAGCAACTGGTCAGCATGCCGGTTTCTTTCAGGCCGGCTTCTTTGACGAGACGAAAGTCGCCTTTGACGGCCCGGATCCAGCCGGTGCATTCCGGATACGTGTGTCCAAGCGCCCGGCAACGGTCGAGGGTCTCGCGGTCGTTTTTGGTATACAGGAAAAACTCCGTCTGGCGGATGACCCCGTTGGGCCCTCCAAGACGGGCCAGCCGATCATAAATATGCACCATCTGGTCGATGGTGTAGGGCGGGCGGGCCTGCTGACCGTCGCGGAATGTCGTGTCGGTTATCACGATGTCCCTGTCCTTGATGCCTGCGAAATCAAACTCGACCGGTTTGCCGTCGATCTGCTCGATGACCGGCTGCTGCGAAAAATGAATCAGCGGCGGCAGATTATACGGAAATGTATCTTCCAGCAGATTGGGTCTTTGTGCATCAACGAGAGAATGCTGCTTGCGAGCCTTGTCCATCGCACGTCCTTTCATATTCTGTTACAGCGTTATTCTTCGATGTCTACGCCCTGTTCTTTACAGACGCCGGTGATGAACTCCACCGCCCCGCCTATGCTCTGCACCGACAGGGCCGCGTCTTCTTCCATCTCGATGCCGA
Organism: Phycisphaerae bacterium; assembly: GCA_014859965.1. Lineage (GTDB taxonomy): Bacteria > Planctomycetota > Phycisphaerae > Sedimentisphaerales > Anaerohalosphaeraceae > JACZKQ01. The sequence goes on from JACZKQ010000108.1 coordinate 6,765, forward strand.
ACTCCTCTTCGAACGAGGCGACAAGTTCGACGGACTGGACGCTGGAGGCGCCGAGGTCGACCGTGAAATTGTGCTCGGGTTTGATCTGCTTGGGGTCAACCTTCAAGATCCGGGCGGTTACTGCTTTGACACGTTCTTCGACTGTGGCCATGGAAGTTCCTCTCGAATTTCTCTTATCCTCTGTAACTGTGCCGCTCCGACCGGTGGACATTCACGGACGACCCTCCCGTGCTGTGCGACGGCGCATTATAGCGGACTTAGCGCGAAAAGCAAAACGGTTTTTTTGGCGAAACTCTGTGCAAAGAGGGTCCGGCGGTTTGCCATTGTGTCTATCTGGGTGACAGTTCACTTCTCAGCGCGGCCGCTGCAGTCGATGTAGTCCTTCAGTGCGATGGCATTGTTGTGCTCAGCATCTTTGGCCCCGTAGAGCAGCGTGACAGGCCGTTTTCGGGCGATACTTTGCAGCTTATCGATCTCGCTTTCCTTACCTGCGAGCTCTTTATAATAGCGGCTGCGAAACTCCTGCCATTTGTCGGGATCATGTCCGAACCACTTGCGAAGGCCGCCGCTGGGGGCGAGGTCCTTCAGCCACTCGTCAAGTTTGGCCTCCTCTCTGCGGACGCCGCGCGGCCAGATGCGGTCCACAAGCACCCTGTAGCCATCGCTTCGCGAGGCTTCGTCATACACACGTTTCACGCGAACCATTGCCTTATCCCCCACAGACCGTGCGATTCAGTGCCCTCCGGATTAGCTATCGGGTCGCACTTTCTCGTGCTTGAGGTACGGGCCTGTTTTCGGTGCGTGGCAGGTGCACAATGAACCTGCTCGCCCGATAGAGTTTTCGGCCGGATTCCTCTATTGTGCGTTGGTGATCTTCAAGTTATCAAGATAAAAGACGGTTTTCTTCTGTGCATTGCTTGTGAAGCCGATCCAAGTCACCTTGTTGAAATTGCCTGCGGCGCTATTAAACTCGAACACCTTCGGCGCCTCCGACGCCGGCGTGACGGCAAGGCGCCACTTGCCCGTGCTTTTTGCGCCGATGGGGGCGCTGATGTCGACGTGAATCCACGTGTCGACGGGCACATCCATGATTGCGGCGCCGCGGACCTTGAACTTGCCGTCCTGAACGGCAAAACTCGGGCCCGTGCGGTACGGATTGGTGCTCCAGTCACGCCACTCAAAGCCCAGATTGACATCCGGCCCGACGCGCAGATCGAATTCAGAACGGATGACGCCTTCCTTGTAATTGACCGGATACACGCAATGCGGGTTAAACACCTGCTGGAGCCCTTCGACATCGGCGATCTTGAGGCTGCGCTTCCCGGCGGCGGCCGTTTCGTCGGTGACGGCGACCACGTCGCCCTTGCCTTCGATATGGACCTCGGCCTCGTTGGGCCGCTGGCCGACGGCTGTATCTTCGAAATCGTCAATGATGTCGACCGCCGGCGGCTCGGGAGCGATCTTCAGGTCGGGATACACATAATCGGTCGCCTTACGTTTCCATTCGGCCGAGCCGTAAACGCCCGCCTTGCTGAAATCAAACGGTTTAAACCCCACCTTCAGGGCGGGCGAGCCGGGCTTCAGGCGAAAGTCCAGATTGGCGGCATCCTCGAAGCCCGGATCGGCAATGATCGCGTGTGCATCGCGGCCGGCCTTTTGCCAGTCTTCCAGCGACAGCCCGACGAAGTCCACCGCTCCCGAAGTGCTCCAGTAGCAGTTGTTGTCCATGTCAACCTTGATCTTTGTCCACGGGCCGCTCAGGCACACGCCGGTGTCATAGTACACGATGTTGTTCTTGAAGCTGAACGACAGGTGCTCCTCGACCCGGGTTGCCTGGACCTGGTAGAGATTGCTGAACGCCATGATGTTGTTGCGGATGACGTTTTCCTTGCCGTAGTGCTGGTGGAAGCAGCCGGTCTTGACGCGGTACACGAGATTGTTTGCCATCTCGATCGCGGTGCTGCCCTCGTCCGTGTAGAGGCCCCAGCCCCCGTATGTATAGGAGTAGACGTCGTGAATGACATTGTTGTTTACCGTCGTGCCCTCCGATGGGCCGAGAGTATAGACGCCGCCCATGTCGCAGAGCACGCCGTAACCGAGATGATGGATGTGATTGAAATCGATCTTATTGCGCTTGGCCAATGAATTCGTATAGCCCCATCGCCAACCGGCGGATATACCGGTGTAATACATGTCACTGATGTCGTTATGCGTCACAACGTTGTCGCCGCTGTGACCTATCCAGACGCCGACCGCACAGGGAAAGATGTGGCCGCCAGAGCGGATGATGTTGTTGTCGACCGTGATGCGTCCGGTTCGCTCGGCTTCATTGGAGGCGATGTTGGTCTCGCCGATCCGCACGCCGCCTGCGCCGAAGTCGTGGATGTATGACCGCACGAGCCGGCAATCGGTGCAGCCCCTGCGGAACCACACAGCGTAGCGCCCGAAGTGACCGATCTCGCAATTGTTGATTTCGATGTTCCGTGCACTGTCGGCCATCACCACGGCATCGATGGGACTGGCGGCCTGCGAGGCCTCGAATCCTCCCGGCGGCATGGCCCATTCGGCATGGCGAAACGTCAATCCCTGCAAGACAATGTTCTCCACGAATTGGCCTGCGGCGGCATTGCCCTCGAATACGACAAACTTCTCGACCACCGGAGCAATCACCTCGGCCCGGCGCATGTTCTCGCCCGGCAGCGGCTTGTAATACAAGACGCCGTCGCGGCTCAGGAACCATTCGCCGGGGGCGTCCAGCGCGGCCTTGAAATTCTCCAGATGAAAGCGGATGCCCTTGTGCCAGTTATTCCAGGGCTTCATTCGGTCGCCGAAGAGGATGATGTCGTTGCGGGCGGTATCGATCGCGCGGACGAATCGCCGTGTGTTGTCCCATTTGTGATAAATCTGCATATTGACGTCGGCCCGCTCGCCGTCGGTCAGTTTGCTGATGACCGCCAGATCCTGCGGTCGGACCTTCACTGTCTGTTTGTGCGTTGCGCCGTGGGGCCCTGGCGCGTCGAGTTTCTCCTCCTTCACGCCCAACATGTGGAGGTAGAATTCGTTGGGCGTGCGGGCCCGCGCTGCACGGCGGCCGTTTACGAAGAGCTGCTCGAAATACCATTTGCCCTCGGCTGATTCGGGAATCTTCACCTGCCAGACGCCGTCCGGTCCCTGGCGAAAGCCGCCGATGCGGCGGCCGCCGCTGAATACAGGATTTGCGCCCCGTTCGGCCTCGTAGATGATCGGGTGCTGGTCCGTTCCGCCGTCTTCCGGCCTGAAAACGAGCGGTTCTGTCAATGCGTACTTGCCGTCGGCAATCCTCACTCGCACAGGCTCGCCAATTACAGCCTGCCCCTTCAGCTTTCGAACCGCATCGCGGGCGCCGGCAAGTGATGCGAGGGGCCCGTCCGTTTTGCCGGGATTGGGCCGGGCGATCTGCCCCGACCAGTGATCATTGCCGTCCGGGGCGACATAGAGCGTGACCGCGACACTCGCCTGAACCCAGATACAGACGACCAGCAGAACCCAAATAATCCGCGCCATGACCCGAACCTCCAAAAAACGCTCAATGTTTTCTATAACACGGGTGATCATATCGCCGAACCGCAAATTTGTCAAACCCGCGGGAGCGCTGCCTTGGGGGCACTTTATTGGACGTCAGGGCGCCGCAAAAGCTCGCGAAAACGGAATGGGCGTTGGGACGCATTGGAAATAGCAGCGCGAATGAAAAACGGACCTCCACGAATCAGACGCAGCAGCCGTCGTGTCAAAAAATATGAAAAAACGGCGTTTGACTCCTCTGACATTATATTATATGGGGCGCGTGGGAGCCGGATCGGGCCGTATTTCCTTGACACGCCTGCCCATACTTCCTACCATAAGATACTTGAGGAGAGGGCCTGGGAGGGCTTTATGGTTTTTGCACGGACGCCTGATTGACTTACGTTGTACTGTGGACGATGGGTGTGTCGGTTGTGGTTTGGCTGACACAGGCAACATGCAAAAGTTAACAGCCGTTTCCGGGGGGATCAATGAGTGATTTGGGTTACGCAGACCATAGCATAGGGGCTTTACGCAGAAGGCTTGATTTTCCGGGTATTCGCCGGGTTACCTTTCTTTCACTGGGTGTTCTGGTCTGGCTCGCCGGCGTGTCGCTCTTTGCCGAAACCGGCGGAGCGGCCGCACGCGACGAGTTGGCGGAGGTTGGCGAATGGCGGACGGTGCGTATGCGGGTCACTGCGTATTGCCCCTGTGCCAAATGCTGCGGGCAATGGGCGGACGGCATCACCGCCAACGGCCATCGGATCGTGAATGGAGATCGATTCGTTGCAGCCGACCGGCGGTATGTTTTCGGCACAGAACTGATCATCCCCGGATACGATAACGACCGTCCCGTTAAGGTGCTTGACCGCGGCGGGGCGATCAAAGGCGACAAGCTCGACGTCTTCTTCAACACACATCAAGAAGCTTTGGAATGGGGCGTGCGATACCTCGACGTCAAAGTCAGATCTCATAACTAATTTGGGCCGCACTTGCCGGTGAGAAGTGCCGCAGCAATCGGCACTTCGCGTCACGACATGCAAAGCGGCATGGGTTCACCTGCCGGAAACCTCTGCATCTCAGAGGTCTCGGTCGATCGCCTGGGCGATGCGCTGCAATCTCTTCACCAGCGCAGCCAGGACGTCCGGCGTGATGGATTGCGCCCCGTCGGACGCAGCGTGCTCCGGGTCGAGGTGACATTCGATCAGCAGTGCGTCGGCGCCTGCGGCGACAGCGGCCTGGCTCATGGCGGGCACCAAGTGGGCGTGGCCCGTGCCGTGCGACGGATCGATGACCACAGGCAGGTGCGTCTTGTCGTTCAATTCCGCGACAGCACTCAAGCACAAAGTATTCCGTACGTATTCCTCAAACGTCCTTATGCCGCGTTCGCATAGGATGACCTGGCTGTTGCCGCCGTTGATGATGTATTCGGCGGCTAACAAAAACTCATCCAGGCGGGCGCTGAGGCCGCGTTTCAGCATCACAGGCTTGCGGGTTCTTCCGAGGGCTTCCAGCAGCGGATAATGCTGCATATTGCGGGCGCCGATCTGCAGGACGTCCGCATACTCCTCAACGGCGTCAATCTGCTCGACGCCGATCACCTCGGTGACCACCGCCAGGCCGGTGGCGTCCCGGGCCTCTGCAAGGATCTTAAGACCTTCTTCACCCATACCCTGAAAACTGTACGGGCTGGTTCTAGGCTTGTATGCGCCGCCGCGAATACCAACACAACCGGCTTTCTTAACCGCTTCGGCGGTTTTCAGCAGGCTGTCGCGGTTTTCTACTGAACATGGACCAGCGATCACGCCTATCTTTTTGCCTCCAATGCAAAAACCATCGGGACCGATGGCAATCTCTGTCTTGTCCTTCTTAACCTCCAACGAGGCCATTTTGTAAGGGGCAAGGATCGGCACCACCTTTTCCACCATGGGAGCGTTCTCAATCGCGCCCTTGTCGACGCCGCGTTTGTCGCCGATGCAGGCGACTACCGTGCGGTCGGTGCCATGTATGAGGTGCTCCTTAAGCCCATATTCCCGCACCAGTTCCACGACATGCTGGACCTGTTCCTTCGTGGCGCCGGCCTTCATTACTACGATCATTTTAGCTGTCCTACTCAAAAGACCAAAAATATGGTAATACGCACTCGCATTATATACCAGAAAACACCGAGCGGTTCAAGCAAATCCGGTTTGACCATTCGACGGAGTCCTTTTATAATGCCCCGTTTAAGTGACCAGTATCTTGGCGCGGCGGGGGCACGGCCCTGCTGAGTAAAACGGAGAACGAATGAATATAATTGCACTGGCCGACATTCACGGCTGCCTGGACTATATTGGCGCGATCGCCAGGCGACTATCTGAAGCGGATATCGTGCTTGTTGCCGGCGATATCACCAATTTTGGCGGCGAAACTCAGGCCCGTCAGGTGATCGGCGCGCTGGAAGAACACAATCCGAACATCTTGGCCGTTCATGGCAATTGTGACCTGCCGACGGTCGAGGAGTACCTTTGCACGTGCGAAATCGCTCTGGACCGTCGTTGTGTGACCCTTAACGGACTGGCCTTTGCGGGTATCGGAGGGTCTTTGCCGTGTCCCGGACACACACCCAACGAATCGGGCGAAGAGATTCTCGCGGAAAGGCTCGCCCGGCTCAAGGAGATGATTGGTGCGGCCTTTGTATTCGTCAGTCATCAGCCAGCGTGGGGTACGACCGTCGATGCCGCCGCAGCCAGGCATACGGGCAGCAGGGCGATTCGCCAGTTCATCCTTGAGACGCAGCCGATCCTCGCCGTCAGCGGGCACATTCATGAGGCCGTGGGCACGGACAAACTCGCCAACACTGTCCTGATTAATCCGGGGCCTTTTCGCTACGGCCATTACGGCGTAATTGAGGTCGAGGGGGGGGAGGTCCGAAATGCACAGGTTTGCGAAATCTGACGCATGTCGGGCTGTCATTCGTTTCAGCACAGCAGACCCCTTGCACAATCCCTGCGGCCGCTTGTATAATAGTCGTCTGGGCATCCATCGTCGGATCCGCATCGCTTAGTATAGTGTGTGCATGAGACTTCTATGAAAGCATCGCTTGTTTTTGCCCCCCCGGCAAATCCCACGTATACGCCTCTCGGAATCGCCACTCTGGCCGAGTATATCCGGCACAAGGAACCTCAAGTGCAAATCGAGACACTTGATCTCAACATTTCGACTTGGCACCTGCTTGCCGATCGCTCGGAGTGGGGACGGGCCTGCCGGCATTTCATGCAGGGCAAGACGGGTGATTTCTTTGACCGGCCGCAGTATGCGGCACATCAGCAGGCGGTGATGGAGATCGGCCACGGTTTGGAAAAATGCCTTTCTTCAACCCGGCAGTACCTGGAGGGAGGTGACTTGACCGGGGACCTGAAGGAGATGCTCGATTACTGGGCAACCCTGGTCCTGCAACAGGATCCGGAACTGATCGGCTTGTCGATTATGTATCCGCGGCAGGTGCTTACCTCCCTGGCGCTGGCCAAATACCTTAAAAGTATTCTTCACGAGTCCGGCAGGGCAGAGCGGCGGATTGTGCTTGGCGGGGCCACGATCTCGGCCCTGAACCCACAGGAAATTCTGCAAGCCTGCTCGTTCGTTGATGCGGTCGTCGGCGGCGAGGGAGAACGTGCGCTGCAGATGCTTTGCCGCGGTGAGGCCTTCGAGAAGATTGGAGGTCTTTCATTTCGCCGCCCGGGACGCATTGTGACCAATCGCAAACAAGAGACGTTAAGTCTTATGGATATACCGTTGCCCTCATTCGACGGTGTCGACCTGGCGGCCTATTTGAATCCGGAACCCGTGGCGTCGGTGATTTTTTCTCGTGGGTGCATGTGGCGGCAATGTCGCTTCTGTGCACACAACTTTTCATATAGTGGTTACCGCAGAAGAGCAATAGTGCCATTTGTGGATCATCTGGCGAAGGTTAACGCCTCTAAGGGCGTTCGGCACTTCTATTTTGCGGATCAGTATGTGGATGCAGACGACATGAAATGCCTTGCCGACGAGATCATCCGGAAGGGGCTTGATATTGCCTTTCATCTCATGGGCAGGCCGACAGCGTCCTACACGGCGGAAGTGTGTCGGCGCCTGTACGAGGCGGGGTGTCGATGGATCAGTTGGGGCGTTGAGAGCGGCTCACAGCGGCTGCTCGACGTCTGCTCCAAAGGAACGCGCGTTGAGACGATTGAACGCGTTGTTCGCAATGCCCATGAGGCCGGCATAGCCAATCTGGTGATGATGATTTTTGGATTGCCCACCTCGTGCGACAGCGATCTTGACGCCACATTCGATCTGCTCGACGCCCTTGCCGATGTCACCGATGATATCACCTCCAGCAGCTTTCAACTTTGGGGAAAAACAGCCTTTGCCGCCAATCCCGCCGCATTTGGTCTCAAGATCACCGGCAGAGAACATTTTTTCGACTCGCCATCCGGTCCCGTGCATTCGCTTCGGCTGTTCTACCGCGAAACAGTGGGCGACGGGACGTTGCGGCTGCCGTCGGGACCCTTGGAAATCGCGCGATGGCAGCGGCGACAGCGACTCGTGGGCCGGCGCCAGGAACTGGAGGGGCTTTCGTGCGAGCACACTCTTTTGTATACAGCCCGGCGAAGCGCCAAACGGTCGCCTGCGGGACCGGTGCCGCTGTGCGATGCGAGTATGTGAATTGTGAATAAAGAACCGACACATCCTTGGTGAATCAAGGTGTGGACTTAGAAGGTCTTATTGTGTGCCGCGGCTGGAGTGGCGGGCTGCTGATTCCAGAATTTTATTGCGGCAAAAGGTTTGCTTCCGTCGCCTTGTGTGTTATAATTCACTACGTTCTTTTCACACATGGAATGGTCAGGAGGTAAGACGATGGGTTATGTACTGTACGTACTGATCGGGGCGGTTGTTGGGGGCGGATGCGTTTGGCTGATTTATGACGTCAAGGCAAAGAAGATCATTGACGATCTGCAGAAACGTCTCGGCATTGCAGAGGCGGAAAACCTGCGAATAGGGCCGCTGGAGCAGCAACTGGCCGAAAGCAGGGCGCACATTTCCGAACTTCAGGAGCGAACGGCGGAGTTGAAGGACGATATTGTGCGCAAGACGGACACGATCGCGCAGTTGAACGTGCAATTAGTCGAGCAGGCGAAGGCGGCCCGAAGCAAGCTGTCGATGCTGAACGATGTGCAGGGGCGTTTCTGCCAGGCGCTGGCGACCTTGTCGGAGACGGCGCTGAACTGCGACAATGAGGAGTTCGTCCGCGTGATGGAGATGAACGTAACGGCCTTCGAGGAGACGCTTCTTCGTGATATCGAGACCTGGCAGGCGCGCGATCAGGCGGCTGCGGAGGAAGTCTGCGATGTGGCTGACAGCGAACAGGTCGAACCGCTTTTTGCACAGGATCTGACGATTGAGGGGCTGGTTGCCTTGGACGGGCAAACGGGTAAGGAGCCGGAAGATATCATCACAGATGAAGGGATCACGCATGTTGCTGGTGAGGTCATGTTGTCTGCTGAGGCGGCAGACCTGACACAAGAGGCGACTGCCGATGCGGGGTCGGCGGCCGGCGGGGCGGACGATTGCGCGGTCGTAGAAGAGTTGCGGGTGTTGCTGGATTCGGAGGATGAAGACGTTCGGGGGCCGGCAGGAGATGAGGATACGGCAGTGGTGTCGGTGGATGAAACGGACAAGAAAGAAGAAGATGATGAAGAAAACATGGATGCAGCAATAAACGACCAGACGGCGGATGCGGTAGCTGATTTGGAGCGGGAACTGGACGAAGAATTAGCCCTGGAGTTCGAGGACTCCCCAGATGATGACGACCTGAAACTGGACATTGATGAAGAGGAGCGTGCCGCCGCCGCGACGGATGAGCGATTGCCGGAGGAACTTGCGGAAGACATGGACGAGATTCGCTTGCTGGACGAGGACGATAGCGAGGCAGCGCCTTCACTGAAGTTCCCGATTTGCGAATTACCCGCCAACGACGCTGAAGCAACCCTGGCCAACGGGGCGCAGGCCGAGGCATGTAAAAAAAAACTGAATTCCGAATCGGGGCCGTCGGAGGAAAGAAAAGAGGCGGTCTGACGAAAGTGGTGTACTCTCCGCGGCAGGGGTTTACCGCCAGGCAACATCCCGTTCGCGGCCGGATGAAATAAGGGGGACGCCGGCGTTGCTGCCGGGCATCTGACCAGGTTTTGCTATTGCACTTGCTTATACCGGCAGGGCGTCAATCAGGCGACGTATGTGCAATGAGGGCGACGCGGAAAATGGCGCCCGTGGGGCGGGCGGTGAGGACTTCGACAAAGCCGTCGTGGGCCTGGGCGAACCGTTTTACCAGCGCCAGGCCGAGTCCGGTTCCCGTAGTCTCACGTTTTGATTCGTCCCCGCAGCGGTAAAATTCGTCAAAGATTTTCTTGCGCTGGAGGCGTGGAATGCCCGGCCCGTGGTCTTCGACTTCGATGATGGCGTAGCCGTTTTCGCAGCGGGTTCTGATGCGGATGATTTTTTCATCGGCCTGGCGGGCGTACTTAATGGCGTTATCGAGCAGGTTGATGACGATCTGCATGACGGCGTCGGCGTCGAAGGCGAGGGGGGGCATATCACCGAAGTCGCGTTCGAGGGTGAAGCCCGCCTGGACGCCGCAGGGGGTCATCATTTCGACAACTTCGCCGATGCAGGCGTTGACGTCGCCGAGTGTGAAGTGGTATTTCTTGCGACCGCGCTGGATGCGGGAGAAGTCTAAAACGTTTTCGATGAGCCGGGTCAGGCGTTCGGTTTCCTGGCGCATGGCGGTATAGTATTCGCCGCGTTTGGCTTCGTTCTTAATCCAGCCTTTTTCGAGCATTTCGGTATGCATCCGCAGCGTGGTCAGCGGCGTGCGGAGTTCGTGGCTGACGGCGGAGATAAAATCGTCCTTCTTTTTGGCCAGGCGAATCTGACTGCTCGCGGTCCGCCAGAGGCTCACCTGGGCAAGCGTAACGGCGACGAAGACGACGCCGACAACCGCAAAGAAACCCCTTTGCAGATTACCGATCTGATTTCCGACGAGCTGGGTATTCAGGTCGAAGAGATTCAGCACGAGGTCACCGAAGCCGAAGTCGAGGATTGCGGTGTGGACCGCACTTGATGATTCGGTGCGGCCGATGTCAAAATGCATGTCGCGCCGGACGACGTGACGGCCGGCGGATTCAGCGACCTGACGCACGAGTTCGTCCTCATTGAGCCTGAAGCCCTGAATGAAGTGGCTCTGTTCGATTTGCACGTGACGGAGTAGGAAAACCTGACCGCCGAGGATGCCGTCTGGATTGCCGCCCGCGACCATGATCGGCCGGAACGGTTCGATTCGAATTTGGATCGTCGGCTGAGACTGCGCTTTGCCGGCAGGGGGCAGGTCGGCGCGGGCCTCGGCCTGCTTGTGACGCTGGACAGCGCCAGCGCTGTCGCCGCCGGCATTTTGGTCATCGCGCGTGCTCGGCGCTGCCTGCTGCGGCGATGACTGTACCTGAGGCACGCGCGACGCCGCCGACTCTGCGGAACGTGGGGGGTAACGTGTTGCGGACCGAGTTGTTTGCTCGGCAGATGAATCATATGACAGGCGACTTTGCTGCGCGCTCTCCTCGATATTCTGGAACACGTTGGCGCGACTCTGGGTAATAATCTGGGGCGCCTGCTGCTGGTCTTCCAGGCTGGGGATACGGTATTCGCCGCGCCGCAACCCGGCAGAGGAGGCCTTGGTCTGAGCGGCGGAGGCCTTCGCGAGCGATTCGTCTTCGGCGGCCGTGTTGTTTTTTGCGATGCTGTGAAGCGCAGCCGATTCGCGGTATTCGTACGTGTTCCGGGCCCGCGAGGTCTGCTGGTTAAACGCGATTTCTTCGACGTTCTCCGGCCGAATCGCAGAGCCGCTGCCGGATAAGGCGGTGAGTACGTTCTCATTGAGGTTCGTCAAATAGCCGACCATTTCAGGGCTTTGAGGCATCTCGTGGGCCCGGTTATAGGGGGACAGGATGGTGCCGTCGGCGTCGATCTGGAAGTAGCCGTAGGCGAGGCCGTTTGCGAAGGTCTCGGCCAGCGGCGAGCGCACTAATGCGGAGGCGTCATTGGCGGCGAATGGCACATAAAAGTACTGGTAATCGGTGTAGGGCCGGTTCTGCTCGGCGGCGATGAATTGGTCAAGTTTGCGTTTGATGTCGAGGCGGATTTGTTCGGCGACGGCGATAAATTCGCTTGCGCGGCGTGCGGCAAGGCCCTCAGCGTGCAGGCCGAGAGCATAATAGCCTAACGCACACAACCCGCAGAGGCTTGTGAAGATGATGATCGAGACGATGATCAGACGCTTATACACGGCATGTTTTCCTTGCGAAGCTACTCCGGGCCCGCGAGTTCATGATCCGCCTCGTAAACGTAGCCGGCGCCTCGCACGGTCTTGATGAGGGCGGGTTCGGCGGGGTCGACTTCGATAAGGCCGCGGAGTTTAGCGATGTGCATGTCGACGGTGCGGGTTTCGATCTCCTCCATAGACTCGCCCCAGGCATTCCGGTAGAGTTCTTCGCGGCTGATGATGCGGCCGGGATTGGCCGCGAATAACTGGAGGATTTTGCCCTGCCGCGGGCTGATGGTTTTTTGGCGGCCGGCGGCGGCGATCTTGAGCGCGGACAGATCGACGGCGAGCGGCCCAAGGTGGAACCGGCGGCCGACCGACTTGGCTGGATCGGTTCGCCGCATCACGGCGTGTATCCGGGCCAGCAGCTCCTCCAGCGAAAACGGTTTGGTGATGTAGTCGTCGGCGCCGAGATCGAGGCCGGTGACTTTTTCCTTTTCCTGCCCTTTGGCGGTGAGCATGATAATGGGGGTGGTCAGGCCTTCCTGACGCCACTTGCGGCAGAGTTCTTCGCCGCTGATCTTCGGCAGCATGAGATCGAGCAGGATCAGGTCGAAACGGTGCTTCGAGACGATCTGCTCGGCCTGGAGGCCGTCTTCGGCCGCGGTGGGCCGGAAGTGGTGAAACTCCAGGAAGTCCACGAGGCCGCTACGGATCCTTGGCTCGTCTTCAACTATCAAGATCGATTTTACATCATCCAAGCATAAACCCTTATCGAAACACTTACTTTATCATTAGAATTATAGTCTATCGTGGGCATGAACAATTGTAAATTCGGCGTAAAATGCGATCAGCGATGCCGCCGCAAGTCAAAGAAGGCCAGGGTCTGATAATCAGCGGGGATTGTAAACAAGAGGATACTTTTGCGGGTCCTTAAGCGAATTGATCTCGAGGTCAACATCGAGTGCGGGCCAGTGAAGATGGCGATCGTGAAGCAGGCGAACGTCTAAAACATCTCTGATGCGGGCATCCTTAAACCACGGATAACTTTCGTATGGCAGGAAGTATTCTGTGTCGGCGACGCACAGCCACAAGCCGTGGGCGTTGATGTGCGTGACTTCAACTGCGGAAGTGTCGGGCCCATGCGTTTTCGATTTCATCTTTGCGTTCCTCTATGACCTGCTGTAAATCGTTAATTTGACTTTGGGATAGTCCCCAGTTGGCGGCGAGTGCGACTTCGGGGTCAACCCAAAACTTCGCTTCGCCATCCGGACACGTTACGTGTATATGAACCCGCGGCTCCTCCCGCGAGAAGAAAAGAAACCGATACTGGTTGTAACGGAAAACCGTAGGGCTCATACCGTGATTGTATCACTTCCGTCTCGCATATGCAAGTGTCGATTAGTCAAGGCGCCACCATGTAAGAAGGCTCGCCAGCATTTTACATCTATTTTACTTCGGTCCGGCCTTGCTGTTCCGTACAACTTACACATGCTGCGTGGAGTGGCGGCAGACGCTGCAGCCGAATATGGCGGTTGATCTGGAATTCACGTGGCATTACTTCTGGAGATATTGACCGCGGTTGCAGGCCGCGACGGTACACGGGACAGATGCAGGGGTCGTCCGATTGGGCGGTCCCTGTCTTTACGCGGCGTTAACTGCTTGCCAATGTCTCCTTATTCGGGTATAAGGCGATGGAAGACTTACTAAAGCATTTGGCGAGAGGAAAGGCTATGGCCGAGGACGCGTACCGTATTAACGAGTGGGAACTGGCGACGACGAATCTGCATCGGATCGGCAAGCGGCGGTATGAGGTGGCCGTGCTGCCTGTCGGGGCGGTGGAGGCGCACAACCGGCATTTGCCGGAGGGGCAGGACTACCTGCATACGACGTATGTGGCGCGATCGTGCTGCGAGCGGGCGTGGGGGGCGTGCGAATCGGTGATTTGTCTGCCGATCCTGCCCTACGGGGTGGATTGCAATCAGATGAGCTTTCCTTTGGCAATTCACGTTTCACAGGCGACGTTAGATGCGATGGTGCGCGAGATCATCGTGTCGCTGCGGCATCACGGGATTAGGAAAATACTTATACTCAACGGCCACGGCGGCAACGAATTCAAGCCGTTGATCCGGCAAATCCAGTGCGATATGGACGTGCACGTTTTCCTGTGCAACTGGTGGCTGGCGGGGCGGGACAAATATGCTGAAATTTTCACGAAGCCGGACGACCATGCGGGGCAGTTCGAAACGTCGGTGGCGATGGCGCTGTATCCGGATCTGATCGAGCCGGGGGTGGCGGGCGATGGGGCGGCGCGTGCGTACCGGTTCGAAGCGCTGCGGAAGGGGTACGTGTCCACGAGTCGGGACTTTGCGAAATTGAACGATCATGCTGCGTGCGGGGACCCGGCGGAATCGACGCCGGAAAGAGGGCGAAAATATCTGGAACTTGTCATTGAGCGGATCAGCGGGTTTCTGGTTGAGTTGGCACAACAGCCCATAGACGACCATTTCCCTCTTGTGCCTTAGCGGCTGTCGAACCCGGGTTTTTTCATGTTTGTATTGTCGCGCGAATGCTCGGCTTCCAGCAGGATACGGCACTTGCACAGGGCGGGCGCCGGCGATATAATGGGTCCGTACGCTGACGAATGGCCCTGGCGAGCACGGGGCCGGCTTAAGTGTAATTGGGCGTGAAAATGGCACCGACTCCTGAACTGACGGATATCGTCACGAGCGAACACTTCGGGCGAGTCGAGCGGAGTTTTCGACGGCATTTCGGCCTCGGCCTGGAGATGATGCATCTGGACGGCGGCGACGTGCAGCGCATGTGTTCGGCCGACTGCAACCCGCGGTTCTGCAAACTGATCCGGCGTACGGCCGACGGCGGCGAGCGGTGTCGGCAGGATCGCATTGCGGCCCTGGGTATCAGCATACAGACGGGTCAGCCGCATATCACGTTGTGCCATGCCGGAATTGTCTACTGCTGCGTGCCCGTAATGGACGGCGACGTGCCTTTGGGAGGTGTTTTTTTCGGCAAGTGTCTTTGGCAGGAACCCGCCGAGGAGCTCGGCGAGGATATCTGCACACGGCTGGAGAATCTGGGGATCGGCCGACAGGCGATTATCGAGGCGGCGCAGGCACTCACCGTTATTTCAGGGCGGACGATTCACCGAGCGGCCGAGTTTCTGTTCAATCTGCTGTACGAGGTGACAGAACTGGAGCCTGACGCCATTACGCGGCGGCGTGCGCGCAGCCAGCAGCAGGCGGCAATCAGTGAGTGTATCCAGCTCAACAAATACAATCCCGCCATGCCGGGGCACTATCCTTACGAGACCGAATGCGAACTGGTCAGCAAGGTGAGGATTGGCGATGGGATCGGGGCTGCGAAAATCCTTAGCGCACTCGTGGGTGCAATCATGGTGCAGAACCCGGGGGATATTCATGTCCTGAAGGCGCGGCTGGTGGAGCTGCTGAGCCTCTTGAGCCGGGCCGCGGTGGAAGGGGGGGTAGATCTTCGTTTGGTGTTGGAGAAGAACGTCGAGTCCATCAACCGGGTGCTGGGTATTGATCGTCAGGAGGACCTCTGCGTCTGGATCGGCCGTGCGGTGAATGATTTTATCGAAAGCGTGTACATGTCACAGGACGCAGCCAAGGTTACCCAGATCAGGCCGGCGATCGATTTTATCGAGATGCATTACGCGGAGCCGCTGACGCTTACCAGGATAGCCAGGGCGGCATACCTGAGTGTGTCGCGGCTGGCGCACCTTTTCAAGGAGCAAATGGGTATTACAGTTATCGATTACCTGACGCACGTCAGGATTGGGCACGCGCGCCGACTGCTGCTGACGACGGAGAAAAGCTGCTCAAAGATAAGCTTTGAGGTGGGTTATAACAACCAGAGCTATTTCACACGGACGTTTAAAGAGACCGTGGGAATGACGCCTCGGCAATTCCGCGAAAAAAATCGGCGGCAGGAGGGCAGAGACTTGAAAGAACTGGCGACGGCGTGAGACTCGCAGCGCACCATAAGCGAGACGAAACTGCGTTTTACAGCGGGGCAGGGTTTTGGAGGCATAGGATGAAGCACACATGGGTTTTCTTTGTGGTCGCGGCGGTTGTGCTGACGGCCCTGGGGGCGGGTTCGCTGAATGCCGCGGGTGGAAAAGAGGCCGGGCAAATTCTGATCGTTGCCGACGAACGGCCGCCGATGGATACACTGGCGGATTTCCTGCGGATGGAGGGGGGCTTCGGAATGCAGTATGTCGAGCAGGATGCCGTGGCGGAGGACCTGGGGATGTACCGCGCGGTGTTCATGTATATCCACGGGGCGATGAAGCCGCGGACAGAGCGGGTTCTGATCGATTACGCCCTTGGGGGCGGGCGACTCATCGTGCTGCACCATGGGATAGCTTCGGCGCGGGTGAACAATCCGGAGTGGCTGAAGATGGCGGGCATTTGGCTGAATCCCCGCAATCATCCCACCTCGCCGTGGAGGGTGATCGGCAACACCACGCATACGATCGTCAACTTGCAGCCGGACCATTACATCACTTCTCATCGGGTCCAATGGCCGCAGACGATTGAGTACACCCCGTCGGATGCGCCGAGTGCCGCTCAAAAAGTGCCTGCCATTGTTCTTGAAGACACGGAGGTCTTTCTCAATCAGCACTTCACCGACGGGCGTGCCAAGACCGTGCTGCTGGGGTTCCATTGTGTCGATCCGGCGACGGGCGAGGTGTTCATGCAGGACCGCGGCGGGTGGTACAAGCCGGCGGGCAAAGGATGGCTGTTTTATTTCCAGGCCGGGCACAAGGCGGCGGATTTCGCGAACCGAAACTACGCGCAGATTCTAATGAATGCCGTTCAATATAAACCTCTGCAGTGACTCAATCGTTTTGGAACTTGCTCATGCGGCGACAGCACAGCAGACGGCATTTCACTAAGCGGTTGGAGGCGACCTGAAATAGTCGCAAAGGAGACTGGAAAATTGAGTACGAAGGATCGGGTGGGCATTCTGGTGATTGTTGCAGGTCTTTGCCATGCCGCAAAAGTGAATGCAGAACTGGTGATCACCGAGATCATGAGCCAAAGTGCTCACAACTGGCCGACGGACTGTGACTGGTGGGAATTGACCAATACCGGCCCTTCGCCGATTCACCTGATGGGCTATTCGTGGGATGACGACCACCAACGGCCCGGGCGCAATGTATTCGGGGACATCACCATTGGCGGCGGGCAGTCCATCATTATTAGAGACGCCGTCGCCGCAGGCGGCGACCCATGGAAGGATGATTGGGGTCTCAGTGCGGAGATGGGCGTCTATGACCCCGGTCGTTTCGGCGGCGGTTTCTCGGGTCTTGGCGGTTCCGATGGAGTCTTCCTGTACGATGCGTACAACGTACTCGTCACCTCAGCGACGTATCCGAGCAGCAGAGTCGGTGTCTCACACGCCTGGGCGACCGACGGAAGGTATCTGGGTCTCAGCGCCGCCGGCGAAAACGGCGCCTATCTGTCCGCCAACGGGAATCCCGACGGGGCTTCTCCGGGTTACGCCGTAAGCGGCAAGCCCTGCGACCGTTTCGGCAGGATGCTGTACTGGACCGACAAGGACACGGCCAAGATTCAGCGGCTGAATCTCGATGCGGGGTGTGTCGAAGACATACTCACTTCGTCGGACGGTCTGGTCAATCCGCGAGGATTCGCGATCGATACAGTCGCCAGGAAGATGTACTGGGCCGACACCGCTACCGGCGCGATTCATCAGTCAGACCTTGACGGCTCCGACGATGTCCAGATTGTGACGGGATTATCAGCCCCCGCCGACATTGCAATCGACACCGAGGCCGGCAAGATATACTTTTCGGAGACCGGCGCAGACAGAATCAGACGTGCCAACATGGATGGAACAGGGCCCATTGAAGACGTTGTCACCGGTGTAGCACTGCCTTATTACATAGAGCTTGATTCGACCAACGGCAGGGTCTACTGGACTGACGTTGATAATTCAGTCATTCATCGGGCCAATCTCGATGGAACCGGCGTGGAGGTTTTCATTACCGGCCTGGGCCAGGTGCGCGACATTGTACTGGACTTGCCTGCGGGCAAGATATACTGGGGTGATCGCCAGGCATCAAAGATTCAGCGCGCCAATCTCGACGGCACGGGCGGAATCGAGGACCTCTTCGAGCGGACGGACGGCCTGGATAGGCCTCACGGCCTGCTCCTGGAGCCCACTGAGGGCAAGATATACTGGACCGATACGATAACCAGCACCGTTCATCGGGGGAATACGGACGGCAGCGGCACTGTCGAGGACCTCGCCACGGGGTTGAACGGCCCTTGGGCGCTGGCCGTCGTTACGTTGAAGAAAAACATTGCCGACTTCAATTTAGATTACAAAGTGGATTTCGAAGACTGGGCTGTTCTCGGGTCGGCCTGGTCGACAAGGCCGTCGGACACCCAATGGAATCCTGCTTGCGATATCAGCATTCCTTCCGATTACAGGATTGACATGCTCGATCTTCGGGTATTTGCCGAAAACTGGCTCTTGCAAGGCTGTCAAGAGTGATCGCCGCACGTGGAGGTGTGTCGACAAAGATTTCTATTCTCCGTCTTAACCGTAGGCGGTCATCCATTCAAGCCACGTCACTGGCCGGCGTAGAGGTCGGACATTATCCAGAGCCAGCGGCTTGAGGGGTGCACCCAGATTTCCTTCCAATTGTAGCAGTTTTCGGTGGGCCAGTAGGGCTCGTCGCGGTCGAAGTGGGTCTGGACGCCGACGGGCAGGCCGCCGACGAGGTCGCCGCTCATGGCGGTATACTGCGGGGCGAAGTCGTACCCTTCGCCGTACATGAGACTCTGGCAGAAGGGATTAAAGCCCAGGACCCACTGTATTTGTAACTGGCAGAGTTGCAGCAGTTCTGGGTCGTTCAGGTATCGCGCGGCGGCAGCAAGGCCCTTGGTCTGCGAGAGAACGGTGCCGCAGTTGCCTCGGAAATCACGCCAGGTGGGGAAGCGGCGGAGATAGTAGCGGTCGGTGAGGCGTGTGCCGTTTTTGATCTGGGTGCGGGTGGTGTCGTCGCGGGCTTCCTGGAGGTCGTAGATGCCCGCCGGGAGCATCGCCCAGGGCTGGGTGTATTCGCAGACAGCCTTGTAATACTCCGCGTATAACGCAATTGCGGCGTGCCATTTGGGAAAGTCGGCGTGGCTGTCGAATTGACGGCACAGGCGGATGAGTCCGGTTATGGGGGCCTGCTCGTGGCCGCGATGGGAATAGTGGAGGATCTGCCGCTTGTCTGGGGCAGTGTAAAAAAAGCCTTTGAACGGCATGTCGGTCTCGGCTTGTTGCTGGCAGTCCACGACGCTTCGAGCCATTTCGATGGCCGCTTCCTTGTATCGCTGGGCGGCCGTTGCGTCGCCGGTCGCGACCAGCGTATCGTACAGGTCCAGCGAGGCATTGAGCGCCGCGGCGACCGTGTCGAGGCGGTCTCTGCGGCCGGCGTTCATGGCGAATTGCCAGTCTTCTCTTGCCGCAGCGAGGGAGGCCTCTGCTTTTTCCCTGTCGATATCGCGCAGCATTCGGGCGGCAAGCGCCTCGGCGGAGGCGGCCATGAAGTTTTCAAAGGGTGAATTGCCGGCTCTGGCGGTGACGTCATCTACCGTGCCGGGTATGCCGTCTGTCCAGAAATCCATCGTTGCCCAGTTGCAGCGGAATCCATCCCCGAACCGGGTCTTGAGGACCCAGTCGAGACCCCATTGCGATTCTTCGATGAGACGCTTGGATACAAGGGGGTCGCGGGTTTGGAGTGCGTCGGCGAGGGCCAGCATGGCGTAGACGCCTTCGGAGGTGTTGACCAGGCCTTGCGAGAGGTCGCCGGCATCATGCCAGCCGCCGTTGATGTGGATATTTCGGTCGCCGTGCGCGCACATCCAGTCCTTGTGGCATACGTCGTGAATGCCCTCGATGGCCTGCCCGCAGCGCTGGCAATAGAAGTGGTTTATGGTTTTGACGATGCTGTCGCGCCATGCGTCATTGCTGATGGCGAAGGGTCTGGTGCTGCGGTCGCCTGCGCGGAGGATGTATTCACCGGGGAGGTCGAACGTGGTGAAGTCCATGATCTGAAAGCGGCCAAGGGGGGTTGTCCTGGCGACGACTTTGCCGCGAAAGGTCTCGCATCCGCTCTTTGCGTCTACCAGCGAGAATTCGCCTGCCGTCAGATCGCTTGCCAGTGCGATTTTGGCTGATGCGGGCGGATAACCGGAGTGGCAATATGCGATTTGCCCTGGCGCGACATTCCAGCCTTCGTAGTGATCGGGCGCGACCTTCTGCAGTTCGAGCTGGTCGATGTAAAATGTCACTGTTTCGGCAGCGCCGGGTTCATTTCCCTGAAGCCTGTAGGAGAACTCAACACCGGTGACTTTGTCGCGGCCCAGGTGGGCGATCTCCCAGACGATGTGGTTCCATTGTTGATTTTCGAGGATGACAAAATTGAGGCCGTTTCGACCGTAAGGGCCTGGGACTTTTTCGGCGCCGCCGTTGTGGAAGGTGAGGTTGAGGGATACGACCTTAAAGCCGGGCAGATCCGGATAGACGCGGAAGGACAGGCGATTCCAGTCCGTCCAGTCCTCGCCCGCAACGGTGCGGATGGCGGTGGCGGCGCCCCAGGGGCGGGCGTCATTGCCGCCGAGCTTGTCGCCTTTTGTGGGCGAGGTCAGTTTGAGGGATTTTTTGCCTTCGACGACGGGTGTGTCGACAAAGGTCATTTTGCCGAAGCCGCGGTGCTGCCAGGTGGCGGGGTCTTCCATGTCGTCCAGCATTCTGCATTCGAGGATGGGTTTATTGAGCCAGCGGTGGCGGATGCTGTGTTCATATTGCTCAGGGATGGGCATTTTGGGCAGCGACTTACCTTCCTGTGCCGCAACAAGATTGGCCGCGATGACTGCAATTAGCGAAATTGCTAAAACTCGTTTCATAATATTCTCCTCAGATAACAGAATGCTGCAAGTTTAACATACTCCGGGCTAAAAAGCGATTCCCGGTCTATGGAAAGTGGCGAACAGGTGCGAATGGACACATAAGGGGCTTGAAATCTCGTCGGAATTGGCCATAATCGAACTTTTTGCGTGAATCCGCGTATATTTTTTTCCACAGCTTTGGCTGTTCTGTCCGCCATTGATCTGGCCCAGGACCAAAGAAAACCATGATTTAACCGGAATCTGGAGGCTTTACGAGATGAGCAGCGATGTAAGGGAGATTGGCAAGCTGGTGGAGGAGCACAGCGGATTTGTCCGAGCCATTCTCAGTGAATTCGACAAGGTGATCGTGGGGCAGCGGTACATGGTCGAGCGGATGCTCGTGGCCCTGTTGAGTAATGGCCATATTTTGCTGGAAGGGGTGCCGGGATTGGCCAAAACCACGGCTGTGAGCGTTCTGGCCAAGGCGATCCGGGCCGATTTTAACCGCATTCAGTTCACGCCGGACCTTTTGCCTGCCGATTTGACGGGCACGCAGATTTACCGGCAGTCGGACGGCGAGTTTTACACGCGCAAAGGGCCGATTTTCGCCAATTTCATACTTGCCGACGAGATTAACCGGGCGCCGGCGAAGGTGCAGAGCGCCTTGCTGGAGGCGATGCAGGAGCGGCAGGTAACCATCGGCGACCAGACCCATCCGATACCGTCGCCTTTTCTGGTATTGGCGACACAGAACCCCATCGAACAGGAGGGGACGTATCCGTTGCCGGAGGCGCAGCTCGACCGATTCATGCTCAAAATCAAGGTGGGGTATCCGGGCCGAGACGAGGAGCGGCGCATCCTTGACCGGATGGCGGGTACGAACGTGAAGCTGGACGTGACGCCGGTTGTCAGTCCAAAGGAGATCGCAGCGGCGCGGTCCGTGGTGGATGCTATTTACGTCGACGATAAAATCAAGGATTACATCGTCAGTCTTGTGTTTGCGACGCGCGAGCCGGAGGCCTGCGGGCTGAAGCTGTCCAATTATATCAATTACGGCGCCTCTCCGCGGGCGTCGATTTACCTTGCGGTTGCAGCCAAGGCGCTTGCGTTCATTCAGGGGCGAGGGTATGTGACCCCGCAGGACGTCAAGACCATCGGCATGGACGTGCTGCGGCACCGGGTGATCATCAGCTACGAGGCCGAGGCGGAAGAGAAGACCAGCGAAGACATCATTCAGCAGATATTCGACAACATCGAAGTGCCGTAATCTCGCCGCCGTTCACAGAGAAGAACCAGAGAAAGTCTTAAATGATCGATGCTGAGTTAATCAAGAAAATACGGCAGATTCAGATTCATGCCTCGCATATGGTGAATGCGGATTTCGCCGGGCAGTACGAGAGCGTGTTCAAGGGGCGGGGCATGCAGTTCGAAGAGGTGCGCGAGTACACGCCCGGCGACGACGTGCGGACGATCGACTGGAACGTGACGGCGCGGGCGGGCAAGCCGTACGTGAAGCGGTTTGTCGAAGAGCGGGAAATGACGGTGATTCTGGCGGTGGACATGAGCGCGTCGGGCGATTTCGGAACCGTGGGGCGGTTCAAGAACGAATTGGCGGCGGAGTTCTGTGCGGTGCTCGCGTTTGCGGCGGTCCGCAACAACGATAAGGTGGGGCTGATTATCTTCACCGACGAGATCGAGCTGTTTATTCCGCCCAAGAAGGGCAGCGGCCACGTGCTGCGGCTGATTCGCGAATTGCTTTATTTCAAGATGCCGCGTAAGAAGACGGACATCGCGCTGGCCTTGGACTATTTGGGACGGGTGACGCGGAAGAAGGCGACGGTGTTTCTGGTCTCGGATTTCATCGCGACGGATTTTTTGCGGCCGCTGTCGTTGGTGAATCGCAGGCATGACGTGATCGCGGTCGCGGTCGGCGACCCGGCGGAGGCGGCGCTGCCGTCCGTAGGATTGGTCGAGTTTACCGATGCCGAGACGGGAGAGGTGGTGGTGGTGGATACGTCGAGCGCAGCGTTTCGCAGGCGGTTCGCCGAGCAAAGTGCGCAGTACCTGGACCGGCTGGAGAGTCAATTCGGCTCAATCAACGTGGATTGTATCCGGGTCCGGACGGATGCACCTTATATTCACGATCTAATCCGATTCTTTCACAGACGGCATCGACGGAACTGATAATGCACGTACGCAGTGGACACAAGATGTTGGCGGTGTGCGGCGCAATAGGCGCCGTGCTGCTGCTGTGCGCTGGGTGCGACAGGCAGGAGGGCGCCAAGGAGCCTGCACCGGATTGGGCGATTGAGAAGCATTACACGGAGGAGCCGCTTTCGGTGACGGTGCGCTTGAGCGGGACCAGAGTGGCCATCGCCGATCTCGTGCGGATGGAGGTCGAGGCGGTGGCCGAGCCGGGATACATGGTCACGTTTCCAAACGTCGCGGAGGCATTGACCGGGCTGCAGGTGCGGGACGAGCGCAGCATCAATGAGCGGCTCGATGAAGCCAATCGCATTGTGCGGACGCGTCGGTATCGCCTGGAACCGGTTGCACCGGGCAATGCGGCCATCGGCAAACTTAAGTTTCAGTTCGGCAGGCAATCCGGCGGGTCGGAGATGGAAGCCCTCGAAAGCGAGCCGATAGAGATCAAAGTGACTTCGCTGTTGGAGGAGTTGGGCACTCAACTCGTCATTGAGGACATCGAGGGCGTGGTGGAACTGCCGGCGGCGCGATGGCCGTGGTGGGCGAGCGGCGGCGCGGTGATTGCGGCGGCGGGCGCGATTGTGATGTGGCGGCGTCGGCGCGGCGAGGAATCTCGGCAGATTACCCGTATCTTCCGGGCGGCACATGAGATTGCCTATGAGATACTGCGCAAACTGGCCGAGGACAAGCTTGTCGAAAGCGGTCGAATCAAGGAGTTTCACGAACGGCTGAGCAACTGTCTGCGGCATTACATCGAGTATCGTTTTGCCTTAAAGGCGCCGGAGCGGACTACGGAGGAATTTTTAGCCGAACTGGGGC
Organism: Phycisphaerae bacterium; assembly: GCA_014859965.1. GTDB lineage: Bacteria > Planctomycetota > Phycisphaerae > Sedimentisphaerales > Anaerohalosphaeraceae > JACZKQ01. The sequence goes on from JACZKQ010000108.1 coordinate 30,612, forward strand.
GGGCCGAGACGCTTGCCGCCGAACACCGCGAGGACCTGCGGCAGTTTCTGGAACACTGTGATCTGGTGAAGTTTGCCAAATATGAACCGAGCGTCGAGCAGATTGAAGAAGCCCTCCGAATGGTGGAACGCTTTGTCGACAAGACGCGGTCGGATGAGTGCCGCGTGGAGGTCACCGAAGGCATTGCATTGGAGGGCGGAAAGTAAATGCAGATGCTGCACTCGCCCTGGTGGCTGTTGCTGCTTGTTCTTGTGCCGGCGATGCCGCTATTAAAGCGGCTCAAGCGGCGAACCGCCGGTGTGCGCTACTCGCACGCAGGGACGCTGGCGGGATGCGGTACTTCGTTGCGACAGCGTTTGCGCGGCGTGCTGATTGCCGCGCGGCTGCTTTGTCTGCTGCTGCTGATCGTGGCGCTGGCCCGCCCGCGAAAGGGTACGAGCATTTCCCACGTTTCCCGGGAGGGTGTGGCGATGGAGATTGTCGTCGACCGCTCCGGGAGCATGGGTGAGGCGATGAGCTACCAAGGTCGCAACCAGAGCCGTTTGGACGTGGTCAAGCAGGTGGCGGCTGAGTTTGTGCGCGGCAACGGCGACGATCTGAAGGGCCGCACGGGCGACCTGTTAGGTATGGTCGTCTTTGCGCGTTATGCCGACACGCTGTGTCCGCTGGTTCACGGCCACGAGGTGTTGATCGGATTCCTCGAAGAGACGCAATTGGCGGAGCGAAACGAGGACGGTACGGCGATTGGGGACGCCCTTGCCTTGGCGGCGGCACGGCTGCAAACAGCCGAAAAGCAGATTATGCAGAACAACGCACGCCTCAAAGGTGAGGACGCCGATGAGGAGCAGACGCCGGACTTTACGATCAAGAGCAAGGTCATTGTGCTGCTGACCGACGGCATCAACAACGCCGGGGAGCACTCACCCGTCGAGGCGGCGAAACTGGCAAAGGAGTGGGGAATAAAGATTTATACCATCGGAATTGGCGGCGAGCAGGCGTACGCGACCATGGGCGGTTTTCGTGTTCCGATGGGCCAGAGCCTGGACGAGCGTCTGCTCAAAGCCATCGCCGACGAGACGGGCGGATTATACGGCAAGGCAACGGACGGTGAAACGCTGCGCCAATTATACGAAAAGATCGACCGACTGGAAAAGACGGAGGTCAAGAGCGTGCAATACGTGGATTACGCCGAGCAATTCGGGCCATGGGCTATCGCTGCCCTTGCGGTCCTGGCGTTCGAGGTCGTTGCGGCGTGTACGGTGTTTCGAAAGATTCCCTGATGAGGTATTGCGGATATGCCGCGGCTTGGTAATTATGATGCTTTATGGCTGCTGTTTGCGGTGGTGCTTGTTCTGGGGCCGGCCTACGCGTGGAACTTTTGGCGCAAGGCCAAAGCGCTCAGGGGTCTGGCGGCGGCGCATCTGCTGGCGCGGATCAATGTGTCGGTGAGTCGGCGGCGGCAGGCGGTCAAGGCGGCCATGCTTGTGATCGCATTTGTCCTGACAGTGATCGCTTTGAGCCGGCCGATATCGAACCCCCGGCCGAAGGAGGTCCGCCGCAAGGGACGGGACGTGGCGATCCTTCTGGATGTGTCGCGGTCTATGTTAGCCGAGGACATCCGGCCGAATCGCCTGGAGCGGGCAAAGATCGCCATTGGGGACATGATGACGCAACTGGCGGGCGACCGGATTGCTATTGTGACGTTTGCAGGCGATTCGACCGTGCGGTGTCCGCTGACGACGGATTATGCGTTTGTGCGGATGGTGCTCGATTCCATAGGCACTGAGAGCACACCGTTAGGCGGCACCCGCATCGGCGATGCGATTCGCGATGCGACCAAAAAGGTGTTCGACGAGGAATCGCGAGACTTTCGCGATGTGATTTTAATTACTGACGGCGAAGACCATGACAGCTTTCCCGTCGAGGCCGCGGAGGTCGCAGGCGGCGTGGGGATACGCATTATTGCGATCGGACTGGGCGACGATGGGACGGGCGCCCCCATCCCGGTCGTCGGAACTGACGGCCGAAGGACGTACTTGGAGTACGACGGCGAGCAGGTGCGGTCGAGGCTCGATGCCGCCACCTTGCACCGGGTCGCGCTGGCGACGCCGGGTGGGCGGTTCGTGCAGGTGACGCCGCAAACAACGTTCAATCTGGATGAGATCTATGATTGGCTGGTCGCCTCGGCGCAGAAACATGAGCTTGAATCGGGGACGGTGGTGCAATATGATGAGCATTTTCAGCTCTTTCTGGCGGCGGCGGTGGTTCTGATCTTCCTGGAGGCATTGGTCAGTGAACGTAAAAAAGTATAAGGCATTGCTTACGACGAGCCTGGTTGTGCTTGCCTCATGCGGCGTGCGTGCGGAGTCGGTGCGAAAACTGGTGGGACAGGGCAACACCCTTTACGCCCAACAGAGGTTTGATCAGGCGACGAGCAAGTACGACGCAGCACTGAAGGTGCAGCCGGAATCGCCTCAAGTCAAGTACAATAAAGCCAATGCAGCATATCGACAGAGGGATTTTGATTCAGCGATCGCCTTGTATGCGGATACCGCGTCTCGAAGCGGCGACCCGGAACTGGCGGCGAAAGCCAAATACAATCTCGGCAACAGCTATTTCAATCGAGGCCTCGAACGGCAGAGTGAGAGCCCTGAGCAGGCTGTCGAGGCGATTCGCCGGGGCATCGAACAATGGCGCGACGTGCGGGATATGCAACCGGGCAATGAAGCGGCGGCGAGGAATATCGAAGTGGGCCGGCTGCTGATTAAGAATCTGATGGAGCAAATCGAAAAGCAGAAGCAGCAGGCGCAGCAACAGCAGCAACAGCAGGAGCAGGCCAAAGAGCAGTTGGAGCAGCTCCTGCAGGACCAGCAGGACCTCGCCGGCGAGACGGAGAAGAACCGGAAGGAGCAGCAGGAAGGTCGGCAGTCGCCCGAGCAGGCGGCGCAGAAGAATCAGGAACTCGCCGAGAAGCAATCTTCGCTGCAGGAGCAGACGCGGCAGGCGATGGAGCAGATGCAGCAACAGCAGGAAGATGGTAGTCCACCTTCGAGCCAGATGCAGGAGGCCGCCGAGGATCTTGCCAAGGCGCTTAAGCCCCAGCAGGAAGCGGCCGAGCAACTGAAAGAGTCGCAGTTGTCCCAAGCCAAAGAGTCGCAGGACAATGCCGCAGAGCAGATTCAGAAGGCGCTGGAGAAGATGTCTCAGAAGGAGAATGCTGCGGAGCAGGAGCCGTCGCAGGAGCAAGGGGACCCATCGCAGCAGCAGCAGGAATCCACGCAGCCCGCCGGAGAGCCAGAGCCTTCCGAGGGGGAAGATGGCGACCCGCAGGCCCAGAAAGCGGATGCCGCACAGGCGACCGTCGAGGATATTCTCAGTAAGGAAGAGAAGGACCGCATGAATCGGCGGGTGCTGATTCGGGGCCATCAAAAAGTGGAAAGGGACTGGTGACGTGAGGGCGTGCTTCGCTGCAATCATGTTTTGTTTGAGTGTCGCTACACTGGCGCAAGTTGCGGCTGCGCAGGTGACCGTGGCCGCCCAGGTCGACACGTCCAAGCCCATCTATGAAGGTGAGCAATTCGCATACTACGTGATCATCGAGGGCGACAACAAGCCGGGCACGGTCGATTTGGAGCCCTTGGCGGCGTACCGGCCGGCGGCCATGGACGGCCAAAGTTCGACGCTCAATTTCAACGGCCGCGTAACGCACCGGTATATTATGCAGTTCGCGTTGTCGGCCCCTGAGGCGGGGCTGTTGCGACTGCCGCCGCTGAAGGTGACGGTCAACGGCAAGGTCTACACAACCAACGGGGTCAACGTGAGCGTTACCAAGCCGGGTTCTACGGAGAAAATCGATGTCGAAGTCGAGCTGCCGGTGACGCAGTGCTACCTGGGTGAGCCGGTGCCCGTGACTGTGCGGTGGTTCGTCTGGCTCAGCGAAGCAAGGGGCATGGGGCAGGTCGTGTTCAACGTGCCGTTTCTCAACAGCGACCGGTTTCTGGTCGAGGACGCCGACGATACGGCGGTCGGGCAGGAGACCACGATGATTAACGGCCAGCCGGTGAGGCTGCATCAGAGGCAGGTGAAACACAATGGCGTGGATTCATTGGAGGTGTCGTTTACGAAGATACTGATCCCGCGCAAAACCGGTGCCGTGCAGATCGAACCGGTAACTGTGTCGGCGAACCTGACGGTGGGATATACGCGCGGAGTCTGGGGCTCGGAGCGCAAGTATGATCGTTTTGTTACGCGATCCGAGCCGCTGGCGCTCGGCGTGCTGCCGTTGCCGCAGGAAGGGCGCCCGGCGGATTTCTCCGGCCTGGTGGGAAGGTACACGATCGCCGCTTCAGCTTCGCCCACCTCGGTGAACGTGGGCGATCCGATCACGCTGACAGTCCGCGTCGGGGGCAGCAGGTTTCTCAAATCCGTGCAGCAGCCCGATCTGGCGTCGGTGGCGGGCTTTGCGGATGATTTCAAGATGTCGACGGAGCGCGATCGAGGCACAGTTGAAGGCGGGTTCAAGATATTCAGGCAGATGCTCCGGGCCAGGCACGACAAGGTCAGCGTGATTCCTCCGATTCCGTTGTGCTACTTCGATGCCGAGAAGGGCAAGTATGTGACGATTCACAGCGAGGCGATCAAACTGGAGGTTGCGGCGACGCGCGTCGTGACGGAAGCCGATCTCGAGGGATCTGATTTCATCCGGTTTGGCCGATCGGTCGAGGCGGCACAGACCGGCCTCAGCGCCCATTTCGAAGGGCTGGAGGCATTGAAGGACCAGAGTTTCTCGCCGCTGGCGGCCTTGATCGCTCCCGGCTATGTTCTGTTGTGGGGCGGTCCGCTGATGATGCTTGTTGTCAGCGGGATCGTCAAGGTCTCGACTCACAACACGCCGGAAAAGATCGCCGCCGCACGCCGGCGAGCAGCATTGAAAAACGGCATACGGGCTGCAAAACGGGCAGGCCGGCGGAGCGGATCGGAGGCATGCCGGATGTTCGCCGCGGCAATGAAGCAGTACGCAGCCGACAAGTTCAACCGCTCCGCCAGGTCGCTTACGGCGCAGGACTGCTGCGAATTACTTGGCGAGGCGACCGTCGATCCGGATGCGGCGGCCGCATTCGGCCATATGATCGAGCGGTGCGAGACGGCAACCTACAGTGGTGCGGAAATCCAGGAGGCCGTCGATGCATGCAGCGTGATCGAGTTGATGCGGACGGTGGACAGGGGGCTCAGATGATGCGGGTCCGACTGTTGACGGCGGTGCTGGCGGTGATGGTGTGTGCTGTCAATGTTCAGGCAGGCATGTCCGAACAGGACGCCTACTCGACTTTCATGCGTGCCAATGATGCATTCCGAAGGGCCAACGCGTGTACCGAGGACGCGGACGCCCGGCGGCGGCATTACGGCGAGGCTATCCTCTCTTACGAGAAACTGATCGAGCAGGGGGAAATCGCAAACGGCAAGCTTTTCTACAATCTCGCCAGTGCATATCTCCTAAATGGCGACGTCGGGCGGGCCGTGCTGCATTTTCGCAATGCTGAAAAGCTTGATCCGTCAAACCCCGACATACAGAAGAATCTTGCCTACGCCCGCAGCCGGCGACTGGACAAGATCGAGACAGCGCCGCGACAAAAAGTGATGGAACGGCTTTTCTTCTGGCACTATGATTTTTCAATGCGGTGGAGATTTACCGCCGCCTGCGTGGCGTTTGCAGTGATGTGCCTGGCCGCCACATTGAGAATATGCTTTTCCTCGTTGCGAAAGGCCTCGGCCGTAGGCATTGTGGCCGCTGTGGCGGCGCTGGGTCTGGGGCTCTCGGTTGGCATCCAGCGACACACGGATGTCAGCCGGCGGTTCGGCGTTATTCTGGCCGAAACGGTCGAGGCGCGGCAGGGTGACGGCCCGGGCTATCCGCTCAGCTTCAAAGAGCCGCTTCATGCGGGGACGGAGTTCGACCTGCTGGAGCAGCGGCCGGGCTGGTGGCACGTGCGCCTGATGGATGGCAAAAACACGTGGATACCCGACCATTCCGCGGACCTGGTTATTTTCTGATCACCTTCGCGGCTTGTTGAGGCGTCTTCTTTGTTGTCACGGCTGCCGCAAAATCCGCAGAGCGATGTCGTCTGTGTATTCGGGCGATTGCAGGGTTGTCGTGCCGCCGGCGTGCTCGATCTGTTGGCGACCGTCGAGATCGCCCGTTTTTGTGTTTAGCCATTCGGCGGCATAGCGGCCGGGCGGCAGGTCGACAGCCAGGGCGACTTTGGCGCCGCCGTTTATGTAGATCGCGTACTGGCTGCCCTTACGGACGAGCGCACGGGCGGTCGCCTTCTCCGGGACGCCGCCTTTGATCACCGAGTCATCGGGGGTCATGCTTACGAAGTCGAAGCCTTCCAGAAACTCCTTCATTATCCGAATCTGCTTATGCATGGTCGGCCCGCCGCTGCCGGGGGCATTGACTTTGCCCGAGCCGTCCTCGTGGCCCACACTGAAGGAGTAGTCCAGGTTGCTGAAGATGCCGCCGCCGGCAATCATGAAGTCCCAAGCTTCCAGCCGATAGGGCTTCGGCTCGCTGCCGGAGAAGCCCGTTTCGTCATCGCCGATGACCTTGTTGAGGCCGTAGTTTTCAGTCACGGCGATTGGCGGCTTGGCATAATGAAAATTGAAGATCGATACGTTCGGATCGGGCTGCTCGATCTTCTGACTCTTGTTGGCGATGTTCTGGGCGATCAGGTGCTTGACGCCGAGGGCCGCCTCGGTCCGCACGATCGTTCGGGCGATGTGGGCCTGCCAGTCCAGCGTGACGCCGCCGAAGTAGGGTTCGTTGCAGATTTCGTAATACAGGTTGTCGAAATCCCTTAGCTCGGTAACGATTTTCTCGACCATCGCATCCTGCACGGCGAGCATCTCCGGGTGCTTCAGCGTGTACACGTCTGTGCGGACCATCTTGCCGATGCCGTTGATGTTGTTGATGGCGTTCATGGGCGACAGCACCCACATATCGTCCTTGTAGAAGGGGCAGAAGAGCACCAACTCGACGACCACGCCGCGTTTCTGTGCCTGGGCGACAAAGTCACGCAGGCGGGCGAAGTACGCATCATCCCATTTTGTCAGGTCGAATTTGTTGCCGCCGTTGCCGTACCCCGGCTCACAGGATCGCGCCCACGGGCAGATCAGGCTGTTCTTGAGCGGTGCAAGCGTGTTGTTTTCAATGTTGAACGCACCGACGGGTTCGCAGTAGGCGCCGGTAAACGTCCGCGTCAGGTTGAAGCCGTATTTGGCAAGCGTGTCGAAGTATTTGGCGTAGTCGAATTCGCGATTGAGCACGCCGCCATAATGTTCGCCGCTGGTGACGAGAATCGTTGGCTTTCCTCGCCAGAGCAGATAATGACCGTTGTCGGGGTGGAGCGAAATGGGTTTGTTCGGTGCGGCTATCGCGGCGACAGACGCTGTCATCAAAGCAGTCAGTACAAACACAGCGCTTCTCATTGCATCCTCCTTTAAAACGTTCATTGAACTTACCGCAAGGGGGCGTTCCGGGCCATCTCTACGGCGTCATTGCCGGGGCGCCGTCGGCGTCCCTTTCAAACCAGATGCTTGCATCTAAAAACGGATCGTGAACAATAAGTTGTCCGTTGTCCAGCCGGAATTCGCAGTTGAGACGGGCGTCCTCGATAAACTGATACATCTGGTCGCCCTCGGTTCTGAATGTGCCCTGTTTTCGATCCGTACCGCCGTCAGTCATGGCGGCTTCGGCGACGAACCCCCCGTCCGGACTGAAAGTGTACCGGATTTCCTTAATGAAATTCCCGATGTCTGCACCTTCTATTTTCACGCTGTGCCATCCGCCCACCAGCGGCGAAGCGGGCGGCGCCGGCGTGGCGGTTTCGGCGGCCTCCGCCGAGGTTCGGGACGCGACTGCCGCGGCCGTGCGGGCGGCGTGTTCCGCCCCGTCCGCGTCGGTGGGTTTTCGTTTGGAACAGGCCACCAGAAAAAGCGGTATTACGGCACAAAGGCAAACATACTGCCATCGAACGTTTATCATAATCGACTTAGTCCTGCTCACTTTTCCATCATCTGTGCCAACGCGGCACCTTAAGCACGGAAACATGCCTTCTCGCCGGCTTCCCTGCACGCATTTACGCGTATTGTCGCATAATTCGCGCAGAATGCAAGTGAAGAATGCAGTAAGCGATTCTGAGGCAGGGGTCAAGGTACTGCCGTCCGGCGACGGCAAACGTGCCGCGACTGCCCTCAAAAGTGCGACGGGCCATTGGACCTATTCGCGTACGGCCCATGTTTGGGGAGTGTGGCTGTCCGCATGCAGCCATTCTGAATGCCCGTCCATGAAGAGATTGTTGGCGCCGTTCTTTTTGTGGCGATTGTAGGCTATTCGGCGGCCGTTGCCGGCGCCGCCCGAAGCGACATTCGGATTGCCTGTGCCGGGCAGATGCTCAGATCGGTAAACATCCATCCATCTCATAAGAAGGTACAAATCATGCGGCGAATAGGTCCGGATTTTTTCCGCAGAAACGATCATGATGTAATTTTTATCTGTATCCCCGGTCGACTCGAGCTTGCCGCTGGCATTTACACTGTACTGATAATAAGCATAGTCGGACAGGTAAACGACGGCCTGCCGATTTCGGATATTGGTTGTCTTTGTGAAGCCGTGGTGTTCTGTTGTTGCATCTCCAAGCGGCTTGGACGGGTTATGCTTCCACGCATTGACGATGTAATCCATGGTTTGTTCTCTGTCGGGATACGAGGGGCAATTGTATACGCCGACGTCCCAATAGCCCTGAAAGCCTTCGCCTCCGGATAGATAGGGACTGAGCAGGAGTTGCCAGTTTCCGGTATAGGGTTCGGGAACGCTCCAGTCAATTTGTGTTTCAGCAATTTCAGCACGCGGTATCCATTGGTCATTGGACTCTGCGTACGTGCTCACCGCAACGCCTATTTGTTTGAGATGGCTTGCACAGACTATCGCTTTGGCGGCGTCCTTCACCTTTTTCAGCGCCGGCAGCAGGACCGACAAGAGCAGGGCGATGATGGCGATGACTACGAGGAGTTCGATGAGCGTGAATGCCTTATTGTTGGTCTTCACTTGTGTATCCTTTCACTGTTCGCAGCTTCAGTCCGCGTCCATCATTTTTCCTGATTGTTTGGCAGCCCGGGTGTGGGTTCACCTGCCTGCCAGTTAATGACATCGTTTCCGTATTCGGCGGCCGCCCTGCGGTGCAGGGCATGTCCCGAACCGTCGGCCGAGGCCGGCCAGGGGTCGTCGCCTTCAGGGTGCGAACCGTCGCTGTAGATGACCCGGTCCACGCGGATATACTGCCGCACCCCGCTTGCGTTGACGTCGCCGGGTTTCGAAAGCTCGATTCGCTCGCCGGCGTTGTTGAGAGAGCCGCTGGACCATTCGAACATCTGTATGCCGGCGGGGGCGGCAAACATGCCGTTGAACGCCGTTCGGTTCTTGACCAGCAGTATCCGCTCGCCGGATGCCAGGGTCACCGGCTGGCCCTGCGAATCGAGGATGAAGAGTTCGAATCCCCCGTCGTCTTCTAATTTCCACGGCGCGCCGGTCGTGAAATCATACAAAACAACCGAATCGTCGCTGATGTTGAGCAGTTCGACATACTCGGCGTCTGCATTGGACCCCGGATTATACATAATCTCGCTGATAACCACCGGGCCGACCTTAGGATAGGCGTTCGGCATGCCGGGCGTCTGGCTGCTCAGGGGCACAAAGTTAAACGTTCCGCCGCTCTTCTGATAGCGTCCCAGCGACACATCCATCTCGGAAGCGCCGAAGCTTTCCTGGTCAGTGTACCCCGTCATGACGCCGTCACGGCCGCTGGTCAGATAGACGGTTTCTCCGTTTTCGCTCAGACCGAAGTCAAAGTCGACGCCTTGGCGGAAAACTGCGTAGCCGCCGGGAGAGAGGATTGTGCCAGGCGGAATTTCGCACTTCATGAGATCTTTGCCGCTGTCGGACAGGAACCAGCCGCCGATATGGATGGTCTGATCGGCTGTCGTGTTATGCAGTTCGATCCAGTCGTTTCCGGTGTCGCTGTGGGCCAGCAGTTCGTTGATGACGATTGAGCCCAGCAGAGGGATAATGCCTGAATCGTCATGGCCGGGTGAACCGCCGATTTCGGCGCTGGGCCGCCAGCCGGCCTTTTGCCCCCATACACTCATCTCGGCATTCATCTCATCCTTTATGGTCAGCGAGAATCCCCGGCCATCGGTGATATCGTACCAGGCGTCGGAATACTGGAAATTGTGAATTACGTTGCCGACGGCGTCGCAAAGTTCGATACGCTCGCCGCTGTTGTCCAGCGCGCCATTGAATTCGCCTGCGATGTGTCCGTCAAATGCCGGATAGCGTATGGCGAACGCCGCCTGGTTGCGGACGACGACCACGTAGTCGCCCGAAGGAAGCACCATGTCGCCAAAAGTAAAATCGAGGCCCTGGCTGAAGTGCACCAGATTCAAATTCACAGGCGACGCACCGATGTTCTTTAATTCGATATATTCGAAGTCGCCTTCGTCATAGGCACTGCCGTCGGGCGCAGCGGCCGGGTGATACATGATTTCGGTGATCCGGAGAACGTCGGCGAGGCCGCCCACGTCGAAGATTGCCGTCTCCAGCGCCGACCACGTGCCGCCGCTGAGCACCCGCGCTTTGGCGACAACGCTCTTGGTCAAGGTCAGCGGGTCGCTGTAAACCATACCTGCCGCCTCACCCGTAACCGCCTCCCGCGGATCGGCGCCGTCCAGCGTGTAATAGATGGTTCCGACGCCGCCGCGATTGGTGATTGCAAGTTGAAAGCCGACCGGCGCCGTGCCGCCGCGCCGGCTCAGCAGGGGTGGGTCAATGGTGGGGTAATAACCCTGTGCCCTGAGAGAGGCAATGAATTTCTCGCCGTTGCCGGTCATGAAGCCCGGCGAGAGTATTTCGTTTTCGGCAGAGACCCAATCGACGTCGCGCGTGCGGGTGGGATGGCCGACGGCCTTGCAGGCATCGCCCCAGCGTGCCGACTCGGCGACGACCGCATCGCGAATGTAATTGTTCAGTGACAGAAATCGCTCCTTGCAGTTGTCGTCGGTGAGGGCGCCGCCGTTGAACAAGTGCCCATACGATCGATCCGCAAATCGCATCATGAAGTCACTGTTGCGCCGCAGACTGTGCCACAAAGCGGGGAGCGTCGCGCCGCCGCTTTTATTGCTGCGGAAGTCGGGATGGACCCAGCCGTTATTATGGCCGTCGCGTGTTGTTTTCCACGCCCACTCGCCGTCCCACGCGAAGTACATGAACGGCCCGGACACATCATTTCGATTGCCGCCCCACCAGTTGTTGCCCGGCCAGTCGGTTAAGCCCATGTGCCAGCAAAGCAGCAGGTAATCAATAAAACTGTCGATATTCAGGTATTGCTGCATTTCGGCGTAGTTGGCGGGGTCGGACATATTTTTGTCCTTGAGTGTGCCTTTCAGATAGTTCCAGCGGGCCGGACTTCCGCCTTTGGCGCCATCGTGGCTGACAGCAAACCAGTCCTCCTTTTCACCGCCCATATACATCGACGTGAACCACGCATCGGGCCGTTCGACAGGGTTGTAGAGCCCCCAGTAAAGGCCGTTGATGTACAGGTGGACAAACGTGCCGTGCGAGCCGATGCCCGACATGGCGATCTGGCTGTCGCGATACCACTGGTCCTCCGTGTACGTCGTTCGCTCCGGATTCCAGATTCTCGCCCAGGAACGGTTATTGCCGCCGCGAAGCACGATCCGATCCGCCTCCTCCGCGGCCGAATCGCCGTTGACAGGGGCATCGCGAAACAGCGACGAACGCAGCTTTGCATTGCCGTATTCCGAGCGGAAGTTCAGGCGCAGCGACCGCTTCATACGGCTGTGGCTGTGCGGCTCAACCCCGCAGTCGGCCTGGACGTTCTTATCCGGATCGGCGGGGTAAATCAACTCCACCGAGGCCGGCGACTCGCCCGAACCCCAGTAAAACGTGTCCATCGCAGCGCGGCCGGTGACCAGCGAAAGCGTGGGGATATCCGTCAGCGCCTTGAGCATAACGCCGCTGTAGGCGCCGCTGTTGACGACCTGCGGGTCTATCTCATAATCGTGCGTTGCATAGGAACTGCCGCCCAGCCAGGTGTTGGGATTAGGATAGCCCGGTATTGTGGCGGGCTGGCGAATAACGTCCGCCAGGAAGATGTACGTTTGCGTGTCGATGTGGGTCGGCAGCCAGCCGCTGAGGAATGCCGCCGCGCGAAGCACCGTAGTGGCTGCAACGGAGATCGGCTCCGTGTAAATCTGGCCGTTCGACTCCGTGGGCCGGGTCCCATCGAGCGTATAGCGGATCGCTGCGCCTGCGGTGGCGCATGTGATCTCGAGGTCGAAGGGCGCCTCATAGAAGCCGCGATCATGGCTGAACTCGGTATCGGCGACCATGCCCTTATAGGTGCTGCTGTTGGAGGCTTTGGGCGTGGGCACTGTGAAATACCTGACCTGGAGGTCGGCCGGAGACACTCTTCCTGCGGAAACGTCCGGCACCTGTCGGCCGTAACTGAGGCTGTCGATGAGGGTGACAGCATCGGCGGCAAAGAGTGCGATATCGCCTTTGGCCGACGCCAGACTGAATGCTGCGTGTAGCGGCCCTTCGTCGCTCTCGCCGTCGGCCCAGACCAGCAGATATTCGCCTGGCCCCACGGTTGTTGCTGCCGGTGCGTCCGCCGGAAAGCGCCACTTCTCCGGCTTATCTGCATTGTCGGTCAGGCATAAACCGGCCAGGTCTATGGCCGTCTCGCCGAAGTTATGGATCTCGATCCAGTCGTCAAACTCGCCTTTTTCATCGGCCTTAATGCCGATGTTTATCGCCATGAACTCACTGATAATCAGGGTCAGCGGCGGCGGCTGTGCATACGCGCCTGTAATTATTATCGACTGGCCGCGGCCGATCTCGATCGGCTTGTCGACGGGCGCAAGCCAATCATCTATCGCCTTGAAACGGATCACGTGCGGCCCGGGCAGGAGGTCGCCATGCCGTGCGCCGCTGTCGCGCCACGCGCCGTCGATTCGCCACTGCGCCCCCTGCGCGACCGCCTCGGAAGGTGAGAGGGTGACGGTGATCGAGCCCGTCCAGTTATCCATCCACGCATTGGCCTGGAATGTGAAATCCGCCATATCGATAGTCGGGTCGCCGACGAGGTTCACGGCCGGCGACGCCGAGAGCCATTCGTCAGCGAGGACCATGAGATCGGCCATGTTCACCTTGCAGTCGGCAGTGAGGTCGCCCGGCGGGCAGTTCGGCTCGGCGACATTGATCACGACCGTGTCGGAGCCCGCCTGCACGAGTTCATCCCACGCCTCAAGCTTTAACTCATAAACGCCGGGGGCCGAAAAGGTGCACCGCGTGGAAGCTAACGAGCTATCGTCGAACAGGACCTCGCCCGTCCCGGAGACCTTCGACCACAGCAAAGTCAGTTGGCCCAGGTCGTCGGGGTCATCGTCGCTTACCGTACCAGCCAGAATGACGGATTTGGCGAACGGCCAGACAATAGTCTGGTCTTCCCCGGCGTCGACGGCGGGGGGATTGTTCGGTATCGGCGGCCCGGCCACGGCACAGAAGCAGGAGGGGTCCAGTGTGCCGCTGGTCACATGGATACCTTCGATTATGCTTCTGTTGGTCAGCGGCGTGCCCGCATCGTCGAATAACTCGGTGACCGCAAATGCGACGGCTGCAACGGGCTGGCCGGCGTTCGGCTGGCCCGACCTGTACAGGCCGGTGTTGGACCACTGCGACAGGGTGATGGTCATCGGTTCGCCGAGCACGCCGCCGGAGAGGATTGCGCGCACTTGAACAGCGTCGTTGCCGCCCACTTCGAAGATGAAGAAATCGGCATTGTCGCCGTTGGAGTCTCTCCACTTCTCTCGGCCGGCAATCATGGCTATCTTCCATTCGGCATTAGCGCCCGTCAGACTCGTGCGGGCGACAAAGTCGTTGAGGTCGAAATTGTCCGCCGCATCGGACCGCGTTCCCAGACTGCCCGTGGCGCTGCCTTCGACAATGTCCGACGTGCCCAAAGCCAAATCGTTGATCATTACCGTGTATCCGCCTGCGGTGATGCTCTGAAGCATGTAGGGTGGATTGCCGTTGACGCCGGCGTTAACGTAGGTGATGGGCATGATGGCGGCATTGCCGGCTGCCTGGAAGAGGGCGGTTAGTTGTACTGCCTGCGTCCCGGCCGCTGACCGGGTCGACAACAGCACTGTGATTACTAAAGCCGCGCAGGCACACACTCCCTGCCGGAGCGAGCCCCGTGCAACACCCCTTGTGTAACACGATTCCTGCTTTTTTTTTTTCACGGCTCCTCCAGCGGTCCGGTCAGTCTGTCCGCCATCACGCCTGCAACTGAAGTATACATCAAACCGATAGACAAACAATCCCATTTTGCGCACGTGCAATGCCCATTTTGCGCATGCAGGATATGCATGGTTGACTCCATGTCACTCTGCCCTGCGTAGAGAGAGAACGCCAATACCTGAATGTAAAATAACTTAAACTCTTTAGCCTATAGGTTTTAGGGGCACACATTTCAGTTCTCGGCCCTGGGGCGAGCTTTTATGAGCGTACGCCGCCGCCCGCGAGGCAGGTGGCTAACCCAGTTGACGGTAAAAAGGCACATTTAGCGCGGGAGGTTGACACTGTTTAAGCCGCCATGTACAATTCTAATAGTTTTGAACGGCCGCGAAGGCAGATCGGTTGAACGATTCGCTGTCGGGCGACGGCGGCCGACAGCTCGCTTTGTGTGGTGTTTATATTGGAGGATCGGGTATGAAGAGATTCAAAGAAACGGCAGTTGTGGTACTTGCTGCGCTGGCGTGTGTCGGCGCTGTTCGGGCGGACATGCTTACAGGATTGCCGGGTGTGGTTGTCAGTAATGGTGAGATCGTGAGCATTGAGTACGCCGGGACCACGTATGGTGTGGCCGATTTGGGTCTGGGGGTCACGACGCGGTGGTATATCGTGGATGGGGTCGACACGCTTTGGGTCGATGGTGATCCTGCCCCGGCGGCGACGATAACCACGACGTCAAACCCCAAGGTGGGCGATATTGGCGCCAAGGCGGACAATTTTATTTTCAATGTAGGCGCCGCCAATGACATATCGTCTATAGACGGCATCAACTTCCAGCAGACGATCTTTCCTTTTCTGACGAATACCATCTTCGTTTTCGAGCGGGGCGGAAATGACGCCGGGACGGTCCAGGCCATTCTGCCTGGTGGTCAACTGGGAGAGGTGCTGACACTCACGGCAAACGGGGCGCCCTATGCCAACACGGGAGTCGGGGTGAACGGTGCAAATGCCTTTGGCTACGTTTTGGAAACGAGCGTTCCTGTCATGGGACTCAGGATTACGGCGTCAGGCCATGATGCGCTGAGCATTTCTGCGGTTCCCGAGCCGGCCTCGATGACGCTGCTGGCGCTGGGCGGCCTGGCTTTGCTGAGGCGCAGAGGCTGTTAACGCGGAGATAGTAGATGATGGTGGGGGCGCTTAGAGAAACTATGCGCCCCCGTTTTACAAGCAGGTGTGGGCGGGCGGCGCGTGTGTGGGCGCCGGCAGATAGTTATTGTGATGCTCTTTGAACAAGGGTAATATTGACGCATGGAAGAATACAATATTGCAGTTGTGCCGGGTGACGGGATTGGCTGGGAGATCGTTCCGGCCGGGGTCGAGGTGATCAAGGCGGCGGCGAACGGTGACTTCGCCGTCCGTACCGAGGTGTTCCCCTTCGGCGCCGGCTACTTTAAGGAGCACGGCGACTTTCTGCCGCCCGACGGCATGGATGTCCTGAGGCGGTTCGACGCGATCTATTTCGGCGCCGTGGGACTGCCGGATGTTGACGATACACTGCCCGCCCGCCTGTTCACATTCAAGGTTCGCAAGGCTTTCGACCAGTACGTCAATTATCGTCCCACACGGCTGCTGCCGGGTGTGACGTCGCCGCTGGCCGGCAAGACGCAGGAGCATATCGACTTCATTGTCATCCGCGAGAACACGGAAGGGGAGTTCGTGCAGTGCGGCGGGTTTTTCAGCCCCGACAGCCCCGAAGGTATGGCGATGGACACCAGCATCTTCACGCGCAAGGGCATTGAGCGGGTGGCGCACTATAGCTTCCGGCTTGCCCGCAGGCGACGCAGGAAGGTGACCAGTATCACGAAATCCAACACGCTCATCCATTCGCTGGCTTACTGGGATCGCGTTGTCGGCGAGGTGAGCGGCGCCTATCCCGACGTCGCCTTCGACAAAATGTATGTGGACAATGCCTCGGCGAATTTCGTGCTGCGGCCGGAGCGGTTCGACGTGATCCTGACGACGAATTTTATCGGTGATATACTTAGCGACCTCGGCGGGGCAATTATGGGAAGCCTTGGCCTGGGGCCCAGCGGCAACATCAACCCCGAGAAGACGTATCCTTCGATGTTCGAGCCGATCCATGGTTCGGCGCCGGATATTGCCGGCAAGGGCATCGCCAATCCCATCGGGGCGATCTGGTCGGGCGCGCTGATGCTCGAACACCTTGGGCAGCCGCAGGCCGCCGGGCGAATCGTCGCCGCAATTGAGCAAACGCTTCAGCAGGGCGTGCTGCCCGTCGATCTGGGCGGCCGGGCCCAGACGCGGCAGATCACCGATGCCATATTAAAGAACCTCAAAGCCTGAGTGAGATGTCACGAATCATCGATCTAACGCTGACGCTTGAATCTGGAATGCGCGGGGTGGAGATCACGCCCGCCCGGACGCTTAGCGAAGATGGATGGAATGCCGCGACCCTTCACCTGTACTCGCACTGCGGCACGCACATGGATGCGCCCATACATTTTGGAGCCGGCAAACAAACCATTGATCAACTGGATGTCAGCCGCCTTATAGGCCCGGCCTGGGTGGTCGATGTCCGGCCGATAGGGCCCAAAGCCCTGATTGGCGTCGAGCACATGAATGCTATTGCAGACAGAATAGAGCCGGGTGACGGTCTTCTGATCTGTACCGGTTGGAGCGCATACTGCGGCCGGCAGCGATACCGTGACGAACTGCCGCGAATCAGTGCTGATCTTGCTCGATGGTGCGTGCAGAAGAAGGTGCGCATGCTCGGTGTGGAGCCGCCTTCAGTTGCAGACGTTAACAACATACAGGAGTTGACGGCGATTCATCTGACGCTTTTTGAGGGCGGCGTTATTGTTGTAGAGGGCCTGGCGAATCTCGACGCGATTTCCAATGAGAAGGTAACATTCATCGCCTTGCCGCTCAAGATAGGTGGCGGTGACGGCGCGCCGGTGCGAGCGCTGGCCATCGAAGAGGACTGAGATAACAGAGCGAAAAGTTGGAACACCATGCCGAAGTGCGAGCAGGCATGATCTGAAAGGAGCCGAGTTAATGAAGAATGACTACTTTCATCGCGTTGCCGCCCTGACGCCCACGAAGCTGTGGATTAACAATGTCACACCCGATGAAGCCGAGTGGGCCATTGCCGCCGGGGCCCTGGGCTGCACGCAGAATCCTTCCTACACATGGAAAATGCTCACGCACGAAGACGGCAAGGAACACGCGCTGTCGCTGCTGGACGAAACCCTCAAAGAAAGCGACGACGATAATGAGGTCGAGTGCATCCTGCAGCGCAAGCTGGTAAAGAGAATCGCCGACAAATTCATGACGGTCTACAACAGGACCAACGGCGCACACGGTTACGTCAGCATCCAGGGCGATCCGATCCATGAGGAAGACCCCCAGGTGATTATTGACGAGGCGCGCAAGAACCGGCAAATGAGTCCGAACATCATGGTCAAAATACCCGCCACGGAGGCGGGTCTCGCGGCGATGGGCGTTCTGATCGAAGAAGACACGCCCCTTAACGCGACGGAAGTGATGGGCCTCAGTCAGGTGATCGACGTGTGCGAGATGTACCACAAGATTACAGCCCGCACCAAAAAAAAACCGATCATGTACTTCTCCCTGATTACGGGCATTTATGATGAATGGTTCGGCAAAGAGGTGAAGAAGTTGGGCATTGAGATATCCCCGGACGTCGTCTATCAGGCCGGCATGATCGTCGCAAAAAAGGTTTACAAGTTTGTGCATGACCGCGGCTACCAGCTCGGCTTCATAGGCGGGGGCGTGCGAGGCTTGCAGCATTTCACCGAGATGGTCGGCGGCGACGTGTGCATCACCATGAACTGGATGGGACAGGTCGACAGACTGCTGGAACTGAATCAGCCCGTTGTTTCCCGCCTTTTCAACCCGGTTCAGGAACACGTGCTGGATGAATTGCTGTCCAAGGCGCCGCCGTTCAGGCAGGCGTATATGGAAACCGGACTGGACGTCAAGGACTATGAGACCTACGGTCCGGTCGAGTATTTTCGAGATATGTTCATAACCTCCTGGGAGAACGCGCTGAAGCTCATCAAAGAGCGACGCGCGGCCCTGGTCTCATGAGGCGAATTGGAACCGTGGACACGTCGGCCCAATGCGCTGGCACGGACAAGGAACAGTCAGCGGCGTGAGTCGACCTGAGCATAGGATGGCATTATGGAACAGTCTCCCGGTCGCATGAGTCGCCAGCGTTTCGTCCTCATCGGCATTCTCTTTTTCCACAGCGTCAACACATATATGGACCGTGCGTGCATCGCGTCTGCCATCGACGAGATCACGCAGGACCTGTCGATCACGGGGCAGATGATGGGACTGGTGCTGGGCATTTTCGCCGTGGGTTATGCGCTGTTCCAGATTCCTTCGGGCTGGATCGCCGACCGCTTCGGGGCCCGCAGGGCCCTGGCAATCGTTGTCTCGGTTTGGAGCCTGTTTACCGCACTGACCGGCGCGGCGCGCACGGCCCTTCAGATGCTGGTGCTGCGGTTCCTGTTCGGCATGGGAGAGGCGGGCGCCTTTCCCGGCGCGACCCAGGCGTTCTTCCGATGGCTGCCGGTTCGGGAGCGAGGTATTGCGCACGGCATCAATTTCTCCGGCAGCCGTCTGGGCGCGGCCCTGTCGCTGTTCCTGATGCCGTGGCTGATCGTGCAGATCGGCTGGCGTTGGACGTTCGTGGTTAACGGTGTCATCGGTCTTGTTTGGGCAACGGTCTGGCTGCTCTGGTTCCGTGACAATCCAAAAGACAATCCTAAGGTCAACAAGGCCGAACTGGACTACATCCAAGAAGGGCAAACCAGCGACTTCACCGCTGCGATCAAGGCTTCCTTTGCCCAGGTGTTCACATCGCTCAACATGTCCCTGGCAATGGCGCAGTATTTTGCCAGCAATGTGACGTTTTTCATCAGCCTGAGCTGGCTGCCCAATTACATTAAGAACCAGTGGCCGGACGATCCCAACGCGATCTATTATTCGGCGGTGCCGCTTATCTTCGCCGCCTTCGCCAACTGGATTGCCGGATCCATGGTGACCGGATTATACAAACGGGGCTATCACGTGGGATCCCGGCGTCTGACCGCGATCACGGGGTTTGCCTTGGGCGTGATCGGGCTGCTGCTGGCCACTCAGACGAAAAATCTCGTTTTCTTAGCGACCGACAGGGCCCAGATCCACTGGTTTGTGTTCTGCTTCGGCCTGGCGACGTTCGGGGTCGACATGACACTGAGCCCGAGTTGGGCCTTCTGCAACGACATCGGCGGCAAGAATTCCGGGGCCGTCTCGGGCGCAATGAACATGGTGGGCAACATCGGGGCGGCCTTGAGTGCGATTATGTTTCCATTTTTCAAAGACGCCAACGTATTCTTTCTTCTGGCTGCGGGGCTCAACCTGGCGGCGATTGCGGTGTGGTGCTTTATGAATCCCAACCGTGCATCGGACGCGAGGTTGTCGCCGGCGGCGGTACGCCGGCGGTTTGTCGCCATGCTGAGCACCCTGGTGGTCGCCACGGGCGCTGCGATTGGCACGCATATCTACTTGTCGGTGCAGAAGAAGGCCGACCCGCCCGCCGAGGCGGTCGAGACGACGGATCCCCTGCAGCAGGGCGACAATCCGGGCGAGCCGGACGCCCAAAATCCGAAGTAATTTGCAGAGAGTGAAAGGTACAGCGGTGAAGAAGCTCAAGGGTGTTTGCGTCGGGGCGGGATACTTCAGCCATTTTCAATATGAAGCATGGCAGCGCATCCCGGAAGTGACGATTACCGCCCTGTGTAACCGCAATCCTTTGCGTGCCAAACCCCTCCTGGAGCAGTATGGGGTGCCCGGCCATTATACTGATTACCGCGAGATGCTCGAAAAGGAGCGGCCTGACTTTGTCGACATCATCACGCCTCCGCCCACCCATCTGGAGATGTGCGCCGTCGCAGCCGACATGGGCATTCACGTGATATGCCAGAAGCCGCTGGCCCCGACATTCGACGAGGGGTGGCGCATCGTCGAGCATGCCGAGCGGGCGGGTGTGCGCTTCATGGTGCACGAGAACTGGCGGTTCCAGCCCTGGTATCGCGAGATGAAGTGGCTGCTGGAAGCCGGCGTCATCGGCCGCCGCATCCACACGCTGTGTTTTCGCTCGCGCATGGGGGATGGCTGGGGTGAGGACGCATACCTGGCCCGCCAGCCTTACTTCCGCGAGTACCCGCGTCTGCTGGTGTACGAAAACGGCGTACACTTCATCGATACGTATCGATATCTGGCCGGCGAAATCCAACGGGCGTATGCCGTGCTGAAGAAGCTCAATCCGGTCATCGCCGGTGAAGACTGCGCAATCGTTCTGTTTGATTTCGAGTCCGGCGCCACGGGCCTGTGGGATGCCAACCGCTACAACGAAGTCAATTATCCCAGTCCGCGGTACACCTTCGGAGAATGTCTCATTGACGCCGACGGCGGCTCGATACGTCTGTATGCCGACGGCCGACTGACCGTTCAGCAATTGGGCAAGGCCGAAACCGTTCACAACTATCCGCACGAGGACAGAAACTTCTGCGGCGACTGTGTTTACACAACTCAGCGTCACTTCATCGACCGCCTGCTGGACGGTGCACCTTTCGAGACCAACGGGCAGGATTATCTGAAAACATTAGCTGTTCAGGAGGCCGTCTATGCGTCGGCGGCCGCCGGTATGCCCATGGCGGTTCAGTACGCCAGGTGAACAGGAGATATGGCCAAAGAACCGAGAGTCATTCTGTTGATCGTGCCCGCCCGGGCGTTTGACCGAGCGCTGCTGCGCGGCATTGCGCGGTATGCAAACGAGCACGGGCCGTGGACCTTCCTGCGCGAGCCGGCGCATTACAGGCCGATCGGCTGGAAGAAAAAGGTTTTGGACCGACTGCACAGCGGCCAGGTCGACGGGCTCATCATGCGAGAACCCGAGCGCATCGAGGATATCCTCAAAATGCATATCCCGGGCATCTGTGCGCCCGTCACGCAGCGCACGGTGGACGGCATGATCAACGTGGTTATCGATAACGAGGCTGTCGGACGAATGGGCGCCGAGCATCTGTTGGAGCGGGGCTTTCGTCATTTCGCCTATTGCGGATTCGAAGGCATCTACTGGTCTGAAAAGCGGTGCCAGGGATTTGCCTCGCGGATTCGGCAGGCCGGGTTCAAAGTAGACGTCTACGCGCAGCCCAGATCGCGCGATATTCAAGGTCTCTGGGAAATGGAACAACCCGTTCTTGCCGACTGGCTGCAGGGACTGCCCAAACCCGTCGGCCTGATGACCTGCAACGACGACCGCAGTCAGCATGTCAGTGAAACCTGCCATGCCGCGCGATTGCACGTGCCGAACGACATTGCGATCATCGGCGTGGATAACGACGAATTTGTCTGCGAAATGGCCAATCCGCCGCTTTCCAGTGTTTGCTTAAATGCGGAGGCGATCGGCTATCGTGCGGCGGCGACCCTCCACGAGGTCATAGCCGGCCGTGCCGTTGAAGACACCACCATTATTGGCGGGCCCACGTACATCGTCGCCCGAAAGTCTACCGATATTATGCTCATTGACGACGCCGTGATCGCAAGGGCCCTGCGACACATTCGCCAGAGTACCCATGAGCCGATTCAGGTCATTGATGTTGCCGAGGTGCTGGCCATTTCGCGGCGAAGTCTCGAACAGCGTTTCCGCAGGGTCGTCGGCAGGTCCGTCCATGAGCAGATCCTGTACGAACGGGTCGACCGTATCATGCGTCTGCTGCTGGAGACGCGGATATCCATTTCACAAATTGCCCATATTCTTAATTTCTCCAGCACCAAGCAGTTAGACCGCGTCTTCAGCCGCTATACCGGGATGAACCCCTCGGAATACCGGAAGCAGTACTGTATTAAGTGACTGTCAAAAAAGAAGTTGTGCTCAGTGTGGAGCTTGCCGTGCCCGGTGCGTTCTTTCGGGAACGTCACTTCCTGCGGCAGACAGTGTGTAAAGTGAAGTGCGCAAATTGGGTATGTACTTTGCGCAAAATGGCATTGTATCCCTTGCATTGATCAGCGATAATGGCACCGTAGGAAATTCCGCGGACGAGGGAATTACCCTGGAGAAAGAGTAAAGGAGAGTGTATGAGGAGTCTCGCAGCAGCCGCCATCGCAATTATCATCCTTGTTTCCACAGCCTGTGTCACCGCGACGGAGATTTCCGGCGAACTGAAGATGTGGCACAAGGTCACCCTGACCTTTGACGGGCCGGCCACAAGTGAAAAGGCAACGCCCAATCCCTTCATGGATTATCGCCTTGATGTCACCTTTGCCCAGGGCCAGAAGAAATACGTCGTGCCCGGGTATTATGCCGCTGACGGTAATGCCTCAAGCACCTCTGCCGAGTCGGGTAACAAGTGGCGCGTCCATTTTGCCCCCGACAGCCCCGGGGCGTGGACGTATGCCGTGTCTTTCAGGAAGGGCGTTCACGTCGCCGTTGCCGACGAGCGCGACGCGGGTGCGTCCGCCGGTTACATGGACGGCGAAACCGGAACGCTTACCATTGCACCGACCGACAAAACGGGCAGGGACTTTCGCGGCAAGGGAAGGCTTCAGTACGTGGGCAAACATCACCTGCGGTTTGCCGGCACGGGCGAGTATTTCCTCAAGGCCGGCGCCGATGCCCCGGAGAATTTTCTCGCCTATGCCGAGTTCGATGGTGACTTCAAGACCGACGGCATCAAAGATGACCTCATCAAGACGTGGGAGCCGCACGTCAGGGACTGGAAGCCCGGCGACCCCACGTGGCAGGACGGCAAGGGCAAAGGCATTATCGGCGCGATCAACTATCTCGTATCCAAGGGGATGAACGTCTTTTCTTTTCTTCCGATGAATATCGAGGGCGACGACCGCAACGTCTTCCCCTATCTCAATTACAAAGAGCGTTACCGCATGGACGTCTCGCGCCTGGACCAGTGGGAGATCGTCTTCGAGCACGGCACACGCAACGGCATGTACCTGCACTTCAAGACGCTCGAAAATGAAAATCAGCTTTTGCTCGACAAGGGCGACCTTGGTCCGCAAAGAAAACTTTATTACCGGGAGTTGATCGCCCGCTTCAGCCATCACCTGGCGCTAAACTGGAATCTGGGCGAAGAGATCGACAAGGCAACGACGGAACAGAAGGCGGCCTGGGCCAGCTATTTCGCCACGCACGATCCCTACAAGCATCACATTGTCATCCACAACATGGGTCATCCGCACTACGATCTTCTGGGCGACGCATCCGCGCTGACCGGTTTTTCTCTTCAGACGAGCAGGCCGGATTTCAGTGAGGTACACGCCCGCACAAGAGACTACATCGACCGGTCTGTGGCCGCGGGCAAGCCCTGGGTCGTCGCCTGCGACGAGCCGGGCGATGCCAGCTACGCACTGGTGCCCGACGACGTAGACCCTACCCGGGACAACGCACGCAAAAACGCGCTCTGGGGCAATATCATGGCCGGCGGTGCGGGCGTGGAATGGTATTTCGGATATAAGCACCCTCACTGCGACCTGCGGTGCCAGGACTGGCGCACGCGCGACAAGATGTGGGATCAGAGCCGCTATGCCCTCCAGTTCTTCGACCGCCACAAAATACCTTTCTGGGACATGAAGTGCGAAGATGAGATGACCGCAAATACCGACGATTACGTCCTTTGCAAGCCCGGCGAGGTCTATCTGGTGTATCTCAAGCACGGCGGCAAAGTAACCGCCGATGTCGAAGAAGGCTCGTTCGCGTGCGGCTGGTACAATCCCCGCACGAGTGACGGACTCGAAGAACTGCTGCATCAAAGTACTGTAGCCGCGAAGAACAAGGCCGAACTGACGGCGCCCGACGGCAACGACTGGCTGCTCGTCATACGAGGCCGCGGCAAGCTGAATCTGATCTCGCCTCAAACGCCTCGGCCCCTTGCGCCCGGCGCGGTGCCCACGGCAAAAGGGGCCATCGTGCTCCAGGCGATCCAGCATTTTGAGATCGTGCAGGGCGGCGGTTTTGTACCTGCGTACAAGGACCAGGCCCATCAGGCCCTGGCCATCAACCCTGATCAACACAAAGATAAATTTGGCGCCGCCGAAGCCGTTTTCGCAGGCCAGGCCGGCACTTACGATATCACCCTGACCACCATGGCGGAGACCGACGGCGAATCCACCTATAAGGTTCTGGTCGACGGCAAGCTCATCGGCGAATTCACCAATCCGCAGACAACGGTCGACTACAAGCCCACCAACAAGACATGGGAGAAAGTCGCCGTCAACAAGGATGCGAAGATCCGGATCGAATTCAACAGCGCTACCAACAGCAAAGCCGCACAAGGCGATCGCAAAGCGTACGCCCGCGGCCGCTGGCTTGCTTTGACGCTGACGCCCGAGGGCGCCGACCCGGCCGCCAAAGCCGCGGAGCCTGCGACGAAACCCGCCAAGCCTGCGGCAAAGCAGCCAGCGCCGTCGTTGAAAGCCCCCAAAGCTCCCGAAGTGGGCCTTGCCGGCGCCAATGTCGCCTTCGAGGAAAAGGACGGTATCGTGGCCGTCGAAGCCGAAAACTTTATTGAGCAGGAGGCCACGGGCAAACGCGCCTGGTACATCCACACCACACAGAATACAACGGAGGTCTCCCCCGACGGTGACGGGAATCATTCTGAGACCGCCAGCGGCGGGGCGTACATCGAAGTCCTGCCCGATACGCGGCGAACCCACGCCGACAAGCTCATCAGCGGCGAGAATTTCTCGAACGAACCCGGCAAAATGGCCGTTCTATCATACCCGGTGCGTTTCAATACCCCCGGCCGCTACTACGTGTGGGTCCGCGCGTTTTCGACGGGTCCCGAAGACAACGGCCTCCACGTCGGCATCGACGGGACCTGGCCCGCATCCGGGCAGCGCCTGCAGTGGTGCGAAGGCAAGCAGTCGTGGTGGTGGGAGAGCAAGCAGCGGACCGAAGCGGAGCATTGCGGCGAGCCGCATAAGATATTTCTTGACGTCAACGAACCGGGCATGCACCTGATTACCTTCTCGATGCGAGAAGACGGGTTCGAATTCGACAAATGGCTGATGACGAAGGACCGCGACTTCAAGCGTCCTTCCGATGCCGGCCCGGCTTCGAGGCTGCTGCCAAATTAGGATATGTGGCTGCTGCGGAACCAGGAAGCAAACGGCTGAGCAGCGTTCGTTGGCCAACTGTGGACGCGACACGCGTGCCGACGGTATGATGTCTAATTGTGGAGGAAGATTCATCATGTGCCGAAAGTGGACGGGTGTGGAGGATCTTGCGGGGAGAAATTACGCAGGTCTCATGGCAGGACCCCCTGTATGAGACTGGAACATGTCCCAATCCCTGCTTCTCTCCGTCCTGTGATCTGTTAAGGTCGTCAATGGAGAAAATAGCATGAAAACTCAAGTCATTCAATGTGTCCTGCGCTTGTTGGAAAGGAGAGGCCCTATGGAAAAGTTATTCAGAAGAAAGAATGGGATCCTTTTGTGTCTGGTATTGATCTGTTCGCTTGCCTGTGCGGTCCAGGGGGACAACCTTTCGCCGTTGTCGACCATAACGGCCAGCGGCGGCCAACTTACCAGCCTGACCTACGCCGGAACCACCTATGTCGTCGCCGACGGCGATCTGACTACCGGCACGACGACGCGATGGTATCTTGCCGGAGGAGTTGAGACGCTCTGGGTGGATGGGGCCCCCGCGCCGGCCGCAACCGTGACCGGGACCTCCGACCCCAAGATCGGCGATACCGGTGTAAAGGCGGATGACTTCATATTCAACATAGGAACCGCAAACCACATCTCATCCCTGGATGGGATTGATTTCCAGGAGACGATTTTTCCCTATCGCAGCAAGATGTTCTTTGTCTTCGAGCGGGGCGGCAACGACAATGGTAGCGTTCAGGCCATTCTGCCGGGCGGTCAACTCGGACCGGCCCTGACGCTGACAGCAAATGGCGCACCCTACGGCAACACGGGTGTCGCCGTCAACGGCAGTAATGCCTTCGGGTATGTCCTGCAAACCGATGTTCCCGTCGTTGGACTCCGGATCACCGCGTCGGGACACGATGCCCTGAGCATTTCGATCCCTACGCGCAATGTGTGGCCCGTGGCGATCAATCCGCTGCCCGACCAGAAGAATGTACCGGCGACCTTGCTCTTCGAGTGGACACTGGAGGGGGAAGTGATGCTGGACAGGTACTTCCTCTATCTTGACGAAGACCCGGCCCTTATAGCCGAACCGAATGCCCTCAATGCCGGCGCGTATGCGATTTTCGGCATGGAGGTCGTCCCCGCGGCGGCAGCCGACCCATATGCGTCCACCCTTATCAGCAACATTGCCGAAGAGACCGTCTACTACTGGAGGATCGATACGCAAATTCTCGAGCCGAACGAGACCGATCCCAATAGCGGCTCATTTGAAACATCCATTATCGAAGGCCCCGTGTGGCGATTCGAGGGTGTCTCAAATACGCCCGAGATTACGACCCAACCCCAGGACCAGTACGTCCTGCCCGACCCGGATACGCATGAGTGGCCGCTGGACGCCCAAGCCGTATTTACAGTGGGCTTCAGCGCGGGTAAGCCGGTGAAGAGCTATGAATGGATGAAAAACGGGATGCCTCTGATCGTTGACGGCGCCAAGTACGTGGCGACCAGCGATGTGACGAATCCCGCGGCCTCTTTGACAATGCTGATTATCAACAATGTCGTCGACGCCGACAAAGGGTCCTATTCGGTGAAGATCACGCTCGAAACCGCCACCCAGGGCTCGGTCATGAGCGACGCCGCCGCCCTGTACGTGGTTTCTGACATTCTCGTACACCGCTGGAGCTTCAACGGCGACTTGTCCGACGCGATCAGAGGCGCCGATGCGGTCATTGTCGATCCGGATGACGAGAACATCAGCCTCGTGGCGGGTGAGCTGGTCTTTGGCGGTCGCATGGCGGCCGGCGACAACATGAGTTCGGGTGACCCGAACCTGCATTATGTCGACCTGCCCAACGGCATCATCTCGGCACTGGGCAACCACGCCACCTTTGCGGTGTGGTTCACGCGGGATGCAGCACTGGGCCAGGATACTTGGGCCCGGCTGCTGGATTTCGGTCTGCCCACGCCCGATGCCGCACATCCGACGCCGGAAAGCCTCGAAGGGGTTTCCAAGGCCGGTAACGCAGAGGCGACCTACATCATCATGACGCCGAGCCCGGCCCGCTTCCAGGGTCACGGCCCCGGCGAAACCGTTTTTATCAACGGCGGAACCCAGCCCGCGGGCGAGGAAATCTGCATGATTGGTTCATGGGATAACGGCAGTTATGATCTGTATATTAACGGCGTCAAGGTCAACAGCACGCCGCAGGTGGCCAATATGAAGCTGTCGGACATCAACGATCTGAACAACTGGATTGGCCGTTCGCAGTGGATCGACCCCCTGTTCCGCGGTTCCGTCAACGAACTCCGGATATACGGAATTCCGATGACTGCCGAGTGGGCCAAAGCCATTTACGAGGCCGGCCCCGACGGTGAAGCGGTCAACCTTAATCCCTGCATGACGCCGAAGGCTTTTGATTACAACAACGACTGCGTCGTGGACATGGCGGACTTCGCCATTTTCGCCGCCAGATGGCTCGACTGCGGGCTGCTGATCTGCAATTAAAGATAAAAAGCATATATCGCGAACGGTTGAAAGGAGAGGTCCTATGAAATCGCTGTTGAATAGAAGAAGAATCTGGGCGGTGGTCATGTGTATGCTCTTTGTGACGATGGTGAGTCCGCACATTCGAGCGGATCTGGTGCATCACTGGACGCTTGATGAGAACGTTGGAGGCACTGCGGTCGATGCGGTTGCCGGCGGGCATAACGGGACGATCGGCGCCGGTATCACGGTGGCGCCGGGCGTCGTCGGCAACGCCTTTCATTTCGACGGAACGACCAACGCGCACATCACCCTCGCCAACTTCTCGACCGCCAACATCAAAAGCATGACCATTGCCTTCTGGATGAACCCCGAAACTGGAAGCGTATCGGCGCCCAACGGCCAGTACCCTCGGGTCATTTCCGGCCACGATGGGTGGGAGGCCATGATGCAGGCCGACGGCAGTTCCGACTCAGGCAAGTTGGGCAATAACTTCTACAGGACCGGCGGCAAAGAGGGATATCCACTGACGACTTCACCCCTTGTCGCAGACGAATGGGTCCACGTGGTCATGACCTCGGCGCTTGGCACCGCAGCCGCTCCCGGCCTGATGGAAATTTACATCAACGGCGAATTGGACAAATCTCTCGCTGCGGCCCAGAATGACTGGGCGGGCGGCGAACTCCGTATTGGCCACCGTCCCGGCATGGCGGCCAACCAGCATTTCAAGGGTCTCCTTGACGACATCCGTATTTACAGTACAGTCCTCTCGGCCTCGGAAATCCGATCGCTGTACAGCAGCGCATTCGCGGCATCCGTGCCGATCTACCCCATGCCGCTGCCGGATCCTCTGGGCAAAAACGTGCCGGCCGACATGACGTTCGAATGGACCTTCGAGTCCGGCAGCGATGTGCAGCTTCGTGACTACATCCTCTACATGGGTACCAGTGAAGCCGACGTGCGGAATGGTTCAGGCGGCGGCCTGCTTATTAATGGGGTCACAGTTCTGCCGACCGCATTGCCCGATCCCGCGGCGCAGAAGGCGTACAACGGAATCGCCCAGGATACGACGTACTACTGGCGTGTGGATACACGGATATACGAACCCAACGGCGTGGTGCCGGACCTGTACGACATTCCTAAGACGATTTCCGGCGCTGTCTGGAGTTTCATGGGTGTCCTGCCTGTGCCGGTGATCCAGCAGCACCCTGTCACGGTTTATCTGCTGCCTGATCCGGACACCCATGCCTTCATGCCGATTGAAAGCCCCTCGTTCAGCATGGCATTCGAGGCAGGCAAGCCGGTCGTCAGCGTCAAATGGTTCAGAAACGGCTTTGAGTGCATCGGTTCGGCATTCCAGATTGACAACAGCCTGGACGGTGTGGCGAAGACCTCCACGCTGACGATCAATATCGACACGGCGGCTCCGGGTTTTGGCGCCATCTATGCGGGCGATTACCATTGTGAAATCGTTCTGGATAACACCGAGTCGGCTGCCACTGCCGCCGCGCACCTTTACATTTCCGATGCGATTCTCGCTCACCGCTGGAGCTTCAACGGCGAGCTGTCTGATTCCATAGCGGGCGCCGATGCCGTGATCGTGGATCCGGACGACCAGAACATCGTCCTCACCGACCAGGAAGTGATTTTCGGCGGCACAATCGCTCTCGGCGACAACCAGACCTCTGACGATCCTAATCTGCATTTTCTCGACCTGCCCAATGGCATTGTCTCGGCCCTCGGCGACCACGCGACGTTTATGATGTGGTACACCATCACGGATCCCGCGGTCCCGAACAACGTCCGCGTCTTCACCGCCGGCGATGCCGACGGCAGCGGAACCGAGGCGGCATGGGTTTACGATGAGACCACCAGCCAGTGGGGTTGGAGCGGTATGACGGGCGACGGACCGTGGGTTGAGATCATGACGCGAGACGGCAACATCTCTTACGGCAGTCGCGGAGCGGGCGGCGTCGCAATCAACGATGGACCGGCGGCAGGCTATCTCAACCAGGAAATCTGTGTTGCGGGCGTATGGGACGGCTCCGCCGGGCAGATTAGGCTTTATATCAACGGTCAGCTTCGCGGCACAGCAGCGCCCAATCGCAAACTGTCGGACCTTGTCGATGTCAATAACTGGCTCGGCCGTTCCAATTCGACTGCCGATAAGACCTTCGTAGGCCGGATCAACGAGGTGCGGATTTACGATGTGCCCCTGAGTACCGCCTGGGTGGAAGCACTGTGCGGCCTCGGCCCGGATGGCGAGCCGAAGGATCCCGCCGTGGTGAATCCCTGCGTCAATCCGCTGGACCCGGCCTTCGATCTCGACGGCAACTGCCGCGTGGACCTTGGCGACCTGGTTCAGTTCATTTTGCAGGCCGATGACGGATGGCTGTCCTGCGGCCGTCTCCACGGCTGCTTCTAAGGCACAATCAGTTCCGGCCGCAGCGCGAAGGCGGCCCTGAGTCGTCAGCACAGACGATCCTTTCCGGTAAAGCCCGGAAGGGATCGTCCCTTTTTATACCTCCCCTTGGTGTCGGCGCTTGCGGTCCATCTGCACCTTGCGTTACAATACTTCGGAAGAACACAAGACATTGAAAAGGAGAGCAGGGGTGAACCGACGTCAATTCTTGAAAGCCGCCGGCGCGACGGTCTTGGCCGCATCGCCTCTCGCGGCGGCAGCCGGTCCCAATGACAATCGCCCCAACATCGTGATTGTCATGACCGATGACATGGGCTTTTCGGACGCCGGCTGCAATCTCGCCGAAGATGCGACCGAAACGAGGGATTTGTCCGCGAAATACCCCGAAAGAGTCGCAAACATGGCCGAACAATGGAATTCCTGGGCCAAAAAGGTCGGCCTGAGCCGTTAAGCACCGCGGCGGCAACGGTGCGTTGGAGAAACTGCAATGAAGCAACAAATTTTCACCGTTGTAGTGACGGGCGCGTGTTTATGCGGCAGGGCGTGGGCGGTTGCGCCGGACGCCGCGTCGGCGATGATGTATATCGACACCTGCTTCGAAAATGCCTCGCCCCTCTGGTGGGACGTGGCTGAAGACGGGTCGATCCATCTGAACCTCGTCTATGACCACGAACGAGGCACGACCAACCGTGCCAATGGCCACTGGTATTTCCGTGTTGAGGCACAGGAGGGTTCGGAACTGACGCTCTTCCTGCGAAACTTCGAGAATGTCTGGAACGGCCGAAAAGGCTCGCCGATCTCCGCCCGGACCAACTGCTATGTCTCCACCGACGGCCGCCAATGGTCGATCGTCCCCGCCGAAAAGACCGACGACAACTGCGTCAAAGTCCGCATCGCCATGAAGAGCGATTCGGTGTTTGTGGCCCGCATGGAGCCTTACACGGCGGGGGACCTGGAGCGGTTTCTGGCGGAGGTAAAGGACCATCCGCTTGTGGAGATCACGCAGATCGGTAAAACGGTCGAAGGGCGTCCGCTGGAGATCATCCGGGTCGGCCGTCCGGATGCACGGTTTCGCGTATTGATCCGTGCCCGCGCACACCCCTGGGAGGCGGGCGGCAACTGGGTGGTCGACGGGCTCATCAAGAGCCTGCTGAAGGATGATGAGGACAGCAGACGTTTCCTTGAGTGCTGCTGTCTCTACGTGATGCCGATGGCGAATAAAGATGGCGTTGTTCGCGGCCGGACACGGTTCAACCTCATGGGCATGGACCTCAACCGCAACTGGGGCCAGTCCGCCGACGTGCGGCTGGCGCCGGAAAACCATGCACTGGAATCATGGCTGGAAAAAATGATCGCCGCAGGCAGGAAACCCGATCTGGCGTTCGACCTGCACAACGACAACAACGGCCGGATTCATATCAGCCGGCCGGAACCGGAAATTCCCGGCCATTTGGCCCGCATGGAGCGCGTCGAACAACTGTTGCGCAAGCACACGTGGTTTACCGAAGGCGCCACCGGCGCGACCTTCCGCAACCCGGGCACATTCGGTGAAGGCCTGCTCATGCGCTACGGCATCTGTGCATTTGTTTATGAGCTCAACTGCGACTGGATCGCGGGCCTCAACAAAGCCCCCACGGCGGCCGATTGGCAGTTGCTGGGGCGTCAACTGCGCAAGGTCTTCTCCGACTACTTTGCCGCAAGCGGCGAATAGACGCCGCGGGCGGCTTACAGGGCAATCGGATCGCAGAGATTCTCCGCCCTGGCCGCCACCCGCCCGCAGCCTTTGCACATGAATTTGCCGTCCTTGACCAGCTTCTTGTACTGGTCCTGCTTGTCCACATGGAAGCCCTGGCCTGTCAGCCAGCACAGGTGCTTGTCGTGTCCGGGATGCGGCATCTGCTCTTCAGCCATTGCGGATTCCTTTCAAAGAGACGTCCTGCGTACGGTTTTTGCTGCCTCATTGTAACGAGCCGTCTCCAATCCACAAGGAGCAAATCGGCGGCAGCGTCTGCGCGTGTGCGAGTTTTTTTCCTGGGCATTAGGCTGAAGGGGCATACCGGTACCGATGCGCGTCGCCCGTCGCGTGCGCAGGTGGGCGCATGTCATGACCCGTCGGCAAACCCGGGCGGGGGTGAACCCCGCCCCTGCACCACGAGCAGGATGCCCGTGCCACGATGTCGCCAGGATTTGTCTCGCACACGTCTGCGCGAAGTCGGAAGACAGCCGATCAAATTGCCGTCGAGGAGTTGGAGGCGACTTAAGGAATGGGATTTCCGCCGTGTGCCCTTGCCTCAGGCGCGGCGGATCGCTGATTCAAAGCCCCAGGGTCCCGATCTGCTTGAGCAGCAGGGCGTACGCCGCGGCCATCGCCCAGGACAGCGCGACTGTTAAGGCGACGATGCCGATTGTGATGCCGAATTTGACGGCCTTGCTGTAGCGCGGGTGAAACCAGACCAAAGGCAGCCCTAAAGGCCCCACCGACAGCATGGCCAGCACGATGATGCCGTTGGAGTGGTACCACTTCGTGTTTGGCCGGGCCGGCTTGTCCAGGAATTCTCCGCAATAGCGGCATTTGACGGCTTCCATCTCGATAAGTTCGGCGCACCAGGGGCACTTCCTGGTAGGTTTAACCTGTGGCTTACTCTGTTCCAAAACGGCTTCCATCGGGTCTTCCATCACATTAAGGCTCCTTCCTTCATCGTCGCGATTCACCCGCGGCTTGAGTCATTCCGGACACGGCGCGGGGGCGATAAAAAGCCTTTGCGGGGCGGCCCATCAGACGATTTTTTGTGCGTCCTTAAGATAGCCGCTGTCGAGGGTCATGCCCAGGCCCGGCCGATCCGGTACGTTGATTTTGCCGTCCGTGAGCCGCAGCGGCGGGTCGTACCATGTCCCCGACTTTTCGACGCTGCCCTTGTATTCATGAAAAGGCCCCGCGTTGGGGGTGAAGGACGCAAAGTGAATGACCTCGACATAACCGGTACCGCCGCCGGACATGTGCGGCACCACGGTCAACCCTGCCGCCGCCGCCATGCGGGCGACCCGGGCGGCCCGGATGAAGCCGCCGTTGTAGTGCAGGTCGGGCTGGACGATGTCGACTCCGCGGTTTTCGATCATCCACCGGAAGCGGCGCAGCGATGGCTCCTGCTCGCCGCCCGCGACGGGTATGGATAACGCCTCAGCCACGTCTCTCGTCTCCTCCAGCCAGTCGAAAGGGCAGGGCTCCTCGAACATGTCTATGCCGTGGTCTTCCATGAGCCGGCCTAAAGCGATCGCGTGCGCGGCGTCGTACGAGCCGTTGGCGTCGGCATAGATCGCCACTGCGTCGCCGAGTTCCCTGCGAACCCGTTTGACCAGATCCTCGGATCGGCCGGGTATCGAGTCGGCGTTATTGCTCATCCGCCCGCCTACTTTGAACTTGACGGCGCGGGCGCCCGTTTCGGCGACGTGCTTCTTCAGGACGTCGATTTCCTGGGCACCTGTCGTATGACGATTGCCGCTGGCCGCGTAGATGGCGATCTCTGAGCGCAGCCGACCGCCGAAAAGCTCGGCTAACGGTTTGCCGGCGGCCTTACCGAGCATGTCGAGTATGCTGAATTCGACCCACGCCACCGGACACCAAAGCGCCAGATTGGTCATCTTGTAGTTGCTCTGGTAAAGGTACACGTCATCGATGAGCTGTTCCAGGTTCCGTGCGTCCTTGCCAACAAAGCAGGGGATCACCAGGCGTTCCAGAATAGGATAGAGATAGTTGGCTCTGGTATTGGTGACGGATATCCCCGTCGCACCGTCGGTCGAACGGGTGAGAATGAAATGATCGGAGCCCTTCTTGAGCAGTTCGATCGAGGCGATCTTCAGCGGCGAACTTAGTCCGTCAAGGTGGAGGATGCGGCCCTCGCCGGCCTCCTGTACTGAAACGGTGTTGCGCTGCTGATCCGCAGGCAGGCAGCCGCCAAGCGACGTCGCCATCCCGGCGGCGAGCGTTGATTTTGCGAAACTGCGACGCGTGCATTTCATTCTGGTCTCCGCGGTAGACGATACCTCAACAAAAAGGCCGCTGCATACTGTGATCTCAAGCCTGTTGCCGGGCAAGTGTGGCGCCCGCCCGGTACGCGCGATCTGTCGTCCTTTTCGGCACGGTGGGATCTTGCTCAGCGGGCACCATGCCGACGTAAACGATATCGACGACTTTGGCCCCCAGGCATGCCGCCGCCAACTTCATGGGCCGCAACGCACCCGGCATCAGGTACTTGGCCATCAGGGCCGGTGCGGCGCTGGAAGTGACGAGCAGCGCCTTCTTGTTTCGCTTTTTGATCCTCTGTCGGGGCGGACGCTTGCTTGCCCAGGGCCAGTAAGCATAGCATATCAGTCGTTCCACGAATCGCTTCATCAAAGCCGTGATCGTCCCGAAATTGATCGGTGAGGCGAAAACGATGGCGTCGGCTGCCTCGAGTTGATCGCAAATGGCCGCCATATCGTCGTCCGTGGGGCATTCGCCTCGCACGGCTTCCGGCGATGTCTGTGTGCAACTGCGGCAGTTTGTGCAGAATGCGACATTCCTGTCGCGCAGATGCACGATGGCCATCTGCCCGCCCTCCGATTCCACCCCTTGTGCGATCTGCGACACAACCGTATCAATAACTTTGCCGCTGCGGTATGCACCCACAACGGCGACGATGTGCTTACCCATGCTGCGCTCTCCGACCAAATAGATATGTCATGTATCAGTAACTTATCAGGATGAAACGCTGCGGTTCACCTGCGTCGCTCTATCGGACACTGGATATGCATTATAGTGTCGCCTGTGCGGCCCGACAAGCGAAAATCCCGCCGCTCGCAGGGCAATGAATTGCTCCTTAAGATTACCGTTTTGCGCGACGATAAGCAGGCCGTTGTACGAATGAGGCGGTGCATTAAATGACATGTATGAAACGCAAACAGGAGAACAAGCATGGAAACGGAAATGGAAGTGGCATTGGTCCAGAAATGTGACGTTACCGATTGTGCCTACAACATCGACAGGGCCTGCCACACGCCCGCGATTACAATTGGCGACGAAACACAGCCCCGTTGCGACACATTCTGCAATTCGGCGAGCCATGGCGGAGACCCCCAATTGACCGCTACGGTGGGCGCGTGCAAGGTCGAGAAGTGCACCTACAACAAATCGCTGGAATGTCAGGCCTCGGATATTTCCGTTGGCTACAAGTCGGATGAGCCGATGTGCATGACGTTCAAGGCGAGGTGACAGACCCTTCGGCGCAAACGCGAAATATCGCAGCAGGGTATAGGAATTGCCCGGGGCCGCGGGGGGCGGCCTCGCGGCTTCCTGTATGCATGGCGCAGTGTTGAAATTACAAACGAAAGGGCATAAATTATGAAGGTGAAAGAACTCATGTCGGCCGGCGTGGAGATGATCAACTCCGACGCAAGCCTGGCCGAGGCCGCCGAACTGATGCGGTCTCGTGACAAAGGGGTGCTGCCGGTCTGCGAAGCCGATGAGATCGTCGGCGTGATTACCGACCGCGACATCGTAATCCGGGCGATCGCCAAGGGCAAGGATCCGTCCAAGACGTTTGTCGGCGAAATCATGACGCCCGAGGCGTATTATTGCTTCGAAGAGGACGACATCACCGACGCCGCCCGCCAGATGGAAGATCAGGCGATCAGACGGCTGCTGGTCTTCAACACCGACTACGAACCGGTCGGAATGATCTCGCTTGCCGATTTTGCCGTCAAGAGTCACGACGAACATTTGACTCACGAGGTTCTCGAGTGCGTGTGCGAAGGGGCATGAGCGGTCTTGCAGCGCCGGCCCATCAGGCGCGTCCGCCTGTCACCGGCGCGTGCAAAGCACTCTGATCAGCCGTACGACCACGCGCGGCATCCCTGGGAAAAAGTGTTCAAACGGCTGAATGTCGGCGACGTTCGGCCGCTCGTCCCGGTCGTGTTTGATGCCGGGACACCCCTGGTCATAATACAGCCGGCCGCCAATATTGTACCATGGGTATTCGATGCATCCGCGCGGCCGCCTGGCGTAAATGCTGCACAGCCCCGCGTCCAGAAGACAGCATGCCGTGCCTTTGGATTTAACAAAACATCCCGCTTTCGTCCTGGTGAGGGCCGCCGGATCTATCCGCAGCGCCTCATCCTCACTGACGCGCGGCGCCCCAAGGTTCAGGCAGCATTTGACACAGGCGTCCGCGAGGCAGTCCAGGCGCGTCGCTTCGGTCGCAGGCGACAGGTGAAGCAACCCCTTCCTGCGTGCCTTCAAGACGGCCCTGATCAACGTTAGGTTCATGATTGAAAACGGGCCCCACTGTTCTTGAGCAGCATGCCGATGCACATAAACGTCGTGGACACCACGAGACTGAAGACCGGCGCCAGAAACACCAGGTTCGTGTTCCTCGTGTAGGCGCCAAGCAGCGCCGCTTCCCATCCCGCGATGAACCCCGCCGATACCGCAACCGCCGCCCACGCCGACATGCCTTTGAGCCTTTCCGACGGCAGCAGCAGCGCCGCGATCACGAGAGGGCACAAAGCCACCTGCGCACCGTAAATGGCGAATACCATATCGACAATCGTGAACCTCTCGCTGAGCACATGCACAAGCGCTGTCGATAACACCGCCGCCGCCACCAGAATCGTCCGCGAAATCGTAAGTTCTCGGCTGGCTATCAGTCGCTCGGCCAGCGGATGTTTTCGCATCCTCGAAAACACGTCTTCGTAAAGCGTATGTGATACCGCAATTAATTGCGTCGAAGCGGTCGACAGCATGGCCCCGTAGAGTCCAAGGCACGCAATAAACAGAATGCCGCCGCCCACCGGGCCTTTCGTCTGCCCGATGATTCCAAGCAGCGAAAACAGCGGATTGACGCCTTCCTGCGGCGCAACGATAACAAACACGAAACACGCCAGAAGGACAAACACCGACCATGTCGCCGCCGACCCCAACACACTCGACCAGAGTCCCTGCATCACCGTTTCAGTCCTTCTGGCCCCGGCGATGCGCTGCCAGATGCTCATGTCCGAAATAAACGTCATCACGTTCATAATGAAAATGCCCGCGATGAAGATCAGGAGCGTCCCCGACCATTGCGGAGCAAGCGCGTCAGCCGGTATGCGCTGAAGGCCCTGGGCCCAACCGCCGTGCGTGACCACCCACAGCACGTAAAAAGCCGGCAGTGCCAGCAGCAGCAGCCATATCGAGATCATTTGTATGCGGTCTGTGACGATGACTGCCCGAAAGCCGCCGAAGGCCGTATAGACAAACGCCACCACCGACAGCACCACCACGACGGTCCACTGCGGGGCCGCCGGGACCAGCGCTGCGAACAGCCGCGAACCGATGGTCAGTTCCACCGCAAAGGCGCCGAGGAAGCCCATGCTCGTAAATGCCGCGCCCACGTAGGACAGCACCCGCGAATCATACTCTCTGCCCAAAAACTCGTGAAGCGTCGGCCGATGGTCGTACGCCGAAAGCCGGAGCCATATCTTCCTGGCAAAGAGCCTTACGACCAGTAATCCCAGAGACGTGGTGATGACCGTCCAGAACAGCCAGAGGCCAATGCTCTGTGCGAGTTCGAAGAACGCCATGACCACGGTCGCCAACGACAGTGTCGTCGCTACCGTGCTGGCTGAAAACTCGGCTGAACTCTCCACCTGGGCCCGTTTGCCAATCCCCATTGGCAGCAGGTCGGCAATGCCCTTGGCGCCTCGGCCGACGAAGACCCCCACCCCTATATACACGACGAAAGCCAGCAGCAGCGCACTGATGACGATCGCACTCATTGCGCTTCGACCCCGCACCTGCCGCACTGCAGTTGCACATTGATCCGCTGCTTGAGACCCTGCGGAACATCTTCAAACGTTCCCCGAGCCACCTCCACCAGCACGTGCAATTCCGGTCCCGGGTACAACTCCACGTGCCATCCCCTCTCCGACAGCGCCGAAAAAACGGCGATCTCTTCCAGCAGGTATTGGCATGAAACAGCGACCGCTTCTTCTTCAGGCACCGCCAGCCGCTTATTGCGCCGTAACTGGCGATTCACAAAGGCAGTCGCGTCCTTCCGCACCGCCTCCGAGAACGCCGAATCTGAGGCAAACAGCCTATCCAGTTGCGCCCGGCTTTCAGCATATTCATCGAACGCGGTGCAGTCCTGCCAGCGGACGAGTTTCAGCCGGTCCGGGTCCGTACCGGCGAATATGCCGCGCGTCGTCTCTATGAAAGCGTCGCCGGCTGCCAGCGAGGCTTTGACGGCGGCGCCGTCATCCGCACCGTTGAGAATGTATTCGTTGTGTCTGCGAAGATAATCGCCCGTGATCACGAGGCAGTGGTCAAAGTGCTTTCCGGCCCACGCCAGAAGGGCCTCCAGCGGCTTCCCCTGAAACACCGGATTGTCGAGGCTGATGCCCATGTAGCACCGCCGGTGCTTCAGAAGCGCCTCTTCGGATAGCTCCGGCGTGGTTGTGACAATATGTACCGGAGGCAAATTCCGATTAGCCCAGTGTGATTCCGACATCGTCCAGCAGTTCCCTGATAAGCACCAGTTTTTCACACGTTTCGTCGTACGCGAGGCTTGTACCGTAAAGGTCGCCGCTGGCGACCCCGGTCTCGGCGTTATCGATAAACGGGACCACGTAGCCCGTCGTCATGATATAAAACCAAAGGTTGTTCATCGCCATGCTTCGATGCTGCAGGACCTTATCGATCCGTTCGCTGAGACCCTCGCCCTGGCGAACCAGCAGCTTGTCACCAATAGCGGCGTCAAAACCCTTCAGGAGGGGTTCGTACCTCATGCGTTCGGCTTCGAACTTTTCCTTCAGGCACCGGACGATCTGCTGAGCGGCGGAACCCCTGTTTGCTTGCGGCGGGTCGCGATGGATCAGCACCATCTTGCGAAAGTTCTCTTCCCACAAAAACGTATAGTCGAACGTGTCCACGTTGAGGATAATTTCTGGCTTGCGCACCACGCCGATGATGTAGGAGATTCGGTTCTTGTGCGTGCCTTCCCACCGGCCCAGTTCCTCCGGCGTCACGCGCGGCGTGATATGCTTGAGGTTTTCAACCAGCTGCAGCACCGTATCCAGGTAAAAAGGTGCTACTCCCTGCAGGATATTCCCGATTTTGTCGTACAATTGACCCGAGATAGGGTGGGCATACGTGGGCGTCATGAAATTGCGAATCTCTTCAGCCGTCAGACTCGCAGGCTCGGTCGTCAAAAATGTATGCAGTTCCCTGTCGATCCCCAGTGCCGTGATCCGCCGTGCGACCTCGGCAGGTTCGGCTGTTTCGATGATTTCCCACAGGCCGTCAAACCGGTTCAGCAGGGCGGTCATACCCGGGTTGACCTCCTTCACCAGATTAACGACCGCCTGCATATCGTTGGCGGACTGCCGCGATGAATCGATAAGCTGAATCGCCACCAATATCTGACAAAGCGGTACAAACTCGATCGTCTCGAATGTCTGAATGATTCGGATCGCCCGCGACGGCTGCAAAACCGCCGATCCCGCCTCCACCATACGATAGTGGCTGGCGGCCAGACCCAGCGATGCAGCAATATCTGAAGACGAAATGCCGCCCATGCGATCACGGGTGGTTTGCAGCACCACCCCAAGGGCCTGCGCAAGCGGATTTCGTATTTTTGAAGCCATTTATCAGCCTTACCTGCCTCTACTCTCGATACACCAAAGTATACCAGTTATGCAAAAAACAGCAAACTAAAATGTCAACATTTTAGTCATCATTGTTCGCTTGGCTTAATTGTGGTCTAAAGACTGTTTTTGAGCCAAGAACAGGGTCGGCAAAAATAATTTAACAAAAATGAAAAAATTATTTGACTTTCAGGTCCGATGGGCGTATTCTTTTATTAGAAGCGACAACCGTTACAACCGCTACTTTCCACCAGCGGTTTGACGAGCGCGGCAGATGGCAAGTTCTTGAGCAAGAGAATATCGAATTCTTCTGACGGGCCGGAAGGGACTGCAATCGCAAACCAGCGGCCTAAGACCTGCCAGGGAAAGGAGAGAATCATGTTAACCCGCCGATCTCACAAGTGGCTGATTGCGGCATTGCTTTGTCTTGGCATGCTGTGCGTAAACAACCGCACCGGAGCCAATCCGCCCGGAGCGCCAGCCGAAAAAAGTGCCGCGCCCGCTCGTGCGGCCAAATCCTCGTCGCCCGCCCCCGCCTCCAGGCCCTCGGCGCCTGCGCGTGCCGCCTCGCCGGCGCCCAGGGCGGCGGCCCCTGCGCCGAGAGTGTCTTCGCCTCCGACGAGCACCAGCAGGCCCGCTGCACCGTCAAGGGTCGCGCCGCAGCCGAGAGCGTCGGCACCGCAAACAAGTGCTCCCAGAAGTCCTGTTTCGACCCCTCATCCGGTTTCTCCGCCGGTCAGCCGAAGCACCCCGACGCGGTCTTCGCCCTCGAGTGTAAGTGCGCCGACGACGCAAACTTTTTCGTCCCCTGTCCGACGGTATGTCGAGGTGGCGCCGCGCACCAGCGCCTCCTCCTCCGCAAGTCGGGAACGGACAGTTACCAGTGCAGGCAGCAACAGTTCATCGGCTGCCGCGGGGAGCGAATTTGGATCCAGGGCCACCGTCATTACGCCGCTGCGCACCGCCCCGGCAGCCTCCAACAGTTCACCGTCCTCCACTGTGAACAGCCAGACCATTCGAACCCCGCTTTCGTCACGTGTGACGATCGGATCCTCTGCGCTGTCACAGAAGGTTGACATCGGTCCGGCCGAACCGAAGACCGAGCCCATACGTCTTCAATCACCGGCCGCCGCAAGCCCCAAAGCTTCGTCCGTGCCGTCGACAAGCGGGCCTGTTCAAAGCACACCGACACGTGCGGATACTCAGGGCGTGACGTCTTCCAGGTCGGTGGCTGCTCCCATCCGGGTTCAGCCGCCCGCCAAGCGCGAGGCGACCGACACGCCGGCCAACCCGGGCGCCAGCCCCACTTCAAGTAAACCCATAACTTCGCGTAACACTGTCGGCGACGCTGCGAACAGGCCTGTTTCCATACCTCTCGAAGTCTCTGCGGCAAGGGCCGCCCCAAGTGCAAAGGCCGTGACCCGTCCCTCGACGGACCGCTTGACCAGTATGCCTTCAGCGGAACGCAAAAGTGACGTCGGCCGTATCGTCGAGCCCATTCGCATCCCGCCCATTGTTCGGTCGCCTGTAGCCAGCAATTCAGCCGAGAATGCGGAAAGGGCGAAAACATTGCCGGAGGCTGCACGAACCCCGGTTTCACGCAGTCCCCAGCCGATCGGCGAACGGTCTCAAGCAGGCGAGATTTCACCTGCCGCAGGCAAGATCGGCCTTGGCGACATGCGCCAGAGCAAGGCCATCGCCGGTCCCTCCGAACGCACATCATCATCGCCCACAAGCCCGGTTTCCGCGAACTCTGGCGATAAGACCCGCACAGACGTCACGCGAACTCCCAAAGAAGTTACTTCCCCGGTCAGCAGAGATCGCCTGGCGTCCGGTGAGGGCCCGACAACCAAAGCAGGGCCGGATCGCCGAAATATTGACACTCCGCGCGGCCCGCAAACCAGGCAGCCTGACAGCGAGCCGACGCGAGGCCGCAATGATCTCTCGGATGGCCCGCGAACGAAGACCGATGGCTTCGCGGGGCGCCAAATGGATTCCGACCGGAGTAGCCCCGGAAGAAGAAGCGAGACGACGAACACGCATTCCAATTCGTCTACCGACCAATCCGTCAACATCAGCGGCAACAACAATGTTTACATCAATGGCAATGTCAGCGGGTACTACCCC
This sequence comes from Phycisphaerae bacterium, assembly GCA_014859965.1. Lineage (GTDB taxonomy): Bacteria > Planctomycetota > Phycisphaerae > Sedimentisphaerales > Anaerohalosphaeraceae > JACZKQ01. Next base: position 72,873 of record JACZKQ010000108.1, read on the forward strand.
ACGCCTTACAGGGCAGATCGCTACCACACCGTCATTCGTCGACACCACTTCCAGCAGAGCAGTCACTGGCTCGACTGCGGCAGCTATTATGTCCTGAACTGGTCTCAGCATAGTTGCGGCCGCGTCATTGGCCTTCAATACGCCCCGTATTATGGATACGGCGTTTCCTACTACTATCCAAGTTACCATCGCAAGCATCTCTTCTTCAGCATCGGCGGCTACTGGCCCGATTACTATCGGTATCGCCGTTACTATTGGTACGGATGCCATCCGTATCGCTGGTATGGCGCGTATGTGATCGATCCGCCGCTCGTCCAGCCGGTGGTCCAAAACGTCTATCACATTACCTATGAAACTCCTGCTCCGGTCGGAGCGGGCTACAATTACGATTACAAGTACGACCCGGCGTACGAAGACTTCAGCGACGTCCGCGAAAAGATCAGGCGCGAAGCCGCCGCCCGGACGGAAGACAGCCCCCAGCCCGAGACCAGCGCCGACATGTGCTTCGAACAAGCCGTCCAGCTTTTCGCCCAAGGCAAGTACGAACAAGCCGTTTTCAAACTGCGGGTCGCCATGATTCTTGAGCCGGAGGACGTTGTACTGCCCTTTGCCTACAGCCAGGCCCTCTTCGCCACGGGCGATTACGACGCCGCCTCGGCTGCACTCAGCGCCACCCTTGAGACGATGAAGCGTCAGGACCAGGAAACCGTCTACTATCCGCGGGGGCTTTACGAGGACGAAAAAGTTCTCCATACTCAAATCGCCGCACTCGCCGAGGCCGTTCGGAAAAATCCGGAAAAAGCCGACTATCAATTATTGTTAGGCTATCAACTCCTGGGCTCCGGACGTGTAGATGAAGCCATCACCCCACTTCATGAGACGCTCGAAAGCAATGTCGCAAATGCTCCCGCGATGATGCTGATCAAGCTGCTCGAACAGATCAAGGCCGACCAGGCCGCCGCCGAAGCCGCCGCCGCTCAGGGGCAGCCGCTGGAAAGCGGCGAGGCCGCCGACACGGCGCATGCCGAAGAAAGGTAAGGTCAAATGCTGATTTGCTCAGGCCAATCAGTAGATATTGCAAAGTTTTGACTGGTTTCCTTGTGTTGCGGGTGATATAATCATCGCTGAATGTGGCGCTTAGGAGAAGGGCCCAATATGCCCGACGGGCGGCACGGCGGCCGCCACCTCGATTATCATCGACTGTATTGTCCGGGTGATTCGTTTTTCGAATGTGCGAGGATAAAAGCGATGAAACGTACAGTTGTGATTGCCTCCGTGACTTTTCTGACGATGGCCATATCCGCGTTCGCCGCGCCATGGATTGAGTTTGCGGTTGCCCCTTCCATCGAAAACCAGGAAAGGCCCGACGTCCACGGCACCAGGATCGTATGGCAGCAGCACGTCAGCGATGGTGAAGGCAACTGGGACTGGGACGTCTGCTTCATCGATCTCGACGCCGCCGAAGGCGATGCTATTAACCTGACATGGTATGCCGGCAACCAGCAGAGCCCCAGGATACACGGAAACCGCGTGGTCTGGGAGGACGACTCGTTTGGAGACTGGGACATTTTTGTGACCGATGTTGCTGATCCTGAACTTCCCATGGAATGGGCGGTCACCCCATTTCTGGATAATCAGCAGCATCCTGCTATCTATCGCAACATCGTGGTCTGGCAGGACGATAGCGCCGGCGACATGGACATATGGGCCGCGGAACTGACGGACCCCGACAATCCTTACGTCTTTGGCGTAGCGCTCTTCGATGCCGATCAGCAGGCTCCCGTCATATACAACCGCACCGTCATTTGGGAGGACAACTATTTCGGCGACTGGGATATTTTCTCCGCTGATATTGTTGACACCGAAGCGCCGACTGTGCGAGCGGTTTCCCTCACTGATTACGACCAGCAGAATGCTTCTGTGTGGGGCGACCTCGTGGTCTGGCAGGAGAATATCAGTGGCGACTGGCAGATCTGGGCTGCTGACATGTCCGATCCCGATGCACCCGTCGAGTTTCCCATTGTCGAAGCAGGGTCATTGCAGAAGAACCCGCACATAGGCGACAATATTGTTGTCTGGCAGGATTTTCGAAACGGCAAAGACTGGGACGTCTATGGATATAATCTCACCACTCGCCGCGAGTTTCGCATCACCGACCATGCCGCCGACCAGATCAATCCCGCCGTCAGCGGCAATCTGGTTGTCTGGCAGGACGATCGCGACGGCCTGTGGAACATCTACGCCGTCGAACTCAGCGGCCCCGAAGCGGCCCGCTGTGCCGCACGACCTGTCGGGGATCTTAATGGCGACTGCATCGTCAATATGGCCGATCTGGCGGTCCTTGCGGCGCATTGGCTGGAGTGCGGCTTTGACAGCCCCGAAGCCTGCAAGTAACGGCCGAAGAAGGCTGGTTAAGGTGTTTTCCCGCACATCGGTTTGGCCGTCGGTGCGGTCATCTCGCGCGGCAGCACTCTAACGACGCCGGACTTGTCGCAGAAGTACAGGTATGACTCTGATGGCTGCCTTCCATGCCCATCCGCCCACAGCGCGTAAAAGCCATCGTGCGCGTTGACCGGCCGCCGGGCGTAGGTATGGTTCCGCTCGCTGCCCGCCGTAAGATCGCTGATTTTTCGCCACGACAGTCCCTTGTCACTGCTGCCCCACATCGCTATCTCGCCGCCCGGGTTATACGGCTGCGGGCCGGTCTCTGTGGGTGCGATGATCCGCCATGTGCCGTCGGACTCGATATACAGCGATCCCATGTCGTAATTGTTGTCTGAGGTCATCGCCGGCCGTATTTGCCATTGCTTGCCATCCCACATGGCCGTCGTCCAGGTTCGAGGATCATTCTTAGGCCCCGACTCATACCCCTTGCTTGTGACATACAAGATCACCGGCCGACCGTTTCTATCGTATTGAATGTCCTTTAAATAAACGTTCAGCCCCTCCGCTTCATAATCGTGCACCATCGCGGAGTTCTTCGCCTCGGTTAACGGCAGCGTTAGGAGCGTTCCGTCGGCCGCGCGCCATGTCGCCCCAAAATCCTCCGTCTCCATGAAGTACAGATCGGTCCGCCAGTTCAGCCCTTTGCCCTTCGGGTGATAATTAAACACTGATCCGGCTTTACGGCCGTCGACGGCGCTGATCTGGTAATGACCTTGGTCTATGGCCGCCAGCCTTTGCCATTCGGACCACCGAACGCCGTCAGGGCTGGACATGAAGCAGATTGTCCGAGCGGCCGGATAATTGTACCGGGTAAAAAAGCACGCAAACCCCTTGCCCGTGTGCCACGCCTGCATATATGAGAAGTTGGTCATCGGAATGTCGTTGCCGTCCTCGACCTTGGTCACATTCACCATCTCAAAGGTGTCGATGTCATAGGGCTTTACGCTTCGATGCACATAAGAAGGCCGGCCGGTCCCATGCGAGGTCGAAAATATCCATACGCGACCCTCGCTGTCGACTGAGATCACCGGGTTATCGTGGGCATCCGAGGTATTTTTATCCAACAAGATCGTCGGCTTCGGTACTTCGCCCGTCGCATGATCATAATAAGAGACCATGTGCAGCAGTTTATTATTGGTGCCTGGCGCGGCGCCGCCGTAGCAGAAGAACGTCTTGCCAACCTCGGGGCGGTAGACGGCAAATGGCTGGTGCTTGGCACAGTAAGTACCCAGACCGCCGCTGTATTTGTAGACGTATTCGTCGCCCGAGGGCTGGTTCATATACCAAATGCCGCGGTAACCGGTGTCTTTTTGGTTAAGAGTCACACTTTCGGCGGCGGAGGCTGATGAAAAAACGGTCAGAGCGAGCACCAAGGCCGACCGGGCAATGCGTTCAGACGCTCGTCCGGGCTTATCCATCTCGCGGCAGGGGCGCTGGACAGGTTTTTTTGAAGCGTGAAATGACTTATTCATCAAAAGAGCCTCCTTTCATAGCAAACCTCCGTTTAGCATAACGCAATGTGATTCCAAAAACCACCGCTATAAGGAAGGAAAAAGGTCAATGCGTTTGAATTCCGGAACCGGCGAGTCCATTCGCTGATGCTTGCAGGAGCGTTGTTTGCCTTGGCCGGGAACCGCGAATACATTTCGTTATCGGAGGAAGTTCAGGAATTGATCGTCGGAAAAGCAGTGTATTTCCCCGTTTTCCGCCTTGATGCGGCTATTTGGCGGAGGAATCGCCCAAATGATAACTGTTTCGCCAATCTGAGGCTTTTTTTGGCCGATATACGCAGCGTGTCGGCAGGGGGCACATGTGTCTGGAGAGAACAATGAGGACGCGAACAGGCGTTACACTTATCGAGTTGCTGGTGGTGGTTCTGATTCTGGGCGCGCTTGCGGCAGTTGCGGTTCCAAGAATATCCGTAAGCGCGGCGACAACCAGGAACAGGGCATGTGCGGCGAATATCGAGCGTATGAACTCACAAATCGAACTATACAATTACGATTCCGGTTTATGGCCGACCGCCTTGAGTGATGTTACGGACAACGTGTCTTATTTTGGGGGTGAGGAGGTTCTCTGCCCGTTCGGTGAGGCATATGTTTTGGATCACTCGATTCATCGTGTGATCGGGCACGACCATGCCCGGCCGTGACCTTGATCAGGTTGGTGGTGCTTACAATGACGATGGCGGGAGCAGCCAGGCAACCAGGGTGGCCGGGGCAGATGTGGTAATGAAGGCGGTCATGGGTTTCGCGGGATTGCATGTCGCACAACGGTAACGGCTTTTCTGCCACAATCCGCGGCCAGATAAATTTGCAGCGCACAATCTCCAGAAATCCAGCCCCCTTTAGTCTTCAAGCTTTGCAGGCATACATCTTTCCACTTGACACCGCCCGGGGCACGGCTATTATAGCGGCTGTGAGCGGATTTTGGACTTTTTGTCCGTAAACTGCCGATAAATACATGCAGAATGTTGGATTGTTGAATGATAGTAGACTGCCATACGCATATAAACTGCCCGTCCAGTGAGATAGATGCCACGGAGCACCGCGAAGCTACGCGGAAAGTCGATGCCTGCTTCGTTTTGGCCGTCGGACGCGACAACGGACTGGAGGCCAGCCGAGAACTCAGCGTACATACAGCCAAACATCCTCACCTTGTGGGCTTCGCCACGCTGAACCCGCTCCGGGATCGCGTTGATCTCAAGAGCGTGAAAGCGGCTACCCGGGATATTGGCCTCAAAGGGCTTGTCCTGTACTGTGCGGGGGGCAAGTTTCACCCCACAGACAGCCGCGCCCTTAACCTTTACCATGCCGCAGCACAACTCAATTTGCCCATTTTTTTCCACAATGCCAGCTCCTACAACTCCGATTCCATTCTGCAATACGCCCAGCCCTTCCTGCTGGATGAGGTTGCAAGACAGTTCTCCTCGCTGAAAATCGTGATTGGAAGCATGGGTCAGCCGTTTCTGCCGCAAACGATCTGCATGCTCGCAAAGCATGAAAATGTCTACGCGGATCTTTCCGTATCGCCCCTGAAGAAATGGGAGTTATACAATACCGTCATCAGTGCCTATGAAGCGGGGGTGATGGACAAACTGCTCTTCGGCAGCGGTTATCCGATCTGCAAGCCCGATAGCTGTATCGAGGCGCTGCTTGGGTTCAATATGCTCCTGGCCGACACAGACTTGCCCAGCGTCCCGCGCGAGGAGATCCGCAACGTGGTCGAGCGCGAGACGATATCGCTGCTCGGTGTGGAATAAACAGGGCCGCAGCGCCGCCCCAGGGCGCCGAGCCGCGGCATGAAGATGATCCGGTAGCATGGACCGGCTGAAGCCCCGTTCCGGCCGTTGGTCCAGGACTTATCTATTGAGCAGACGCGGACACGCGACGCATAACCGCAGTGCTGTGACGGCACGGCGGCAACGCCGGCGCAGGGGAAGACTGTGGAGATACTGGAAGCGAAAAGAGAGAACTGGGGCAGCCGCGGCGGCTTTATTCTGGCGGCGATCGGCTCGGCGGTGGGTCTGGGAAACCTGTGGGGCTTTCCTTACAAGCTCTATTCATACGGCGGCGGGGCCTTTCTTATTCCTTACATTGTGGCGATGTTCTGCGTGGGCATTCCCATGCTGGTGCTCGAGTTCAGCCTGGGGCATTTCACTCAGCGGGCCGCGCCCGACGCATTTGCCCGCACGCACAGGCGGCTGGAATTCGTGGGCTGGTGGGGCATTCTGCTCGGTTTTGTCATCGTTACCTATTATCCGATTATTCTGGCCTACTGTCTCAGTTTCATGTATTACAGCGCTCAATCGATCCTGCACGGCACTCCGCTGCCGTGGTCCGGCGAGGGTGTCGAAGGTGTCGAGAACGCCAAGCAGTTTTTTTTCACGCATTACCTGACCGAGGGGACGGCGGTTGGCCTGGGGCCTTTGCAGATCGGTCCGTGGGAGTTGACCATCGGGCCGTTCCAGGCTAACATTATTGTGCCGCTGGTGATCGCCTGGGTGGCGATGTACCTTTGTATCTGCAAGGGGGTCAATACGGTCGGCAAGATCGTCTGGCTGACTGTGCCGCTGCCGTGGCTGATCCTGGCGATCCTGACCATTCGCGGCATTACGCTGCCGGGCAGCGTCAAGGGCCTCGTCTATTATCTCGATCCCGACTGGTCACAGCTCGTCAAGCCGACCACGTGGCGCTATGCCTTCGGACAGGTGTTCTTTTCATTAAGTCTGGCGTTTGGGGTGATGTTGACCTACGCCAGCTTTCTGCATCGCAGGAGCGACCTCAACAACAACGCCGCCATAATCGGCCTTGCCGATTTCGCCACCAGCTTTATTGCGGGTTTTGCGATCTTTTCCACGCTCGGGGCCATGGCTTACGCCACCGGCGAAGCGGGCGCCCCGGTGGCGATCGATCAGGTCGTCGACGGCGGTCCGGGTCTGGCGTTTGTGGCCTTTCCTTACGCTCTGGCGCAATTGCCCGCCAGCGCGTGGTGGAGCCTGCTGTTCTTCTTTACGCTGGTGACCCTTGGCATCGATTCGGCTTTTTCGATCACTGAGTCGGTGCTTGCCGGCATCGTCGATAAGACCGGCTGGCCGCGGTGGCTGGTTCTGCCGCTGATGAGTCTGGTGGGCCTGGTCTTCGGACTCATCTATGTGAAGCGAAATGGTCTCAACTGGTTAGGGACGATTGACGGATTCATCAACGGGACGTGGGGCATTGCGTTTCTCGGATTGCTCGAATGTGCGGCACTCGGATGGCTGTACAATATCGAAATTCTTCGCGCCCATGCGAATGAACGCAGCGACTGGAATCTGGGCAAGTGGTGGAGCTACGCCATTCGTATCGTCATCCCCGTCATTCTCGGCACATTGTTTCTGTGGAGCCTGTTTGACGACTTGAGCAGCCCCGGGGGATTCCTGAAGAATCCGACGACGCATGAGTGGAACGTATATAATGTCGTGGGACTTGCAGTGGTTGCGACCGTACCGATCATTTCGGTGCTGATGAGCCTTCTGCGTAACCCGAAACGTCCCGACGAGGAGATGGATTACATACCGGTAATGAATCCGCTGCTCTGCCGCGGCCGGCTGGGAGGGCTCGTCGGCCTGCTCCTGGCGATCGTGTCAGCCGGCCTGATCATTTCATTGACCTGCCTCGACGGGCTGGGCGACCGCTTTGGCGGGTACCTGCTGTATCAGTCGCTGGGGCTGTCCGTGGCCGCACTGGTCATCAGCAACTTCCTCATCGAGCGATACACGGAATACCCCAATCATCCCTCATGGTTTGTGCGGTGGGCGGGAATCGTCGCCACCCTTGACATCAGCGCGTTCCTTGCCGTAACCCTGGTCCGCGTCACATCCAGAGCCCAACTTGCCGAGCCGAAGCCGGTTGCCGAAAGTCTGGGCACGGTTCCTTACATCATCCTCGCCGTCGTATTCCTTCTCATCATCGTGGGCCTCGGATGGTGCTTCTATCGCGCCGTTACGGCCGCCGGAGGACGGGACACCGCACTCGAATCTGACATAGAAAACATCTGAGCGCATTTGTTTTTGAGTGGGGTTTATGTACAATACGAAGTACTGCATTTCCGGCGGATGGTAATTGTTTCCTGGAGGTCGTAAGTCATGGTGAGTAATGACGGGGTCAAAGGCGCCTGGTCTCGGCGGCAGTTTCTCAAGGCTGTCGGCGGCGGCGTTGCTGCGATAGGGTTGTCAGCATGCGGGACGGCGATGGGGGCAAAGGCGAATACCCGCAATATCGTGCTGCTGCTGAGCGATGATCACCGTTATGATTTCATGGGGTTCATGGAGGAGGCGCCGGGATTTCTGGAGACGCCGAACATGGACCGGATGGCCCGTCAGGGGGCGCACGCAGCCAATGCGTTCGTTACGACGTCGCTGTGTTCGCCGAGCCGGGCGTCGATCCTGACCGGCCGTTACATGCACAAGCACAAGATCGTGGACAACCAGCGGCCCGAGCCTGAGGGCACCGTCTTCTTTCCGGAGTATTTGCAGAAGGCCGGCTACGAGACGGCTTTCGTGGGCAAGTGGCACATGGGCCATGACGACGACCACCCGCGAAAGGGCTTCGACCACTGGGCCAGTTTCAAGGGGCAGGGGGATTACTTCAATCCGACGCTCAACATCAACGGCACGCGGCGGACTATCGAGGGGTATACGGCGGACGTGCTCACCGACGAGGCGATTTCATGGCTGAAGGGCGGCCGCGATCTGCGCAAGCCGTTCTTTTTGTACTTGTCGTTCAAGGCGGTGCATTACCCGTTTGAACCCGCCGCACGAAACCGCGGCCGATACAGGGATGTGCCGGTGCCGCGCCCGGACACCATGGCCAACACCGAAGCAAACTACCAGACACAGCCGCACTGGGTCCGGCAGCGCCGCTACAGTATCCACGGTGTCGACCACATGGAGACGGGGCCTTACGACAACGACCCCGTGCCGTCGTTCGACAATCTGGTTCGGCAGTATTGCGAGACGGTGTACGGCCTGGACGAAAACATTGGGCGCGTGCTCGATTACCTGGACGCCGCGGGCCTGGGCGATTCGACCCTCGTGATGTACATGGGCGACAACGGTTTTGCCCTCGGCGAGCACGGCTTCTACGACAAGCGCGACGCGTTCGAGGAGTCGATTCGCGTACCCATGTTGGTCCGGGCGCCGGGGCTGATTGCGCCGGGCTCGAAGATCACACAGATGGTTCAGAACATCGATGTGGCGCCCACGCTGCTCGATGTCGCCGGCGTGGAGCCGCCGCAAACGGCCGACATGGACGGCCGGTCATTTCTGCCCCTGCTGCGCGGCAAATCGATCGGCTGGCGCGGTCACATCCTTTACGAGTATTACTGGGAATGGAATTTCCCCGCCACGCCTACGACGTTTGCCATCCGCACGGACCGGTACAAGTACATCTTCTATCACGGCCTGTGGGACCGTGACGGCTTCTACGACCTGCAGACCGACCCCTGCGAGCGCCACAACCTCATTGATGTGCCGGCGTATCGCGAGCTTGTCGAGGCAATGAAGAAACAGTTGTTCGATGAATTGGAAGCGTCGGGGGGCCTCGAAATCCCCGTACGTCGTCCGGCGGGCGAGCGTCTCGATCAGCGCAAGAACCCGCGATAGCGAACTTCTGTGTCCTTGAAGCAGGCCGCATCGCATACCGCGGTACGGCCGGCAAGGCTTTTTTTTTTCAGCAATTGCATTTTCCTGCGCGGGGTGCTATAGTACCTGCAATCACGGAAGCCAGGCATTCCTGCGGAGGAGGCCTGTTGAGAGGGAATTCACATCAAAGCCACCGGGCCCATTGTCTGTACCGGGTCCAGATTTTGAGGAGTAAGAGAGATGTCTGCTCAGCAAATGCGCACACAGCGTCAACAGAAGTCAATTCTGCCCGCGGTCTTCGGATATGTTGCAGCCGCTTTGATCGGCCTTTGGCCGCTCGCCGCGCACGCCGGGCAGATCGTTCTCAGTAACGGCGATCGTCTCAGCGGCACGCTCAATCGGGTCGCCGACGGCAAGGTTCATTTCACCTCGGACCTGGTCGGGCCCGTCACGCTTGATCTGAACAAGGTCCTGACTTTCACGACCGACGAACCGGTTAAAATCGTGCTTCAGGATAATACCGTCCTCAGTCGGCAAATCACCGCGGCGCAGAGCGGCGTCCTGACCCTTGCCGAAAGCACCGTAGCCAACGTGGGACAGATCAATATGGCCGATGTCGTCGCCATCAATCCCCCGGACCCCGAGACCCCCAAATGGCAGGGCAGCGTCTCGGTAGGCTGGACGAGCGTCCACGGCAACACGCGATCCGAAAGCATCAACGTCAGCGCGGAGACGTCGTTGCGTAGAGAAATGGATCGTATTACTTTCGGCGCCGATTACGGCCGCTCGGAACAGGAGAACAGGAGCACGGGCACAGAAGAGACAACCGAAGACTGGTGGCGGGCCCGCGGCAAGTATGATTACTTTTTGACGCAGAAACTGTACGGCTTTGTGGAGGGCCGGTATGCGACAGACAAGATCGCGGAACTTGACCGCCGGATGATCGGCGCGGTCGGCGCCGGTTACCAGTGGGTGGAATCGGACCGGATGAACTTCGCGACTGAAGCTGGTATTGCCTACCTGACCGAGCGGTTCACAAACAACACGCCCGGCAACAGCGAGGTCTCAGCCCAGGCGGGCTATCATTTTGACATGAAGCTCAATGACCGGCTCAAGTTTATTAACGATTTGACTTATTATCCCAGTTTCGGTCAATTTTCCGATTACTTTCTGACCACCACCGCCGAACTCCGGGCGACGCTGACGAAGAACATGTATGCGAATTTCAGAGTTCTGTTCGATTACGACACCTCGCCCGCCGCGGACAAGGGCCGCACGGATGTCAAATATATCCTGGGTGTGGGTGCGGACTTCTGATCGCGCCCCCGATGAGGACAAGGGCCCGTTGCATTTGGCAGGCTTGCGCCGGACTTATAGCGACCCAGCCGGTGGTGAGCGGGCATCCCAAGGTATGACGCGTCCATCGTGCCGTCGCAGTTGAGGTCCGCCCCAGGCGCAGGTTATGCCCACGTGTCGGCCTCGTCGTCGGCTCGGACAGGAAGGCCCGACCATGGTGCGAAAAAAATCGGCGGCGGCCAAAGCCGCCGCCGATCCTATTCACTTGAAGCCTTCGACGCCTCGCTCTGTGTACTTTTTACATGCTTCTTCGAGGTCGACGCCGTTTATGTTGGCCAAAGTGCACAGCCACGCAAGTACATCGGCGAATTCACCTTCTTTTTCCGCCTGATCGCTGCCGTGCAGTGCAGTGGCCAGTTCGCCCACCTCTTCGATAAACCACATATACGTGGCGGGCGTTCCGCGCTGCCTGTCTCGCTTACCGTACTTCGCATCGATAAGCTTCTGAAAATCGCGGAGTTCCATAACGAAGCTCTTAGAGGCTTACTCGGCCAGCATCTTGGACAGTTTGGCCTTTTCGTAAATGGCCCGGACCTCCTTCGTGGCCTTCTCGCAGACCTCTTCCATCTTCATGCTGAACGGGGCATTGCTTGTCTGCTCCGCCAGATGGAGATGGCTCATCAGCGGCCCGTCCACGGCTTCGATGATCTGAAGCAGCGTGATGTTCTCGGCCGGATGCGCCAGGAAGAAGCCGCCGCGCGGGCCGCGCTTGCTTCGCAACACATTTGCCCGTACCAGCTGCTGAAGGATCTTCAGCAAGTACTCCAAAGGAATATTGTATTCCTTTGAAACACGTGCTGCTAACACCGCGCCATCCTTGTAGTGCATCGCGATGTACCCGACCGCTACCAGTGCATACCCTGTTGACCTGCTAATCTTCATGTTCGTACCTCCAAATCAGTAATCCACCTTACTAAAACAATCCCTACTATGACGTTAATACACGCACCTGCACGTTTTTACTTTAATCGAGTGTCTTTTGTTCTAAGATTTTGGTGTACTTTGTGCGGATAACAACCGACACCATCGCAGCTATTATCGTACAAAACAATCCTGATCATTCGGCGTCATTATCCTCATTTATCGACCAGGCCGCAAGCGTATAATGCCCAAAGGATAAAGTTTTTTTGTTACGCCAAAAAATGTCATGACTATTGAATTCTGATTTATCCGTATTGGCGCCGAGCCCGTATTATCCACGAGCCAGTGGACTTTTCAAGAGTTATGGTCAAAAAAACAGAAAATTTTAAGCCGCGCGACCCTCTTGACAGGAGGGTGCCGGTCCCCTAAGATTCCCGCTTTGAGATAGAACAGCAGGAGAAAATGATGGATCTATTGAGTCCTAAAATTTCGGTGGAATACGTTCAAAACGCCACAATAACTACACTTACAGACCAAAAGATTTTGGAGCAGGCCGACATACAGGCACTTGAAAACTCCATTATGCCGCTCGTTGACTCGTCCGCCAAGATAAATTTGATCATGGATTTTTCAAATGTGAAGTTCTTAACAAGCGCGGTGCTGGGCCTTCTCATTCGCATAAGTAAAAAAGTCTACGAATCGCAGGGCCGGTTAAGGCTCTGCGGCATCGACGCCAAGATTCTGGAAATTTTTAAGATTACGCGTCTGGACCGGGTCTTCGAAATTTATGAGGACCGATACGATGCACTGCAAGGTCTGAAATAGCCGTGGGCGGGGCGTGTCGTTTGCAGGCCGATTCCTGCATGTGCATGTCCGGAGCGAATGTTTCACTGCACAAAATTCGGGAGGCGTCGTCGTTTTGACGATATAACCTTATGGCTCGCGAAGGTCTCGTCCACAAGTCCAGGGTTGTTGCCGGCAGTGTCACGGCGGTTGAGGCGCTGTGTCGTGAACTGCTTGAGGATGTGCAGCAATTCGGTTTTGACGAGGACGCGGTGTTCGGAATTCACCTGGCGATGGAGGAAGCGGTCCTCAACGCAGTCAAGCACGGCAACGGGGGTGACGAGACAAGGAGCGTGCGGGTCGAGTGCCGCATAGGACCTGATGAATTCGACATCTCGATCGCCGATGAAGGCGGCGGGTTTAATCCCGACGCCGTGCCCGATCCGCGAAGTGAAGAGAACCTGTGCAAGAGCAGCGGGCGGGGGGTGCTCCTGATGCGTGCCTATATGGACGTGGTCGAATACAACGAAGCGGGCAACTGCGTCCATATGATAAAGTACAGGTCAGGGAGAAAGCCGGCGGAGTGAAGGATCGGGGTTCGCAGTAAAGGGATTGGAAGCGCGCATGGCAAAGGTTACGATCAAGACCGTGGTTTTGATAATGGGTGTGGCAGGAATATGCGGTTGCGGTGGTCCGCAGATCGAGGCGCCGCGCATTACCGGGCAGGTTCGCAGGCCGCAGCCAACCGAACCAATAGTCGTCCAGCCTGCGCCCAGTTACAACCCGTCTCCCACCTCCTATCCTCCGGGATGGGTGCCTTCGCCGAGCCGCGAAAAGCGATGGAAAGCGATCATCATTCACCATTCCGCGACAGACAGCGGCAGCATGTCCGTTTTTGATGAGTATCATCGCAACGGCAATAACTGGGACGGCATTGGTTATGCATTCGTGATCGGCAACGGCCGAGGCAGCGGCGATGGGCAGGTCGAGGTGACTTACCGCTGGCGCGATCAGGTGCCCGGCGCTCACTGCGGCGGCACGCCGGACAACTGGGCGAACGTGGACGGCATCGGCGTATGCCTGGTCGGGGATTTCACGAAGACCCGCCCCACATATCGGCAAATGCAGGCGCTCAAGACGCTGGTGCGATTTCTTCAGAAGCGTTACAGGATACCAACAACCAACGTTTACGGCCACGCGGACACGCCCGGCTACACCAAGGGCTCGGTTTGCCCGGGGCGGTACTTCCCTATGGCGACCTTTAAAGGCTCATTGTAGAGTCGTCGTGACAGCCGGTTTCAAGGCGACTCCGGCCGTACATGGCTTTGAGCGTGGCCTCACCTCGCACAAGTTGCCGCCCCATATCCTGCGTCTACCATTCTGCTTTGACGCTGGTATATTCCACACTTCCTGCGATTTTCCGGATTATGCCGACCGTAGCGAAAGTCGCGCCCGTTTTGGGCCGAAATATCCGGACATAGAAGTTACCCGTCCGTGGAATACAGCCAGGAATTCGCAATGAAGATATATGACAGTTTGTTTGATGCGTCCGATATGCTTTTTGAGCAGGTGGTGCGGCGTTTGACGGACACCTTTGTAGAGGAAGGACCCGTATTGGCCGTCCTGGATGGAAGGGGAGGGTGCTGGTCGACATCCCCGCAGCAGTTTGAGCGGCTATATGCCCGGCAGGACCTGTTGGCGGAGTGCTGTTCGCGCGTGGGTGATGGGTGGGAGCCTGTGATGACCACGATAGGCGGCTGGGCAATTCTGGCGGGCCAGCTCCGTACAGACCAGCGGCACCACGGCTATGTTATTATCGGGGTGCCTGTGGATGACAGGCAGCATGCGGCCGTTAATCAGCCGCTCCTGGAAATGCTTCTCAACCAGATCAATACGATCGCGGAACTCATCGAGAAGAATAACATGCTTCATCATCAGCAACTCAAGGCCATGAGCAGGGCAGGCAAAGAGCCGTCCTGCGTCAACTGAGGACGACCGTCATGTCGCTTTGTCGCAGGGCCGTGCTGCAGGTGCCATTTGAGGCGTGTTAAGCCAACTTTGGTTTTGCATTTTCGGTCGAGGGTGCTATAATCCCCGTTCCTGTTTTTCCGGCGAACCGAGTTATATAGACGGGGATCAACTTGAAGTTTCAGGTTTTCAAAGACGGTAAACCTGCTGAGGAATTCACGCTGGCGGCGGCCTACCTGTTCGGGGCCGACAGCATTCCCTTGCACACCACCGAAAAGATCAAGTTCAAGAACGGCATTATCGATTGTAAGCGAAAGAGCTGTGATGCCGCGGGACTGGCCCTGCTTTGGCCCGTGGAGGGCTTTGGCCGGTTTCTGCTGCCTACAACACGCCTGCCCGAACGCAAGGAACCCTATATACTTAACGTGGAACTGGCTCGCGCACGGCTTATGCAGATCACGCTGAAACGCGAGGACTGGGCAATTTTCGAAGAGGAGAACGGCATTGCTGAAATGGCCAATGAGGCGACTCACCTGTTCGTGGAGGCCCTGAAGCACATTAAGGATGTCTCCCGGGCCTCTCAGCTTGCAGACGAGTCGCTCAAGAAGGCCCTGATCTTCTCGGAAAAACTGGCTTCGAAGCATGCGGATGTATACATGGAAGCCCGATGCCGTAAGAAGGGTCTGGGGCGCCATAGCCTTGGCTGCACGATAGATCCGTCCCTGATGGGAGAAGAGCGCTATCGCAAATGGCTCCTGGAGATGTTCGGCTTTGTCACGATTCCCGTCAGTTGGCGGCAGATCGAGCCGGAGCGGGGGCGTTTTGATTGCACGGTGATCGACCGGTGCATCGAGCTTCTTGCGGGCAGGCGGCTGGCGATTTGTGTGGGGCCATTGCTGTGCTTCGAGGAATCTCAACTCCCCCGGTGGCTGCCCCGCGGCAAGTGGGAATTCGAGAAAATACGCGAATGCGCCTACGAATTTGTCTCGCAAATGGTAACCCGATACAGCCGTCACATTCACGCATGGCGGCTTATCAGCGGGATGAACGCCTGCAATTACTTTGGTTTCAATTTCGAACAGATTATCGAAATGACGCGCACCGCCTGCCTGGCGGCGCGATCGGCCGATACGAAGTCCCGCAAGATTGTCGAGATTCTTCTGCCGTGGGGTGAGTACTACGCCCAGGACCGCGAAACGGTTCCGCCGCTGGTGTATGCCGACATGGTTATCCAGAGCGGCATCACTTTCGACTCTTTTGGCTTGAAGATTGAAATAGGCAAAAACGAGATCGGCCGGCAGGTGCGGGATCTGCTGGAGATATCTTCTCGGCTGGACTATTTTGCCGCCGTAGCCAAACCGGTGCATATCACCGGTGTGGCCGTTCCCAGTGCGGTCGCCATAGGCGACCAGGAGTGCCCTGTCGCCGGCATGTGGCGGAGGCCGTGGGACCAGACGACCCAGAGCGAATGGCTGGACAAGATGTACCGGATCGCTCTCGGTAAACCGTTTGTCAATTCGGTCACCTACTCATCGCTGGCCGATACCGACGATCTTGAGATCCGGGAGAGCGGACTGCTCGCCAGAGACTTTGCGCCCAAAGAAGCGTTCTTGACTTTGGCAAAGATGCAGAAGATGATCTTAAACCGGTAGGGCTTGTGTGATTGCGCGTGCGTCTGAACCGTTTGGACAAAAAAGTGCGTCGGCATGCATGAAAACGAAAACAAGGCGATGATCGGCACACAGTACAGGGGCTTTGTGCTTGCCGCGGCAGTGTGCGGTGTTCTGGGCGCCGTCTGTTCGGGTGTGTTCCTGTGCCGTGTGGGAGCAGACCCGCTCGAAATCGGCCCGGAACTGATCAACCCCAATACAGCGGACGCGGCGAGTCTTGCGAGGCTGCCGAATATCGGGCCCAAACGGGCGCAGGCGATTGTTGCATATCGTCAGAATGCGACCGGGCAGGCTGCGGCGTTTCGAAGAGCCGAGGATATGGAGAAGGTCAGCGGCATCGGTCCGAAAACGGTAGATCGTATGCGTCCCTGGCTCATTTTTGATTAGACAGCAGATTATGGAGTCGTGTAGCACGTCATGGCGGACTGGGAAATAAAAAAAACATTGGGGCAGTGCTGCGGGACCGAACGGCCGTTTGAGGTGGGGGAAGAATATTTTGCCGCGCTGGTCGAGACCGAAACTGGGCTTGAGCGGCGGGATTACAGCGCCGCATACTGGGCCGAGCAGAGGCCGCAGGTGTATTGCTTCTGGAAAACTCGGATGCCCAGTGCGGAGCAGAAGAAAAAGCTTTTCGTCGATGACGAGATGCTGATGACCTTTTTCGAGCGACTGGCCGACGAAGTCGATCCCGAAAAGATCAAGTTTCGTTTCGTGCTGATGTTGATCCTCATGCGGAAGCGCAAGCTTAAATACGATGCCATGAAGATCGACGACGGCCTGGAGACCTGGACAATGCGGGTTACCGGTGAGAACCGCAGTGTCGAGGTGGTGAACCCGCACCTTACCGAAGATCAAATCGAGCAATTGTCCTCGCAAATGGGCCAAATCCTGCAGGTGGACTTCTGATAATGAAAAATATTTCAACATATCGTGTTCTTCAATTGGTCGCAACGGGCGTGATCATCTGGCTTTTCGGGGCGGGCTGCGAGCCTGCGATGCAGGATGGCCCGGTTTCGCCGATTGAGCCGGTGCGCGGCAAGCAGAACATTCACGAGGCGGTCGCGGCGCTGAATGCGCATCGCGAACGCATCCGGCCGATTCGAGCCGGCGGCAACTGCCGGGTGGAGTGGTATGAGTCAGACGGGACCCTGAAGAGAGAAAATCCTGCGATACAGTTGCGCATGGTGCCGCCGAGCCGGCTTTATTTCGTTGGGGAGATTATCGGCAGCGAGGTTGTTCAGTTTGGGACCAATCCGCAGGAGTTCTGGTTTCGGCTCAAGCCTAAGGAGGTCAGCAGCTACTGGTGGGGAATACGCGAGACGGCCCGGAAGTGCCGAAGCGGCGGAATGCTGAATCCCGAGTCGGTGCTTGAGGCTTTGGGGATTGTCGACATAGATGCCAACTGGACTTTGGTCGGCCGCGAGGGCTTCGATATCTTGACGCTGAACGATTTCGCCGGAATCCCCATCAAGCGAGTTTACGTCGACTGGCGGGATTATCTTGTAAGAAATATAGAGTATTTTGACGCTTATGGAGAGATCGTGGCGGCAGCGGGGATGAGCGGCTACGGCGAAGACAGCGGCGGCATTCCCGTACCGACACAGATCGCTATTCAGTACTTCCAAAGCAGCGGCGGCAGTCTTTCCATCAGCATGACGCTTCGCGGTGTTCGCTTGTTTGAGCCGACGGAGGTCCAACTCAAAGGTTTGTTCGCCCGGCCGTCTACGGATGGATTCGAGAACATTTACGTGCTGGCTGACAATTGTGAATTTGTGCGAGCCGAGTAACAGGAGATCGGGACATGGCGCGAGCAAAACTGATCGAACGTATTCGCAGGGGGACTTTTGTTCTTGACGGCGCCATGGGTACGCAGTTGATGCTGGCCGGCGTCGACTCCAGCAAGGCCGATGATTACCAGAACGTCGGGTCGCCGGAGGTGGTGCGGACCATACATGCGAAATATTTCGAGGCCGGCTGTGACGCGGTTTTAACTAACACTTTCGGCGCTTCGGCGGTGGCGCTGGCTCGGCACGGCCTGGCCGACGAAGCGGGGCGGATAAATCTTGCCGGGGCAAAACTGGCCCGCGAGGCGGCGGGCGACGACCGCTACGTGCTTGGCGACATCGGGCCCTGCGGGGAGTTTCTGGAGCCGTTGGGGTCGCTCAAAGCCGACGCGTTGAAGGACGCGATCAGCGAGCAGGCCGCTGCGCTGCTGGAGGGGGGAGTGGATGGCTTTATCGTCGAGACGATGACCGCCATCGAGGAAGCGGTTGTTGCCGTCGAGGCCGCTCGGTCGGCGGGCGATGTGCCGGTCTTTGTCAGCCTTGCCTTTGACCCTGCGCGCGACGGCTTTAAGACTATGATGGGCCTGTCCCCTGTGGATGCGGTGGCTCAGCTCATCACATTAGGGGTCGCGGGCATCGGGTTTAACTGCGGCACGCTGACGATGGACGGCTATATCGAACTGACGAAGGTCTTCGCCTGCCTGCTGGAAGACCGCGGCATTGCACTGATCGCCGAACCCAATGCCGGCCGGCCGCAACTTGTCGACGGCCGGGCGACCTACGCGCTGTCGCCCGAGGAATTCGCCGATGCGGCTGAACGTATCTGCCAGGCCGGCGCCAACGTCCTGGGCGGCTGCTGCGGCACCAGCCCCGACCACATCGCGGCGCTGGTTAAACGCGTGCGTCTCGCAAAACCCTGACGACGGCGTCGACCGATTTCCGAGTGGCGCCTTGGTTTTGTTTGATGACGTTTTGTCCGGCGGCGGCGATTTGTCGGGCCTGGGCGGGGTCCGTGAGGCATTTCTGCATGGTCGTGAGCAGTTCTTCGGCATCTTTCACTTCGATTGCGCCGCCGGCGGAGAGCAGGGCGTCGACCGTCTGTTTGAAGTTGAACGTGTGCGGGCCGAAGATCGTGCATTTGCCCAGCGCAGCCGGCTCCATCATGTCCGAGCCGCCCATGGGGGTTAGCGTCCTGCCGACGAAGACGACGGCGGCGAGCGAGTAGAACTTTCGCAGATCGCCCATGGTGTCGCCGAGAATAACCGCTGGTTTGCCTTGGGCGGCTTTGTTTTCGTTCTTCAGCGTGCTGTAGCGTACGGAATCGAAACCGGACTGGGCGATGAGGTTTGCCACTTCTTCGAAGCGTTCCGGTTTTCGCGGGACGATAGCCACACGCAGCGGGGCGCACCTCGCATCCTTCTTAAGCTCGGCGAAGATGCCGAGTATCGCCTTCTCCTCATCCGGGCCCGTGCCGCCCGCAACCCAGAGGGGTTCGTCGCCGAGGTTAAGCTGCGCCGCCAGTGCATCTGCGCCTTCGATGGTGTCGGCGACCTGGGCGGTATCGTATTTGAGTGAACTCGTGACGATGACCTTGTCCGGATCGCAGCCCAATGCCCTGAAGCGTTCGGCGTATTCTTCGGTCTGGGCGAGGGCCAGCGAAAGCCTTGCAAACATGGGTTGCACGAGGGGTTTGATCTTCAGGTAGCGTGGGAAGCTCCTGTCGGAGATGCGGCCGTTGACGACAACCAGCGGGATGCCTTTCTCTGCGGCGATCTGTGCGAGGTTGGGCCATATCTCCAATTCCATCAGCAGGCACGCGGCGGGATTAATGTTGCGGACGGCCTTCTGCATGACCGGCGAAAAGTCGAATGGGAAATAGAAGACACTGAGCTCTTCGCCGTAGAGCGCCTTGGCGCGGGCCATCCCCGTGTCGGTGGTGGCGCTCAGCACAACCTCGTAGTCAGGCAGTTCCGCCTGCAATTGGACGATGAGTGTCCGGGCGGCGTTGACCTCGCCTACGCTGACGGCGTGAATCCAGATACAGGGCTTGTCGGGACTGCGGCGCGAGATGTTTCCGAATCGCTCCTTCCAGCCCGAACGGTAGCGATTCTGCCGCAGGATGCGATAGATCATCTTGGGGCTGTAGATCGCGATCCCCAGCAGATACATTAAGTCAAAAGCAAAGCGCATGTTTGTTCCCGCAGCAATAAAACGGGCATAATAGGAGCAAGGCCGCGTCCTGTCAAATACTATTGCACGGCGGCCTGCCGTTTAAGCTGCATGAACAGCACTTGCAAATGGGACCCGCAGGCGGTACAATGAAGATACGTATTTATTGAAGGTGTCGCGGACGCCGCAAGTGCATTTTTCTGCTGAAGGAGGCTCTTATGTCGATAGACCGCCGCAGTTTTGTCAAAGGAACCATCGCTTCGGGAATGTCGTTTATGGTTGCGCCGTCGCTGCTGCGGGCCAAAACGGGGCCGAAACACCGCACCGTGCTGATCGGCAGCGGGTGGTGGGGAATGAATATCGCCACCGTCGCTATTGAGTCGGGGCAGTGCGACCTGGTGGCCGTATGCGACGTCGACAAGGGCCACCTTGAGGGAGCGGCCGCCCGCGTCGAGAAACTGACCGGGCGGACCCCAAAAAAGTACAACGACTTCCGGGAGTGCCTGGCTCAGGAAAAAGCGGACATCGCCATCGTCGCCACGCCGGACCACTGGCATCCGCTGTGTACGATTGCCGCGGTTCAGGCGGGGGCCCACGTATACGTGGAGAAGCCCATTGGCCATACGGTTTACGAAGGCACGGCGATGGTCAAGGCCGCCCGGCAGAACAATCGCGTGGTGCAGGTGGGCACGCACCGCCGCGTGTCGCCTCACAACATGTCCGGGATGAAATTTCTCAAAGACGGCAAGGCGGGCGATATCGGCATGGTCCGGTGCTTCGTGCATTACGGCGGCGGGGCGGGCGAGCCCACGCCGGATTCGGAAGTGCCTGCGGGACTGGACTGGGATATGTGGTGCGGGCCGGCGCCGCTTCGGCCGTTCAACAAGCGGATGCATCCGAAGGGCTTTCGGCGGTTTATGGATTACGCCAACGGCCAGTTGGGTGACTGGGGCATTCACTGGCTGGACCAGGTGCTCTGGTGGACCGAAGAAAAGTATCCAAAAACCGTCAGTTCGACCGCCGCGCGGCATATTCTGCGAGACAACAGCGATTGCCCGGACACGCAGGTCGTCCAGTACGAGTTCGAGTCGTTTACCTGTACGTGGGAGCATCGCCTGTACGCCGCCAACAGCGCCGAAAAGCACAACATCGGGGCGTACTTCTACGGCACCAAGGGCACGTTCCACATGGGGTGGCAGGATGGTTGGACGTTCTACCCGGCGAACAGCCGCGATCCGATCATCCATGAAAACCCGCAGCTCAACAAGCCGGACGATCAGAATATTCGTGAACTCTGGGCGGACTTCCTTGGGTGTATCGAGACAGGCAAGCGTCCGGTCTGCGACATCGAGATCGGCCACCGCTCGACGAATCTGGCGCTTCTGGGCATGCTGTCGCACAAGGCGGGACGAAGCATCAAATGGGACGGCCAGAAGGAAATCATCGTCGGCGACGCTGAGGCGAGCAAGCTCCTCAAACGCGAATACCGCAAGCCGTGGGTCTATCCTGAATCTTAATCTGTAATAGCGGCAACTGGTTTGTGCATACTATATTATGCCCGCGGGGCAGAAGGGAGAAGATGCAATGAAACCGGGAAAAGCTGTGATTCTTGTAATGATCGTCTGTGCCGTGGGACTTGCTCAAGGGGATTTGATTGTGGTCGGGGTGGAGGGCGTTGTGCAACGCAGCAATCTCGCCGGTGTTTCGGTGGGGAGCACCATGACCGGTTACTGTGTGTATGATACGACCAAACCTGATACCATGCCGGAAAGCTATCTGGGCAAGTACGAGTTAGACGAGTTGGTCATGACGATTGGAGAGTACCGCTTCGAGCATTGGTCGCAAATGGGAGCGGAGCCGGCCTGGTTCAGCGTTTGGACGACTGATGTAACATACCTCGCCCAAACGAATACCGGGCTCATGCTGCGCAACGACGATACAGTGGGTCCGCCGACGCTATGGGTAAAACTGATAGATGTATGCAATGCGCACACCAGCGGCCCCGACGCATTTCCTTCCAGTTTCCCCGACAATATAGGCTTTTTTTCCTGGCGCAACGAATGGCAGGTTTACAATGGTATGAATCACCTTGTCTCCGGAAAACTTACGGCGATCAGCATTATACCCGAACCGGCCAGTGTGTGTTTACTGCTTGTCGGGGCGATCTGTCTTCGCAAGCGCGTCAGTCGGAATCAGCAGGGCGTCGGGTGAGGCCGCGAGATAGTTTGGGATGTTGAAGAACCAGAGGTGGCCCAGGGCCAGTTTCCTGATGGACCAGGCCTTGGCGTCGGCGCCGGGGGGCACGTCGATAGTGATGAAACGGCCGCTGGTCTCGGTTTGGTGCAGAAGAACACCATCGGGTCCGTAGACCTCGTGCGGTCCGCCTTTCCAGTAGTAGTGAATTTGCTGCGTGCCCGCAGGCACGTAGAAATACATTGGCTGCATGTGGCCCATGTGGGAGGGCGAGGAGGCCCGTTGCAGGGCGAGGCAGACGGGCGCGCCGGCGGATGCACGAATTCCCCACCCGGCGGCCTGGTCGTCGACTTCCAGCCAGTAGATTCCCGGACGGGGGACGTTTAGCGTCAGCGGAAGTTCGTTGCCGTCCTGCGGAAGGCGCCCTTTGTGAAGTTCGTTGCCCTGTGCGTCGGTGAGGACAAAGCCAGCGTCCGGGCGGTCGCGGTACCAGGCGATCAGGCCGGTCGTGATGACGCAATTGAGCGGTTCGCCGTCCGTGCTGCAGAATGCGTAGCGGGCCTTGCCCTGGTACTTCTGCGAGGAGGCGACGGGTGAGGGCGAAACGAGGCCGGCGCGGACGAGGTCTCTGGAGAAGGTGCGTTCCTCGACGGTCTGCGGCTGGAAGCGGAGCATGTCCTGCCGAAAGGCCGCGTCGGTCTCTTCGTGCGTGCAGGGTGTGTCGATTTTCCACGGGTTGCTCGGCTCTCTGAAACTCCACGTTGGTTCGTCGAATTCCGCAGCGGCCTTGGGCGTCCAGTCGTAGAGCATCGCGGCCCAGTGATTCATGTAGCTGTAGCGGGTGCGGTATACGTGGGTGAAGATTTGCAGGGCGAGCGTGCGTTTGGCGTCCATGTCGCCGGCGCGGTCGTATTCCCAGCGGAGGCGCACGTAATGTTGGTACTGCTTGAGGTGATCGAGTCGGGCCTGGATGTCGGGGCGGTTGGCGGCGAGCCGCGAGGCTTCATCCAAGTCGCGCAACGACAGCGCCAGCAGGTGCTCACTGATGAGCGGCCCATTGCCTTTGTCCAGTCTTTCGTAATACCGCTGCACCGCGCCGGCGGCCGGGCCGAAGGCCTTCTCATAGAAGTCGGCAAGCAGGGCGTCTGTGTCGGCCTCCGGGTTCCACATCAGCTTGTTGGCAAGATAGTAGCCCAGGCCGTGCGGGCCCCAGTTGTTGCCGCTTTCGCAGTCGATGCTTGTTGCGCCCACCTCGGCGTAGCGGCGGATGCGTTGTTGGATATGCTTGAGGTTGGCTCCGTTGCCGCCGGGCGGCATGTCGAAATCCCACAGCCAGACGGACAGGTACTCGTAGAAGCCCGTGTTAGAACAGAAGGCCGGCCACAGTTCCATCAGTTCGTCGAAGGTGTAGCGGCCGCGGATGAAGCCGGCTGTCGACTGGACATAGACGTTGGGTTCGAGCTTAAACGACGGCGGTTCGCAATGATCGTTGTAGGCCAGCATGCCGATCATCTTGCCGGGGAAGTCCTTGGCCACGTGGCGGGCGACCTCGTTGGCCAGGCCGAACGCCCGGTCCGAGATGCTGCCCATGCTCGCGCAATCGGCGCATTGACAATGATCGCTGCCGTCCGAGGTCTCCATGGAAACCATATCGAGCGTGGGGTTCTTCTTAAATTGATTCAGCGCCCAGGCGGCTGCGATTGTGCGGACCGCGGCGTTGCTGACGCACAATTGGGGGCCGCGGCGCTGCCCATCGACGAGGGCCAGGTACTCCGGGTGTACGTCGAATACGGCCTTGTTGTCCGCGATGATCGATTGCCATGCGTGCCCGCAACGGATTTGGCGGGATGATGCCATGCGATTGTGACGGGCCCAAACTTCATAGTCCGACTGGCAGCGTTTCTCTTGTCGGTTGAAGAAGCCGTAGCCCCACCATATGCGCCGCGAGAGGATCGCCGGCCGGTCCGTCTCGTTCAGGTCGACGACAAGCATGGGCCTCGACGGGATGATTTCCCACTCTTTGGCGGGGAAGAACCAGCGGCAGCCGATATGTTCGAGCAGGCGGAACGCGGCGTGCGAAACGGCCAGGTCGGTCGCGCCGATCAGCCGGATTCGGTCTGCGTCGGTTCGGATTGCGTACGCTTCGCGGCCATCGCAGGTATTGCGGATCTGCAGCGCTTCGTTGAGGGAAGGATCGGGAAAATCCGCAAGTGTTCCCAGAACAAGGCCGTGAGCGCCACTGCCGGTTCGGATGGGGAACTCGGCCCCAGTTATCCGTCGGAGATACTCAGCCAACTCATCAGCGACACCGCGAACTGTATCGCCGGCCCGTTCGGCGACGATGATCGGCATCGCGGCCTTGCCGTCGGCGGCCAGCGTGAATGCTGCGGTGGAGGGGGACAGCAACAGCACGGCAAGAAGGGCAGTTGGTACGGTCTTCATATTACACCAAGGGCAGCACTGTGGCGAAGAGGACCGTCACGAAAAGGCCGATGACGCCGATGAGGCTGACGGTGACGGTCCAGGTTTTCAGGGTCTCGACTTCGGTAAGGCCGCCCATCTTGGCGAAGATCCAGAAGCCGCTGTCATTCATCCAGTTGCCGCACTGGGCCCCGAAGCCGATCACCGCCGCCAGATAGACGGGGTGGAAGCCGATGGGCATATGCGTACCGTCGGGGTTGAGGATCAGCGAGGCCATCATAGCCGAGGTCGTCAGCATTGAGACCGTGCTGGAGCCCTGGGCGAATTTCAGCAGGCACGCCACTGCGAATCCCATGAAGAGGAGTTTGAGGCCTGCGATATGGGTGGCGTTTTCGCCGACGAACAGGTTTTGAATGGCCGGGCCGATCTGGGCCTCTTTGAGCATCGCGCCGAACGCGCCGCCCGCTGCGGTAATGAGAATAATCACGCCGCCGCTCATCAGCGACGACTCGACGATCTGGGCCAGTTGCGTCCGGGTGGGTTTTCGCTGGCGATAGAGTACCGTTAAGGCGATCGCCGCGGAGATGAGCATAGCCAGATTGGCGTTGCCCGCCACGGCGGTGACCTTCGCGGCCAGAATCACGCCTTGCCCGGCGTCCTCGGATTTGGCCATCGCCGTGAAGATTGTGTTTGCCGAGATCAGGATAACAGGCAGAATGATGGGAAGCAGCGATACGAACAGGCCCGGCAGCCGGTCTTCGGGGAGCGGCTCCGGTTCGGGCGCACTGCCCTCGATGGGACGCATTGGGATATCGATTCTTGTCGTCAGCCATTTAATGAAGAACATGATCAACACGGCGGTGGGGATCGCCACCGCCAGACCCATCATCATCATCATGCCGATGTCGACCTTCAATTCCGAGGCGATGTACAATGGGCCGGGGGTGGGAGGCACCAGTGAATGGGTAATTGAGCCGCCGGCGCCCATGGCGAGGATCAGCAGCAGGTAATTGCGGCCGGTCTTTCGGTGCATCGAGCGGGCCAGCGGCAGCAGCAGGTAGAAGACCGTGTCGAAAAACACCGGAATCGACAGCACGAAGCCGCTGGACATCAGCGAAACGGGGGCGCGTTTCTCGCCAAGCAGGTTCATGAACATCCGCACCACGCGGTCGGCGGCGCCGGAGTCGATGAGGCACTTGCCGATGATGGCCGCCATGGCGATCACGATGCCGATCTTGCCGGCGGTGACGCCGAACTCCACGGCGACCCGGTTGATCTTGTCGGACCATTCGCCGGGTGCCAGAAGGCTGACGACGATAGCGGCGGTGATCAGTGCCACAAAAGCGTTGATCCGCAGCACGATGATCATGCCGATGACCGTGGCGACGGCGATACCGAGGATGATGAGCGGGTGCAGGTCAAACAACAGACAATCCTCCTGATCGATTGCTCTAATCTATTCAGCCAATATACAGAATGATACCCGCAGAGGCAGGCAATGACAAGCATTTTCGCGTGCTTCAGTGATTTGGCGACCGGTCTCGGAAGGCGGCGGGGGTCTCCAGGCCATGCGCCCGCATCAGCTCCGCGTCGCTCATGACTAAGGCCGCGGGTCCGTCGGCGATGACTCGGCCTCCGTCGATAAGGATAGCCCGACTGCACAGCGCAGCCGCAAACTCCATGCTGCACGTCGCAATGATGAATGTCTGCTCAAGCGACGCGAGCAGGGCGATGAGATTATTTCGGCTTCGCGGATCGAGGCTGGTGTCGGGCTCGTCCATGGTGATGATTTTTGGGCTCATGGAAAGGATCGTCGCTACGGCGGCGGCGCGTTTCTGGCCCGCCGAAAGGTGATGCGGCGGACGATCTTCCATCCCGGCAAGACCCACGGTCGCGATGGCCCGCATGCTTCGGGCGACAACCTCTTGGCGACTCAGGCCCATGTTCATCGGCCCAAATGCCACATCCTCGAAAAGCGTCGGCATGAACAACTGCTCGTCGGGGTTCTGAAGCACCGACCCGATAACGGAACGGACTTCTTTAGCGTTCTTGCGGGTTGCCTCGATGCCGTCGATGAGGATCGTGCCCGAGCCTTGGATAAACACGCTCATAGCCAGAAGCAGCGTTGACTTGCCCGCCCCGTTGGGACCAATGAGCGCGACCTTTTCGCCATGCTCGATCGACAGCGTGATATCCGTCAGCACCGCACCCGTGTCGGTATAGCCGAATGTAAAACCCCTTACCTCCACCGCCTGCGCCATCGATTAAACCCCCCTCGCCAGCAAATACAGCCCAAGAAGAAAAATCGCCGTCGCGCCCGCGAACACCCCGTCATTCCGGCCCAATCGCATCTCCTTCAACGTATGCAGGCGGCCGTCAAAACCGCGTGCCTGCATGGCCGTACTGATCCGCCAGGCCATCTCGATGGAGTTGAGGCACAGCGTGCCGATCATCGCCGCGGCGGTCTTCAGTTCCTGTCTCAGCCCCAGGTTCCGCAGCTTTCGTCCGGCACGCGCCCGGAGCATGTGCTCGGCGCGATCGATAAGGAGAAAAATGTAGCGGTGCAGAAAGCCCAACTGCATGACCAGTATTCCCGGAAGGCCCAGCCGCGCCATCCCGGCGAGCAGATCCGTAAACCGTGTGGTTGCGACCAGGCCGATCAGTGCGGCCATTGTGACAACGAATCGGCCGATGATGCCCGCGCAGCGCAGCGCGCCGCCGCTGGTTACAAAAGCGAACGGCCCGAACACGACATGGACCATGCTGCGGTCGTAGAACGCCGTCCATGCAGCCAGAACCGCCACGAAAGGGCTTACAATGAGGATATGACGGATGACGAACCCCGGCGGCACCCGCCCGGCCACAAGAATCGCGACCGGCCATACCGCCGCGCATATCACCATGCTCACCGACGCCGGCGGCAGGGCGATGACGAACATTGTAAACGCAATCGTCGCCAGCAGCTTGGTCCGGCTGTCAAGGCGATGCACCGGCGTCTCCTGGCAGGCCAGTCTGTCAATCCGCGCGTGGTGCATGGAACGTACCGTTTCGTTTCGAGAGCACCCACCCCGACAGCCAGAGGATTCCCATCGTGAGACTTGCGCCCGCCACCCCGGCAAAACTCGTCCAGCCGGCCTGCGGGTCATCGTTTCCGTCGCCGGCGCGAATGGAGTAATCCGGCAGAAGTGCGTAGCGTCCATGAAAAGCATCGGCCCGTGCGATGACAGTGTTGTCATTGGCAACCATGGGTTCGAACTCAGGGTTTTCGGGCCGCTCGGCATAGCTCCATTCGAGCCCGTCCGGCTTTTCACTGGCCAGCAGCGATAATCCCGCCCCGATGACCAGCGAAGCCGCCAGAAGTCCCGCATATATCAGCCGCCGCCGAGAAGGCGATACGTCGCCGGCCCCCTCCAGCACGATCGCAGGATAAATCCGCCGCAGGTAGATCAGCACCGCTGCCGTGATGACGCCTTCGATCAGCCCGATGACAATATGCACGCCCACCATGGTCGCCAGGAAGGTCGCTGCCGGCACCACAAGGACGCCCGACAGCCACGTCTCGGCAACGACAAGCGTCGCCCCGACGATCAGCGAGCCGGTCGACGCGACAACAGCCGCCGCATACATCGCAAATGTGCTGCCCCCTGGCGGCGTACCGGCCAAACCGTACACCACTCGATAAAGCCAATACCCCAGGAACGTCGGCACGAGGGCCAGATTGATGATGTTACAGCCGAGTGCAAGCAGCCCGCCATCCTGAAAGATCAGGCACTGGATCATCACTACAGCCGTCAGGACAATTGCCGCTAACCACGGCCCCAGGAGCACCGCCAAAAGCACTGCTCCCACGATATGCCCGCTGGTGCCCGGCAGAAACGGCAGCGGGAAATTCACCATCTGTGCGGCAAAAACAAAGGCCCCCATAATCCCCATCAGGGCGAACTTGTCCGAATTGACGAGGCTCTTTGCCTTATGGCAGACCACCCCGACGGCCCCGGCCGCAACGGCAAATGTACCCGCCGCAACAGCGGGCGTCAGCAATTCGTTGGCCATGTGCATCGTAAACGTCCTTTCCGAAATCCGGCCCCCCGCGGGGGCGACCTGCGCATAAGAATACATCATAATTGCTACCAAGTCAAACCGGCAGGCCACAAATAGTCCCCGTGCCCGGAAAAAACCTTGCGATTTGTGCTGTAAATTGCAGGACGCCATGGCTATAATATAGAGTTTCAGTGTTTGACAAACAGATTTGTTACGGGACAAGGCAACAGCATGGCAAAAGCAGAAAAAGTGGTGCTGGCATACAGCGGCGGACTGGATACAAGCGTCATACTGCCGTGGCTCAAGGAAACCTATGGCTACGGTGTGGTGGCGTTTGCCGCCGAGTTGGGCCAGGGTGATGAGCTGGTCGGCATCCAGAAAAAAGCGATGGCGACCGGCGCGGTGAAGTGCATAATCAAGGATCTCCGGAAGGAATTCGTGGAGGACTACATCTGGCCGATGCTGAAGGCCGGTGCGATTTACGAGAATAATTATCTCTTGGGCACCAGTATTGCCCGCCCCCTGATCGCCAAACATCAGGTCATGGTCGCTCAGCAGGAGGGCGCAACTGCCGTGGCGCACGGCGCAACGGGCAAAGGCAACGACCAGGTGCGTTTTGAATTGACCTTCATGGCCCTCGATCCGACGCTGAAGATCGTCGCTCCGTGGAAGGATCCCGCGTTTACGCTGACCTCACGCGAGGCGGCGGTGGATTACGCCCGGCAGCGGAAGATCCCGATCGAGCAGAGTAAGAAAAAGATCTATTCGCGCGACCGCAATTTGTGGCACATCAGTCACGAAGGGGCCGATCTGGAAGACCCGTGGAATGAGCCGAAGGACGATCTTTTTGTCCTCTCTCGCCCGGTTGCCAAAACCCCCGCCAAGCCCGACTACGTCGAAGTCAGTTTCGAAGAGGGCATTCCCGTGAAGCTCAACGGCAAACGCACGCCCGGCGTCAAGCTGATCGAGACCCTGAATGAAATCGGTGGAAAGCACGGCATCGGGCAGGATGATCTGGTCGAAAACCGTCTGGTGGGAATGAAGTCCCGGGGTGTATATGAAACCCCCGGCGGCACGATTCTGGTCGCCGCTCATAAGGCACTGGAGAGCATTACATTGGATCGCGAGACGATGCACTATAAGCAGCACATTGCGCTCAAATACGCCGAAATGGTCTATTATGGGCAATGGTTCTGTCGGCTGCGGGAGGCGCTGGATGCCTTCGTCGACATGACGCAGCGGACGGTCACGGGCACAGTGCGACTGAAGCTTTACAAGGGCAAGTGTACCCTTGCCGGCGTCAAGAGTCCTCAGAGCCTGTATCGGCACGATCTGGCAAGCTTTACCATGGGCGCCGAGTATAACTCGACCGACGCCACCGGGTTCATCCGCCTGTTCGGGCTGCCGATGCAGGTAGCGGGCATTGTCGACCGAGACGGGCAGTCTAATGCAAAGCGCAGGAAGTAATTCTTATGGTACTGCGGCGACGTTCACGGAGGTGCTTGTGACGCCTGAGGGAGTCTGGCTGATTTTCCTTTTTGCGTTTGGAAGCTGTATCGGCAGTTTTCTTAACGTGGTGATCTACCGTCTGCCCCGGGACAAATCCATTGTCAGCCCGCCGTCGTCGTGCCCTTCCTGTAACCGCAGGATACCCTTCTATTATAACATTCCGCTCGTGTCATGGATCCTGCTCCGCGGCAAATGCCGCTATTGTCGCGCACGGATTTCACCTCGTTATTTTGTTATCGAGCTGATGACAGGGGTCCTGTTTGTGGCAGTCTACGTGTTGTTTTTCGTGGTTCGCTGCCGTGAACTCGGGATCGACGCGCCGGTGAATGCGATTGGGGGCATGGGTACATTTCTGGCGGGCGGCTGGCTGTTTTATGTCGCCTTGATGATCCTGCTCAGTGCGTTTCTGGCGGCGTCGGCGATTGATCTCGAGTTGTGGGTGATCCCGCTTTCGTTGTGCTGGTTCGTGACCGCCGCAGGGATGATTGCCTCGGCGGCGGCCCCGTTTGTGATGGATGGCTCGGCGATCCGCTCATTTCAGGTTTTTCCGGTCGCCGGCGCCCTGACCGGTGCGATGGCGACAGGAGCGACGATTGGACTTATGGCTGCGCTCCTCGGCCTTCTGACGGGGCGAATTAAGAGGAGTTACGAGTATCCGGAGGGTTTCGATACGGCATCAGAGGAGGAGCCGGATTTCAACCACCGACTTGAGGCGCTCAGGGAAATTGTTTTTCTCAGCCCCGTTATTGCAGGCGCTGCGATTGGCTATCTGGTTTTCGAGCATGTGCCGGCGGTCCACAGAGCGTGGGTCAATGTGATGCAGCAGCCGGCAATTGCCGGGCTGCTGGGCAGCGCCTGGGGCTATCTGGTGGGTTGCGGTGTGGTCTGGGCGACGCGAATCCTTGGCACCCTGGCGTTCGGCAAGGAGGCTATGGGGCTCGGTGACGTGCACCTGATGGGCGCCGCCGGGGCGGTCATTGGCGCCGTGCCGGTGGTCCTGGCATTCTTCATCGCGCCTTTCTTCGGCCTGGCATGGGCGATGTACCAGACGATTTTTCGGAAAACCAGGCAAATTCCCTACGGTCCCTTCTTGTCAATGGCCGTGTTTGTGGTTATCATCTTTCACGATTGGTTCAGAGCATGGATTGCCGGGCTCTATTTCTATCAATGAGGTCCGCGTTTTTAAGGAAAAGGAGATCGAGTATGAAGATCGTGGGCGGAAGGATTCAGTTTGTGCTTGCGGGTCTGGCGGCGGGATTCCTATTGTCGGGCTGCACGGGGTGCACGGACTGGAAGAAGAAGCATGACGGCCTGGCAGTTGAGCATCAAAACCTGCTGGGTCGATATGAGAATTGCATGTCCACGCTGGACACTTCGGCGACCGAAAAGGCCAAGTTGAGCCAGGCGCTCAATGCGACGCAGCAGCAGCTTGCCGAACTCCAAAGGCAGAAAACCGCGGGCAAGGACAATACCGGATTTGAAGGATTCGATACGGACATCGATCCTACCAGGGGAACAATAACGGTTACCCTGGAGAACACCATACTCTTCGCTTCCGGCCAGGCCGAAGTCAAGAGCTCGGTAATCTCTGAACTCGATAAGATTTCGTCGGTATTGCAGCAGAGATATCGTGACAAAGATGTCAGTGTCGTCGGGCATACGGACACCGATCCTATCAACAAGACGAAGGACAAGTGGAAAGACAACTGGGACCTTTCGTCGGCCAGATCGCTGGCGGTGTTAAGGTATCTTGTGAAGCGCGGTATTCGGCCGGAAAAAATCAAGTCCGTCGCGGCCGGCGAGTTTCGCCCTGTTGCAAGTAATTCGTCAGTAAGCGGCAAGACGAAGAATCGCCGCGTCGAGATTGTTGTGCATATGTACTAAAGTGGTCAGTCACTGACCGAGCTTTCCGATTTGTTATTCAACAAGCCGGTGGCGCTAAGTGCGCCGTCGGCTTGTATCTTTATGGTGACGGCGCCGTCGACCGGCGTATACAGCGCGCGGACTCCTTGCGGGGGTCTGTAGGCGCTGGCGTACCGGCTCTCCCTGCAGTTGACAACAACAATGTCCGCCGCAAGTCGTTCGACGAAGTTTTCCACAAGGTTGCTCACCGAGCCATGGTGAGGCATGAAAAGCACGTCTACCTTCAGGTCAGGATTCTGAGCCAGAAGCTGTTCCTGGGCATACGTTTCGATGTCGCTGCACAGAAGAATCCGCCGTCCGGCAAACTCGATGAGAAGCACCATAGATTTGTCATTGTCGCTCACAGCAGGATCCTGACAGACGTCGGCTGTCGGCCAAAGCACTGTTGTTTCGACGGCCTTGCTCAATTCGACTCCGTCCTCCAGCAATTCAATTTCGCGGCCGAGGCGCTTGAGGCAGGAGTTCAGATAGCCGGCGGTTGATACGGATGCCGCCTTATTCAGAACGGCGGCATTGGCCCGGATATGATCGACGCGGACGCTGGCGACGATCTCCGGAATACCATTGATGTGGTCTATGTCATCGTGACTTACCACCAGATGATCAATCCGGTCGATGCCCTTATGGCGAAGAAAGGGGACCACGACGCGCCATCCACAGTTCTTATGGCTCAGCGAGCCCGCATCAAACATCGCATTTTGCCCTCCCGGAAACGCGACGAAAATCGCCTGACCATGACCCACGGCGAGTGAGGTCATCTCCAGATCGTTCCTGTGCGTCCTGAGGTGCTTAGTAACCACAAGCGGTGCAACAATTGCTGCGGCAGTGGATACGAGGAGCATTCTTCTGAAAAAAAGTTTTTCGATGCGGCTGAACCGTACAAGCAGGACGAGGGTGTAGCAGCTCACGATAAACACGCCGCTGACCTCACCGATGCGCAGCTCGGAAAGGCCCAGGCCGGCCAGGAACTTCACGGCGAAAATGAAGGCGTCAGCAATCTGCGACAAGAGCAGCCCGATCGCCAGGGCCACTGTTGGGAAAACAAGTGTCAGGGCCATCTTGGCAAACCCCAGTACGAGGATTGCCCACACAAGCGGAAAAACAGCGACCGTCCAGACGCTCGCCAGAGGCCCGATTGTCCCGAAATGATACAGCAGGATGCCGGAACCGCCAATCCATGCCGCCAGTCCGACAGCGAACAGATCGACCCCATGCGTAAGAAGCCCGCTCAGCCAGAAAGCACGCGTGTCCTTCAGGGGGGCATACATGCGGTCTGCGGTTTGTTCGAGGATCCAATTTGAAATCGAATGATGAAACAGGATGATCCCGAGGACCGTGGCATAGGAAAGCTGCCAGCCCGCCGTGAAAATGTCGGCCGGACGGATCATCAGGCCGACAAAGACCGCGATGGCGAGCGTATTCACTGGATTGGGCTTTCGAGTGAAAAGTATCGACAAGAAGAAGGCCCAGCAGATAACCGCCGCCCGCAGGGTCGGCGCACGCGCCGGGATAATGAGCACATACAGTGTGATCATCAGGATGCAGACAACGGCGCGCCATCGCCTCGACAGACCGGCCGCCCGCAGCAAACGCCAGCCCGTCAGGGCAAGGATTCCCAGGTGCATGCCCGAAAGGCTGATGAAGTGTGCCAGGCCGGTTTTCTGGAATGCATCCGCCGTTTGTATGTCAATGCCGCTTCTCCGGCCAAGCAGCAAAGCGGTCAGCACGGGCGCGGCATCCTGCTCGGCAAGGACTTCGTCCAAAAGCGTCCCGGACGCGTTTTCCCTGAGATGCTCCAGCGCTGTGGTCAGCGACCCGGGCGGCGCTTTGCTGAGCAACTGGAGGCCGTCGGCAGATTCCACGGCGGCGGCAACATAAATATTCCTTCGGTGCAGGGACTGCCTGATGTCAAACTGGCCTGGATTCATCGCCTCTCCAAATCCGTCGAGCCAGCACTGGATTTGGATCACATCGCCCCGGCGGAGAACCGCGGCGTCCTCGTGGGCCTGCACGAGAACAATGCCGGAAACATCTACCCAGCGGCCTTCGGATCGAACATGGTTTGCTTTGAGATAGAAGCGGCAGCCGGACTGAGCCCAATGATAGCGACCGAATTTCCACAGGTCCGGGTCTTCACAGGAAGGGTTGGTGTGAACAGTACCCCGGACCGTTGCCAGAGCCCGGCCGTCACGGATCAGCCGGCGTATATCGTCGCCGCGCGGCTGGTAGTGGCACTTCAGGCGAACGGCCCCCAGGCAGAAGAAAACAAGGCACGCGGCGCCTGCCGCCAGATACAGACGTGTCCGGCTCTGTAACCGCAAGGAATAGGCAACAGCCCCGAATGCCAGGAGCAGGACGCCGAAGAGGACGCCCACAGGCAGCGGGCAGGTGTTTTCTGCGACGATGGCTGTGCTGAACGCCACCGCGGGCAGCAGCAGGGGACAATAGGCAAACAGCCGTCCTATCCCCGACTTGCGTTTTGCAAGGCGGGCGTCAAGAAGCTTTAACTGCCGTCTCACCGGGTCCATGACGCGCCTTTCTTGTCCTGCACAGGCTCCAGCAGACGTGCGGGCTCACTGCCCGGCACCTGTTCATGGCTATTTTATAGCTTCAAGGGCATTTTGTAAAGAAAGCCGTGTGACAGGACAGCATTTCTTGTGCTTTCATCCCAAATTACCATCGCCGGCGGCGTGTTTAATGGACATTGGAAAAAACATGTTGCGCGTCTGCCCGTCGATTCGTTTATAATATGGTAGCAAGAAACCGAATGAACATCGAATTACAGGAGCGGTTTTGTATAAGCGTCAGAGACTTCTGGAACTGCTTGAGGAATCGGGGGCGAGTCTCCATGTGCTGTTCGTGCGGCTGACTCTGCGCGAGGACGTGGCGGAGGAACTGATGCAGGAATTGTTTATCAAGCTGAGTCGGTCGCGGCGGTTCGAACGAGTGGAGAACTGCCGTTATTATGCTCGAAAGGCCGCCATCAATCTGGCGTTCGACTGGCGGCGCAGGCAGAGGCATCTGACTGTACCGCTGGAGGCGGTGACGGAGAGGGTCGGTTCTGAAGAAAACCCGGCCGACGACTTGATTCGCCGCGAAGAGTTGGAAGAGGTTTTGAATGCCGTTGAGCGATTGGGCAGGCCCGGCAGGGACGTGGTCGTCATGCGGTACATCGAGCAGCGTTCCTACGACGACATTGCCCAGCGGTTCGGCATGACGGCCCACCACATCCGGGCCGTGTGCCATCGGGCCAGAGAAAGGCTCAAGACCCTGCTCAGTCGAAGCAGCGCGGCCCAATCGGAAAGGGGGTTCGACGATGTCTGAGTATAACGAGCGAAGGCTGTTGCGCCGACTGCACGCGATTTCACAAATTCAGCCTGCCCCGGAATCGACCGACAGAGCCATCCGCAACGTGCGTGCGTCGGTGGAGCAACTGGAAGATACGTCACCCTCCGGCAGAAGCCGCGGGCACCGCCTGCTGACGCCTCGCCGCTGGTGTATCGCGGCGGCTGCCGTAGTGCTTGCGGCAGTGATCGTCGCCGGCGCTCTTCTGTGGAACGGTTCCGGCAAAGGCCCCCAGGATGTTGTCAAGCAAAGTTCGACCGCGGACCCTGTCGCGCTGCCCAGGGAGGAACAGAAGGAAACCGAACCTGCGGAGAGTCCGACGCAGCCATCGCCCATCAAGCAGGAACTGAAGCACATCTTCGCGCTGGCCGAAGCCGGTGATCTCGGCGGATTGCTGAAGACGCTGGAGCAAGGCAGTTTCGCCGGCAAACTTGTCGCCGCCAGCTACCTGGCGGACCTGGGCGATGAACGTGCAATCAGGCCGCTGGAACAGCTCAGTGCAGAATGGTACGGCGATACTGACGCCAATCCCTTCGCCGCGGCGGTGGCGCAGATCAAGAGACGGCTCAGTCAAAGCGATGACGAAGGCAGAACGCCGCCGCTTGAACCGAATGTGGAGGCCGGCAGTGAAAACATGGGTATCGCCGATTCTCCAGAGGCCGCAAAGACGGGCACGACGCCGTCAACAGGTCTTTTCGAGAAAATTGTGCAGGTCCACTGCATCCAGGAAAAGCGACTGCCGGACGGAAGCTTGACAAAGGGCGAAATATGGATAAGACTTCCTGACTGCATCCGGGAAGACGATCCCGAGACGGGCAGGATAATCATCGATAACGGTGCCCAGAGGCTCACTCTCGACACGTCTGAGAAACAGGCTCAACTTTCTGAATCCTATAAGCACGTTGAGCCGCTCCGTGATCACTGGCTCTTGGGACAGATTGAGGAGATACGCGGCAGCAAAGAACAGAACGATTTTGTGCTCACAAAAATTGAGGACGAGAGCACGGAAAGCGTATGGGTGTTCACCGTTGAGATGACGGGGCACGTCTCGGCCGAGGGCAAGGTCTGGATCCAGACGGCTGGAATGCTGCCGGTCAAGTTGGAGGCTCAGTTGGCTGGCGACCCGAATTCCCAGGATGCACAGTCAGCGAGGATTACGTTTGACTACCGACCGATTTCAGACAAGGTATTCGCCCTGACTATCCCCAATGATTACACGGAACTGGCGCCAAAACAGGCGGGCGCCTTTGGCGGGCATGTCGTGGACGTATCAGGAAATCCCGTCGCCGGAGCGGTCGTGAGCGTAAAGTCATACGGTCTGCCGGACGCCAGGCCGCTCACTGCCACGGCAAACGAGCAGGGCGTCTTCTCCGTTAGGATGCCCGCAAATCTGAGCACTCTGTCGTCGCCCGTCGTCATTTGGGCGACTTTGCCGAACCAGCCGGACTTCGTGGGGTGGACGTTGCTGCGGAGCGAACTTGACGAAGAGCAGCATGAACTCGGCGGAGCAATTCCCGGCGATCCGGGGATCATTCATGTGTCGCCCGACTACAAGGTTACGCGGGCCGAGGAAACCGTCTGGACGACGGGCTGGTGTATGGGCGCGTCAGATATCATCCTGGTGATGCAACAGGCGGCGCGGATAGTGGGGCAGGCCACCGATCCGACGGGCGGTGGCATTGCAGGTGCGGGGATCGATGTGCAGTTCGAACTCTCCGGGAAAACGGGTGCGCACGCCTATTCTTTTCACGATTTCTGGTCCACTAAAACGCTGACCGATGAGAACGGTTTCTATCGCGCCGGTTATCTCCCGCGGCTTTGGAAACAGTGCCGCTGGCGCGTCGGCATCGCTGCGGAAGGTTTCGTGGGACAGTCGGAAGTGTTGACGAGCGAGGGTTCGCTTGATGTTATGACGGCCAATTTTCAATTGCACAGGGCCGCAGTGACTGTGCGCGGCGTCCTGAAGGACAATTACGGCACCCCGCTGCCCGGCCGTGCGATCTTTGCCACTGTGAACGGCAAACAGTATCACGCCTGCTCTACCAAATCAGATGCTGTCGGCAAATTCGAACTAACGGGGTGTCCCGACGCTCCAGGTCTGGGATTGTTTGCAGAACTTTCGCACAATCCGCATGCGCCGGGTCCCGCCCGGGACAGTTTTGAGCATTATCCCGATCTGGCGGTTGGCGTGCCGTACGAACTCAGACGGACGGAATACGAGGTGGAGATGGTTGCGACCCTTCCGGAACTGACGATTGAAGTGGACGTGGTTGATTCCACAGGCCATCCGCTGTCGTGGTATCCTGTGGAGATCCGAGCCGAGAGGCCTGTATCGACCCAGTGGAAAGTGGATCGCGGGTTCTACGCCATTGCTGACGAGGCCGGCTTCTGCCGGTTAGTCAAGGTTCCGAACGTGCCCGGTTTGCGAGTCGTCCTGTCCGGGCAGTACTACACCTCATCCTACCAGCACTTGGCCCAGCCGCAGCGCGAGGCAATCGAAGAGTGCATGAAGTTGTACCGCAATAAGTACAAATGGACGGAGGTCCCGGTCGAGATCGAGCCCGGCCGAAAGGAGTATTACATCCGCGCGACGGTGTTGACGAACGAAGAATCGCAGCAGGGGGTGTTTCCCCGTTGAGATGTGCAATGTGGCGGCGGAGTTACTCGGGTTTCTGTGCGATGAGCTTGCCCGCACGCTCCTGCCACGCCGCGGCGCCGTGCTGCACGAAGTAATCGAACGACTCGTCCTTCACCATTTCGCCCAATATCGCCTTGCGGTCCGCGGAATTCTCTACGGTCGCGATGATCTGCTTGCGGGCGATGTCAAGCGCCTCGACAAACTGTCCGTGCTGCTCGGTGAACATCTCCTCTAACTTCTGCCGCAGGTGGCCCGCATAGGCCGGGCACTTGCCCTCGGTGCCGATGGCGATCTGAAGCGAGCCGCGATCGACAACCGCGGGCACATAGAAGTCGCATAGTTCCGGCACGTCGACCACATTGCAGAGAACCTCGAGCTGCTGGCAATCCTTGTAGATTTGATTGTTCAGAACGGTGTCGTTGGTGGCGGCAATGGCGAGCACGGCCTCGGCGAGATAGTCTTTGGAGTAGCTGCTGAGGATTAACTCAATATTCTCTGCATTGCAGGCCTCCTGAAATGTTGTCGTCGCGTGTTCGGCGACAACAACGACCCGGGCCCCGGCCGCGTTGAGCGAAAGGACCTTGCGGGCAGCCACTGCGCCGGCCCCGATGACAACGGCACGCCGATTAGTCAAATCAAGATATATAGGATATTTTGCCATGCCTCGTTTATACCAACCTCCGCGAAGTATGCAAGAAGTAAAATCCTCACCGCCAGGCCCGCCAATGGCATCGGCAGTTTAACAACGGCGATTGAGGTCAATCCAGAGTCGCCCGAAACAATGCCATCCGGTTTTTTCCACTTGTCCGGTCGATGTTTTTGACTCGCGAAGAAACCTGCAAACCTGTAGAATAACCCGTCTTTGTTTTTTGAAAGCAGCAAGGTGAGTAAAACTGTGCAATTACAGACGCCGCTGACTGATTCGGCGGTACGGGCCCTGAGGGCCGGGGACGAGGTCGCGATCAGCGGCACGGTCTATGCCGCCCGTGATATGGCCCACCAGCGATTATGCGCATTGCTGGACCGACGCGAGCCTCTTCCGCTTGATCTGCACGGTGCGGTGATCTACTTTGTCGGCCCTACGCCCGCCGCGCCGGGTCGGGCAATCGGATCTGCCGGGCCGACGACGTCTTCCCGAATGGATGCGTTCAGTCCGAAACTCCTGGCCGCGGGGCTCAAAGGGATGATCGGCAAGGGGTACCGAAACGAAATGGTCCGGGAAGCACTCAGGACCTATGGCGCCGTCCACCTGGCGGCGATTGGAGGGGCAGGTGCGCTCTTGAGCAAACATATCGTCGCCTCGGAGGTCGTCGCCTATGAAGACCTCGGCGCCGAAGCGATTCGGCGGCTTGTGCTGAAGGATTTCCCGGCGGTTGTGGCTTATGATGTTTATGGCAATAGTATATATGAAATGAGGTCTGCTGAATGAAAGTTGCAATTACGGGATCGATGCAGTCGGGCAAGAGCACGCTCGTGTCCGCCATAAGCGGCAGGCCTATGCCGCCGCCCGGCTCGGTCGCTATAGAAGAGGTCGTCGCGCCTGTGCCGGATGAACGTCTGGATTGGCTGACGGAAATCTATCAGCCCAAGAAGACCGTTCACGCGACGATTGACTGTGTCGACCTGCCGGGATTGTCATTCGCCGATGAGCACACGCGGGCGGCCGCCAGACGCCTCTTCAACCAGATACGAACAGTCGACATGTTTGTTATCGTAGTCCGCGCGTTCGATGAAGAAGCGGATTTTGCCCGTTCCTTGTCAGATATCAAGACGGAGTTCCTGCTGTCCGATCTGGAACTCGTTACTACGCGGATCGAGCGCCTCCAGAAGCAGGTAAACAAGCCCACGAGCGCACAGGGCCATGATAAGGCGGAATTGGCCATCCAGCTCAAGTTGCAGGAAGCCCTGG
The DNA here is from genome assembly GCA_014859965.1 of Phycisphaerae bacterium. Lineage (GTDB taxonomy): Bacteria > Planctomycetota > Phycisphaerae > Sedimentisphaerales > Anaerohalosphaeraceae > JACZKQ01. The sequence goes on from JACZKQ010000108.1 coordinate 113,011, forward strand.
AAGCCGAAAAGCCCGTCAGTGCCGCGATTAAAGATGAGACGGAGCTGGAACTGATCAAGTCGCTGGGCTTTCTCACGCTCAAGCCCGTCATGGTGGTTGTGAATGTCGCGGAGGACCGCTGCGGCGAGAATATCGACCTCAGCAGTATCGTGGGCCCGGACGTGGAGGTCATCACGCTGTGTGCAAGCCTCGAAAGCGAGCTGGCTCAACTGGATACCGCCAGCCGCAAGGAGTTCATGGCTGATATGGGAATCACGGAACCGGCCGCGAAGCGCTTTGTGCAGAGTTGCTACAGGACCCTTGGCTTGATTAGCTTCCTGACCGTGGGCAAGGACGAGGTGCGGGCCTGGCCGATACGCAAGGGCACAACCGCGCACGATGCGGCCGGCAAGGTGCACAGTGATATCAAAAGAGGTTTCATTCGAGCGGAAACCATTGCGTACGCGGACATGCAGGAACTGGGCGACGAGAAGAGCTGCAAGGCCGCCGGCAAGGTGCGGCTCGAAGGCAAATCATATGTCGTTCAGGACGGCGATATCATAAACTTTCGCTTCAACGTGTAGATGGGTAGATTGGGTATGTGCAGGGCAGGGCATGCCTTGCTCCTGCGGCTTTTCTTAAAAATATTCGGGAGTCTGAATGTGAAGGCGTATGCTTTGACGGGTATCCGGCAGATGGAATTGCATGAGATCGACAACCCTGTGGTCAAGCACGACAAGGATGTTCTGCTAAAGATCGAAATGGTCGGGGTTTGCGGCAGCGACGTCCATTATTATGAAACCGGCAGGATTGGTTCACAAGTTGTCGAATACCCCTATATTGTCGGACACGAGTGTGCGGCCACCGTCGTGGAGGTGGGCAGGGCGGTCACCCATGTCAAGCCTGGCGACCCGGTGGTCGTTGATCCCGCGGCATGGTGTGACACGTGTGACCAGTGCCGCATGGGACGAGAGAATACCTGCCGCAATCTCAGCTTTCTGGGGACCCCGGGACAAGGGCCGGGATGCCTCAGCGAGTACATTCTCATGCCCGAAAAGAGTTGCTTTCCGACGCACGACGCCATTACGCTCGAACAGGCGGTTCTCTGCGAGCCCTTTGCCATCGGTGTCTACGCGGTCAAGCGATCCCCGATCGCCCGGGGTGCAAAAATCGCGATTCTGGGCAGCGGCCCGATAGGCCTGAGTTGTCTGACTGCGGCAAGGGCCGAAGGCGTGGATAAGATCTACATCACCGACCGAATCGCCGCACGTCTGGCGGTTGCCGCCGCCGCAGGCGCTGCCTGGACAGGCAACCCCGATACGGAGGATATCGTGGAGACGATTGCTTCGAAGGAACCTTCAGGCATCGATATCGTCTACGAGTGCGCCGGCCAGCAGGAGGCCCTCAACCAGGGGATCGACTTGCTCCGGCCGGGCGGCGTCTTGATGATCGTGGGTATTCCACGGGCCGAACAGGTCTCCTTCAGTATTGACAAGATTCGTCGCAAAGAGATCACAATCATCAATGTCCGGCGACAGAATCAGTGTACTCAACTTGCGATAGATCTCTTGGCCACCCGTAAAGCCTGCGTAGACTTCATGGTCACGCATCGTTTTGCTTTTGACCACTCCCGGGAGGCGTTTGACCTCGTTGCCGATTACCGCGACGGGGTTGTCAAAGCCTTGATCAAGGTCTAAACAGCATGAAATCCGCCGCCCTCATAAGTATTGGAAATGAACTGCTGTCAGGTGAAACGGTCGATACGAATGTTTCGTACCTCTGCAGACACTTGCTGTTGTGTGGTATCCCGACCGTAAATATATTCACTGTGCCTGATGAGATTTCCTCTATTGTCGACGCCTTCGAACAGGCTACGCGCCGTGCCGATGTGGTGCTCGTTACAGGAGGGCTTGGGCCCACAGGGGATGACGTCACGAGGGAGGCCTTGGCCGCATTTCTTAAGGTGGAATTGCGATTTTGCGAGGACTTGCAGGAACAAATCGCCGGCTTTTTCGCTCGCCGGGGCTTTGAAATGGCCCCAAGCAACAGAATACAGGCTTTTCTGCCCGCCGGAGCCCGGGCGCTGCAAAACAGCCAGGGCACGGCCCCGGGAATAGCCGTTGACTGGCAGGGCCGATTCATCGCCTGTATGCCCGGTGTGCCTGCCGAGATGAAGCAGATGTTCTCCGATCACCTGAACGATTATTTGAAGCAGTTGGCGGGCGGCCAAAGCGTGGCCGCACGGAAGCTGATGTGCTATGGCGCCGGAGAGTCTACCATCGCCTCCATGCTTGGGGAGCGGATGGAACGCGGCCGAAACCCGCTGGTCAACAGCACTGCTCAGGCGGGGCTTGTGACCATTCATATTGTGGCCGCCGCCGCCGAACAGGCTTCTGCCGAGCAGATGGTCGAACACGAACGAGCAGAACTTTGCCAAATTCTTGGAAATATTATTTATGGATACGACGGGCAGACTATGGCGGAGGTCGTTGGCGCAGCGCTTGCTGATCGCGGCAAAACACTGGCGATAGCGGAGTCCTGCACGGGCGGACTGCTCGGCCAACTGATTACCGATGTTCCCGGTTCAAGCCGATATTTCAAATGTGGATGGATCACATACAGTAACGAGGCGAAATCCAGAGATCTCGACGTCGACAGCGGGCTGCTGGAACAATGCGGCGCCGTCAGCGAGGAGGTCGCCCAGGCGATGGCGCTCGGTGCAAGGAAAAAAGCCGGCGCCGATTATGGAATTGCCATTACCGGCATAGCCGGCCCAGACGGCGGCACCGAGGCCAAGCCCGTCGGATTGGTATATATCGCCCTGAACACGATTAATGGCTCACGTTGCGAGCGGTTCGTCTTTCCCTTTACCCGGCCCATCATGCGACTGAGGACCGCGTTGGCGGCGCTAAACATGCTTCGGTTGGAATTGTGAATTGACGAAACGGGGCGAATATGCTATAATTATGGCGTCTGGGGTTGCCCATTGTGAAATTAGCAGGAACCTATGGCCCAAAAGCGTAAACATTTAGGCGAAATCTTATATAAGAACAAGGTTGTCGACAAGCCAACCCTTATTAAAGCCATCAAGAAATCACGGGTGGATAATAAGCGGCTGGGCGAAACGCTCGTGGCCATGGGGGTCGTGTCCGAGGACGTCGTAACCAAGGCGCTTGCTAAGCAGTTTGGCCTTGAGTACGTTGATCTGGATGAGACACCTATCCCTGCGAGCGCTCAAAAGCTGATTCCTGAGGAACTGGTTAAGAAGCATTTCATACTTCCGCTGGGCATGAATGACGGCAGGCTGAAGATTATCATCAGCGATCCTATGGATTTGGACCTGCTCGATCTGCTTCGTTTCCGCCTTAACAAAGAACTCGACTGCTGCCTGGCGAGTCCTGCCAAAATCAGGACCCACATACTGCACACGATGGACCAGGTTCGCAGCAGTATTGACGCCACGGCCGCGGAACTTGCAGCCGCCGGGCATGCAATCGAGGCGGAGATTCGTCGTGCTCAAGCGTCGGAGGAAGATGACGGGCCTATTATCCGGCTGGTCAATTTGATTATCGATGAAGCGGTTCGCCTTCGGTCCAGCGATATCCATGTTGAACCGATGTCCGACCGGGTGCGCGTTCGATATCGCATCGACGGCGTGTGCGTCGAAAGGGACAATATCCCCAAGAACATGCAGGCCCCGCTGATTGCGCGTATTAAGATTCTCTCCGGAATGGATATCACAGAGAGGCGGCTTCCACAGGACGGCCGAATCAAACGGACTATCGACCAGCAGGATATCGATTTTCGTGTATCTTGCCTGCCGGGCTATCATGGCGAAAGCACGGTGCTTCGTATCCTGCGGCCTGAATCCGTCAACATTGGCATCCAGGCACTAGGCTTTGAGCAGGACGATTACGCGGTGTTTTCGAGCATTATCAAGCGGCCCAACGGGATTTTCCTTGTGACGGGCCCCACCGGCAGCGGAAAAACAACCACGCTGTACTCCGCTCTAAAGGAGTTGAACCGTCCGGATCGCAAGATTATTACCGCGGAAGATCCCGTCGAATACAATGTCGCGGGCATCAACCAATGCCAGATACGTACGGAAATCGACCTTACTTTTGAAAAGATCCTGCGGTCCATGCTGCGTCAGGCTCCCAACATCATCCTGATCGGTGAAATTCGTGACGGGCTGGTCGCCGATATTGCTATCCAGGCCGCGTTAACAGGCCACCTGGTGTTCAGCACGCTGCACACAAACGATGCTCCCAGTGCGATTACCCGTCTGATCGACATGGGCATTAAACCCTTCCTGGTCGCCAGTTCGATTCAGGCCATCATGGCGCAGCGGCTTGTTCGCGTGATCTGTGAGAACTGCAAAGCCGTGGACCCGAATCCGGATCCGCACTACCTTCGCCTGTTGCGAATCAGCCAGGAGGAATTGAAAGATCGTCCTGTGTATAAGGGAGTGGGTTGTCCGCGGTGCCAGAATACCGGCTACAGGGGCCGTCTGGCTATCTTTGAGATGCTGCAAATGAACAATCAAATAAGAGATCTGGCTTTTGCTCGTTCAACCGCAACGCAATTACGCAGAGCCGCAATAAACAGCGGCATGAAAACGCTTCTGGAGGACGGCAAGCGCAAAGTGTTCAGAGGCGTTACGACATGCGCTGAAGTCGCCAGAGTATCTCAGGCGGAGGGGCTGCTCGTCGACGAGTAGATCACGAGAGATTGAATGTGAAATGCTAACATTTTAATGGGCCATAGCCCACAATCAGTAACGCGGGTAGGGACAGAACATGGGTTCACTTCACATCGACAGACTATTAGAGGCCTGCATCAAAATGGGCGGTTCGGACCTCCATCTGGTTACCGGCAGGCCCCCGGTGTTGCGGATAGGCGGACGACTGCGATCTCTCGATACGAAAGTGCTGGAGCCCGACGATACGGTCTCACTGATGAAAAGTATTACACCTGAGAAGAATCAGCAGGAAATACAGGAAGAGGGAGGGACCGACTACGGCTTTGCTTTTGGCGACGCAGGACGTTTCCGTACATCGGTCTTTCGCCAGAAGGGCCACCTTTCTCTCGTGCTCCGGCTGATTCCATCGGAGTTATTAAGTTTTGAGAAGATCGGCCTGCCCAGAATTTGTGCGGCGCTCTGTCGTCGCCCCAGGGGCCTGTTTCTTGTGACGGGACCGACGGGCAGCGGCAAGACAACGACTCTTGCCAGCATGATTAACTACATCAACGAGAATCTGGATCGCCATATTATCACTGTCGAAGAGCCGATTGAGTACTATCATAGTCACAAGAAATCCATCATTAACCAGCGAGAAGTCGGCATAGATGTCCCGGCCTTCTCCGAAGCCCTGCGCCGATCCCTGCGGCAGGATCCCGACGTTATCCTCGTCGGCGAGTTGCGGGATTTGGAAACCATGGAAGCCGCCATTACCGCGGCGGAAACGGGCCACCTTGTGTTCGGTACGCTGCACACCACGGGCTGTCAGGGCACCATCAACCGTATTATTGACGCCTTTCCCGTTAGTCAGCAGGAACAAATACGGGTGCAGTTGAGCACCAATATGATCGCCGTGCTCAGTCAAACCTTGTGCCCCGTCAAAGTGGGCAAGGGTCGTGTCGCGGCGTATGAATTCATGGTGGTGACACCGGCCATCGCCAATTTGATCCGAGAGAATAAGACATATAGAATCGAATCGAGTATTCAGACGGGAAGAAAGTTCGGCATGCAGTTGCTGGACGATCACCTGTGGGAGCTGTACGACACCGAGCGTATCAGTCTCGAAGAGATGCTCGACAAGGCACGCCAGCCCAGTGCTCTTCTGGAGAAGGCCGAGAAACGAGCGGGTCATGGCATTGAGGGGATCAAATTGGACGAGGATTTTGGTCCCATTATGAAGACGTAAATCAGAGGAACCGCACCAGAGGCAGGCGGCCCATCTGTTGCAAAGCCAAAGCGGCGTCCCATGTGCAGGGTGTCTAAGCTGTTTTTTCTTCTATAAACGAGAATCTTGCTGACGGAGGCGGACGGAATTGCGTCAGGGAGAGACTTTGAGGAAGGCGAGGAAGGGGGCGTTTAATGGGTGACAGTGTGGTTGCAAAGAAAAGGAAAGCGTTCTGAGTCCTGCGACCTCTGTCTCATACGCCAAGTGTCTACGGTGTTCTTCTCTTGCATTCCGCTTCTTATCGTGCTATAATAATTGTAGAAAGGACCCAACCATGTCGTTGTTACGATTTCACGAGTTGAGGGCGTGCTGATGGGAAAGATGCCAAGTGCCAACCAGTTCAAAGGTCGCCAGTTGGGGCGAATTCTCATCAAGATGGGTCTCTTGACGCGAGACAAAGTGCACGAGTGCCTTGAGGTTCAGGAGAAGCGCGGCGGCGGGGTGAAACTGGGGCAGATATGTATCGAAAAGGGGCTGATCACCAAGAAGAACCTTCTGAACGCTCTGGCGGGTCAGCGCGGCATGGAGTGCGTGGAGTTGGACAGCCTGGAAATTCCCAAGGGTGTACTTGATCTGCTGCCGGCCCAGATGGCCAAGACATACAGAGTGGTGCCCCTTGCACTGGACGACCGCAAGAACGTGTTGTCGATCGCGATGGATAATCCGGACAACTTTCGGGCGACGGACGATCTAAGCACGCTGGTGGGATATACGATTGAGGCGAAGATTGCCGATTCCGATTCGCTGGATATGGCGATCAACAAGTACTATTCCGAGGAGGATTCGAGCCTTAATGATCTGATCGGGGAGATTGAAGGGGACAGCGTACTGACGGAGTTTCAGGGACGCGACCAGAGTATCGACCTCGATGAACTGAAGGAACTGGCCGAGTCGAACCCGGTCAAAAAGTTACTGAATCTGGTGCTCCTGCAGGCGATACGCGACAAGGCGTCCGACATTCACTTTGAACCGTTTGAGGACGAGTTCAAGATGCGCTATCGTATTGACGGCGTATTGTACGAGATGATCCCGCCTCCCAAACACATCGCAGTGGCGTTAAGCTCACGTATCAAGGTTATGGCAAATCTGGACATCGCCGAACGGCGGCTTCCGCAGGACGGACGCATACCTTTGGTGGTCGGGGGCAATCCGGTGGATCTGCGTGTGAGCGTTCTGCCGACCATGTTCGGCGAGAGCGTCGTGCTTCGTGTGCTGGACCGCAGCATGGTGGATTTGAGCCTGGATATGTTAGGGCTGCGCGACCGGGAAAAGCAGATGGTGGAGCAGTTGATACGCAAACCCAACGGGATTGTCATTGTGACGGGCCCCACAGGCAGCGGCAAAACGACGACGCTCTACTCGGCGCTGAAGGAACTCAACGACGTACAGACAAAGATCATTACGACCGAAAACCCGGTCGAATACGATATCGACGGTCTGATCCAGGTGCAGATGAGGCCTGAGATCGGGCTGACATTTGCAAAGTGCCTGCGGTCGATTCTGCGTCAGGACCCGGACGTGGTTATGGTCGGTGAGATTCGCGACCTGGAAACCGCACAAATCGCCATTCAGGCATCGCTGACAGGTCACCTTGTATTCACCACCGTCCACACCAACGACGCGCCGAGCACCCTGGCACGGCTGATCGACCTGGGGCTCGAGACATTTCTTATCACGGCCACACTGGAAGGCGTGCTCGCACAGCGTCTGGTGCGGCGCATCTGCCTGAATTGCAAAACGGCTTTCGAGCCCACCGAGGAAATGCTGATGGAAGTGGGGCTGACGCCGGAAGACGTGGGGGACAAGCAACTCTACTACGGTCGGGGCTGCGATTTGTGCAACAACACCGGTTACAAAGGACGCGTCGGCATCTACGAAATTATGGCGCTGAACGATGAGATGCGCGACTTGATTATGAACAAGGCCTCGACGAACGTGCTGCGCGAGGCGGCCAAGCGAAACGGGATGCGGGTGCTGCGAGAGAACGGGCTGGCGTTGATCTTCGAGGGCGTAACCACGATTGAGGAGGTGGTTCGGGAGACCCTGGCCGCGGAGGAATAAAGATCAGGTGCAGGCGGAGACCACCGCCGTGCGTGTGTAAAAGAAGCAGTGAAAGAATGGGTGCAAGCGAAATGGTTTGAGGCGGTTTGGGATGCGGGTGTGTCCGAAACCGTCGGGAGGTGATCAAATGCCGGTTTTTCAATATCGCGCGTTGGATTCCAATGGCAAGGAAGTAAAGGCCGAGATCGAGGCCCTTAGCAACAAAGAGGCGATCAGTAAGATACGTAACAAGGGCCTGTTCCCCACGAAAGTCCGCGCCAAGAGCGAAGGCAAGAAGGTCAAGGAAGATGCCCAGGCCGCCGCCCCGAAACGACGGCGCAAAACGGGCAAAGTGAAAATCAAACACGTCTGCCAGTTCGCCCGGCAGCTTTCAACGCTTCAGGACGCCGGTCTTGCGATATTGCGATCGCTGCGTATTCTCGAACAGCAGCAGAAAAAGGGCCATTTGAGGACGGTGATCGGCCTGGTGGGCGATGATATCGAAGGCGGTGCGACGCTTTCGGAGGCGATGAGCAAGCATCCCAAGTGTTTCGACCGGCTGTTTGTCAACATGATCGCCGCCGGCGAGGTCGGCGGCGTGCTCGATATCATCCTGGCCCGTGTCGCGGACTTCATGGAAAAATCGCAGCGGCTCAAGAGCAAGATCAAAGGCGCGATGGTCTATCCGATCGTGGTGATGAGTGCGGCGATGATCATTGTGCTGGGTCTGATGATCTTTATTATTCCCACATTCGCCGAGGTGCTCAACGATATGACCGATGGTGAGCAGGGCCTGCCGTGGCTTACTCAGCAGCTTCTTAATTTAAGCGGCTGGCTGACGGGGCGCAAGGGCCTTAACGCCGGCATTGTCGTGGCCACGCCCTTTGTCATCGTGGCTTTATTTCGACTGCTCCGCCAGTTCCGAGCCGGCCGGTACGGCCTGGACTGGACAAAACTCCGCATGCCCGTGGTTAAAAATCTCGTGTACAAGACCGCGGTCGCACGCTGGACGCGGACGCTGGCGACGCTGATCAGCGCAGGCGTGCCGATCCTGGAGGCGCTGAACATCACACGGGAAACGTCCGGCAACGAGATCTACGCAAACATGCTGGGCAAGGTGCACAATGCCATCCGGCAGGGCGACACCTTCGCCAACCCGCTGCGGCAATCCAAGACGGTCGACGCGATCGTTGTCAACATGGTGGACGTCGGGGAAGAAACCGGCGACATGGACAAAATGCTGGAGAAGATCGCCAACAACTACGATGAAGAGGCCGACGTGCTGGTCTCCTCCATGATGAGCCTGCTGGAGCCGATCATGATTCTTTTCCTCGGCGTCATCGTGGGCACGATCGTTGTGGCGATGTTCTTACCGATGATCAAAATCATCACAGTGATGATGTAAATACGTTCGAGAAGGACGCGGTGCCGGCACTGCCGGTGGCTTCGGTCCGAGGGTGACAGGTGGAAAAGGCAAAGAGAAACGATTGTTTTGAAAGGAACGGTTTGATGAAAAAAGAAACGGTATCCAAGAGGCCGGCTTTCACGATTGTGGAGCTGCTGACGGTCATGAGCGTCATTGCCCTCCTGATCGGGCTTCTGGTCCCGGCGCTGAATCTGGTCCAGGACCATGCGAGAAATCTTCAGCAGCGGGCACAATTCCACGCGATCCAGGTAGGAATCGACATGTTTGTGGCCGAGTCTGGATACGGCACCTATCCGCCCTCAAACGAGAATGATTTTCCGCCGTATGACCCGATTCTCGGGCAGGATTCATTCTCTTACGGGGGCGCCCAGAAACTGGCCGAAGCGCTGGTAGGATATGATTTGCTCGGGTATCATCCACAATCGAGCTTCCGGTCCGACGCCCGCAGTGTCGACGGCTCTGTTACGCCGCCTCAGCCCTATGTTGTGTACCCTAACAACCCAACCCGGCGGGATCTGGAGGCACGCATCGGTCCGTTTCTCGACCTGGAAAACGCCAACGCCTTCAAAATCAGGGATATCTACCGCACTCCGACAGGGCTGAACCCTGAAAACTACGTCTTGTGCGATGTCTACGCGAAGAGGCGGCATTCGGGTAAGAAGACGGGCATGCCGATCCTGTTCTATCGTGCCCGTACCGAATGGTATGACCAGTCATACGACAGCCCGGCAGTGCCGGCGCCGGCGAACATGCCAGGGACCATTGAAGATGACATCTATTATTATCCGGACAATCAGGAACTGCTGCTGCTGGGAATGCCGGAGGACAACACGGTACGTCACGAACTGGCCGACGGCATCAACGACTGGCAGGATTTCGAGCGGATGATTCTGAATCCTCAGATTCCGACTAACGTGCTTCGCCGGCCGTATCGGGCGGGTTCTTACATTTTGATCTCCGCCGGCAAAGACGGCAGGTACGGCACTGCCGACGACATCACGAACTTCGACAAGAAGGAGTAGCCGGCGCGTCGTATCGAGCGTGCTGCTTGCGTATCGGCAGGCGGCTGTGCTGGATCGGTTGCAGGTGATGGGCCGATCGTGCGTGCATCGGTTTTGTCCGATTTGGTGATCAAGATTCAGGCTGTGTGAATGAAGAATCTCCGATGGCAACGCGGTTTTTCGCTGACGGAACTGCTTATCGTGGTGGCCGTGCTGCTGGTGCTGATGGGCGCCCTGATGGGTGTAGGTACGCATCTGAAGCGACAGGGCCAGGAAAATCTCTGCCGCGGCACGCTCGAGATACTGGTGGCGGCGATCGAGCAGTACTATGAGTTCCATCAGCAATTTCCGGCCCAGTCGGCGAACCTGTATCGGGAACTGTATTCTCTGCCCCAGTCGCGTGCGATCTGCGAAAAGATACAGAAGTCGCTCACAGCGAACGCGGAATTCCTGGACCCGTGGGGCAGGCCGCTGCGGTACACGTACGCCGTGGGTCAGACGTTTCCGCTGATTACTTCGGCCGGGCCTGACAGAGTTTTGGGCACGGGCGACGACATCAGCAGCAGGTGAGCCCGGCCGCGGTAACGGCAAAGTCTACAACGGCTGTAATGAAAGAAAGATAAACGTGGGGAACACGAAATGACACGAACGAGGCACAAGCGAAGAGGCTTCTCGCTGATCGAGCTTCTGGTAGTGATCGGGATCATATCACTGCTGGTGGGACTGCTGAGTCCGGGCATCCGGTCGCTGACCAAAGCCGCCAGAACGCTGAAACAGAAAAGCGTCCTTCACGGCTATGCAACCGGCCTGGAGCTGTTCCGGAAGGACTTCGAAGATTATCCGCCGTCTGAACTGGAGACGGACGCCTTTGGAACCGGCCAGACGGTCGGCGGCGCCCAGCACCTTGCCGAGGCGCTGATGGGCCGGGATATTGCAGGCTTTGATCCCACGAGCAGGTGGTGTGATGACAGCGAAAATCCGGACGTCTATGGTCCCGCGAGCATGAATCGCCGCAAGGATCCGTATGTCGTGGTTAAGGACGACGGCGTCTACTCGCTGGCCGAGGTGTACGATGTATCCGGCGGCGGCAATATCGGCAATATTTTCAGTCCGGCCGTCGTAAGCGGAAACCGCGCTCCTGTGATGACCGACATCTTCGGCCGCAAAAAGGTTACGCTGGTCAACGGCGAGCGCGTCAAGGCGGGTGCGCCGGTGCTCTACTTCAGGGCCGACACTACGACCAAGCGGTTCATGGGCGCAGAGCCCATTGCGAACCACCGTCAGTGGATCTATAACTACCGAGACAACCGCGACATCATCGAGCTGGGCACGGTGATGGACCAGACCGTCCGTCATAAGTTCGACACAAGAGAGACGACGACGGTCGACGGTACGGCGATGGACGGCCTGGCTTATTTTTATGAAAAGCTCCGCCACCCGCAGTTTCGCACGCGGGATGCCGGCGGCGCTATACTGAGTGACAAGCCGTACAATCCCAACACGTTTATCCTGATATCCGCGGGCTGGGACGGCATCTTCGGCACCAAAGACGACGTGACCAATTACAATTATTAGGCGGTCGCGCCGCCGGCGACAACGGAACGCTCGTAATCGAGGCGTTTATGATATGCTGTAGGAGACCATGACATGAAAAGCAACGCACCGCAGCGCCGCTCGGCGGGCGGCTTCACGTTAGTCGAAATGCTCACGACAATGGCCATCGCGGCGATCCTCATCAGTCTGCTCGTGCCCGCTTTCGGCCTCATCAGAAACGCCGCTACGTCCGTGCGGCAGAAGGCGCAGTTCAACGCTATCGGCCTCGCGCTGGAAGGCTACAGGACGGATTTCAAGGACTACCCGCCTTCGAATTATTTTGTTCCCGGGGCGATGGTGGGCACGGACTACTGTGGGGCCCAGAAACTGGCCGAAGCCGTGGTCGGCTGGGATGGTTTTGGAGTCCACCCGCAGACGGCATTCCAGGGCACCGGAATGAACGATGTAGATGGTGACAGTCTTCCCGAACTCATATATGACGTCCTCAACGGAATCCGGGGCACGAATACCAACGTTGCTCAGCCGGTCCAAACCTTTGTAGATAACCGCAGGGTGCGCAAAGGCCCTTATCTCGAACTCGAAGCGGCCAACGCTGTCAGGCTGTCGGATATCTATGGCAGCGGCAACCTGCCCGCTATCGGCGGTACGGCCCTGGCGGATACTTATGTCTTAGCCGATCAGTTCGGCAAGGTCACGCACGCCCGGACGCGTAAGAAGACGGGCATGCCGATTTTGTACTTCAAAGCCAATCTGGCGGGCTATCAGCACGTGTTGCCTGTGCCTATGAACAGTGCTAATATTCCAAACCTGAAGTATAATGTCAGGGACAACCGGCCGTTTTATTTCACGCCGCCGCCCTTTGCACTGAACTCCCAACACCCCTTGGGCTCCGGTGAGCAGGCGCAATTTTATCAGCGAACGACGAATACGAATCTGACCGGCCCTTTGCCGCAGCCGTACCGTTCGGAATCGTACATTCTGCTCAGCGCGGGCAGGGACGGCCTGTACGGCACGGCCGACGATGTTTTCAACTTCGACACTGAGCAGTAAGCGCCGCTTCCGCGGAGGTATGGGTTATAAACACATGAGGCGATACGGACGACATTCTGGTGTTACGCTGAGCGAGCTGCTGGTCGTGATGGGTGTCATGACGGTGCTGGCCGTGTTGGCGGTCCCGACCGGCAAGAAGATGGTCGATTCGTTCGAATCGAGCTCCGGCGTCCGCCAGGTTATCGGCGCGGCCCTGTCCAACGCCCGCGCCATCGCCGCCAAAGAGGGGCACTATGCCGGCGTCCGCTTCCAGCAGGACCTCAACGGCGACCAGTACATGATCTTCATCATTCATGACCCCGCCGCCGCGCCGAGCAATGCCCAGATTGCCGCAGACCCTTATGTAACTGGAACCGGCCTGGCCAACGGCTTCCGCGCTATCCAGGGCAGAAAACCCATCAAATTGCCGCCGAACATCGGTGTGCTCGATTTGCGTCTTGTCACCAGGACATCTCGAGCGGCGCCACTTTACACCATAGATTATAGTGAAACTGTTCTGAATACGGATAACCTACTTAATACTGCAAATCTTATTCCCGAAAGTAGCACGTTTTCCGTTGTTTTTTCACCATCGGGCAAGCTTTCATTGCAGGAGGTGCGCGTCAGAAACAGGCATGGTATTCCTGACACTCTTACGCGAACAGGTGACATAAGCACCGATGATATTTTCAATAAGCAGGACAGAGTGTTTGCGGGCCAAGCGATGTTCCTGCAGGATGATTATCTGCGAGCGTGGTGGTCTCCGGTTCCTACCTTTGCTAACTATGGGCCGGAGATGAGCCGCAACTGTTTCGTGATCTATGACAAGAAGCGCTTGGCGGCGACTGCGGCGGCGCAGCGCTGGACGGATTATCTGCAGGAACTTGACCCGGTGTACGTCAATCCGCATACGGGCGAACTGGTAAACAATTGACATGAAACGACCCCTGCGACATCATGGTTTTTCATTGACGGAAGTGCTGCTTGCGGCGGGCATCCTCATGATCGGGTTCCTGATGATCTGCGGCACGCTGCCGGTGGGCATTCACCTGACGGCCCAGGGCACCGAGCGGACCATCGCAGCGGTAGTCGCCGACGAGGCCTTTGCAAAAGTGCAGCTCTTTGGAGTCGGAGATGTTCATGGGTGGAATTCGCCGCCTGCCGGGCAGACGGTCGGTGTCGACCCAAACCTTGCCAGTGTCGATTTTCAGTATCTATGGGGGCGGCATCGCGGTGTCGACCTTGCCAACCGTATGTTCACGGGCGATAACCAGTTTGCTTATCCGTCAACGGATATTTCACCTGACGTAAAGAAATATTACTGGTCGGCCCTGCTGCGATATGAGGGCAACGTCCTTGGCGACGACATGTTTCAGGTGACCGTTTTTGTCAGCCGTAACACCGGCGGCGCTGTGCAGTACCCCCTCTTTGATGATCGCGTTGGGCTGGTGCCTGCACAATCCTCGTTCCCGCGTCCGGTGCCGGTTGCCGTGGAGGCGTATAACCCGCCCCCGCCCCCGACGGACCCGCTGCTGCCGGCATGGACCTGCGACAAGATTTGGATACTGGGCAACCCGCTCGGGCCTGAGCAACGGCTGATCACCGAGGGTTCGATACTCGTCGACGACCGCACGGGCCAGATCATGTATGTCCTCGAACGCCGGTTTCTCGGCGCCAATGTCGACGATCCGCCCGTGATCTTCCTCAAAGGCAATGTCTTTGAAGTCGATCTCGACGGTGACGGAAATCCGGACTCCATGCGGTACGTATGGGTCGTTCCCCCGGCGGTCGGCGGCGGCCGGTATCCGGGCGTGTCCGTCGATCAAAGAGTGATCAAATTCAAGTAAACGCCATGAAGAGAAAAGCCTTTACTATTGTTGAATTGCTTCTGGGCATCAGCCTGCTGACCGTGCTGCTGGTGGTCAGCGGTGTGGTGTTCCAGATGGCGGTCAAGTCCTACCGCACCGCCGCCGCCACGGGCGAGGTCGCCCGAAAACTCCGCGCCGTCACCAACCAGCTCAACACCGACTTCAGAGGCCTGCGAAAAGACGGCCAGATATTTATCGCGTGGGTGCCGGCCCTGGACCCGGCCGACCCCGGTTTCACCGGTTACAAACGGTTCGACCGCATCACGTTCTTTGCCGACGGAAATTTCAATTCGTATAACGAGCAGGCCATCTATCAGCAGACCACAGGGAAGCTTGTAAGCGGCCCTGTCGCCCGGATTACATACATGCTGGCCAATGACGGCGTGACCCGCCCCGGCGCCCCGGCAAATCAGCCGCAAGTGCAGGCGCCCTCCAGACGGGTGCTTGCCAGAAGTCAGCATATCTTCACGGGCGACTCTCAACTTGTGGATGTCGATCCGGCCGACCCGGCCAAGTGCAGAATTCGGTGGATTAATCCGGCCAATATCCGGGGCCAGATTGCCGCGCCGCCTGTGGCGGGGCAAGTCGATGAGTCGGGGGCTTTCACCCAGGCAAACAACAATTACTATGAATATGACAATCTTACACTGGACGAATGGCTGAATGTCAGCGCGGGCGACAAGCTGCGCATGCTCACGGTGATCAGCGGCATTCCTATGAGTTTTCCCCCCGTTGCCGGCGGCATTGCTGTCAATACTCAGACGAAACCTCCGATCAACATACATCAACTGCTCGCCGAAGGGGTCGGCTCGTTCAGTGTGCAGGGATGGTATGAACCGCTTGACGCTGCGCAGGGACCTGCCAGATGGTTTCCACAGGTTGACCCGGATGGCAACGGCAATTTTAGCGACAGCGACTTTCACCTTACCGCGGGCAACCCTCCGCAGATTGACACGTCGTTCCCCCCGCGGCTGATCTACCCTTGGCCGTGGGACGTGGACCCCGGTGTCGGCCTGATCAATTTAGGCCGCACTGCCGTCAACAATTATCCGCGGGACAGGATCAACCGCGACAACTTTAACCGCATCCCCGGGCTCGGCCGGGCGCTGAAGTTCACCTTTACCCTGTACGATTCGCGGGGGGTGTTTAAGGACGGCAAGACTTTTACGCATATCGTGTATCTGGATGATTAGAGCGATCCGAGGGATGGATTGGATTTGAAATGAAAACGGCACAGAGACAACCTGTTGCAAACGGTCGGCGCGGCACGGCGCTGGTAATGGTCGTGGTGCTGACGGTGCTGCTGGCCGTCATCGGTGTGCTGTTCGTGATGGTCGCGCGGATCGACGAGATGGCGACCGGCTCGGTCGTCTCCCACCAGGACCTCGACAACGCCGTGAACTCCGTCGTGGACCTGATCGGCCAGCGCCTCGCCGACGACGTGCCGGTGCCGGGCTTGCGCAACACCTTTACTGACCAGTTTGGCCTTTCGACAAATTCGGACAGGTGGCTGGCCCCGGTTGAACCGAGACTGCGCAACGACAACGGCACTCCGGGCGATTACAACGATGACATCATCCGTTGGGAACATGTCAGCGATGTCACCGGGCAGATCGGCGGCCTGGCGTTCGGCGCTCCTGCGAGGCCGCTCCCCGCGGCCGACGCCGATCACCTGACGCCGGCCGATGCCGACGGCGACGGCGTCAGCGACAGCTATTGGGTTCGTCTTCCGTCTTTGAACACCAGCCGCGGCGAGCCCGTCTTTGCCGCCATCCGCATCGTCGACAACAATGCAATGCTCAATTTGAATACCGCCTCCTATATTCCCGACACCTCCGACCCCACTGTGTACGTGTGGCCGGACATGGAGGGACGGTTTCTTTCGAGCGTCGATTACAGCAGGTTTCTCCGGGGCGCCGACCGTCTTAATCCCGGCCTGATGCAACTGGCCCGGCAGGGGGGCATCCTGCCGATCGACCCGCCGGGCGTCTTTCATCACAACGCCATCATGCATATCGAAAATCCCAACGCCGATCTGAACGGCGACGGGCTGCCCGACCACATCCTGTTCGACATCTCAGATGAGTTGGAGATCCGTAACCGCTTCATGCTCAGGAGCCCGTACGAAGCCAGATTCGAACGCAAGGATGTGTCAAACTTCACGTTTGACGCGGGCGGAGGCATTTACAGCTATTTGTCGATTCCGCGCGACTCGAGTAATTTTGCGGCTTGGGTCTGGCGCATTGATCCGAACAACTTTGACGACCAAAGCGGCGCGTACGATGATGGTACGATTTCGGGCAATTATCAGTGGCGTTATGATCGCCGGCACGTCTGCACATTTTACAGCTTTGACCGCAATCTGCGAATGGGTGCGTACCCTGCGCAGGACGCGATGACGAATCCGGTGACGATGATCTTTCCGCCGGACCCGGTGGCGGTCAGCACCAATTTCGGCGTGTGGGACCCGAAGACGGGAAAGTACAAGTACAACAATACGGAGACGCGCGTCCAGATACTCAAACTGCTCTACGCCTATCGCGCCTATTTCCTCGCGAGGTATCCGAGCCGGGCTTACACACAGGCCGCCAGACAGGCCTGCCAGTTCGTCGCCAATATGATCGACTACATTGATGACACGGACCCCCTCAGCCAAGGTCCGTTCTTCAAGCAGGTCGCCGATGCTGACGGCGACGTCTTCGATTACGGCTCACAGACCAACGACAACCCCACATTCATCAACCGTGAGGTGATCCGCCAGTTGATCATGGAAGTGTCGAAACACATGTACGGCCGGTCGAAGATGATTGATATCGACGTGATGGGGGTGTACGAGTTCGGTATCGGCCTTACCGACCCGCGAGAGACCGTCTACGGCTACGAACGCCAGCCCTTCATCTCCGAAGTCGTACGCTACGACCATATCGTCGCAGGCGTCTTATATGCCATAGAACTGTGCAACCCTTACGACAAACCGCTAAATATCGAGAACTGGCGGCTCAAGATCGGTTCCGGCCCGACACGTGTCTTCACTGCCGCACTTGATCCGGGAGGTGACGTCCACGTGCCCGCCGCCACGGGATTCCCGGCCGCGCGGGTGTTGGGTCGGAGAGTACTTGTCAGCAACAACATGATTGTCGACCCGGACCCGGACGCCTCGGTGCCGCATTACGTGCTGGCGGGCATGACGATACCCACAAATACCACCATCGAATTCCAGCGTCCTGATCCGTCGACGCCGGGAGAATACATTACAGTGGACACGGTCCCAGCAGCCCAGG
The DNA here is from genome assembly GCA_014859965.1 of Phycisphaerae bacterium. Classification (GTDB taxonomy): domain Bacteria; phylum Planctomycetota; class Phycisphaerae; order Sedimentisphaerales; family Anaerohalosphaeraceae; genus JACZKQ01. The sequence continues at coordinate 131,155 of JACZKQ010000108.1, forward strand.
CCAGCGAAATCAACGCCAATCCTGGCCCGCAGACGTTCAGTGTCAGCAAGCGAGATGACACAAAATGGCGATTTACAAGAGCGACCTCTTATACGAAAGCCGCTCCTGCCGCGACACTCAAGAGAGCCAATAATACCGGGGCTATTGGCAGCGGGTCGGGCTTCCAAATGCCGGTTGCCGACAACAACAAGCCGATCGGCACGCTGCTTGATTTTTCGCGAGTGCTGCTGGTCGGCAACGAACGCGATCCGAACGGCACCGTTATGAAGCCGATTACCGAGCACATGACGGCGGCAGCAGCGGAGCGCAATATCCGCATGGATGTGCTCTTTGCGCCGTGGCCGGCGGCACAGGTGACGCCGCTGGACTATGTATGCTTCATGGGCCGGCCGGAAGGCTCACTGCCCGGCCGCATCAATATCAACACCGCCCCCATGGAGGTCATCAGGGCCGCTATTCGCGACCATGCCGACTCAGATACCCCGCTCGACAATGAGACCCTGGCCCGCAGCGTTGCCCGTGGACGGTACAACCTGGGCCTGCCCGAGCCATACAGAAGAATTACCGACCTGTTGGGCGTCGGCTTCGATCAGTTTGCGACCGACCTGGGCGTCAATGTGGGCGATCCTGAGATGGGGGCGGACATCGAGGAGCGGGACTGGATTCTTTCTCAAGTCGCCAATCTCTTCACCGTCCGCAGCGATGTATTCACAGCCTACATTCTTGTACGGCTTGGCCACGATGGGCCGCAGCGGCGGATGATCGCAATCTTCGACCGGACCAATGTCTACCGGGACGCGTCCTCCGGCAAGCCGTTGGCCAAACCCCGGATCGTCGCGCTGCATCCGGTGCCGGACCCACGGTAGCCGGCCCGGCACCGGCAAACGTCAACAGATCGCCTTCGCGTCAAAAGGAGCCGGGCGCCATGGCGGGCTGCATAGCCTGCTGCATTGCCCCGGCCATCATCACGAGTTCCAGAAGGTGCTGCTTGGGCAGGACGACTTGCAGGGTTGCTCGGCCGCTTTCGATTGTGCCGGCAAGACCGACGCAACTTTTAGTGGGCACATTCATCTGGCTGAACATCGCGGCCATCGCCTCGGCGTTTGGCACGGGCATCGCGCCCATCATCGCACCCATGCCCGAAACCAGCCGCGGCACATTAACGGAGGCCACAAAATCTGCGCTCGCGGCATTGGGCACCACGGCAAGAGCCGTCCGGAGATCCTCCGCCGGGGCCGGCGGGCTCGCGGCAGCCGTCTGGTCGATCAGTTTACGAATGTCCGCATCGGCATCAGGCCCGCTGGTCATCAGCATCATTTTCGACGTGACGGCGAGGCGATAGTTGAAACCCGACCCCATCATCTGCTCATATATCTGCTGCTGCTGTTCGTCGGCCTCGGGAGGCAGTTTCATGTCGAAGGTTAACGTGTAGATCTGGCTCTGGCGATATGTTTCACCTGCTTTTAAGGCGAGCACAGCATTCATGTCCATCGCCTTGTACATCTCGTTAGCCGCCGCCAGTCCCTGCTGCATCATCCCAAGGACCGCGTCGGCATTCTTGATCATGACGATTTGCTTTAGAGCAGCCGGCGGCATGCCGGGCGCGATTGAGAACGATATCGCCAATTCATCGCCCGTCACATCCATCGAAGAGGCCGCCAGTGCGCTCCACTTGGCCAGGTTTTCGGCGGGCATGGTGTCGGCCATTGCCTCGGCCAACAGGTTCATCATACTCGTGTTGAGCCTGGCAAAAAGGGGCCGGTTGACCTTTGCCAACACATTGACTGCCGCCGGGCCGTTCAGGAAGCCGCCTAAGGAGTAGCCGGGTTTCATTGCCGGATCACGGACCAGCAGGGCCGCCAGTTCGGTGTTTGGCAGTGCCGAAAGGGTGATGGCTGCATTCAGCGTGTCCGGCCGCGGGTCAAGAACCAGGCTCAGCGAGTCCAGTTGCGTCGCGTACGTTTTGATGAAGTCGACATACGCACCCGTCATTTTCGCGTTGATCTCACCGCCGGGCTGCGTGTTCTGCGGTATCATTGCCGACATCTGGTCGATTTGTGCAAACAGGATGGGTCCGAACGCCTTCATGGCGCCGGCGATATTGGCGTACGCCCATATGGGGGAGGCCTTTGACTGCCGCAAGGTATCGGCCGCCAGTCCGCGGGCAAGCGACGAAGAAAGCATCTGCTTCTTGACCGCCGCCAGCGACTGGGCCATCGTCGGCTCCAGCGCGATCAGGGCATATTTGCTTCCGGGTATTTCACTGTCGCTGTAGTTCTTGTAGAACTCCCTGCTGCTGACGGGCACAAGCATGCCCAAAGCGACCTGCGGCATGAATGCCGGGGCATCCGGATCGGCCGGCAGGGGGGTTGCAAAAAGGGCGAAATCGCCCTGGCTGTTGACGCCCGTGAGCATCGGGTCCGACAGCAGTTTGCCGATCTGCATCTTGGCGAGCATGGCCAGGCTCACCGGTATCGGCGAAATCCCGGCGATATACTGATCGACCGCGCCGAGCGTCGTATCGAGCTTGTTGATGCGGACGCAAAGCAGACACTCGGCGGGCAGCAGCGCAAGCATTTCATCGGCGCCGACTGCGGCAGTTGCGGGGGCCGCTATTTGAGCAGGGAGGGCCGCTCGAACAGGCTCCGCCTTGGGCGCCGCTGCGGACGACTCGACAGCGGCCGTCTCAGCATCAGCCTGCGTAACGGTTTCCCCGGCGTTTTTCTGACGGGCCATTCGCAGGACATTGCGGCCGACGTTTTCCCCGGCGACCTGGGCCAGAACCACCAGCGATCCGGCAATAACAAACAATCCAGCTAAAAGACTGACGACTACTGTTTTCTTTCGAGACATAAGACAGGGCTCCTTTCTCTTCCACGTTTTTATACGGGCATGATCCGGCGTGCGGAATGCTCCCAAATGCTACGGATTTTCACCACCTGCTATATATATGACGCCCGAGGCCGTACTATGTGACAGACGGGCTAAAGATTCTTAAGACTTCCGAATAGACCTTTTTGTTAGCGGCCAGAATGCGATATTGCTGGTCACGGTACGCGTCCAAATCAACCGGAAAAATCGGCTGGCCCGCAATGTCGGTCAGAATGCCGCCGGCTCTTTCGATCAGGATGGCCCCCGCCGCGATATCCCATATTTTGGTCACAGTGGAAACGGCGCCGATCATGGCCCCTTTGGCGATATAGGCCAGATGGAGGGCTGTCGAACCCAGGTTGCGGAATCGCGTACGGTTGATGATCTCGTAAATGCCTTTGGCCATGTCGTCAGTGAAGTGACTGTCGATGCCAAAGCTGGTGAATTCGGTGAGATCGTCTTTGCTGACGGTGATCCGGGAGCCGTTGAGCTGGGCCTCAGTATCGATTGCGGCCGTGTACATGGATTCGGTCGCCACATCGTAAATGACGCCCACGATGGGCTTTCCTTCGTGAAACGCGGCGATGCTGACGGCAAAATTCAAAAGGCCGTGGGCATAATTATTCGTTCCGTCGATGGGGTCGATCACCCACCAGATCGGGTCGGCCGTTCTCGGGGACTGAAAAAGCAGCTTGTCGTTCGGTCCCTCTTCGCCGATAAAACCGTCGTCTGGATAGATGTCCTTGATGCGGCTGATGATAAGCTGCTGGCAGATGGTGTCGGCCTGAGTCACAATTTCAGTTCCGTTTTTGACGGAGGTTTTGATGTACTTTAGTTCCTCCATGGCGCGCTGGCCCGCAAGCCGTGCAGCAACTGCGGCGATTTCGAGCATGCGACTGATATCACTGTGTGCCAGCGCCATTAACGGTCCTTTCAACTTGACAATAAACGCGGAGTTTTATATTGTATCGTAATTATGTCTGCCGTCCAACAGTCAAATTCCAGCAAAAACAGGACCCTTGCGGCTCGCCATCATCGGGTTGGCGCAGCCGTATTACTGGCGATTGCAGTGTGTTTTTGGGCGTTTCTTTGGATGGCCGCCCGGGGGTGGATTGAGCCGGCCCGGTATTTCGGGATTTGCGGCTTCCAGCAGGCGTGCGGCCTGCCTTGCCCCGGATGCTACGTGACACGCAGCGCAATGCTGTTTGCCTCGGGGCATATAATAGAGTCTTTTTGTCTTCAGCCCGCCGGTGCGGTATTCTGCGGTATGAGTGTCGTGGTGGCGGTTTTTGCTTTACTCATAAGCGTTTTCGGGGTAAACTTCAGTTTTTTGCAGCGACGGATAACCGGCTCGGTGATATGCTGGGCGGTCGTAGCGGTACTTATCGTTTTCGCAGGCGGCTGGGCGGTGACGCTTTGCAGAGCGCTTGTCGAAAGCGGTGTTCCGTAACGGGAAGGAAGAATCAATGATACATAAAGCGATTGCCGGCGTCATAGCCGCGTGCGTTCTGGTCATGTCGGCTGGATGCAACGTGACCGGCCTTCTCGGAAGTCCCACGGCGCATGAGAAGAAGGTGCCTGCCGAGTATAAGCTGGGGGGCACGACGTCCCGGGTCATGGTCTTTGTCGACGAGGCCAGAGGCGGCAGCGTTCCCGTCGAACTGCGCTCGCAGGTCGATGCGGCGCTGCGAAACAGCCTGATCAAGAAGGTGCGCATCCGCAAGGAGAACCTCATTGATTCGGTCGATTACGCACCGTCGCGTCTTGCACCCTACGCGAGGCTTTCGCCTGCGCAGATCGGCAGCAATCTGGGCGCCGATCTGGTGGTCTACGTACGCATCGAGTCGCACGATATCCAGCAGTTGCACTCTGCCGGCTACTTCAGCGCTTCCATAGTGACGGGCAGCGTGCTGGTGGATGTGGCCTCAGGGGACGTGGTCTGGCCTGCAGGCAAAGACGTCAAAATCGCGAAGATCCGCTTGGAACTGGAGACCAAGGGCAGAGAGGCGACTATCGATCGTCTGGCCCAGGAGACGGCGCATTGCGTAACGCGGTATTTCTATGACTGTCCGGGCGATCAGTTTCGGTCCGGCAGTGAGCAGCGAGAATATGAAGATATGTACTGGCATTAAGTCCGAGCGGGCTGGTGCGGGCAGCGTGAAGATAACTCAAGTGAATTTTTGAAGTTGACGGGAGAGCTTTGTGACCTATCGCATTCTAATAACCGACAAGTTGGCCCAGGAAGGCATCGACTTGCTGAACAGCATGGACGGCGTTGAGCCGGTGGTCAAAACAGGGGTTACCCCCGAAGAGTTGGCCCGGATCATCGGAGATTACGACGGCTTGATCATTCGCAGCGCCACGCGGGTAACCGCAGATGCGCTGGCCAGTCCCGGCAAACTCAAGGGCATTGCCCGGGCGGGCGTCGGCGTGGACAACATCGATATCGCCGCGGCGACCCGCAAGGGGATCCTCGTGATGAATACGCCCGGCGGCAACACGCTCAGCGCCGCCGAACACACCCTGGCCCTGATGCTTGCTCTCAGCCGCAACGTCGTAGAGGCCTGCACAAGTCTCAAGGCCGGCGCCTGGGATCGCAAAAAGTACACCGGCAACCAGTTGAACAACAAGGTGCTCGGCGTCATTGGGCTCGGGCGCATCGGCATGGCCGTCGTCAAGATGGCCCTGGGTTTCAACATGCGGGTGATCGGCTATGATCCGCTTTCCGCGCCCAAGGAAGCCGGCAAACTCGGTTTCGAAGTGACCGATCAACTGGAGCAGATTTACAGAGAAGCCGACTACATCAGCCTCCATGTGCCGAGAAACGAGCAGACGGCGAATATGATCGCCGCCGAACAACTGGCGATGATGAAGCCGACGGTCCGGATTGTCAACTGCGCGCGAGGCGGTATCATCAACGAAGACGCCCTTTACGATGCCCTTGAGGCGGGTCGGATTGCCGGGGCCGCCCTGGATGTCTTCAGCAAGGAGCCTCCCGAGAACACACGCTTCAGCAGGTTGGACAATTGCCTGGTCACGCCGCACCTCGGCGCCAGCACCGAAGAAGCCCAGATTGAAGTCGCCGTCGAGGCGGCCCAGATTCTGGCTGACGCGCTGATGGGCGGCCCGGTGAAAAACGCGGTCAATGCGCCGTCGATGGGCGGCAAGGTGCCGCCGATTGTCTGTCAGTATGCGGAGCTGGCCCAGCGGATAGGGCAGGTCATGAGCGCGATCGTTACCGGACACGTCAAGTCTGTTGAGGTGCAGTATCGCGGTACCATTGCGGATATGCCTGTCGAGATGCTCACTACCGCGTTTTCGATCGGACTGCTGCAGAGGCATTTCGATGCCGTCGTCAACATGGTCAATGTGGGATACTTGGCCAGGGAGCGGGGGATCAGCATCGACGAAACCAGGAATCCCGAAGCGCAGGATGTCTCTTCCAGTTTCACCGCGAAGGTCGTCACCGATAAGGTCACGCGGACCATTCGAGGCACCATCTTCGGAGAGCGGCTGCTTCGTATTCTGGAGATTGACGGGTTCAATGTGGAAGTGACGCCGGCCGGCACAATGCTGGTGATCTTCAACGACGATAAGCCGGGCGTCATCGGGTCGGTAGGGACGCTCTGCGGCAAACATGGCATCAACATCAGCACGATGGGCGTAGGCCACAAAGCGGACCTCGGTAAGGCGATTCTGGCGGTCAGCCTTGATGAGGAGCCGGACAGTGAAGCCATACGGGAGTTGGGCGCCCTTGATTTTGTCAATGAAATCTACGTCTGCAAGCTGGATTGACGCCGGCTCCGGCGGAAAGGGATTTCCGACAGCATGAAACATATGCCGTTGCCAAGGATTGATGCAAACACGAAGCTCCATGACGGCCTCCTGAAGTACTGCCGTCTGTCGCCGGGGCAGGTGTGGCATGATCCCGAGGGTCGGCACCGCGTGGGGTGTTTGGATGCTGTGGATGCGCCAGCCGTAGAGGCGTTCATGGAAGGTGAGAAGGCCGTCCTTGCTGTGCAAGACCCGCCCTACAACATGGTGGCCTTCGGCACAGCCGATCCGGACGTGTACGTCGACTGGTGTGCCCGCTGGATCGACACGGTGGATTGCATTCTGTCGTCGGACGGTTCGCTGTACGTCTGGCTGGGGGCCGATCAGCAAAACCACTTTCAGCCGCTGGCCGATTTCATGATCATGATGCGGAAAAAGCCGTTTAAGTCCCGCAGCTTCATTACATTGCGAAATCAGCGGGGCTATGGCACACAGAAAAACTGGATGGCCGTGAGGCAGGAACTGTTGTATTATACCCGCGGCAACCCGGTCTTCCATGTCGCCGCCGAGTACACCGATATCCCGAAAATCCTTCGGGGTTATTATAAGGACGTCGCGGGCGTTCGGACCGAGAATCTTCAGCGGGGCCGCTCCGAGACAATTCGCGCCGGCAACGTATGGGTGGACATACAGCAGGTCTTCTATCGCATGGAGGAAAACGTCAGCGGCTGCTTCGCACAGAAACCGTGTAAAGCGATCGAACGAATCGTTCAGGCCGGATCCTGCCCGGGTGATTGCGTGGTGGATTTTTTCTGCCACAGCGGCACAACGCTGGTTGCCTGCGAACGCTCCCGACGCAGATGTTTTTGTGTGGATCATGACCCCGTGTTCTGTGAAATTACCATACGCCGGCTTGAGCGGCTCCGTGCAACCGGAAAGACGGGCTGGCAGGCGGGTAATCCGTTCGAAAATGAACTCGAAAACGACCTCCAAGCCGTGGTGCCGTCGGATATCAGAGGTCAGGTTGCTGTCGGTAAATGAGCCGGCGAACGAATGCACCGGCCCGGGTTTGTATCGTATCTTAAAACACATGCCGTTTCCCGGCAGGTGGACGGGTGAAGGAGAGAAGTTATGAAAAGGAGTAGTGTGCATGGAGGTCCTGAAAGAAAAACCAGCCAGGCAAATGAGTCTTGATTTTGGTGAGGGCGGCAGCGAAGGCATGGCCAGAGCAGCAAATAAGAACGTCAAAGCAAAGAGCAAGGCGGCCGGGAAATCTCCCGTCGCGGACGCTATCGAGCCCGTGGCACTGGAATTCATCACCCCCGCGGAGCCTCAAGCGGTGCGACCGCCTGACGTCCGGCGGCGCCGCGTTCCCAAGGCCGCCACAGCCGAATCCATGGCCGCAAAGCAGCGGGACATCAGCGTTAGCGAGTTCTTTGCGAAAAACCGGCATCTTCTGGGTTTCGATAACCCCCGCAAAGCGCTGCTGACGGCGGTGAAAGAGGCTGTCGACAATTCGCTGGATGCGTGCGAAGACGCCCTGATTCTGCCAAAGCTGTCGATTACTATTTCACCGGTCGATGGCTCAGACAACAAATTCAAGTTGAATGTGACCGACAATGGGCCCGGCATCGTCAGGCAGCAGGTTCCTAACATCTTTGCGCGTCTGCTGTACGGCAGCAAATTCCACACACTCAAGATGAGTCGCGGGCAGCAGGGCATTGGCATCAGTGCCGCCGGCATGTACGGGCTGCTGACCACGGGCGAACCCGTACAGATCATCACGCGGATCAATCCGAAGAAACCCGCGCAGCATTACCATGTGCAGATCGACACCGCGCGCAACAAGCCGGACGTGGTGCTCGATGAAGAATGCGATTTTGATTTGCCTACGGGAACCAGTGTCACAATCACGCTCGAAGGCCGGTACCAGAAAGGCAAACAGTCTGTCGATGACTATGTTGCGCAGACGGCCATGGCGAATCCGCACGCGACGATCATCTACCGCGCCCCGGACGGCCAAACGTACGACTATCCGGCGACCAGTCACGAAATGCCCTTTCTTCCTGTCGAGATCAAACCGCACCCTTATGGGGTGGAAATCGGTGTACTGTATAAGATGGCGCGGGAAAGCGATTCCGGCACAATCGCCGAGTTCTTCCGCTCTGAGTTTTCGCGTGTGAGCCCGGCTTTGGCCGCCCAGATTGCCAAGACGGCCAAGTTGTCGTCGCGTCTGAAGCCGAAGAAGATGACGCTCAAGGAAGCCGAGCAGCTTTACAAGGCGATCAATGAGACAAAGATCATGGCGCCGTCGAGCGACTGTATCGGGCCGATCGGACAGGAAAACCTGGAGGACGGCCTTCGCCGCGTCGTCGACGCCCAGTTCTATACGAGCTGTACGCGCAAGCCTTCTGTGTACCGCGGCAATCCGTTTCTCGTGGAAGCGGCGATGGCCTACGGATTCAAGGACAACGGGCAGGAAAACGGAAAAGGCGGCTCGGACGACGATCGTGAGCCGCTGATGCGCCTTTCGCGCATTGCCAACCGCGTGCCGCTGCTCTACCAGCAATCGGCTTGCGCGGTTTACAAGGCCGTCTTGGACACAAACTGGCGCGGTTACGGACTGAGTCAGAGCAAAGGGGCGCTGCCGCGCGGCCAGATCATGCTCATGGTGCATATTGCCTCGGTTTGGGTGCCGTTTACGTCGGAGAGCAAGGAAGCCATTGCCCACTATCCCGAGATTATCAAAGAGATCAAACTGGCAATTCAGGAGTGCGGCCGCAGATTGGGCATGCACGTCAGAAAGCAGAGACGCATTCGCGACGAGATGGTCAAGCGTGGTTACATTGAGACGTATCTGCCGCACATCGGTGAGGCCTTGCGGGATATTCTGGCGTTGAAGGACGCGCAGGTTGTTACCGTTGTAGAGCGGCTCAAGGAAACGTTAGAGAAATCAAGAAAGATATGAGGGCAAACATGGCCAGGGAACTGATCATCAGCATCAGCGGCATGCGTGGAATCGTCGGTGAGAATCTGTTTCCCGAGACCGCCGCCGCCTACGCGAGCGCCTTCGGAACATTCCTGAAGCAGACGGCGCGCCGGCAGGGGCAGGAAGGACCCTTCAGCGTCTGTGTTGGCAGGGATTCGCGGCCCTCGGGAGAGATGCTTTTTGCTGCGGTTGCTGCCGGTTTGTCGGCCACCGGAATCGACGTGGTGGACCTCGGCCTGGTGACAACGCCGGGCGTGGGTATCATGCTGCGGCACTTGGGCTGTTCCGGCGGTATGGTGATCACCGCTTCCCACAATCCCATTGAGTACAACGGCCTCAAACTGTTGCTGGGCAACGGTATAGCGCCGCCGAGCGCCCTTGCCGAGCAGATCAGGGCGCTGTATTTCGACATGGAACTGGAACGTGTCGATTCTCTCAAGTGCGGGAGAATTGCCGCCAGCGATCAGACTGATGAAGTGCACATCGAAAAGGTGATGGCTATCGTCCATTCGGAAAAGATACGAGCGAGGCGATTCAAGGTTGTGCTGGACAGCGTCAATGGCGCCGGCGGCCGAGTGGGTATCCGGCTGCTCGAGCAGTTGGGCTGCCAGGTGGTGCCCATGAACTGCGAGCCGACGGGCCTGTTTGCCCATACGCCCGAACCGACCGCGGAGAACCTTACGGACTTGTGCAAGCAGGTCGTGCAGTGCGGCGCCGATGTGGGATTCGCTCAGGACCCGGACGCGGACCGCCTGGCAATCGTCGACGAAAATGGCCGATATATCGGCGAAGAATATACCTTGGCTCTGGCAGCGCGACACGTGTTCGGTCATGGGCCCGGCAAGGCGGCGGCGAACCTCTCCACGTCGCGTATGATCGACGACCTTGCCGCCGCCATGGGCGGAAAAGTGATCCGTACGCCGGTCGGTGAGGCCAACGTCGCAGAGGCGATGATCAAGCACGCCTGCGTGATCGGAGGCGAAGGCAACGGGGGCGTCATCGACCTGCGGGTCGGTCCGATACGCGACAGTCTCGTGGCGATGGCCCTGGTGCTTCAACTTCAGGCCGACACCGGCAAGAGTATCGGTCAACTTGTCAACGAAATCGGCGCCTATCACGTGGTCAAAACCAAGTTTACCGCCGATGCCGCCCAGGCCCGGCTTATTATTGCCAAGTTCGGCGAGCAATTTGGCGATGCTATCGTTGACAAAAGCGACGGCTGCCGCTTCGATTTTGCCGATGGATGGGTGCATCTTCGCACGAGCAACACCGAGCCGATCATGCGGGCTATTGTGGAGACACGGACACCGGAGGCGACGGCCGTCTACGTCGATGCGGTGCACGCAATCTGCAAAAACGTTCTTTGAAGCCCGGTGGAATGAGCACGAAGTCCAACATAGCCCAAAGAAGAATTAAAGATGTGACCTATGTCGGCGTCGCCACAAATCTGGGGCTTGCGGCTGTCAAATGCGTGGTAGGGTTGCTGGCCGGTTCCATGGCGCTTTTTGCCGATGGCATTCACTCGATTTCCGACATGGCCACGGACGCCGTCGTATTGTTGGGTGTCCGTTTGGGAGCCAAGGACCCGGACCCCAAGCATCCCTATGGACACGGCCGGATGGAAACGTTCGCCGCGGTGGTCGTGGCGGTCGTGCTGCTTGCGGTCGGCGCGCTTATGATCCAGCGGGCCAGCGCCGCGATTGTCCGGCTCCGTACGACCGATTCGGAGTTTCCCGGCTTGCCAATGGCGGTCCTCGTTGTGGCCCTGCTGTCGGTTTTCTCAAAGGAGGCCCTGTACCAGGTGACCCGCAAAATCGCGGTCTCGACCGGCAGTTCGGCGCTCTACGCCAACGCCTGGCACCACCGGAGCGATGCCTTCAGTTCGATTGCTGTTGTGATAGGTTTCATAGCCACGCGGTTTGGCTACCAGTACGGCGACCAGGTGGCGACAGTAGCTGTGGGGCTCATGATTATTCTGGTCGCGGCCAAGATCATCGACGGCTGTCTTCACGAATTCGCCGAACGGTCCGTGGACAAAGATACGGTGGAGGATATAAAAGATATCATTGCGGCCCAGGACCGCGTCCAGCAATGGCATCAGCTTCGTACGCGAAGTGTCGGCCGGGAAATTTTCATGGACGTGCATATCCTCGTAGACCCGCAGATCAGCATCACGGAGGCACATGAAATAGCGGAGTCTCTGGAAGAGGCCCTGCATGCCGGGCTCACGCGACCGGTCAACATCATGGTGCACGTTGAGCCCGACCAGCCCCACTTGCGAAAATGAGTTGCATCCTATGGATGCCCCGCAGCCGCAAACCGCCAACCGCTATCGCCACGATCTTCCATGGAGAATACGCCTTTCAGTAATTTCCCCTCCAGGCGTATCTTCAACCGGTCGCTGGATTCCGTTACGATTGCATAAGTTCCAGCGTCGACCATTGCGACACGGCCCCTATTCTGGTTTACGGGACCCTCGTAGTTCAGGAATCGCAGCGGATGATCGGCGATTCTTGTAGCCTTTGCCGCGGAAAGCAAAAGGTCATGGGGTGGGACATCAATGCGCCAAGTGCGAAGCAAATCGCCATATTCCAGCATAAAATCCCAATGCACATCGTTGCCGCGGGAATGACGCTGAATTACATATCGGCGGGAACCGGGATTCTGATCTGCCATAGTCTTATGTCGCTTGAACTCCCCCGGTTTACGAACAGCCTGCTCCCCGGCATACTGACTACGCCTGACACGATTCGAACGTGTAACCTTCGGTTCCGTAGACCGATGCTCTGTCCAATTGAGCTACAGGCGCCTGCTTCAGACGGAGCACTATACGCCCGGCCGGAGCGGATGTCAATGTGTTCATCGGCAAAAATGCCGAAAAGCATCAAAATGGTGCTCGGAAGCCATGTATGCGGTCGAAAAGTCATGGGAATGTGTGACATAAAGCAGTTTCAGTTTGCATAAGTGTAAGAAATGGGCAATGTTTAATCGACAGGTCGAGTGATATATTGGTCGGTTTTGTCAGGTGTTCTGGAGGTCTGGTGGCCCGAGGCATATAGGACAATCCTCCGGTTTCCTCCATTGACGAACATGTCCGATGATGCCTTGGGGAGCATGGAGGCCCCTTATGGCCGATTGCTGTGCCCCGGAACGGGATCGTATCTGAGCACCGCAAGCAAAATGCCGATACCATTTTATGGGTGAACAGATCGGGCGAAGAGGGCGCACGGAAGTGCACATATCTCGGGGAAGATAATGGAAGCAGACGTGGTTATTCTGATCGGCGAGGACGACCGGGGCCATTTTATCCTGATCAAACATGCCTTGCGGAATGCAAAAATCTTCAATGAGCTGGTCTGGCTCTGTGATGGGCAGGAAGCGTTGGACTTCATCTATACGCCCGATGGTGAAATCAAACTGCCGGAAGACAAAAGATACATGCTGCTGCTGGATATCCGCATGCCGAAGATCGACGGCGTCGAGGTCCTGGAGGAAATAAAAGACGATGTTCGCCTCAAGGACTTGCCGGTTATTATGGTGACCTCCAGCGACAATCCGGACAATGTGCGGCTGTGCACTCGGCTCGGTTGCGATGGCTATATCGTAAAGCCGCTCGATGAGGAGGCAATAGCCCTCATCCGCAGACTCGGCGCCGCCATACCGCGCAAAGAGCACAGCCGCTGAATATCCGCATGCATCGGTGCGTCAGCACGCTGCCGATTACCGTTCTTACTTCGGCTTAGATATATTCGTTGATCAGGTTTTCCAGCATCTCTACGCGGCCTGAGGAGTTGGGGGCGATGTCGCCTTTCTTCAGGATGTATTCGCTGCACTGCTTCATGCCAAGCTTGCCGGCTTCGATGTCGGCGCCGATGCCGCTGTCCCAGCTTCCATAACGCTGTTTGACAAAGTCGGCCAGCACGCCGTCTTTTTGGATGGCGGCGGCGATTTTGAGGCCGCGGGCGAAGGCGTCCATGCCGCCGATGTGGGCGTGGAAGAGGTCCACCGGCTCAAAGCTTTCGCGGGCGACGTGGGCGTCGAAGTTAAGGCCGCCGGTGGTGAAGCCGCCCATCTTGAGAAGGGTCAGCATGGCGAATGTCGTGTCGTACAGGTCCGTCGGGAACTGATCGGTGTCCCAGCCTAACAGCAGGTCGCCGCGGTTGGCGTCGATCGAGCCCAGGATGCCGTTTGCGGCGGCGAACTCCAGCTCGTGAATGAAGGTGTGCCCCGCCAGGGTGGCATGGTTGGCTTCGATGTTCAGTTTGAGATGGTCGACCAGGTCGTACTTTTGCAGGAAGGCATAACATGCCGCCGCGTCGGAATCGTACTGGTGCTTGGTCGGCTCTTTTGGTTTGGGCTCGATGTAGAACTGGCCCTTGAAGCCGATTTCCTTCTTGTAGTCGACTGCCATCTGAAGAAAGCGGGCCAAATGGTCCAGTTCGCGGCCCATATTGGTGTTCAGAAGCGTCTTGTAGCCTTCGCGGCCGCCCCAGAAGACGTAACCTTCGCCGCCTAAATGCTTTGTGACTTCCATGGCTTTGGCGACCTGGGCGGCGGCATAGGCGAACACGTCGGCATTGCAGCTCGTTGCGGCGCCATGCATGTAGCGGGGGTGAGCGAAGAGGCAAGCGGTGCCCCATAGCAGTTTCACGCCCGTCCGGTCCTGCTCCTCTTTAAGGACCTTGACCACTGCGTCGAGATTCTTGTTTGATTCGGCCAGCGAGGCGCCCTCCGGGGCGACGTCGCGGTCATGAAAACAGTAGAATCCGACGCCCAACTTCTCGAAGAATTCAAACGCGGCCCGCACGCGATTCTGTGCATTGGCGACCGAATCCGTGCCGTCATCCCACGGCATCAGGCGTGTCGGCCCGCCAAACTGGTCGCCGCAGCCGTTTCGGAACGCGTGCCAATATGCGACCGAAAAACGCAGATGTTCCGCCATGGTCTTGCCGGAAACGACTTCTTGGGCGTTATAATGTTTGAAAGCCAGGGCATTTTTGCTGCCGGGCCCTTCATATTGGATCTTCTGTACGCCGCCAAATGCTTCTTTCATAATAGGGTCTCCTAATGTTAGCATAATCCACGCGATCGCGACCGCGACCAAAGACGCCCCATAAAAGCAGATTTTGTGGGTTCTGTCAACAGTTCTCCATAAGAAGATGGCCTGCGCTTGAAGCAAAGGCAGTGATGTGCTGCGATATGTTCGTTGCGGTTGTCCGCGGCGAGTGGGCGAGGAAATGACTGGGTGCTTGTGCTGGATGATGCATCGAAGGGGTTTTCCATGCCGGGGCGGGTTAAGTAGCGTCGAGTACGTTTACAACGATCTTATTACGTTCAGGCGAGGCCATGATTTCGACGGCTTCGTGGATTTTTTCGAGGGGGATTCGGTGGGAGATGATCTTTTCGGTGTCGACGAGACCGGTTTCCATGAGGCGGATCGCCTTTGCCATGGCAAGGGGGGTGGTGCCGAAACTGGCGTCCATGCGGCCTTCTAAGAAATGGGTCAGGCCGCCGTCGAGTTCGAAGGTTTCGTGGGTGGTGATGCCGAAGACGTTCCATTTTGTGCCGCGGCGGCGGAGGTCGGTCATGAGCTTGACGGCGGCGATCGGGCCGGCGGCTTCGACGACGAGGTCGGGGCCGTCGGGGATGAGGGCGTAGACGGCTTCTTTGGCGTCTTGGCGGGCGGGGTTTACCGTGCCGGTTGCGCCTAAGGCGCGGGCGTTATCGAGGGCGTACTCGCTGCTGTCGACGGCGATGAGGCGGCCTGCTCCGGCAGCTTTGGCGACGAGCATGCACAAGAGGCCTATGCCGCCGACGCCGATGATGACGACGTCGTCGCCGGGCTGCATCTGACTGTACTGGATGAGGCCTTTCCACGCGCCGCTGAGGGGTTCGGTGATGGCGGCGGCGTGGAAGCTGACGCCGGCGGGCTTGTGGAAAAGGCAGCATTCTTTTGTGAGCATGTATTCAGCAAAGGCGCCGGGCCAGACGTCTTCGGGGCCGTCGCCGCCGGTGGTGAAGGCGTGCTGGCAGTAGTGGGTGTTGCCGACGCGGCAATGGGGGCAATAGCCGCAGTAGCCGGAGGGCTGGACGATGACGTGGTCGCCTGGCTGAAAGTGGCGGACGCCGGGGCCGACTTCGGCGACGATGCCGCTGGGTTCGTGGCCGAGGATGGCGGGGAAGGTGACGTTGCGGCGGATGCCTTTGATGGCTTTATAGTCGGTGGCGCAGAAGCCGCAGGATTTGATGCGGACGATTACGTCGTCATGGCTGCGCACCTGGGGCAAGGGGACGTGGTCGAGTCGGAGGTCGTCGAAGTCGTGGAGGACGGCGGCTAACATGGTTTTTTCCATTCTGGTGCTCCAAAGTTTGCGGAATGCGAGTATGATATCCGGGGCGGGGTAAAATGCAAGTGCGGGAAGGCGGCGGATGAAGATTGTCGTTGCGATGGATTCGTTCAAGGAGTCGCTGAGTGCGGCGGCGGCCTGCGATGTTGTGGCGCGCGCGGTTGCGTCGCTGCGGCCGGACGTGCGTGTGGTCGTCAAGCCGGTGGCCGACGGCGGCGAGGGGACGG
>JACZKQ010000109.1 GCA_014859965.1 Phycisphaerae bacterium
ACTCACACGCGCTCACGGCCGCCCCCCTTCGCATACCCCTCCAAATATTCCACCCGTGTCCGCAGCGCATCCTCATCGAAGCAGAACCGCTTATCGTATCCCTTCGCCCAAACTCTGCCGGTGTGGCCCGCGCGCTCCAGCGCAGCCTGCCCGGCCGCCTTACAAGCCCGAACAAACTCGTCGATCGGCGGCTCGCTGTACCGTACGACAACATGTACGTGCTCGCTCGTGACCGCCAGCGCCTCGATTCCCTCGCCCCACCGCTTCGCCTCGCGCATGACAGCACCACGAACAAGCCCCCGCGCTTGCCGCAGAAATCACGATTTGCCGCCTATTACGGTGCGGCAGAAAGCTTCCATATCTAGTACTGCTTTTTGAACTTGAAGAGCAATCTCGTCATGTTCATCTTCTCCGAAATAGATCACCACTTCGTGTTTTTCGACCTTTTTTTCGAGGCTCTCCCTTCTGTCTTTGTCCTTCGCCTTGCCCAGTTGCAACCAGAGCCGTGCAAGGCTGTGTGCAGACACTCTCACACGTCGCACCGCATCTAAAAGGGCGTCGATAGGCTTCGTGCTGTCCCTCCCAAACCGGGCCTTAAAACGATACCTGACAGAACGAAGCTTACTGAATAGTTCAATGCGACTGTTGTACCGTTCGATCGTGATGTATGCTTGGTTATATATGGCCTCTTCTTCAGGGGACTCACTGTCCCTTGCCTGCCTGGTGCACCCCTCCCCCTCGCTTGATAGCGGGCTCCGTATAGCCTCAATGACGTCTGCCGCTTCATAGAACCAACAAAGAACATCCTCAGCCAACTCGATCTTTTTCCGTCCGAGGAATTCCCGTTTCCAAGTGCTGAGGCCGTGCCATGCGAACCCCACGGTGAACAATGCCACGAGCGCGACAACTACCTCGCAAACGGATTGTAGAAAAGCAGAATTGCCTATTGTCCAATTAACTATGCCTTGCCACATGCTTTTTTCTCCTGTCAGAATGCCTCTTGCACCCGGAATTATACCCAAATTGTCGCGTGTGGCAATAATAGCGGGGCAAATCCTTTTTTTACTTGCCGATTCGGCTGTGACTATGTAAAATGTGGTTCGAGAATTGCCTTTGGAGGATCACTTATGCAAAGCAAGCTGTTCGTCGGTCTTGGTCTTTGTCTCATAGTTGCTGTCGTCGCGAGATCAGCACAAGCGGTTATTTTCACCGTCGACGATGACGGCCCCGCCGACTTCACATCCATCCAGACCGCTATTGACGCCTCATGGCACGGCGACACCGTCCTCGTCCACCCCGGCACGTACAAGGAAGACCTTTACTACAACAGCCGCGCGATCACCGTTACCAGCTTGGACCCGTATGACCCGAACATCGTCGACGCTACCATCATCGAGGGAACGGTTACCTTCGACTTCATGGAAGGGCCCGGCTCTGTCATCACAGGTTTCACTATCGGCGGAGTTTCTGCATGGCAGGCTGTCGCAATCTGCACGGCGCCTATGGACCAAACTTCCCCTGCAATCCACGGCGACACCATTGTGTGGGTAGATGGTCGCAATGGCGACGATGACATCTTCGGAAAGAACCTCTTGACGGGTCAGGAGTTCTTTGTCTGCAAAGCCCCACGCGAGCAATCTTCTCCGGCCATATGTGGTGATCTCGTCGTGTGGATTGATTCTCGTACCATGAGTTCCTACGACATTTACGGGAAAAACCTTGCCACAGGGGAGGAATTTGTCGTTTGTACGGCATTACATAACCAACTCTTCCCTGCTATCGACGGCGACATTGTCGTATGGCAAGACAATCGAAGTGGAAATCCCGACGTCTACGGGAAGAACCTGGGGTCGGGGCATGAATTTATTGTCTGCGCATCGCCATACAGTCAGCGTTACCCTGCAATCAGCGGCAATTTTGTGGTGTGGCACGATGAGCGCAACGGCAATGCGGACATCTACGGGCAGGACCTTTTAACGGGCGAAGAATTTGCAGTCTGTACGGCCCCAAATTACCAGTCTTCGCCAGCGATATGCGGAAACATTGTCGTATGGGCGGATAGGCGCAACGGGCGTGACGACGACATCTATGCCAAAAATCTCTCAACCGGCCACGAATTTGCAGTCTGCACCGCCGCCAATAACCAATATGCGCCGGCTATCTCAGGTGACATTGTCGTATGGCAAGATTATCGAACCGGACACTCTGCCATCTACGGCAAGAGCCTCTTGACGGGCGACGAGTTTCTTGTCTCTGCCGCGACAACTGGCTTGCAAGTCTCGGCGATTTACGGCCACACCGTCGTATGCGCGACCCAGAGTGACATCTATGCGATTGCTAAGTTCAGGCTTGCCCCGGGCGTCCGATGTGACGGTACGGCCCCCTCCATTTACCGCAATACCATATACGGCAATTATGTGGGCGTAGCTGGGTTCCATGATGCGCGGCCCACTATTCACACCAACTCAATCATAAGCAACTCAAACGGCGTTTCAGGTTGCATAGGCACAATCACTGCAAACAGGATAGCGTCCAGCCTTGCTGCTGGGATTATAGATGCAGGCGGACTGATCTGGCGCAATCAGATAGAGGAGAACCGAGGCGCTGGCCTCTACCGATGTTCAGGCACAATCTATGACAACGTCATCCAAAACAATGCTGGCGACGGCATTTGTCGATGCTGCGCAGATATCCGCGGCAACATTGTCATCAACAATGCAGGGGCAGGTGTGGCCCGTTGCACGGGCTCGCTACTTAACAATTTGATCTGCGACAATGCGACTGGTGTGTGTGATACGACGGGGAAGATTACAGCCAACACAATCCGTGGTAACAGCGGCGACGGTGTAGCCGGTAGCGCAGATGCACTTACGCAAAATATCATCATCGCTAATGGCGGGCGGGGTGTGGCTTCGTTCGCGGGTACCGTGCGAAATAACATCATTGCGGGCAACCGAGCGGATGGAATCTTTTCGTCGGAGAGCGTGCTTAGTAACACTGTCGTCGAGAACCTCGGGCACGGAATCTTGCACTGCGAGGGGCCTGTGAAGAACAACATCGTCGCTTTTAACTTCGGGACAGGTCTCTATGGTACTGCGCAAAACTCGTACAACTGTTTCTGGATGAACCGCAGCGGCACCTTCCGTGAGAATTATGCCAAAGTGGGCGACATCTATAACGATCCCAGTTTTGTGTCGCGCGGCTTTTGGAATTCAAGCGAGGATGTCTGGACCGCAGGCGATTACCACTTGCACTCGGTGTACGGGCATTGGGACGACAGTTCAAAGGGATGGATAAATGATGCGACCACCAGCCCCGCGGTAGACGCTGGCGACCCTGCCGACGCCATTGGCTACGAACCCAACCCCAACGGTGGCCGCATCAATATGGGTGCCTACGGCGGCACCCCGTACGCAAGCCTGAGCGACACCAACGGCCCAGACCCCGGCGACGAACCCCAACCCGACCCCATCTGCACCGACCGCCCGACCGCCGACCTCAACAATGACTGCCAGGTCAACCTCGCCGACCTTGCAATCGTCGCCGCCCAATGGCTCAACTGCGGCTTCGCCGAAACCGAGAACTGCCGTAATTAAATCCGTTGCACAACAAGATAGGTATTGTTTCCGCACTGGGCGAGGCGAAAATTACTTATTCCATATTCGACTCGCACCCCCTCACCCGCTACACCCCAATCTCACCTTTCATGACCAGCCCTGCGATGATCAAATATCCCACTTCAGAGTTCTATTTGCCTATCTTTCAGCCACTCTTGCTCGTGCTTTCTGAGCCACTCGTCAGTAATTCCATACTTCTCACGCACGGGTTGAAACGTAACCTCGATTGCACGCTCTGCATGCCCGAATAACGTTTGCGCGACCCTCAGCTCGTGAATCATTCGGTTGCGCCCTTCTTCATTCATAATCTTCTGCCCGCTCTCGAAAGTAGCCATGAACAAGCCAATTCCTTCTCGCCAGCGCTTCTGCTAGGAGCGATTCCAACCCTTCCGGCACATTTGTAACCTTGCGAAGTCTCCGGATCATCTCGCCCAGGGTCCTACTGAACTGTTGATCCATGAATGCACCGTAAGCACCAACCCAGTGTTCTTGCCTACATTTGCCTTGTGCCTGCTCCGGAACCAGCTTGGTATACACCAGAGCATGTGTAAGAGCAAATTCCAACACCTGCGCATAATACACGGCCAAGCCAAAATGCGCGTATACTTCCTTTACGTGTTCATCCTTATCCACTTCTCTCTACACTCCGATGTGCCTCTGCAACTATTTGATCGCACGGCGCTTCACCTCGACCGCAATACCCCGTCCCGCACACTTTTCGAGATGTTTCCTCTACTGGACTCAAACCGTCTTTGCCTCTCCACCTCCGCCACGCAACTCTCCCGATCGTACAAACATCTGCAACCATCCTTAATCACCGTTCAAACAACCCGCATCATCGTCCCTGATCAATCAACATCTGCCCATCACCCAACGAATCAAAAGCAAACCCAACTCCCGATTCCCTCGCCCCACTATCGTACCCCCCGCCCGAACAACACGCAAACCTTCTTCCAGCAAAAACAACTCCCATTCCCCACATACCGTTGAAAAGTACGCGCAGCGCGGCCGCTGCATATAACGCTATGAAATACCGCCCATATTTGTATAAGTCCTGTCCTCCTTCATGTCCCTTAATATCTTCCTGCCCTTTTTCTTCATGTTCTTCATGATCTTCAGGGTCGCGATTACGTATTTATCCTGTCCATCCTGTGCATTGCTGTGAAAACCTTCAATATCTTTTTGCCCTTTTTCTTCACGTACTTCAAGTGCTTCATGGTCGCAATTACATATTTATCCTGTTCATCCTGTGCATCCCTGTGAATAATCTTGTAATTAATCTGCGTCAATCTGCGTAATCTGCGGATCGTCTAATGCCCTCTAACAGCTAACCCGAATTTTTCACTCCCCTTTTCACGCGTACCAAATATGCAAATCCCCGTCGTTTCCACCCCCCCTTTTTGCCCAAAAAGCGCTCTCACGCGTACTATTTCGGCCCCAAATCTGCAATTTACGTCACTTTTCAAGCCGTTTTAAGCCGCTTTTGCACGTTTTATGTCGCCGCACACCCGCAAATAACCCAATAACAACCCATTTTCACCCCCGCCCCAAAAACCACTTTTCTCCAAAAAATACCCGCCCAAAATTTGACAAGTGCAAAACCTGTGGTATAATAT
>JACZKQ010000110.1 GCA_014859965.1 Phycisphaerae bacterium
GATGGATGGGTGTTCTGGGGTTTAGGGGTATTGAGTACCTGTGGATTTGGGGCTGAAACGGCTTGGAATGGGGGGTGTTTTTGTGGAATTTCGCTGGTTTGGATACGCGTGAGTGATGCTTTTGGGCAAAAACGTGGGTGGAAACGACGTGGATTTGCATTATTTGGTACGCGTGAAAAGAGGAGTAAACAATTCGGGTTAGCTGTTAGAGGGCGTTAGGCGATCCGCAGATTACGCAGATTAACACAGATTAAAAACTCAATTCACAGGGATGCATAGGATGAACAGGATAAACAATTCGGGAAGTAGCGGAGAAGCGGAGTAGTGGAGTATGGAAACGGGGAGGTGGTGCAGGGTGAACGACTTGGGCGTGGTTGTAGGCGGGCGGTATTTCATGGCGTTATATACAGCGGCACGCTGCGCGTATCTTTTTTGCGGGTATGTGGGGAATGGGAGTTGTTTTTGCTGGAAGAAGGTTTGCGTGTTGTTCCGGTGGGGGGTATGATAGTGGGGCGAGGGAGTCGGGAGTTGCTTTCCGTTCGTCGGGTGATGGCAGATGCTGACTGGCGGCAATTCGATCAGGGATGATGATGCGGGCCGTTTGAATGGTGATTAAGGACAGTTGAAGACGTTTGTATGAGCGGGAGAGTTGCGTGGCGGAGGTGGAGAGGCAAAATGGGGCTTGAGTGCTGTGCTCCTGCGAGGGCATCAGTGCGAGCTGATCTGTGGACGGTAAATATCTATACAAAATGAGTCCCGGTCCCTTAAATTTAGGAGGTTCGAGTGAAAACGAGGTTTGCGAAGTATGCCTTGGGCGGCATGATCTTGACCGGCGTGTTTTTGGGATTCGCGGTTTTTTTGGGGAGGGGGCGCGTCAGTTGGGCGGAGGTTGCCGAGCGGGTGGCGCGGGTTGAAGCGGTATCTTTTCGCGTCAATGAAAAGACGCAGAATGCGCCGGGCTTTCGGAAGGGTTTGGTGCTGGAGAGTGAGGGGCGGGCGCTCCTCCTGGATGGGTGCGGGATGAAGGTGGACAGGTACGTGGGCGACGAGTTGACTGGGATGATGTATGTGGATTTCGACAAGCAGGAGATTGTCCACCTGATGCCGAATCAGAAACAGTACACGGTGGTCACGCTGACGAACGCATTGTACAGCGAAACACGCAGGAAACTGCTCGACCCGAAGGAATTCGTCAGCCAGTTTCTCGCAAGGGAGTACACCCAACTGGGCCGATCCCGGATCAACGGTGTCGCCGTGGAGGGGGTGGAGAGTCATGAGCCGCTGCTGGGCCAAAGGGCCGGGCGGGTGATTTCGCGTCTGTGGGTGGATGTGAAGACGGGATGGCCTGTGCAGATGACGATGCTGGTCAAGGATGGTGAGGGGATGGAGATGGAGAAGGTCTTCGGCGATTTTCAATGGGGACTGGAGGTAGATCGCGGCGCCTTTGGGGTGGTGATCCCGGAGGACTATGAATTGATCGTCAGCGTGAATACGGGCGATCCGGAGCGAGGCAAGGATATGGTTTCCGGTTTAAGGCTGTTCGGGGAAGCGAGCGGGGGGCGGTATCCGAGCGATCTGTCGTCGGATACAATCAGCAATGAATGGGCGAAACTGATCGTGTCAAGCGTCGGGATAGATCAGCGGGTGGAGATCGACATGGCGAAGATGATGGAGATGGTGAAGCTGGGCATGGCCGGCGAACTTATTTTGCGGCAGGACCGGGACGCGGCGTATTACGGAGCGAGCGTGACGGCGGCCGATGCGGACAGAGTGCTGCTGCGGTGGCGGCGGGATGACGGCAGCTATAACGTGATGTTCGGTGATCTTCGGGTGGAGCAGAGGAGTGCGGAGCGGTTGGCGGAGTTGGAAGGTCGATAGAGGGCTTGGCGCGAGTGCGGGGAAAAGGTGTCTGACATAGTACCAGGTACCTTTCAGCCGTCGATGGCGGCAGGCCGGGGCGCGAGGCGGCCGAAGATGCGGGCAATTTGAAGTGTGGATGCGGGCAATTGGAGGCGTTTGTATGAGCGGGAGAATCGCGCCGCGGAGGCGGAGAGGCAACATGGAGGCTGAAAGGCAAGCTGTGGACGAGAACATCTACAAAAATTAGACCCGGTCCCTCCTATGAAGCCAGATGTGTCAACTGAGAATTTTGATTTCTTGCAATTATTTTTGCTTACGCATATTCGCTCCTTTTGAAGCTCTTTTTGGATCGATCGTCTCACGCTCCTAATCAGGTTGCT
>JACZKQ010000111.1 GCA_014859965.1 Phycisphaerae bacterium
TCGCCACCACCCCGACCACGGCCGCAATCAGCGAAAGTGACGACTCCAACCCGCAAAGATTATACTTGGCAACAAACATCTGCCTCACGCCCGCCAACCCCCCGGCCGGCCGATCTATCTCAAGCGTCAGCGTACTGTGCCCGGCCTCATACTGCGGCACCCGCTCCAAAAACATCGCCCAGGCTCGCGCCCCCGCCTCGCGACGCGTCGCATAGCACGCCAGCCCCTCCGCCGCAACGGCCAGCTTACAAACAACCTCGCCGTCCCCATCCGTGATGGTTGCCGTTCCGCCGATACCCTCGAACAGCTTCGCCAACTGCCCCCCGTCCCGCTCCGCCGTCTCGATTTCGATGTGCAGCCCGATCCCGTGAAAATAGCGCTCCACCGGCCCCAGCACCGCCGAATACGTGCCCGCCTGCGAAAGATCAACCGCCATCTCCACCAGCGGCCGCGACATCGCCTCGACCTCCCCGTGTATCTCATACGCGGCCTTGAAACACACACCCCCAAACACCAAAAGCACCAAACCCGCCCCCGCCACGCACACCCGCACACAAAAAATCAAATTTCGCTTGCTCCTGGCATTCATTCCGCACATATCCGCACTCCTCTGCATGCCTCGTAAGGGCGACCCCATGCGGCCGCCCGCTGCGCCCCGCCGTCCCGCCTTCCCTTCTCACCCTTCTTGGGTCCATAGTCCATTTTCGTCACCCTCCCTTTTGAACCGCTTTCCTGCCAGTAATATGTTTTCCCGCCACAGTTTATTTCAAACCCCATCTGGTAATCGTTCTCATCACTTGAGTATGCCAGTGTTTCGAGAACATCATACCATTCCGGCTTTGCCGTGCCAAACTCTCGTCGGCTGCGAACAGTGTCCTTGATTGCCTCTGTTTCTTTGGGATAGTGTCCTTCATCACGATAGCACGCGTCGATCGCCCGGCTTATCCCGTGAGCCACATAAGATACTTGCGACATGGCCAGAGCGTCCTGCCTCGCACGATAGCACGGCCCAACAAGGACAGCAGCACTCACGCAAACCACAACACAGCCCACAATCGCAGCGACAACGACCATTCGCCGCCAGGCTCGTCTAACAATCCCGTCTATCATTAAAGCGAACTCCCGAGTTTCTCTTCGCACTCATCCCCCCGCGCCGCCTCCCCGTCTATATGTCCTATCCGTCCTCCATGTCCTATGTGTCCTCTGTCTCCCACCCATCGTCCATAACGTCCATCTCGTCCATCAAGTCCATTCCGTCCATAGTCCACGCACCCACGCTCCCCACCCGTCCACGTCGTCCACGTGTGTCCAAGCAGTCCACGCCGTCCCCCCCCGGCGCCTTCACTCCTAAGTGCATTCATAACTGATCACACAAACCACCTTGCGGCACTTCCTGCAAATAGCCTCCACGCTGAACCACCCGTACGACTCGTCCAGTTCCCTCTGCGTCTCAAGATCCGCAAGATCATCCAGGCTGATATCGTACGAGCCTTTGCCAGCACCACTGCCGATCCTCCGGCCGAACCTTCTGCAGCAGCAGATCCTCAACCGCCTTCGGCACAGCGACCCCGCAATTCTGCAAATGCTGCGGCCCGACATAATACCGCGATATATCGACACAAAACGACCGCCGTGTCCGCAGAGCAAAAGTGAAAAACGCATCACCTGCAAAAAACGCTCCAACACCAATCACCACCAGCACCAAACCACGAACAACCGCATATCTCAATCTGATCTTCATATCCCACTCCGAACAACGCCCCTTCATTTCTGCCTGAATTTATCTCTTAGCTCTCTCGACCAATTCTCCAAATATTGCACTGGACGATTACATAACCCCAAACAGTGCTCATCACCACCCGCAGTACATAACTCCATCACAAACCGCGGTGATCCGCCATCCCTCCTTATCTGCCCACCCCCTATTCATCTTGTATGGCGCGTAGTTCCTCCACATATGCTTTACCCAACGCTTCAAGTGCTTTTGCTGCCACGGCGTCCTTGCATGGCCGCGACATCCACCCCTTGATCCTGGGCATCAGCTTCTCCATGTTGAAAGCCTTTTGATTTTTAGCTTTCTCCACGTGAAATGCATATGTAGTGGAGTCCGGTCGCAGCGTCTCTTCTGCCAGCGCGATTATCACCTGGTCAGAAAAATCGCCTGATTCATCTTCATCCGCCTGCTCACCAACTGCCTCTGTGACTTTGTCCCGGATACACTCATATCCCTCGGCCACGTTAATCATCTGTATCACCGCCTTAAGGTAATAGGGCTTGCCGCTGAACTGTCTCCAAGCATCCCCCTTATTTCCAAGAAACACATCCTTGAAAGCCTCCAAACAAATACGGATAGCTTCACCTTCCTGCAGAAAAGCGGCTGCATGTAGGCTGAAATAATACGCTACAACCAAGTCTCGCCGCGCAAGCGATTCTAACTGTTCCTTGGCCCAACTCTCCTTGTTCCCGCGCCTGCTCGCCGGTCTAATAGCTTTGCGTCGGGCTTGAGAAAAAGCGAACTGCCCTGCGTTTTCAATAATGCTGGCAACATCGACCATCATGCTTTTTACATAATCCTCATCCGCTGGCCATATCTTCCAATGTTCGCGCACACAGAACCAATCCAGCATGCATTCACACACCTGTTGTGACATGTCCCAATCAAGCAATCCACTGAATCGCACAAACGTATTGATATCTTTAGTTTGCTTATCGTAGCTTGTAAGATACCTTGCTTCGAATTGGTCTCGATCGAACCCGGCGTCCATTATGTGCCTGATGAACTGCAAAGTCGGCTGATCCGCGACTTGTTCACGCGGTACGCACCCGCACACATACTTTCGAAAATATGGAGCTTGTTCAAACCCCCGGTAGAACGCAATGCTCTGTTCCCACTCCACAACCTGCCGCCGCGGCAAACTATCTGGAAAGCCGGACAAGCCCGTCATGAACTCTGGGAATAAGCTTCTCACAACCTCTGTGACCAAATCAAAGCGTCTTTCCGTCCGCACCTTCAATAACCTCTTGAGTTTTCTCTCAATACCGACCTTTGTAGCTTGCTTTTCTTCTTCTTTCAGCTCTTGGAAATGTAGCCCTTCTTCACTGAAGAGTCCTGGTTCCCGTAGGATCCACTCGAAGATTCTGGGTTCGCTCACCTTCAGCGCGCTGATCATCAGCAAGTCATACCAGGATAATTCCCCCTCCAACCCGCCTCGCCATTTTGTGCCGACCTCCCGTTCCAACGCCCATAGTTCCCGTGGCGTTTGGATGAGATTGACAATTTGCCCCATGAGTGTTGTGAGGACTGCCTCTCTATGCAGGTAATATGTCAACGGGTCTTGGCTACCCTCGTTGTACAAATCATAAGGAAAATAGCACTGCGTCTGCACTCCTCTCAGCGCCTTATCGCGCCACCTACACACGGCTTTGGTGATCTCTTCTCCATGCATCGGCGGTACAAGTTCCTGAAACCTCGTCAACTTCAGTAGATCACTCCCACCCCCCTCTTCTTGCGGTCCCACACAAAGGACATATTGCACCTTCGCAAGATGCTGCAACTGGTTCAGTGCAGCAGCGACTGCTTGTTGCACTTCTGCCGATTGCCTTTCAAGCCTGTCGAAATCATCCACGAATACGATCACCCGTTTGCGCATCCGCACCAGCACATCTAGCAGTCTCTCAATTATTTCCTGCGGGTCACGACTCCTTCTCAGCAGGCCGGCAATCCACCCGACCCACTTGCTTGGCGCCGCCCCTACTGCATCCACATACTCATCTGCCAGCCCAGCGAGCCCCGTGCAATCAATCGACTCCTGAACGGCACTCACGACCCGATCAAGAAGACCCCGGACCGCCCCATCTGGCGTTAAGTACTGCCAAGCCTCAAACCGACAGAATATTATGCTTGAATTGTCCTTGTGCGCCGTCGTGTCTTCGTACAAACATCGGACAAGATTGCAGAGACTTGTCTTTCCTGACCCATAGCGTCCGATTACCGCAACATTTGCACCCCCTGCTTCCGCCTCTCCCATTTCTAGTTGCGTTAGGACTCGTCTAGCCGCAGTTTCGTACTCTTGAAATTCGTTTTCCTTCAGTGTCTCTATGGGGCGATCACTTGCCTCACGGTCAGGCGCAGTCCGATTCGACTGGCCCTGGATATAAAATGATATGTGCGCTGCCACTCCCGCAGTTGTAAACACCACTACCTCAATAAGTGCAATTGCCCCAATCGCCACGACGAGTAGCCGATTGCCGCCTTCCCACAAGCATAACTGCCGGGACAACATCAATGCCAGAGAGCTACCAATCAAAGTACGGATGCCTGTTCCCCAGTGTCTCGGCCATAACTGCACTGCGCGAAGGAAGGCAACTGCCTGCGCCGGCATCAGCCAACCGAGCATGCCAGCGCCGCCTATACCAGCAATTACTAAGTGGCCTATTTTGAAGTGTCTACTGACTGCCTCAAGATAGGGCTGCGACAAGGACCAGCCCCATACAACTACCAGTGCCGCCAAAACAGCGGCAACAAGCGAATCCATTACGTGTCGAATTAACGATGCGCGTTCCGCGTGCATATCGCAGTCTCCCACTCTGTTGCGCATGCAAAACAGGTCTTTCCTGCACGCATTCGCACCAGTCGATCTGAAAACGGCAAGATCACAGGGTTAATTTAAGGTACTACGTACATTTTTGGGCCTCAAAACCTGCGTTGCCTCTCCACCTCCGCCACGTAATTTTCCCGACCATACAAACGTCTGCAACTGTCCTTAATCATCATTCAAACGGCCCGCATCATCATCCCTGATCGAATTACCGCCAATCAACGTCTGCCCATCACCCGACGAACCGATAGCAAACCCAACTCCCGATTCCCTCACCCCACTATCATACCCCCCGCCCGAACAACACGCAAACCTTCTTCCAGCAAAAACAACCCCCATTCCCCACATACCCGTAAGAAAGACACGCGCAGCGTGGCCGCTGCATTTAACGCTATGAAATAGCGCCCCATATTTTGTGTATCCTGTGCATGCTGTGAATCCCTGTAAATAACCTTAATCATGCCTTGAATATCTTCCTGCCTTTTTTCTTCATGGTCTTCATGGTCTCGATGGTGAACGCACGCTCTTCATGCTACATACACATCCGCCCTCCTTTTTTCTACTCCACTACTCCGCTCCTCCGCTACTTCCCGACTTGTTTACTCCCCTTTTCAAGCGTACCAAAATATGCAAATCCATGTCATTTCCACCCACCTTTTTGCTCAAAAAACGCCCTCACGCGTACCCAAACCACCCCATTTCCACAAAAAAGCCCCCCATTCCAAGCCGTTTCAGCCCCAAATCCACAGGTACTGAATACCCCCAAACCCCGGAACACCCCCAAATGCGCATCTCGGCCGCCCGCATTTGCCGCGCACACTCGCGCTTGATGGCCATCGCCGAATAGGGTAGAATAACGGCATAAAGTGACACTAATGGAGGCTCGTCATGTCAGGTGAATTCAATCGCCGTTCCTTTCTAAGCAAATCCGCGGCCGCATCTGCGGCGGCGATGGCGTTTAACTTCGAGGAAAAATCCCTCCTGGCCCACGCGGCCGAACCCGGCACGCAAACCCCTACCGCACCAGCACTTACGGCAAAGCCTTTCCCAAAAGGCAAGATCAAAAACCTGGAACTTTCGCGCCTGATGTGCGGCGGAAACCTCACCAGCGGCTTTGCACACAGCCGGGACCTGATTTATGTCTCAACGCTGCTCCAAAAGTACTTTACCGACGAAAAGGTCTACGAAACATGGCGAATTTGCGAAGAAAACGGCATAAATGCCATGATGCTGCGGGTCGACGACCAGGTAATCCGGCTTTTGAACACATATCGCAAGGAATACGGCGGCAAATTTCACTGGCTGGCCCAATGCAAGCTGTCAGAAGCCGATATTGCAGTCGATATCGCCCGCGCAGTCGATAACGGAGCGGCCGCCGCCTATGTGCACGGCGGCGTGGCCGACGATCTGGTCGAAAAAAACCGCATTGACGTGCTCGAAAAGGCCCTTGAAGCGATTCACAAGGCCGGTTTGCCCGCCGGAATCGGCGCCCATGCGGTAAATGTGCCGATTGCATGCGAATCTGCGGGTTTAAACGTGGATTTTTACATGAAAACGATCAATTCCAAGAGCTATTGGTCCGCCGGGCCGGTGCCGCGGATGGACAGCGTGTGGGCCGAGACGCCGGAAATCACGATTGAGTTCATGTCGAAGGTCAAAAAGCCGTGGATCGGCTATAAAGTGCTCGGCGCAGGGGCAATACGGCCGCGGGAAGGGTTTAAATACGCATTTGAGAACGGCTGCGACTTCATTTGTGTCGGAATGTTCGATTTCCAAGTGGCTGAGGATGTGCAGATCGCGGCCAATATCCTTAAATCAGTCGTCAGCCGTACGCGGCCGTGGGCCTGATCGCTGCTTTTTGCTTGTTTTCTATTGCCGAGAAACCCGGGTCAGGGCTGCAGAATCCACCGGCGGGCTTCTTCTACGTCATTTGGGCTGAAGTAGCGTATGTCGGCCGTGGTAAAGGGCTTACAGATCGTCGCCATGCCTTTTTCCCATGACTTTTCGCCGACCAGGGCGATGCGCTCGAAGTCTTTGTAGTGTTTGGCGTCAAATTTGATGTCTCGCCACAGGCCGCCGGTGTCCCAGCCGTGAAAATCCTCCATCACGACAAGAACGCGGATTTTGCCTTGCTGGTCGAGGATGCGTTCGATTTCCGGGACGTATTTTTCGTAGTCGCCGCGGTGGATTTTGCCGCTCAGGTGGATTTCGATGACGTTTTCGACGGCTTTTTGTTCCATTGTAATGGTCATGTTTCTGCCCCCCATTTGTATGCTTGTTTTCCTTTGTTGTTTCGGCGTTTTCGCGAGGGGACGTTACCGGGTTTGCGGAGGCCGGCAGCTTTGGTCGCATGAGAATCCCTTTCACGGCGCGGCCGTTGTTTGGGTTTCTTTTGTGCTCTTTTGCGGGTATGATATGAAGCGTTTTGGTGACATCGTTTTGTGCCGGCGGGCACATGAGGAGACAGAGCCATGAATCGACGGGAGTTTGTGCGGACCTCGGCGGGGTTTGCGGCGGTGCTGGCGGCGGGCGGGTGCTGGGAGGTACGTCGGGCGGAGCCGGTTAAGCGGCCGTATGCGTTTCGACGTTATCGGCCGGGTGAGACTGTGGGCGAGGTTACCTGCGTTACGCCCGATGACGGGTTTTATCTGCAGACGTTTTATGACGTCTGTCCGTTCAGTCCGTCGGGGCGGCTGCTGGCGGTGACGCGGTTTCCTTTTCAGGATCGTCAGCCGGAGGTGGGCGAGACGGCGGACGTTTGCGTGATTGATCTTGAGGCGCAGACGATTGAGACGGTTTACTCGACGAAGGGGTGGGGCTTTCAGTTGGGGGCGAATCTGAACTGGGGGCGGACGGACCATCACCTTTACACCAACGACATCATCGACGGGCAGGCCGTGTGCGTGCGGCTGGATTTGCAGACGGGCGCGGCTAAGGCGTTTTGCGGGCCGATGTATCATCTGGCGCCGGACGAGTCGGCGGCGGCGGGATTTCCGCTGGACCTGATCAATGCGACGCAGCAGGGTTACGGTGTGCCGGTCGACTGGCGGAATCTTTCCGCTTTGGCCGAGACGGTTTCGGATGAGGAGGGCATCTGGAAGACGGATTTGAAGAAGAATCGCAAACGCCTATTAGTGAGTATCGCCGAGTTGTACGCGCGGGCCGAAGACAAGGACCTCATCGGCGACGCACGGTTCTATATGTTCCACACGAAGTACAATCCGCAGGGCACGCGGATATCGCAGGTGTTTCGAGGCTGGGCGGCGGCGGAGAAAAAATACAAGCCCATGCTGTATACGTTCGATTCGGAGGGCGGGGAGATTCGGCTTGCATTGCCGCATCGCGTTTGGGCGCCGGGCGGGCATCATCCGAACTGGCATCCGGACGGCGAGCACATCATTATGAATCTCAAGCCGGACGGAGCGACCATGCGGTTCTGCCGGTTCCGCTTTGACGGCGGGGATTTCACCGTCATCAGCGAGAAGCATCTCGGCAGCGGGCATCCGAGCGTTACGCCGGACGGCCGGTATCTTGTCACCGATGCTTATCCGGGCGAGAAGGTTGTGGCTTCGAATATGGAGGTGCCGATTCGTCTGCTGGATACGGTGAGCGATGAGGTCGCGGTGATCTGTCATATGTATACGTTAGGCCGCAAGGACGACATCGGCAAGGGGACGCTGCGGCTCGACCCGCACCCGGCCTGGAGCCGCGATTACAGGAAGGTCTGCTTCAACGGCGCACCGGAAGGCAGGCGGCAGGTCTTCGTGGCGGATCTGTCGGATGTTTTGTAGTTTTGGTGAAGATTTATAAACAGGACACAGAAAAGTGGCCACAGAGGGCTTGAGAGCCGGAGCAACAGAATGTTGTAACCGCGAACATGGGGGGCTTAATAGTACTTCAAGGGGGATTTAAATTCCTAAAATTGCGTTGCAAACCGGCCAAAGCGGTGTTATAATCCATCAAACTGGAGTCTGTGGAGAAAACCAATGCCGCTCAAATACTCAGTTGCCGTAATGGTCTCTTTTGCCGCCTTCCTTCTGCCGGCCGCCTATGGTCGAACCCTGCATGTCGACGCGGAGGGGACGGGTGAGTATGTTACCATTCAGGCCGCGGTGGATGCGGCCGCGGATGGGGACGTGATTGTCTGTGCCGACGGGACCTACGCGGGTGAGGGGAATCGGGATATTGCCATTAACAAGGCGATTACCGTTCGGAGTGAGAACGGGCCGGCTAACTGTATCGTCGATTGCCAGGAGGCCGGGCGCGGGTTCAGTCTGTCCGGCGGCGGGACGCTGAACGGTTTTACGATTACTAACGGCAAGCCAACAGCCGGGCCATATAATGGCGGCGGCGTCTACTATAGGGAAGTCTGGCCGCGCAAAGGCGATCTCCGCAATTGCATTATTACGAATTGCAGTTGGGGTGGAGTTTTCATGGAAGGCGGCTTGATCCAGGGCTGCATCATCAGCGGCAATCGCGGCCGCGGTATACAGGTTAATAGTCACACAAGGGCCGATATTCTCAACTGCACAATCGTCGGCAATAGGGGCGGTGGCGCAGGAGGTTGGGATGCTGAAATAAGAGTCACCAATTGTATTATACGTGCTAACTACGACAACAAGGAACCCGCCCAGCTAAGCCTGCTAAATGCCTCATATCCCACCAGGATGATTCGGGTCTGCTGGAGTAATATCGAAGGCGGGCAAGCCAGAGTAACAGCTAAAAATAGTGAGAGGGAAAACCGTCTTGAATGGGGGGACGGAAATGTTGATGTTGATCCGTGTTTCACTCATCCCGGTTATTGGGATGACAACGGAACGCCCAACAGTTACGATGATGTCTGGATCGCGGGCGACTATCACCTTCTGCCGTACTCGCCGTGTATCGATGCGGGAACCAACGAGCCTGAGGGACTGAGCGAGTACGATGCGGACGGTGATTGCCGGGTAATCGACGGCGATAATGACGGCACTGCGCGGGTTGACATGGGGGCGGACGAATCGCCTAACTACGCCGTGCCGGCCATGCGGTTTTCGATTCCCAAAACCCTGAACATTGCGGCGCCTCAGCGAGAGCCGGAGCATGTGTTCACAATCAACAATGCCGGCGCCGGCATCCTGAACTGGACCATCGAGGAGAGTTGCGAGTGGCTGGAGATTTCGCCAAGGCAAGGCGCCTCGGCAGGCGAATTGAACGAGGTCGCCCTGGACTTTCTGACAGATGACCTGCCCGACGGCATCTACCAATGCCAGATTACGCTCCGTGCCGAAGGCGCGGTCAACCCCTCGGAGACAATCCATATCGTCGTGCACCTGGGCCCGCTGCGTGTGCCCGAGGCTTTTAGGACAATACGCGAAGCGGTTTGGGCGGCTTTCGCCGGGGATGTGGTCGAGCTGGCCGACGGCATCTATACAGGCGAGGGCAACGGCAACATCGTGGTCGAAAAGCCAATTACTATCCGCAGCGCAAACGGTCCCGAAGAATGCGTGATCATTCCTTCCTCATGGTACAATCCTTACGAAATGCGATACGGGTTTATCTGTCAGTACTGCCCCGATCCGGGCCCTGTAATCCAAGGGATAACTGTCAAGAACGGCTTGGGACACGGCGGTCCAGTAATCACGAAGATATTTGCGCCCGGCGGCGCCCTTTGCTGCTACAAGTCTTCTGCGACAGTCATCGACTGCATCTTTCAAGACAATGCTGCATATCTTGAAGGCGGCGCTATCCATTTGTGGGAAGGCAGTGACGCAGTGTTCCAGAACTGCGGTTTCATAAGTAACCGTGTTACCGCTGGCCATGCCCCTGACTTAGGCGGCGGCGCCTTGTCGGTCGGCGTCGGATGCAGCGCGCGACTTGAAACTTGTGTTTTTGCGGGGAACTCCACAGCCACGTCTGCGGGCGGCGGCGCCATCAGCAGTAATGGTGATGTTGAACTGATTAATTGCCTGTTTCTTGGCAATTCGTGCGGTGGTTCCGGGGGCGCCGTCTTCAACGGCGGGACCATGGTAATACGGGCCTGCGTCTTCGCCGGCAACAGATCGCCTTTTGAATCGGAGCGTTACGGCGGAGCGATAGCCAATGGTTTCTATATGAACGACTCGAATCGCAGGGCTGGGATACTCACCCTTGAAAGCTCCGTCTTGCGCAACAACGTGGGCTGGAGCGCTTTGTACAGCCGTGGCAGCCTGAACATGCATAACTGCGTCATTGAAGGCAATCGCAATAGCTTTAGCGTGAAGGAAACTGTGCGCGTCCATTTCAGCGATACCGAGTCCGTGACGATCGCCAATTGCAGAATCAGTGACAACTTCGCCGGCGGACTGCGAATGTCTTGGTCTGGCGGGACGTTGCGCAATTGTGACATCGTGCGGAATGCCGCCGATTGGCTGATTACACCGTCAATGTCGCCGGTCGTTGAGAACACGGAAATCGCCGACAATGGCGACCTCAGTATGGTGCGGCTGCCGTCTGAGAAGGTCTATGAGTTCAACTACGACCGGTTCATCGCTCCCTCGGCGGACCCGGTGATTCTGTCGCGGCACTGGGCGGGTCATCAGACGACGGAGATCACGATCCGAAGCGAGACGTCGGACCTTGGCAGTTTGCAGATCGAAGAGGATTGCCCGTGGCTGATTGTTCACAGGATAACGCAGGGCGGCGGCAGCGAATCCTGTCTAAAGGTTCAGATCGGTTATGATGAGGCCGGGCTTGCCGACGGCGTTTATGGGGCGGAACTGCGCGTGGTCGATCCGAACGAGCCTGAGGCCGCCAAAACCATTCCGGTCAGGCTCTGTCTGGGCAGGACGCTCACAGTCCCGGGTGAATATGCGACGATTCAGGCGGCGATCGATGCCGCCGGCTGGCTGCGGCACGATCGCGTCCTTGTCGCCGACGGCATTTATACCTGTGATGGCAACCGTAATATAGACTTTTGCGGCAAGGCCGTCATCGTCACGAGCGCGAACGGTCCGCAAAACTGTGTTGTGGACTGCGAGGGCGCGGCCGACACGACAGGCTTTTGTTTTCGCTCGGGTGAAGGCCCGGATACGGTCCTCAATGGCCTGACGGTAATTCGAGGCAATGGGCCGTATGTGGATCCTGACCGGGTAGGCGGCGGTATTGACTGCGAGGGCAGCAGCCCAACGATTCAGGGTTGCATCGTCAGAGAGTGTCGGAGTTACTTGGGCGGTGCAGTTTGTGCCGAGTATGCCTCGCCGACCCTAATCGGCTGTTCGGTTAGTGGAAATTTTACATGTGGACTCATCTGTTCTGAAGGTGCGGCCATTGTGAACAATTCTTTGTTCAACGGCAACAGAGGCTCATGGGCGGGCGGTCTCGGCGTGCGGTGGGACTCATATCTCAAATCAACAAACTGCGTCATTTCACATAACAGCAGCAGCAACAGCTTCGGCAGCGGCGGCGTAAATATCTCGTGTGGCACAGCCGCAATCACAAACAACATCATCCGATCGAACACCGGCGGCGGAGGCTATCAAGTGAAAGTGGAGGGGGGCAGACTTGGGGTCGCCTGCTGCAATTTGCAGGGCGGCGTGGAGGGTGTTGACTCTGTTCATAGCGAGTTGATTTGGGGGCCGGGCAATATCGATGGTGATCCGCTGTTTGCGTCTCCAGGCTACTGGCACGATCCCAACACACCTACAATCACGTGGGATGACGTTTGGGTGGATGGGGATTATCATTTGAAGAGCGCTGCGGGGCGTTGGGATGCGGCTGTTGGGGGGTTGGTTTATGATGAGGTGACGAGTCCTTGCGTTGATGCGGGTTCGCCGGGGTTTGCTTTGGGGGATGAGGCGGCGGATGGGCATAATGTGCGGGTGAACAT
>JACZKQ010000112.1 GCA_014859965.1 Phycisphaerae bacterium
GCGTTGGGTTTTGTTTCCATGGATTGGGACTCCTGTTGAGGTGGTGCCGGCTGGTGGGTTAGGCCAGCCGGTTTTTATGCGTTTAGACCTGGGCGGGTTTGCGGGCGCGGATGGCGATGCGGGGCGTACCTGCGACGGTGAGCGGCTGCGGGAAGAGCGTCGGCGCGCTGTCGCTGATGAGGCTGATCCCTGAGCCTCCCGGTCGCATCGAGTCGGGAAAGGTGCTCTTCGAGGGCAGGGACCTCCTCGAGCTGTCCGAGAATGAGATGCGATCGATCCGGGGCAACGACATCTCCATGATCTTCCAGGACCCGATGACGTCGTTGAATCCCGTGCTCAAGATCGGATATCAGCTCGCCGAATCGACGCGCCTGCACCTTGGGCTGAGTCGCAAGGAGGCGGACGACCGTTCGGTCGAGTTGCTGGAGGCGGTGGGTCTGCCTGATCCGCGTAAGCGCCTCAAGGACTATCCGCATCAGTTCTCCGGAGGGATGCGGCAGCGGGTCATGATCGCCATGGCCCTGAGCTGCAACCCGTCGCTGCTCATCGCCGACGAACCCACCACCGCGCTGGATGTCACTATTCAGGCCCAGATACTCGAACTGCTGCGGCGTCTGCAGAAGGAAACGCAGATGGCCGTGCTGCTCATCACGCACGACCTCGGCGTCGTCGCCGAAAACGCCGACGAAGTCGTCGTCATGTATGCCTCGCGCGTCGCCGAATCGGCCGACGTCGAGGCGATCTTCGATGAGCCGCTGCATCCCTACACACAGGGCCTGCTCCGCTCGCTGCCGCGACTGGGCGCCCGCAGGGAGCGCCTCGATGTCATCGGCGGCACAGTGCCCGATCCGCTGCATTTTCCGGACGGCTGCAAGTTCCATCCGCGGTGCCCCATCGGCGCCGACGATGAGCGGTGCCGGACCATCGAGCCTGAACTGCGCACCGTCCGTCCCGGCCGATGCGTCGCCTGCTGGCGCGCGCCCGGTTACGACGACTTTGAACTCGAATGCACCCAATCCGAAGAGGAACATGATAGCCGAGCAAAGACATCTGATTGAAGTTGCCGACCTCAAGACGCACTTTCCAATACGCAAAGGTCTGCTGCGCCGCGTGGTCGGAGAGGTCAAGGCCGTCGACGGCGTCAGCTTCCGCATTGCGGCCGGCAAGACCCTCGGCCTCGTCGGCGAAAGCGGCTGCGGCAAGACCACCGTCGGCAGGACGCTCCTGCGCTTGATTCCCGCCACCGAAGGCCGCGTCCTTTACTCCGGTCGTGACGTCTTTGCACTGCGAAACGAGCAGATGCGCCTGCTGCGGCGCCGCATGCAGCTCGTTTTTCAGGACCCTTACGGCTCGCTCAATCCCCGCTTGACGGTCGAGAACATCGTGGGCGAGGCCCTGGCTGTACACGAAGGCCTCTCGGTACACCGCCGCCGCGACAAAGTGATGGCTATTCTTGAGAAGGTGGGCCTGGCGAGTCACCATGCCGGCCGCTATCCTCACGAGTTCTCCGGCGGCCAGCGGCAGCGCATCGGCATCGCCCGCGCCCTGGCCCTCGGTCCGCAGTTCATCGTCTGCGACGAGCCGGTCAGTGCCCTCGACGTGTCCATTCAATCGCAGATCGTCAACCTGCTTAAGGATCTGCAGGCCGAAATGGGCCTGACGTATCTGTTTATCGCCCACGACCTGGCCGTCGTCGAGCACATCAGTGACGACGTGGCGGTCATGTACCTCGGACGCATCGTCGAGTACGCCTCGCGCAACGCACTCTATGCCAACCCGCAGCACCCGTACACCCGTGCCCTGATGAGCGCCATACCCCGTCCTGAACCCCGCCGCCGCCGAGAACGAATCGTCCTGGCCGGCGAGGTGCCCAGCCCTTCGAATCCGCCCTCCGGCTGCGCCTTTCACCCCAGGTGCCCGCTCGCCGAGCCGCGGTGTGCCGAGGAGGTCCAGTCGCTCGTCGGCTCCGCTTCGGCCGAACACCGGGTCGCCTGCTGGAAAGTGTCCGAAGAAAACCGGCGCTATTGTCTCCAGCCCCGCGATACGATATAATGGGTGGCGCGGCTGACGGCGGCCGCTTATTCGGAGATAAACGCAAAATGGACAATACCACCGACCTGCAGATTACCGCCAGCGGCGACGTCGCCGTGGTTTCCTTTGGCACGGCGGCGATCGACGCCTTCTCCGGAATCGATGAGATGATCGAGCGCCTCCGCGCATATATCGGAACCGAGAAGCCGAAAAAAATGGTGGTGGATTTCGCAGGGGTTCGATTTTTTACCTCGCAGATGCTCGGCGTGCTGGTCGATGTCTGGCGCCGGCTGCGGGATTATGGGGGGCGACTGCTGATATGCGGCATTAACCCGCAGCTGAATCGCGTCTTCCGCATCACGAATCTGGATCGCATATTCGAGTTCTACCCCGACCGCGACGCCGCCGTCAGTGCCCTGAGCGACCTGTGATCGTGGCGCAAATGGAATCCGTGGATGTCAGGCGGATTAAACAAGAACGGATTCGCACTTACAAGGATGATAACCAATGCACATCGAAACGCAGTTCTCAATCTTCATGGTCAATAAGCCCGGCGTCCTGGCGAAGGTCCTCAATGAATTTGCCGGCGCCAAACTCAACATTATTGCGATTACCATGATGGATTCGGTCGAGCACGGCGTCATGCGCGTCGTCACCGGCTCCGCCGAGAAGACCCGCAAGGTGCTGTCAAGGCTCAGCATGCCCACCAATGAAACCGACGTGCTCTGTGTTCACCTCTCCAACAAAAGCGGCGCCCTTGCCGACATCACCCAGAAGCTGTCCGAGGCCCACATCAACATTTCCTACGCCTACTGCACCGCCGGCGCCCGTGGCGGACGAACCACCGGCATTCTCAAAGTCGCCGACGTCGCCAAAGCCATGAAGGTTCTCAAAGGCATCCAGGAAAAACCAGCAAAATCCAAACAGCCCGTCCGCCGCTCACACGCCGCGCGAAAGTGAACAAAAGACCGGCGGTTGTGCTGTAGGAGCATGGCGTGCCATGTCCGACCGGATTCCGCGTATTCCTTGCAAACGATAGGCGAGCATCACTCCACGGTGACGCTCTTGGCGAGGTTCCTCGGCTTGTCCACGTCGTGGCCGCGCAGCACCGCCGCATGATAAGCTAACAGTTGCAGCGGAACCACCGTCAGCATCGGCTGGAGCTGTTCCGTGGCGTCCGGCACTGTGATCAGGTGATCGGCGTACCGTGCGATGTCCGTGTCGCCCTCTGTCGCCACGATGATCGTCTTTCCGCCGCGGGCACGCACCTCTTCGATGTTGCCGATGATCTTGTCGTACTGCGAACATTGTGTCGCAATGAACACCGCCGGCATCTGATCGGTAATCAGCGCGATCGGCCCATGCTTCATTTCGGCCGCCGGCAGCCCTTCGGCGTGGATGTAGCTGATTTCCTTAAGCTTCAGGGCCCCCTCCAGCGCTACGGGGTAGTTCACGCCGCGCCCCAAAAACAACCAGTTTTCCTTGTCCATGTTCTCGCGGGCGATGTCCCTGATGTGGTCCGACTGTTCCAGTATCCGGTCGATCTTGGCCGGCAGCTTGTGAAGTTCCGCCAGCAGGGATCGGGCGAAATCGCTGCTCAAATGCCGCCTGCGACCCAATTCGATGGCTAACATCGTCAGCACCGCCACCTGCGCCGTAAACGCCTTTGTACTGGCGACGCCGATCTCCGGCCCCACGCGCAGGTAGACGCCGGCGTCCGTGCTGCGGGCAATGGTGCTGCCCACGACGTTGACCAGCCCCAGCACCCTGGCGCCGCGCTCTTTGGCCTGCTCGACCGCCGCTAACGTGTCGGCCGTCTCGCCCGACTGGCTGATCGCGATTACGATCGTCCCGTCTTCGATGATCGGATTGCGATACCGAAATTCGCTGGCGTACTCCACCTCCGCCGGAATCCGCGCCAGTTGCTCGAACAAAAACTCGCCCACCAGCCCCGCGTGCCAGGCCGTTCCGCAGGCGGTCAAAATGATCCGCCGCGTCCGCGTCAGGTCGCGAAGCAGGTTCTGCACCCCGCCCAACACCACGCGCGCGCTCTTTAGGTCGATTCGCCCGCCCAGACAGGTCGCCAGCGCCGTCGGCTGTTCGGCGATTTCCTTCTGCATGTAGTGTTCGTAGTCGGCTAACTCGATCTGCTCCAAAGAAAACTCAATGTCCTTAAGGCTCTTGGTGACCAGCACGTTGTCAATCGTCTTGGTGCGAAAACCCGTCGGCGTCACGACCACCATTTCGTTATCCGACAGGTAAATCGCCTGTGTGGTGTGCTCCACAATCGCCGCCGCATCCGAGGCGATGATGTACTCGCTCTCACCCACCCCCAGAATCAGCGGACTTCCCTTCTTCGCCCCGATGAGAATGCTCGGATAATCCGTGCACATGATCGCCAGCCCGTAAGTGCCGCAGACCTCGTGCAGTGCCTGTTGAACCGCCCACTCGAACTTGTTTTCGTCGCAAGGGCGGTGCTGCCCGTCCCGTGAGTTGTCCGTCGCGTAGAAATACCCGATCAGGTTGGCGATGACTTCGCTATCCGTAGCGCTGCGGAATTTACAGCCCTTCTCCGTCAGCCACTTCTTCAGCGTCGAATAATTCTCAATGATGCCATTGTGGACGATGGTGATCTTGCCTGTGGCGTCGGCGTGCGGATGTGCATTGACGGTGTTCGGCTCGCCATGGGTCGCCCACCGCGTATGCCCTATGCCGACGGTTTGTGTCGCCTTGGGTTTAGGCAGTATCGCCTCCAGGGCCGCAATGCGCCCGGCCGTCTTGTGAATCTCGAATGTACTGTCCACCAGCAGCGCCACGCCTGCCGAATCGTACCCCCGGTACTCCAGACGCTTCAGCCCTTCGATCAATATCGGACGTGCCGATTTATGGCCAAGATACGCTACGATACCGCACATTTATCCGTGCTCCTAACTGATGAAATCCATCACTTGAGATTACGCCGAACGGCAATGGCCGCTGCCGGCGCCCTGCGCCTGTCGATCACGATCCCCACGCGCCGGATTCTAACATATCGACGTGATGCAAAGCAAGATGAAATGAAAAACCCGCGAAACTGTGTCCGGGGCAACTGTTGCCCCCAGGGGCCCCTAACGCTTTTGCTCGGTCCTCACGAGTTGCGATCCGGAGGGGTTTCTGCTAAAATAACCCATGTTAAACGGTGGGTCCGCTGGGATCGGACCGTTCTGGCGAGAAAATCAGATTTTGACGGGCAAAACCATGAAGATCGTCGCATTCCTGTGTATGGCCGCACTCACCTTGGCCGCCGACCCCGCGGTCCAGCCGAGGGAAAACATCTCGCTCAGCCCGCCGCCCTTTGCACTCGGGCGCTGGAGTTTCTCCAACGGCCCTGAATTCCCGGGCGCAAAGGCCGCGCTTTCTGCAGACGGCGACGGCGTGCTGTGCCTGGCCTACGATTTCACCGCGGGCGGCGCCTACGTGGCGGCCTATCGCGATCTGGATAAGCCGGATTCCATAGAATCCTTATCATTCCGGCTGAAGAACCAGCAGCCCCATCAGATCACCGTTCGCGTGTTCGACAGCGGGGGGCAGGTTTTCCAGAAGTCGGTGGCGCCGGACCAGGGGGGATGGCAGGCCTTCACGTGCGACATGAATCGCTGGACAGGGCACTACGGCGGGCCGAACGACGGTGTGCTGAGGCAGCCGCTTACTCGCATCGGCATACTCATAGAAAACGGGGCACTTAATGATGCCGGTGAACTGCTGATAAACGATGTCGGCTACGTGCGGGGAGCGGCGGACCGCGTCGTTTGGGGCGGGCCTTTGGAGACGGAATATACCGTTACAGAGTTTGCGGAAGGAGCAGGGTTCGGTGTGGCGGGCGGTCGGCTTGCGGAAGGGCGCTGGCGGATCGATTTCGCAGCCGTCGGCAACTCGCGGCTCGGTCATTCGCTCAGCCTGTTGGGCAGACCAAAGGCGCTTGCGATTACATTAGACAGCCCGGCGAAGGGCCATGTGCTCAAGGTCCGGCTGGGGTCTCATTTTCAGAACTTCGAGAGAACGGTGGGAACGTTGGCGGGCGGGCGGCAGACCTTCCGGGTGCCTGTCCCGCCGCAGGGGTGGACGTATTACGGAGGCGAAAATGACGGCAAGGTACAGTACCCGCTGCGATTGAGTGCGATCATCCTCGAACGCGGGCAGGGCGATGCCGACGCGATTGAGGTTCAACTGGTCGACATCAAGTGCACGACGATGGTGGAGCCGGAGAATGCCGTTCACATGCGGGCCCAGATCGAGGAGGACCGCACCGCGGGCGGGCAACGCCGCCTGCGGGTGCAGTGCCGGGCGCAGAACCTGCTGCCCGAAGACCGGCAGGGCGGGCTGAGCCTGGAGGTTACCGACTGGCAGGGGGCCCG
The DNA here is from genome assembly GCA_014859965.1 of Phycisphaerae bacterium. Lineage (GTDB taxonomy): Bacteria > Planctomycetota > Phycisphaerae > Sedimentisphaerales > Anaerohalosphaeraceae > JACZKQ01. Next base: position 6,426 of record JACZKQ010000112.1, read on the forward strand.
CATCGCCGCAAGCCAGGCCGTGTGGAGCGTGCCCGGCGGAGGCAGGCCGACCGATTACAGCCAAACCGTGACGATCGACGCGGCGTTGAACTTCGCGGAGGCGAGGTTTGTTTTCGAGCCGGAGGATGGCCCGTCCGCCGAGGCGACGGCGGCTTTTACGCGGCCGCTCGACGACGCCGGAGACGCCGCACTCAAGCCCGAATCGCCCTGGGGCATGGGCGTGTATCTGTACCGCTATCCGGACAACGAAGCAGGGCGACGGCGGATGGACGAAGCCGCCGCCATGGCGCAGGCGGCGGGCGTAAAGTGGTCGCGTGAGGAGTTCGGCTGGGCCCGCACCGAGCCGCAACGCGGCCGGTTCGATTTTGCGTTCTATGACACCGTTGTCGAGACGGCGACAAGGCACGGCATCAGCGTCTACGGGCTGCTGTCCTACTGGTCGTCGTGGACCAGGCCTTACACGCACGAAGGCATCGACGATTTCTGCGCCTGGGCGAGGGTGCTCGTCGCCCGCTACAAGGATCGTATCAAGCACTGGGAAGTCTATAATGAGCCGAACATCTTCTTCTGGTCCGGGCCGCGGGACCTCTACCCGGTTCTCCTGAAGAAGTGCTATGACGCCATCAAAGAAGTGGACCCCGAGGCGCAGGTCCTGGGGATCTCCACCGCCGGCATCGACCGCAAGTTCATACAGATGTGCCTCGACGCCAAGGCGCCCTTTGATATCCTCACGATTCATCCGTACCGGGGCCTGCTGAGCGAACACGCGTTCATGAATGAACTCGCCTCCACGGCGACGCTCGTCGACAACCGTCCCGTCTGGATCACCGAGATGGGCTGGAGCACACAGCTCGGTAACGTCTCCGAACGCACGCAGGCCAAGCTCCTGGCGCGTTCCTATCTCGCCGCGGTCGCCTCCGGCGCCTGCCAGAACGTAAGCTGGTACAACTTCAGAAACGATGGCGATGACCCGTATTATAATGAACACAACTTCGGCGTGCTGCACACCGATCTGAGCCCCAAGCCCGCGTACCGGGCGCTCGGCACCCTGTGCCGAACCCTCAGCGAAGGCAAGCCCTCGCCGCGAACGGACTTCGGCGAAAACATACACGCCCTCCAGATGGGCGAGGCGCTGGCAATCTGGACGACCGGCGAGGGTGCAGCAATCGAGCTTCGCAAGCGCACGGCCCAAGTCCGTGTGGTCAATCTGATGGGCGAACAGCTTCCGGTGAACGAAAGCCGCGACCGCTTCACCATTACCCTGCAGCCGACCTCCCCCGTCTTCATAACCGGCCCCGTCGAACCGACGGGTGTTGTGCACCCGGTCGGGACAGGTGGCGAACGCCGGGTGATTCGCTTTTGACCGCCTTTTCACGAAGCCAAAAAATTTTTCCAAAAGGTTGAGATGGCTAAAGTGCCTAACAGGTGGCTGGTAGCATTTTCAGGAGTGGTCATCCAATTGCTCCTGGGAACTGTCTACGGATGGAGCGTGTTTAAACAGCCCTTAATGGAAGCACACGGCTGGTCGAATGTTGAAGTCGGCTTTGCCTTTACCATCCTGATTTTTTTCCTCGGGGTGACGGCCGCCGTAGGAGGCCGCTTTGTGGACAAGGCGGGCGCGAGGAATGTTGCCAGGACGGCGGCTGTCTTGTTCGGACTCGGCACGCTGATTGCCGGCGTTGCCGACAGAATCGGCAGCCTGTGGCTGTTGTATGCCGGTTACGGTGTAATCGGGGGCATCGGCAATGGTTTGGGGTACATTACTCCGATTGCGGTCCTGATACGCTGGTTTCCCGACAAGAAGGGCTTTGTGACCGGACTGGCGGTCATGGGGTTTGGTTTCGGTGCGGCGCTGGTAGGCCAGCTCGTCCCGTTGTTATTGCCGGCGGCAGGCATTGCCAATACGTTCTACATCCTCGGCGTTGTGTTCCTTGTGGTTTTGTCGCTGGCTGCACGCAATCTTGTCAATCCGCCGGAAGGCTGGAAACTGCCGTCGACGGCAAAACACTCACCCCGGCACGCCGTCACCGAATCCGTGGACTTCAAAGGCGCAGCAGGAATGTACCAGTTCTACATTCTTTGGCTGGTTTTGTTTATTAATGTTACGGCGGGCATCGCGCTGATCAGCAATTTATCCCCAATGGCTCAGCAGCAGATGGGTGTCACTGCCGTCGCCGCAGGCTCCATCGTATTTATGGCGTCCCTTTGCAACGGTTTGGGCAGACTGTTCTGGGCCTGGCTTTCGGACAGACTCGGATGCAGGAATGTCTTTCTGATCATTCTTGTTTCGCAGGCGCCGTTGTTCTTCCTCCTGCCGAAGGTAACCAGCGTATGGTTGTTCATCGCCATGAGCTGTTATATTCTCGCCTGCTATGGGGGCGGATTTGCCACAATGCCCTCATTTGCCGTCGACACGTTCGGTCCCAGGAATATCGGCAATATCTATGGAAAGGTTCTCTTGGCCTGGGGAATGGCCGGGGTGACAGGTCCAATGATGATGGAATACATCAAGAAAACGTCCGACAGTTTTTCAACGGCGGTCGCCATGGCTGGAGGACTCTTGATTATTGGGGTTGTGTTAACATCCTTGTACAAGAGGCCGGTTGGGCGGTCTGACGCCGGACTAAAAATGTCCGCTTAAAATGGACTCATCTGTCAGCAGAGATGCCGCCGCGCCATGGCATTGACGCTTAACGTATCCCGCGATATACTGGCCGATCCAAAGAAACCTGATACAGGAGACAATTATGCAGAAGTTTAACAGCATCGAAGAAATACTCGACTTCGCCATCGGCGAAGAGCAGCAGGCCCAGGCCTTCTACCAGCGCATGGCCGACAAAATGACCAACCAGGCCATCCGCAAAATGTTCGTCGAACTCGTCGACCAGGAAAAAGGCCACGAGGCCCGCCTCAAGGGCATAAAGAAAAATCCCGCCCATCTCCCCGAACTCCGCAAGGTCACGGACCTCAAGATCGCCGACTACAGCGTTGACGTCACCGAAGACGAGATCGCCGGCGCCGCCGAACCCAACGTGCAGAAGGCCTATCTCCTCGCCATGAAGAAAGAAAAAGCCGCCTTCCGCATGTACACCGATCTCGCCGCCGCCGCCGAAGGCCCAGAGTTTAAACACGTCCTCCAGGCGCTCGCCCAGGAAGAGGCCCGACACAAACTCACCCTCGAAATCGAGTACGAGGACCACTATCTCGCCGAAAACTGACCCGCGCCTCAGGGCGTGCTTATCCAGTCATACGTAACCGACCACTTGCGATCCGTGGTGATCGTTACGAGCCCGCGCGCCGACCCATCCGGCCCAAGCCAGCCCGTCACGTAAATCGTTCCCTCTTCGCGGGTGGTCCGGTTTGTGTTTGTGTCGGTCAGGCGCTGCGTGTAGGCGCCCTTCGTGATAAAGTACAGAAGCGACCTGTCCCTGACGCCCCCATCCGACACATAGATCCTGTCCGCCGCAATGTTTCCCGCAAAGCTCGCGTCATAAGCATAGTCCTGATCGCCATGCCGATACCCGCACCGCCACGTGCCGCTCACCCGCCCATCAGTCCCGAACGCCAGTTCCATCGTCCCTCGTTCGGCGCCTTGACGCGTCACCGCCGCCGTCATCCGGCGTGGTTCGGTCAACTGCGGCTTTGGCGCCTTCGGCAGGTCGATCACTTCCTCCGAACTCGCAAGCAAATCCTCCTCCAGCCAAGGCCGAGACGCCGGCGCATTGGACTGCCCATCCAGTGACGGCCCGAAAATCATCCGCAGGTCCAGGAAGTAGAGCACCATCATGATCGCAACCGCCACCAGCACAAGCAGCATCGCGGCGCCATTCCTCATAGGACCGACGTACCTCGCCGTACGCCTCTTTTGGTACTCAGACATCCACTGCCCCCTTTCCCTAAGAACGCCGATCGCTACGTCCCGATCCCCATGATCTGACAGATCACCGTGCGCGTCCGCTCCCGCGTATCGAAATCGATCAGCACGATCTGCTGCCACGTCCCCAGCGTCATCTTGCCGTCGACGATCGGCACATTCAGCGACGGCCCTAACAGCGCCGCCCGGCAGTGCGAGTGTCCGTTATCGTCGTGCCACGTCTCCTCATGCTCGTACCGCGCGTTCGCCGGCGCCAGCCGCTCAAAAAGTGCCGCGATATCGTGCTTCGCCAACCCCGGCTCATACTCCAACGTCGTAATCCCCGCCGTCGAGCCCACGTTGAACAGCACCACCGCGCCGTCCCGGCACCCCGAATCCTCCACCGCCGAAGTCACGTCGCCGGTAATATTGACCACATGACAGTTGCCCCGCGTCTGCACATTAATTTGATAAGTCTTCACCATGCCCCCATAATAAAAACATCTCCGCCCATGTCAATCCTCCACTTCGACGGGCCCGCGATTGCCGGTCGGCAACATTAACTCACCTTGTTTTGGCATTGAGCAGACCGCACCGAGAGGCTACAATGGGCCTGCCTGCCCATATGGACTCGCGCGGCATGGACAAAGCAGATTAAAAAGACGACTCCAGGCGACCTATGATTGACTTCGGAGTATCAGAACGAAAAGCCTCAGAACTTCAGGAACGCATGAAAAAGTGCGGCGTATCTGAGGCTGACCTTGAGGAGCACTTCGTCCGAAGCCAGGGCGCCGGCGGCCAGAAGGTCAACAAGACCTCGACCTGCGTCCATCTCAAACATCTCCCCAGCGGCCTCTCCGTAAAAATGCAGAAGAGTCGAAGCCAGAAACTCAATCGCTACTACGCACGCAAAAGGCTGTGCGAACTGCTCGAAAACAGCCTGCTCGGAAACGAAAGCCCCGAAGCAAAAAAACTGAGCAGTATCCGGAAGCAGAAGGACAGAAGAAGACGAAGGGCCCGCCGGCCTCCACCGAACGAAGAGCCCTGATGCTGACGGCGGGGGATGTCAACAATCAACATGCAGGATATGCGCTTCCTTGCCTTGACTGACGGCGGATGAAGCGGTATTATCTGAAAGTGAGGGTGCTCACATGAGAACCCATCGCAACGTGCGGATCCGGAGGTCACATGAACGGCTGTATGCAAAACCACAAGCGCAATTACGTTTTCCTGCTCGCCCTGGCCCTGCCAATCCCTTGCCGCGCCCTGACCATTGTCACGGGTCCCTACCTTCAGAACGCTTCAGAAACCTCCATGACGGTCATGTGGATCACGGATGTCCCGTGCACGAGTTGGGTGGAATACGGAACGCCGGGCACGCTCGACCAGAAGGCCATTCACAGCCGGCACGGCCTGATCGACGCCGATCAGACGATCCACAGAATCCCGATCGAGGGCCTTTCTCCCGGCAAGGAATACGAATACAGGGTCTGCTCAAGAGAAATACTGAAATTCGAGGCCTACAAGGTCACGTACGGAGAAACGATCACCGGCGAAACCCACAAGTTCACGACCCTGTCGCGCGACAAGCAAAGCATCTCCTTCCTCGTTCTCAACGACATCCACCAGAGAGATGACCTGATAACATCCCTGATCAAAATGTCCGCATCCAAACCGTACGACCTCGTATTCCTCAACGGTGATATTCTCGGGCACATAGAAGACGAGCAGCAGGTCATCCGCCACGTCCTCAAGCCCTGCTCGGACCTATTCGCCGCGCGCATCCCTTTCGTCTGGGTCCGCGGCAACCACGAGACAAGAGGCAAATTCGCCCGCATGCTGCCCAATTACATGGCGGCCCCGCAAGGCGGATATTACTACGCCTTCGACCATGGCCCCGTACACTTCATCGTCATGGACGGCGGCGAGGACAAGACGGATGCCAGCTCGGAATACAGCGGCCTGGTGGACTTCGACCGATACCGCGCCCGGCAGAGGGTCTGGCTGGAGAAGGAAATCCAGACCGAAGCATGCAGAAAGGCCGCGTTTCGCGTCGTCCTCATTCACATGCCTCCCATCGCCTCGGAGAGGTGGCACGGGCCGACCGATCTCTACAACACGTGGAGACCCTTGTTCAACGCGGGCAAGATCGACCTGATGCTGTCCGGGCATCTGCACAGGTATATGGTTGTGGAGCCGGAGAAGGGCATTCGTGATTATCCCATGATCATTGGAGGCGCTCCTCAAGCGGGGCAGGCAACCGTCATCCGCGTGGACGCAGCCCCCGACAAGCTCGAAATAACCATGACCACAGATGCCGGCCAGGTAGTAGGCACATACCGGGTACAGCGCAAATAACCACGTTCGAATCAGGCGAACAGGCCAGATTTGACCTGCCGGAGCATTACGGCAGGACCAGCGACGGATCTCCGAAAAGCATGAACTTCATGCCCTGAAAGAATATGCTGGGCGGGTACCAACTGGCCGCCGGCTTCAGCTCCGCCAGACGCTCCTTGGCATAGTAATGCGTAATGGCATGGTTCCAGCAGTCGCCGAGCCGCTCCTGCTGCAATCCTGCCACGAAACCCTCCAGCAAAGTCAACCCGCACGGCTGACTGCCCGTGTTGCATCCGATGTAGGCGACGGCTCCCGTCGGACCATTACGAAGCAGACCTTCACCCAGTCCCGCTGGGTTGTACTTGCCCTTCTGGTAAGGCGCCGGTGGCGGCGGCGGCTCGTTGAAGACCTGCCCATGATCGGTGCCCTTGTGCTCTACCCCGGAGACATCGACATACGGTTCATACGGAGGCAGTGTGGCGAAACGGGCGGTGTGGCAGCCTGCCGAAAAGATAATGGGCAGGCACTCTGCATTTCTGACCGCTGTGAGATCCTTCAATCCAAAGGACTTGTCCCACAACAGGTTTTCGCCGTGACCAGCGTGGCAGATCACCCCCACGCCGGCGTTCATCAGCAAAACGACTTCCTCCGCCGTCGGCGGGGGCGTCCCGTAGTTCTTCTGTTGATCGTCGTAGTATCGTCTCTCAATCGTCCACTCCGGCGAAAGAAACGAAGCCGCCCTGTCAAGGGCCCCTCGACTGTCCACCCATCCGGACACGCTCAGCAAGGCGATCCGCTTTGAGCAGGTCCTTTGCCGTTCCAGCACTCCCTTCTCATAGCGAACCGTCTTGCCGGCCACGATCTGAACCTCCTCGACCGTGCTGACCGGCCATCGACCCACCGCGATCTCAGGCAGATAGTCGATATCATCGAAGTTGATGGGGTCTGCTTTATTCTTCTCCCCGCGCACTTCCCCATAATAGTCGGCGTGGAAGGAGTCCTTCCGGGCGTTCCAGTCCTCGAACGCGCCGGCTTTCTTCGCCAGATCCGCATAGTACAGGTCGCTCGGATAGAAGGCATAGTCGAAGGCCGTCGGCGTGACCCGATCGAGCACCATGTAGCGGACGGGCAGGACATCGGCATCGCCGACCAGCAGGACGTACTTGATCTCCCCTTTTTTCCAGAGGGCGTACAAATACCGTTTCAGCCGCTCAGGATCGTCGGCGCCCTCGTTTTCCCGCAGGATCGTCTCCAGAGAGACGACGCGAACGGCAAGCTGTTCCTGCTTGTGCCGCACATAATCGGAAAGGGCCTCCCGGAAACCTTCCGGCGCCACAACAAGAAGACCGCCGGCCGAGGGTACCTCTGAAGCATTGCCGGATTCCGCACCAGCGGCCGAATATGTCGTCACCAGCAAAGACACGCACAGGCACGTACAGAAGCTCCGTAGTTTGTGTTTAAGCAAAGAACAAGATGTAATCGACAACTCTTCTATGAGCAGCCTCTCGTCATCCTTCTGCCTGCATCTGTTGCATCAAACTGCCGCTGTCGAAAATCTCCCAGCCTTCCGCCAGTTTGCCGTCAGCAACACGAAATGTGCTGATTGCAGGCAGCCTTATCGCGTTGCCGCGAGGTGCGACCCCGAGACCTTCACCCGTATGACGTGCATGCAGCACAAAGTGGCAATCCACCTTGTCCCCCTCTGCCAGCAGAAAATCGATCTCGATTCGCATGTCGCTGAAAACGCCGCCTATGAACGTAAAGAACTTCCGCACACCCTCGGCGCCTGCCGGTATCTCCGGCGGAAAATGATGATCGACGAACGTATCCGCCACGATATCTTCAATCCCCGACAAATCCCCCAGAACTTTCTCGTAGTAACGACGAACTATCGATTTGTTCTCTTCCAACATCGTCAGCCTCCATTATGAAGAATACTGTCATCTGCCATCTTACGTCTTCTATAAACAGATGCGCCAGAATAGCACTGATGGAGTGAGCAGTCAAGCGGGATAAAACCCTTGCTTGAGCTTGGACCAGTTCGAGCGATCTCCTGCCTGGATCTCTTCGAGTGAGTCAGGCATCCATCGATTCAACTCAACAGGTGGGGGAAGGGGGGCCAGAAGAAAGCGGCCCAGAATCGATTCTCGTGTTTTCTGGGCAGAAGGGAAGAAAGGGAGAGAAAAAGAAGTGCAGAGGGGGAATTGCTGGAGCAGGGACTGATTACGACCTCTTAGCAGGATTCATGATGCATGGGTGCAGCCCCCTTTTTTACTGCATCAATCATTTCTCCGCGAATTTTTCTTCGCGCGTACTTCGTGAACTCAGTAGTCTGAGGCATCCTGTAGATCTCAATGGAGCCCCACAAGATCCAGATCCCTGCGTCAACAAGATCTCCCAGGCTGCCAAGCCCTGTCCTTCTATGAATCCTTCTGGCGGTACTGATTACGATGGGCATGTAGTGGTTGATCAGGCAATTGAACGCCTGTATATTGCCATTCTGATGATATGCTGCCCAAAGGGATTTAATATCTCTGTTGTTGTCCATCTCATATCCCTTTTTTCGCTATGGTGCCGCCGCCCCCCCAAATCTTAAAATTTTCAATCGGAATTCGCTCATCTTCTCACTTATAGTGCAGCGTTTCAGCAAAAGCGTTATGCGAAAAATCATCAGAAGCTGAAAGAATCTCGATTTGTTGGAATCGATCCTGCGGAACCAAGGAGCAAGAACGAGAAGTGCTCCAGAAGGCATCCTGCTATTTGCAACCAGAGAACACTTCTTTTCGTCCCAAGGATCATTTTGCCCTGCGCGCTGAATTATCGTATCCGCGAACGGGTCCGGACTCATAATCATAGATAACGGGCTCGACGAGATGGTCCATACGCCACCAACGAGGAGGGCCGTAGGCGTCGACAGAGCAGCTACTGTGCCGAACGCACTGTTATTAATGGTTTAGCCGGCCGGGCGTGTTTTGGAAGGGGTTCGTTTGGCGTTCTTGGCGGTTTGTGCGCAGCATCGACGGAGGCCGTGTCGTGGCGGCCCATAAATGCGTGGACTTGTTCTCGCAGGCTTGCAGTGCCACGGCGGCAGGTCGACTTTGGGATGCGGGCAGCCGGAATGCGACAGCTTTGGCGTGCATACAGGACTTCTTGGAAAAAACATCCCGGGTGGGTATAATCGGTGCATGAAGACACTAAGATTTTGGATCATTATGCTTTGGGCGGCGCTGTGGTGTTCGGCGGCGGCCTCTGCCGAGATCGGTCAGTACATCGTGGTTAACCGTATGCCCGAAGGCAACTGGAATCAGGCCCGGCCGGAGACGATTACCGGGCAAGGTCTCGAAGAAATCAAAAGGGCGGTTGCGGCGTCTGAGAACGCCAACAGGCGGGTGGGCGTCTCTTTTGTCTTTTCGTACCTCAAGACGAATGAGGGGACGGTCGTGTCCTCATTGAAGCGTTTCTTGGCGGCCGCGCGGGAGACCCGCACACCTGTTCTGGTCAAGCTTGACGGCGAGAACTGGTGGCAGGGCAGGCCCGACCTTTGGAACTGGTGGGATCCGAACGCTCCCGGCTATGATCCGGCCAATCGGCACAATGTCGAGTGGACAGGATGGGGGCCGGAACACGCGGTCAGGATCGCCTGGCGAAACTGGGGCCGCCAGATTCGAGTGGCCCCGCCGCCGAACCTCATGAGTCCGCGTTATCGCAGTGCATGTCGTGAGAAAATGGAAGTCTTGCTGCCGATTGTCGTGGACTGGTATCGTGATATACCGGATTCGGAGAAGGACCTGTTTATAGGGATCAACCTCGGGTGGGAGAGTTCCATCGGGGTCAATGCATGGTATTATCCGGATGGTAATCGTCTTTTGACGGAATCGCCTGCCGGGGACCCTCAGGCTGGGCTGGATGCGGCCGACGTCACCGCCCGAGGCCAGGTTCAACTGGGCCATGCGGCGCTGACCGCAGCGGGCATCCGGACAACGGGCGCCGTCACCGAACAGGACCTGTTTGAAGTCGTGCGGCGGCATCTTGAGGACCTGAGCCGGACGGCACGCGAGGGCGGGCTGGCGCGCGAGCACATCTTTACGCATGCCGCAGGGTGGCGGGCCGGCGAACTTCTGTACGATGCGGCGGTCAACGACTATGCCTGCCCGGGCTGGAGTTTTTACCACTTCGCCAATGACCCTGCGAAGGATGAGGGGGTGCAGCGTGCATTGGGCAGAAGCGGGGTCGACCGGTGGGCGGCGTCCGAATGGTGGCTGCCGCAGCCTCATGAGTATGATCTCTGGTATGGGGCGCTCAAGCGGACGCTGGCCGATGAACGGTGCCGCTTTGTGTGCATTTACAACTGGGAAGGGATCAAGAACAGCGGCGAAGTGCTGCGGGCGATACGGGCGGTTGTTGATGAGCGCAAGGACCGGTAGGCACGGCGCTGGCTCCAGGAGGGCTGATGCTGCGGGTGCGTCGAATTGGTCGTCAGAGAGCAGTGAAGCGGGCCCGGAATTGGCGGCCGTGCGATTTAAATCCAGAGAATGTGTCAAATAAGCTTGACTTGCCGCCGATAAGAAAGTATTAACATAAGCCAATGTCCTCGTAGCTCAACGGATAGAGCGTTGGCCTCCGGAGCCAAAGGTTAGAGGTTCGAATCCTCTCGGGGACGTTACTTAACTGATTTATTTTCAACCCAAGTTCGGTGATTGCGGACAATTTCACCTGTTGCGTGGCCCCGCCACGGGGGCGCTTCTGCTGGCGGTGACTGGGTTGCCGTGTGTGCGGGGCCTTCGCCGGAACAAGGTGCTGTAGTTGCTATTAAGAAGGTGTGCATAGCGGCTGTCTGGTTTAGTAATCCGCGTGAATCTGCGGACGAGGTGTTCACGCCATCGCACGGTTGAGCGAAGGGCTGCGCCAGCCGCCGATGCCATCCCACCAGAGCGTTACGCAGTCGGTGATCTTCGCGTTGCTGTGTCGGACATGCTCGGCCCGCGCCATCTCGTGCAGCCGTCGCATACAGGCCAGGCCGCCCAGACGCCACGCCGCCGCGCCGAGTTCGACCGTCTCCGCCTCGTGCTGAGCAGAGGCTGCCTGATCGGCTTCCAGGATCGCCGCCAGCCTCTCGGCCATGGGCGCAAGCACCGGCTGCCACTGCTCGTAGTTCAGCGCTTCCCGCCGCTGCAGGTCCTCCAGCAACTGGTCGCTTTCGACCTGCCGGGCCAGTCGCTGCTGCCTCGCCGCCGCCAGCCGTTCCTGCCGCAGCCGCCGGCTGACCGGCAGCCACATCTCAACCAGCCCGATCGCCGGGTCCAGAATGACCCACACAAAAAACGTCGTCGCCAGTGACCCCATGGCAATCGTGGAAAGCAGCGCAGTGATGCCCACCGCAGCCGCTCCGCCCAACAGCGCCGCCAGCGCCCCCAGAAACGGGCACAGATCGTAGAATGTCATGTAGTAAGGCGACGAGGTCAGCGGGTATTCCTGTGCGGTGTCGCTGCGGACCACTCCTCGATACAAGGCGAACAAATAGATGCTGACAAGCACAAAGACAATGATCAAAGAATAGCCGCTGAGCGACCAGATCAGCCACCACGCCGCCCCCGCCTGGCGCATCGCCAACACAAGCAGAAACGCCGCACAGCCGACAAACCAGACGGTGCTGGCGAAATGAAGCCGTTTAAGTGTACCTTTTGCCGCCATCATGACATCATGATATAACCAAATGCCCCGCCTGTCGAGCCCTGTCGGACGACTAATCGACACCTAACGTACGTGCGGCCGAAGCGCTCTGGAACAGCGGCCCCAGGATCTCTTCCAAAGTCAGGCCAATCGAGCCCAGAATGGTCGGCGGAACGTAAATGATGTCGCCTTCCTGCAGCAGCACGTTTTTGCTCATGTCGCCGTGCTCGACCATCTTTTTAAAGTTCAGCTCGAAAATCATCGGCCGTTGATCCAGCGCCAGTGTCGGCCGGATCACCTGAATCGCCTCCTCCCACGCCCGCACATTCGGCACCGCCTTGGACACCGCCGAGAGGGTGGTCTCGCGTCCTGTGAAAATCTGTGCTCCCGGCCGCTGCACCTGACCGAGTATGTAGTAAAACTTGCTCTGGTTGGTCACGCGCACATCGACGGGGTGCTCGCCCGTAAACTTATACAACTCCGAAAGCCGCTTCGAGATGATCTCGGCGACCTGCCGCGGCGTTTTGCCCGCCACCATAATCTCCCCGACCGACTCCAGCGAAATCATACCGTCCGGCCGAATCACCTGCGTCATGCCGATGCTCGACATGCTGCCCGAACGCGTCAACTCCGGCACCCGCGACGACATGATCATGACCACGTCCGGCGCCTGAAGAATGTAATCATCCCCCGTCACATGGGCCTGGTCCGGCCGCAGAAATGCACTGACATCTTCGGGCCGCGCCGAAAAACATCCCGACAAAACCAGGGTGAACACAACCAGCAACATACAGCGAAGGATTGCTCTGCAATTCATCACACACCTCATCCGATAAAGAAAGTTATCAGGAGACCGCGGGTCACAAAATAGACTCTTTCCAAACCATCATTATAAGGTATCGGCTCATTGAGGTCAACACTTAAGTGTGCCCTCCAATCGATAACAGCTTGTCGGCAATAGACTTGAAAGGCTTCTTGCGTGCTCCGGGAGCGGGAGGGGCCGTTTTTTTCGGACGCCGCTCCGCACGGGTCTAAACAACGGTGCTTGTCGCCTCTATCGCTTCAATACCACAACTCGTTTGCCCGCTGTGATGGTGCCGATTTCGTAGACTTCCTCCCCGTACCGCCGCAGCTTTTCGGCGACCGCCTTGGCGAAGTCCTTCGCCACGACCAGCACGAAACCGATGCCCATATTGAACACGCGGTACATTTCCTGCTTCTTGACGGGTCCGTTGCTTTGCAGGTATTGAAAAATCGGCGGCACCGGCCATCGCGACGTCCTCAGCACGGCGTTGCAGTCCTTCGGCAGCACCCGCGGAATATTCCCGACCAGCCCGCCGCCGGTGATATGGGCCATCGCATGCACGACCCGCTTGACCTTGTACTGGCCCAGCAATCTCACGACGGCAGGCACGTAGATCCGCGTCGGCTCCAGCAGCACATCCCCGATGGCCGCCCCGCCCAGTTCCTCCACCGGATCCGTCACCTTCAGCTTCAATTGCTTAAAACAGATATGCCGCGCCAGCGAATAGCCGTTGCTGTGTATCCCGCTGGAACCCAGGCCCAGGATAACGTCACCCTCCTGCACGGTGCTTCCGTCGATCAGGCGATGACGATCCACCACCCCCACGGCAAAGCCCGCCATATCGAACTCGTCCTTGCGATAGATGTCCGGCATCTCCGCCGTCTCGCCGCCGATCAGCGCACAGTCGGCCATCCGGCAGCCCGCCGCGACCCCTTCGACCATCTCGGCGATCCGCTCCGGGTCGAGTTTGTGCACCGCCAGATAATCCAGAAAGAACAGCGGTTCGGCCCCCTGCACGAGCATATCGTTGACGCTCATCGCCACCAGATCGATGCCCACGGTATCGTAGCGTTTCATCTCCTGTGCCACTAACACCTTGCTGCCCACGCCGTCCGTACACGCCACGAGCACCGGATTACGGTAATTCTTCTTGAAGAGCTTCTCGTCATAGTCGAGCCGAAACAGCCCCGCAAAACCGTTCTCCATCCCCATCACGCGCGGGCCGTACGTCGCCGCCACGCTCCGGCTGATGCGCTCGACCATCCGGTCGTTGGCGTCGATGCTCACGCCGGATGCCTCATAACTGATGTACTTGTCCTTGGTCGTCATAATTCAACATCATCGAACAATTGCATCTGGTGACGCTCCATACTGTACTTGTTCACGATGGCGCTCACGGGCACCTTGTATTGCCCGCTCCAGCAGGCCGTACAATAATGGTCCCCGGGCAGCGACACACACGACAAGAGCCCCTCTAATGACAGATACCCCACGCTGTCGACCTCGAGATAATCGCGTATCTCATCCATAGATCGCTGGTTGGCCAGCAATTCGCCCTTTGTCGGAAAATCCACGCCGTAAAAACACGGATGAGCGACCGGCGGGCACGCGATCCGCATGTGAATTTCCTTCGCCCCCGCGTGCCGCAGCGACTTGACCTTTCCCCGCGTCGTCGTCCCCCGCACGATCGAATCGTCCACCACCACAATCCGCTTGCCCGCCACCACCTGCTTGATCACCGCCAATTTCAGTTTCACCGCCAGGTCGCGCATATCCTGCGACGGCGCGATGAACGTCCGCCCGATGTAATGGCTGCGGACAAAACCCATATCGAACGGGATGCCGCTCTCCTCCGCGTAGCCGATCGCCGCCGATACCCCCGAATCCGGCACCGGTATGACGACGTCCGCCTCGACGGGGTGCTCCACCGCAATCTGCTTGCCGCATCGCTTTCGCACCTCGTGAACGCTTTCGCCGAACACCGTACTGCTCTGCTTGGCGAAATAAACGTGCTCGAAGATACAGTGGGCCGGCGTCACAGTCCCCGGCGTAACGAAAAACCGGCTGCTGACCCCCCGATTGTCCAGGGTGACGATCTCGCCCGGCTCGACTTCGCGAATATACTCCGCATCGATGGCGTCGAACGCGCAGGACTCGCTGGCCACACAGTAAGCTCCGCGTTGCGTCCGCCCGAGGCACAGCGGCCGTATCCCGTGCGCGTCGCGCGCCGCTACGATACTGTCCTGAAACAGGAACACCAGTGAAAAGGCGCCTTGCAGATGATTCAGCACATGCCCCAGCGGATCCGGCTTGGTCACGTGGCTTGGCTTGGCCAGCAGGTGAAGGATAATCTCGGTGTCGTTGCTCGACTTGAAGATATGCCCGTAGGCCTCATACTCATCCCGCAGAAGCGAAGCGTTGATAAGGTTGCCGTTATGTGCCACCGCCACCTGCCCGCGCGAATACTCCCCGAGAAACGGCTGTGCGTTGGCCAGACTGGCGGATCCCGTCGTCGAATAGCGAACATGCCCGATCGCCATCGGATTGCGCAGCTTGTCCAGAAATCCCCGGCTCTTGCGGAAAACCCGGCTTACCTGGCCCATGCCCGTATAGCAGCGAATATATTCGCCGTCGCTCGATGCAATCCCCGCCGATTCCTGACCGCGGTGCTGCAGGCTGTGAAGCCCGAAATATGTCTTCTGCACGGCTTCCGGATCACCATAGATCCCGAAAATCCCGCACTCTTCTCTTGCTTGCGACATGTGCCCTCAGAGTCAAACCAGAACCGATTTAAGAGTTCTTACTGTATTCAAATATCCCTCGTTCGTCAATCTCATTTTTGCCGGACCACGCATTTGCCGCCCGAGAATAAATCCCGTGGCACGGGCATCCTGCCCGTGTTGCAGGGGAAAGGCATGCCTTGCCCTTCGGCCGTGCGGCTCCGTCAGCCTGTCGCCGGGAAGAAACCTCGCACGACGCAATTGCCCCCGTGCTGTTGAATGCCCCCGCTGGCTTGTTGACCTCGTTCCACCCCACTGGCAATTTGTACTGTAAAATGGTATAATAGTTCTATCGAAAGCGCCCATTCCCCGTTCGGTGGGTCTTTTTGCATGGCGGTACGGACCCGCCGCAAAGCCTCCGCTGCTGAGGGGCCGTTCCGCCAGAGCACGGCCGCGGCGGGTTTTGCAGTACAATAGCCGACAACAGAATTCCTGGCACGATATGAAAAGACACAAGAAACTGTTGAAAGTCGCCCTGGTCTGTTTAGCTGCCTTCTGTGCGGCGCCATGGCTCCATGCCGGCGACTGGCCGATGTGGCGGCACGACGCCGCGCACTCGGCGTACACCCCCGACTCGCTTGCCGCCAAACTACATCTCCAATGGGTGCGAAAACTCCCCAGGCCCATGCCCGCCTGGCCGCCCGAACAATACAAGCTCCAGTTCGACGTGTCTTACGAACCCGTGGTCGCCGGCAAGGTCCTGCTGGTCCCCTCCATGGTCACCGATTCCGTCACCGCCTATGACACCGAAACAGGCGATCAGAAGTGGCGTTTCTACTGCGAAGGCCCCGTCCGCTTCGCCCCCGTCGCATGGCAGGGCAAAGCGTACTTCGTCAGCGATGACGGCTGGCTCTATTGCACCCGCATCGCCGACGGCGCACTCCTGTGGAAGTTCCGCGGCGGGCCCGGTGACCGCAAGGTCCTCGGCAACGACCGCCTCATCTCCACCTGGCCCGCGCGCGGCGCGCCCGTCATTTACGACGGTGTCATCTACTTCGCCGCGGGCATCTGGCCGTTCATGGGCACCTTTATCCACGCCCTCGATGCCGAAACCGGCGACGTCGTCTGGACGAACAGCGCCACTGGCCCCATGTTCATCCGGCAGCCGCACGACGAACCCGCCTTCTCCGGCGTCGCCCCTCAGGGTTACATCGCCGCCACCGCCGACACCCTCGTCGTCACCGGCGGCAGGGCGCGCCCCGCGGGATTCGACCGCAAGACCGGCGAATTCCGCTATTTCAAGCACGACGACAAGGCTTACGGCAAATTCCGGGGCGGCTGCGATATCGCCGTCTGGAGGAACTGGTTTTTCAATTTCGAGGTCATGTACCGGCTTGCCGACGGTGTCGCGACAGCCGCGGCGTCGGCCGCTGTGCTCGCCCCCGAAGCTATCGTCGGTTTCCATCAGGATGGCGCCATCATGGGCTACATCCCCCAGGAAAAGGGCAATGCCCGCGGGCTCTGGAAGTCCGCCGTGGAGCCTGCGGTGGAAAAGATCCACTTGCAGGCCGGACCGCGCCTCTACGCCAGCGGCCCAAACGGCCGCGTCGCCGCTATCGATGTGCCCATCCCCGGCGGTCAGGCGGAGGTCTCATGGCAGGCCCGCGTCGAGGGCACGGTATTCACCATGCTCAGCGCAGATGACAAGCTCTTCGTCGTCACCACCTCCGGCGCCATCTACTGCTTTGGCCCCGAACCCGCCCGGCCCAGGTATCACGAGCTGATCCTTACCGCATTGCCTCCGGCCACACCGTAATGGTCCGAAGAAGTCGCCGCCATTCTCGCAGAATCGGCGACCACCGAGGGCTACTGTCTTCTCTCAGGCATCGGCGCCGGCCAGATGCTCTCGGCACTCGTTCGCCAATCGAACCTGCACGTTATCGTACTCGAACCTGACGCTGACAAGGTCCGCGCCGCACGCGAACAACTTACCGCCGCAGGTCTTTACGGCACGCGGGCGGCAATCCTCCAAGGCAATCTCGCATCCGTTGAATTACCCCCTTACTTCGCAAGCCTGGCGCTTTCAGAAAGCCCGCTCGACAGCAATACGATTTCAAACAACGACGCCAAGCGGCTTTTTCACGTCCTGCGTCCCTACGGCGGCTCGGCCTTCATCCCGGCCGAGGCGGAAGCAGCCCGCCGACACATCCGCGGCGGCAGCCTGCGGCACGACGTGCCGCTTGCCCTCGCACAGAAACTCCAGGCCGCCGATCTGCCCAATGCCCGCCTGGCCTATCACGACGGCTTCCTGCGGCTGACCCGCGCCGGCGCCCTCCCGGGCTCCGCCGACTGGACGCATCAGTACGGCGACATTGCCAACACCGTCTGCTCCGAAGACCTCCTCGTCAAGGCTCCGCTGGGACTTCTCTGGTTCGGCGACCGCACCGACTTCGGCGACGTCCTCCCGCGGCATGGCCACGGCCCGCCCGAACAGGTCGTCGCCGGCCGACTCTTCATCGAGGGCATCGCCTCCATCGCCGCACGCGACGTCTACACCGGACGCACCCTCTGGAAGGCCCCGCTCGACGGCTTCAATGCTTACGACGTCTACTACGATAAGACCTTCGTCGACGACTTCCTCGATACCACCTACAACCAGGTCCATATCGCCGGCGCCAACGCGCGCGGCGCCGATTTCGTCGCCACCGCCGACCGCGTCTATGTCATCCAGGACCGCGCCTGCTCGGTTCTCGATGCCGCCACCGGTGAGACCCTCAATCGTTTCACCATACCCGATCCCCTCTCGGGTCGGCCTGCCGAGTGGGCCTATATCGGCGTCTATGAGGATTACCTGATCGCCGGCGCCGGCTTCGCGGAGTATTCCAGGCTCATCGGCCCCGACGCCAACTGGCTCAAGTGGACGCGTTTCGCCGACCGCCTCGCCAGCAGAGGCCTCGTAGTCATGAACCGACACACCGGCAAAATTCTCTGGTCCCGCCAGGCCCGTTTCGGCCTGCCGCATAATGCCATCGCCGTCGGAGCCGGCAAGATATTCTGCATGGACCTCCTGCCGCCTTTCACACTGAAACCCGCCTCCGCGGCGTCGGACGATCCGGCAAAGCATTACCGCCTTCTGGCGATTGACGTCCGCAATGGCGAAATCTGCTGGCAGAAAGAACGCGATGTCTTCGGCGGATGGCTCGGCTATTCGGCGGCGCACGACATCCTCATTCAGGGAGACTGGCCCGAAGGCGACGACATGGGACCCTGGAAGAGGGTGAACCGTATCATCGCACACCGCGGCAAAAATGGCGACCGGCTGTGGGACGAGCCGATCACCTACAACGGCCCCTTCATTCTGCGGGACGATCAAATCATCACACAGCGCACGCAGGGCAGGACCGCAAGGGCCTTCAGCCTCCTCACAGGCGAAACCATCATGCGGACGCATCCGCTCACCGGTGAAACAGTGCCTTGGGAATTCATGCGGCTCAAGGGCTGCAACACCACCATCGGCGCCCGCAATCTGCTGACCTTTCGGTCGTCGGCCGCCGGTTATTTCGACCTGATCAACGACGGCGGCACGGGCAATCTCGGCGGCTTTAAGTCCGGCTGCACCTCAAACCTCATCGCCGCAAACGGCGTGCTGAACGCCCCCGACTACACGCAGACCTGCACGTGCAGTTACCAAAACCAGACTTCCCTGGCTCTGGTTCCGATGCCGTCCGCCGAGACGTGGACGTTCAATACGATACAAGCATCGAAAAGTCCCGTTATTCGCCTCGGCATAAACTTCGGCGCACCGGGCGACCGTAAGGCCGAGGACGGGACTCTGTGGCTCGACTATCCAAGCGTCGGCGGCCGATCCCCCGAAGTCGACATCAAGACCGCCGGCGACGTCACATGGTACCGGCACGATTCTTCCCAGATCACGGCCGGCCCGCTGCCCTGGGTGACCGCATCGGGCGCTCAGGGTTTGGAGGAAGTCAGAATACGTCTGGCGGAAGAATCGGACTATGAGGCCCTTTATACGGTGCGACTCTATTTCGCTGAGCCCGAACAGGGGGATATGCAGCACCGTATGTTCGATGTGACGCTCGACGGCCGGACGGCTCTCGAAGGTTTCAATGTGGCCGCAAGCGCCGGCTCGGCCCGGGAGGGCATTGTCCGCGAATTCAAGCGGGTTCCTTTGAAAAGGGACTTTCGAGTGGGTTTGACGGCGATTCAGGGTCGCCCGCTCATCTGCGGCATTGAACTCATCGCGGAATCGGGATCGGAAAATTAACCAGTGCGGTTGACATTTTGTCGAAGATCCAATACAATAAAGGTTTCAGGAAGCCGATAAATATTTTGAGGAAAGAAAGATAATATGCTGCACGATATGGCGGATATGTTGGCCTTTGGAATGCCCGGGCATTCAGAATGGATTATTATACTCGTGATCGCCGTTCTGATCTTTGGCCGCAGGCTTCCCGAGATCGCAAGGGGGTTGGGTAAGAGCATCACGGAGTTCAAGAAAGGCATCAAGGAGACGGAGCGGGACATCACCGAATCCGTCGACGAGGCCGATCGGATCGCGGAAAACTCCGGCAAGACCCCCCATGCCGACGTAAACCAGGATTAAAGACACGTTATCACCCGTCGGGAGCCCCGTCGGGTGTATTTCTGCGCGCATTGGGCGGCTGCGTCCTTGGCTGATTTGGGCAGGTGCCGACTACTTCCATTTCAACAGGGTCGAGGCAATGCAGAAAAGTGTCGCAAACGCCATGATGCCGATGCCTGCTATCGCTGTGAGTCGCGCCGCCAAGGCCGGCCTGAACCCCTCGACAGCAATGAACCGCGTCACACAGTAGTAGTTCAGCGCGTAGTACAAGGGTGCAACCGCCAAACTCAGCATGGCCACCATGATCACCAGGCTGACCGGTTTACCCACCGTAACCAGCAGCACAAACGCCAGCGCCGCGGTCGCCAGAACAAACGACCAGTAAAATCTCGCCTTGGCGCGGGCCGTCGTCTCGGGAAAGAGCGTCCTGAGCGTCTCGGCGAACGACCGTGAAAAACCGTCCATAACTGTGTAGCTGGTGGAATACATCGCCGAGAACGCCGCCAGCATGAAAACCACGTACATCCAGCCGCCCATCCTCTCCACGTAAACGTCCGCCAGTGCCCGGGCGAAACCGATCTCCTTGAGTTGACCGCCCGCATCGCGCAGGAACATCGCGGCCAGCATGAGGAACACGGCGGCGACAACGAACGAAAGTGCGTATCCGATCCGCATGTCCGCCAGCGCCAGCCGCAGCACCCGCGGCCTGTCGGCCGGAGTTGCGCTGCCCGGCGAAAGCTCGGGGTATTTTTCAAGCGTCCACAGCGAATGCCAGATCGATACGTCGATCCCGGTGGGCATCCAGCCCAGGATTGCCGCCGCCAGCACCAGCGAACCGGCCGGCAGTGACGGTATGACCAGATGCATCAGGACCCGCGGCGGCGGAAAAACCGGAACGAAGACCAGCAGCGTCGCCGCCAACAGCACGACCATCATCATCTTGTTAAGAAAATCCAGCCAGCGGTACCCGCCGAAATGCAGAAACAGCAGAATACTGACCAGCACGACGGCATACCATGCCGCCAGCGGCATCACCCCGACAAACGTGGTCAGCACCGCCGCGGCGACGCCGACGACTCCGGCCAGCACGGCGATGCCTTGGGCGATCGTCGTGAGCAGGAATATCCACAGGGCCCAGCCCTTTGGCCCCGGCAGGCGCATGTACCCGGCGATCAGCGATTCACCGGTCGCCGCCGCGTACCGCGGGCCGAACTCGAAGGCATGATACTTGAAGAGATGCGTCAGCGTTACCAGCCACAGAAGCCCAAAACCGAACATGGCCCCGGCCTGCGGGCTCATCACCAAATGGCTGGCTCCAATCGACGTTGCCGCCAGGAGCAGCCCCGGCCCGAGCTTTCGGAAGAATGAAACAGCAGCGTGTGAATCTTCCCTGTTCATAAACCTGCATCATCCGACAGAAGAGTGCTGCGGATTAAGGGCCATAATGCCGCCTGCGGCACGGACATCCTGCCTGTGCGCGGTTATGGGGTGCTGGTAACCGCTTTCTTGCGCCGGGCCCGCCACCTGCAGTAGAGAATACTGGCCTCATACAGCGCGTACAGCGGAATGGCCAGCGATACCTGCGATACGACGTCCGGCGGCGTCGCCATGGCCGAGACGACCAGAAGGCCCAGGATGACGAATTTGCGGTTCTTGGTCAAGGCCTCGATCGAGACCAGCCCCAGGCGCTCCGCGAAGACAATCGCGATGGGCATCTGGAAGGCCGCCCCGAAGACCAGCGTCAACGAGAACACCATATTGATGTACTTCTGGAGCGACCAGAACGACCGCAGGCCCATTGTGGCATCGAACCGAATTAGGAACCGCATTACCAGCGGCGCTACCACCAGCATAAAAAACAGGCCGCCGGTTATGAAGAGCGCCCCGCTGATCGGCGCTACCGTGTGGACGTAGCGTTTTTCTTTCTGGTACAGACCCGCCGAAACGAAGGCCCAGATCTGCCAGATGAGCCACGGCGACGTCAGCAGTATGCCGAAGAGCATGCTTGTCTTCATGTAGACCATGAACCCTTCGGTCGGGCCCTGCGTTACAATGACCGCTGTCGCCTGCGGAATACTGCTCTGGGCGGCCCCGGTTTCGACCAGGACGCCGGATTCCTTCAACTGCTCGAGCACTTCGCCCAACTGCTGCGCTGTCGCATACACCATGAATCCCGTATCGGGATGGTGCGCGATTACCGCGGCCTGCGCACGTTCGGCGGCGATGTCCTGCTTTGCTGAGTCGGCTTTGCCGGGTGCGGGCTTTTCAGGGTTGGCTTGCTCTGGTTTTACCTCTGCGTTGGCATTCTCGGGCTTGGCATTCTCCGGGTTGGCTTCCTGTGGTTTTACCTCCGGTTCGGGTTTTTCCGGGCTTGCCTGCGGTTTGGCTTTCTCGGGATTTGCTTCGGGTTTGGCGGGCGTCTCGGGTTCCTGGCGTTCGGCGGAGGCTTTTTCGAGCGTGCCGAGCAGATCGCGGATTGCTATATGCGACGTGTAAGTCTTGTAACCGTCGGCATTTGTATACGTGACGAGCACCGCCTGGGCCTGTTCGCTGGTTGGAATATTCTCGCCGTCCGGCCCACTTACTTTCTTCAACTCGCGGAGTTTCTGAATCTGCTGCTCGAAGGGCTGGCTCATGACGCCGATCAGGGTCTTGCCGAAGAAGAGACAGACGATCATTCCGACGAAGAGGCCGGCAATGCCGAGGATGAGGCGTGAGCGGAGTTCTTCCAGGTGATCGCCGAGGCTCATCGATTTAAGTGTTTCTGTCTCTTTTTCCGGCATTCAAGTCACTCTGTTTGAGCGTGTTCAGTCAGGAGATAAACCTTTTATTCTATCGGAGAAAGGCCCTCGAAGCAACTGATTTCTGAGGCGATTGCACGAGATTGGCGCGTTCGGGCCTTTTGGCTTTTGCTCGCACAATGGGTTTGATCGGCTTTGTTTATCGCGGGTTTTCCTTGCATTTCCTTAATGATTTCGGCTAAGTGCCTTATCCAGAGGCACTTAAAATGTTAACAATTTATCAAGATTGGCTTTGTTTTTCCAAACGGGGGTTTTGCCCGTACACCGATCCTGGCAACATGTATGCGGTTGCGTATGGACGAGTTCCTGCGGTTCATCTTTGCACCTCACTTATCATTCAACCTTGCTTTTTGATCATCTATATTATACCACATATTTGGTGTATGTCAAATATACTGTCGCATTTTTTAGGAAAAAAGAAGGTCAGGCAAGCCGCCTCCCGTTCTTATTTGGACTTTGCCGTTGCCCATCCGCTGCCGTATACGTAAAATCCTGTTTTAAGGTCTCGCTGCAATTATATAATTGGTGTTCATCCATGGGTGAATCATGCTTCTTTTGCTGTATTTGTGCGGCGGTTTGCTGTTTTTGGCTTCAATTATCGCGCATTTGTGGGTTAAACTGCGAATGCGGCCGGGTTTTGAGCTGGATGAGTACCATTTTGAGTTCGAAGATCACCATCCGGGCTATGCCCGCTACGAAAAGTGGTCGCGGATCACATTTGCGGGGGCGGTTGCGGGGGCGCTGGTGCTGTTTCTTGGGCTGGTGCTCTGAGGGGATAGATCGGATGGAGATCCGATGGGAGGGAGCGACGTGCGGGTCTCTCCCAAGAAGTCGACAAATTCTGAAAAATAACTGTTACGGATGCTTCATGTCGGGCCTCTTATGATTATAAGAATCCTGGGCAGGCGGACGGGGAGCGTGGTGGGTACGGCCGCGATTCGAGGGAAGAGATTGGAGGATCCATC
>JACZKQ010000113.1 GCA_014859965.1 Phycisphaerae bacterium
GCTGGGGGGCTTGCAGAAGGAGGTGGATTTTCCGCTTGCGCTGGCGGGCTTTCTTGCGGGTTTGGAGACCGGGGAGGCACTTCGGGCGGCGGAGGGACTGCGTTTGAGCCGGGCACATGCGTATCATTTGAAGTATCTGCTGAGTTCAAGGGGTGCGCTGCTGAATGCCGATATGACGCTAGCGGAATTGAAGGTGATCGTGGGCAAGCCGTATTTTCAGGACCTTTACGAGCTTCAGTGGGCGATTCAGGAGGCGTGCGGGGGGCCGATTGCGGGTCTGAAGGCGGTTCAGCGGCGGGCAGAGGGGCTTGGCGGGGTGCCGCTTCGGCCGAGGCCGCTGCTGGACGGGCATGCGCTGATTCGGCTGGGGGTGCCGGCGGGGCCGATGGTTGGGCTGGCGCATCGGGAGATGTACATTGCGCAACTGGGTGATGAGATTGAAAATGCGGGCGAGGCGGAGCAGTGGGTGCGGAAATGGCTGGAAAAACACGGGGGGGTGGCGTAAATGTGTGCGAAATTGGCGAAATATTCTTAATAAGGTGGTTGAAACGCTTCGCTTTGTGTGATAAGTTGTGCGGTCTTCGGGGCCTTAGCTCAGTTGGGAGAGCGCTTGCATGGCATGCAAGAGGTCGAGGGTTCGAATCCCTTAGGCTCCATTTTGTAAGTGCCTGATTCGGGGGAGGTTAGGATTTTTGGGTTGACACGTCGCTTTCTCTTTATGACAATCTTTAGGACACTTTGGAAGTGATCGGTGCGGATTTTTGCATGAATTTGCAGGGTTCGCAGGATGCATTCAAGGCAATTGTCTCAGGGAAAGGGCACGGTGGTGGCTAAAAAATCACGTCGCAATTACCGGGAAGCATCTATGCAGTGGGCCGCCGATATTGCCAATCGGGCAGGGCAACGGCTTCGCCAGCGGTACTGCCTGGTGAATGGGGGCAAAATGCCGTGCAAGGCGACGCCTTTCTAATTAACCTGCTAACAGACGCAGCTGGTGATGCAGGGCTGCCGAAAAGGAAAAAGTGATTATAAAGAGGGCAACTGTTATGGTTATATCCGGTTCTATCCGGGTTTTGTATTTGACATCTGACGGCAAATGGCGTAAACTAAGTCTTGTCTGGCTGAAAGGTCGGATGCAGGCGAAGAGTCCCTGCGTGCATGATTCGTTCGGGGGAAGGTGAGACTTATGCGTTTATGGCGGGTGTTCAACTGGCGTCCCGACCTGTTTCAGCCGCGAAGCCTTGTGGGGGTTTGCTGTCCAGCGAGGTTTCCATGACAGCGGCCGGCCTGCCAAGGACGCAGTTTCATGTGATGACCAAGCCGATCGGACCAGTCTGCAACCTCGACTGCACATATTGCTATTACCTGAGTAAAAAGAATTTTTTTGGCGAGGATAATCACTGGCGAATGCCGGATGCACTTGTCGAACGCTATATACGCCAGTACATCGCGGCGCAGGATGTGGGGGAAGTCAACTTTTCCTGGCAAGGGGGCGAGCCAACACTCCTCGGGCTGGACTTTTTTGCAAAAGTCGTGCAGTGGCAGAAGACCTATTGCCCTCCCACAAAACGGATTGTCAATGATCTGCAGACGAATGGGACGCTTCTGGATGATGAATGGTGCCGGTTCCTTAAAAATAATCGGTTTCTGGTGGGGCTCAGTGTCGACGGGCCGGAGGGGCTGCACGATTGCTATCGGCGCGATCGTCGCGGGCGCGGGACATTTGATCGCGTCGTGCGGGCCGCCAGGCTCATGCAGGAGCACGGCGTTGAGTTCAACACGCTGACCGTGGTGAACCGGATGAATGCGCAGCATCCCTCGGAGGTATACAGATTTCTACGTGACGAATTGGGGTCGAAGTATTTGCAGTTCATTCCTTGTGTGGAGCCCAAGGGATTTGCTGCAGTGGCGCCTCGTCATTGGGACAGGAGTCTGTTGCCGCCATTGGGCGCTGCGGCCGCCCGGCCGGGCGCCGCCGAGTCGGTGGTGACGGATTGGACGGTGGATCCGGAGGACTACGGGGATTTCCTCTGCACGATCTTCGATGAGTGGCTCAGGCGGGACGTGGGAGAGGTGTTCGTGCCGATTTTCGACATGGCTTTGGGGGTTTGGCTGGGGATGCCGGCCTCGGCATGTTACTTCGCCGAGACGTGCGGCAAGGCGCTGGCCGTCGAGCATGACGGCAGCGTGTATGCGTGCGATCACTTTGTGTACCCGGAGTACAAGTTAGGCAACTTGAAGGAGAGCAGCCTGCTGGACCTGCTGTATACGGATCGCCAGATGCGGTTCGGTCTCGATAAGACGGATACGCTGACGCAGTACTGCCGGGACTGCGAGGTGCGGTTTGTGTGCAACGGCGAGTGCCCAAAGAACCGTTTCCTTTACGCGCCAGACGGGGAATTCGGGCTCACTTACCTGTGCGCGGGCCTCCGCACGTTCTTTAGTCACATCGACCCGTGGATGAAGCTGATGGCTAACGAACTGCGCGCGGGCAGGACGGCGGATGGCGTCATGAAGATTGCAAATGGGCAGCACCCCGCGGCCGCGGCATCCGCACGGCCACGCATACAGACGAAACTCAATGCCCGTTGCCCCTGCGGCAGCGGCCGGAAATATAAGAAGTGCTGTTACGCGATGGACCAAGAGCGAAAAGGTCAATCTCTGTAGGAAGAGCATAATGAAACTGAGCGAGCAAATCTCAAAGTGGGTGACGCGGAGGCGGAACACAACGTTGGGCCTGTTGGCGGGGTCGGCCGCCGCAGGCACACTGCCGGCCACCGCGGAGGCGGAGGCGCAGACTCAGGCGAAGCCGCGTAATGTGATTCTCATTTTGGCCGACGACCTGGGCTGGACGGGGATCAATTGTGAGGACGGCTATGACGCTTCAGGCAATGTTGTCCGTGGGAAGTATAGTGCTCCAACCAGTCTGCCAGAGGCGACGCCTGAACAAGGCAATTTTCACACAAACTACTTCACGCCACATCTTGCAGAACTGCGTCAGGAAAGCATGCGATTTACCAACGCCTATGCTTATCCGTGGTGCAAGGCAACGCGGATGAGTCTGCTTACCGGCAAGAATCTCGAGCGGACCATCGCCATGAGAGATGTTCTCGAGCACGATACGCCTTTGCTTTCGCTTGCGGAGACGACGATCGCCGAAGCGCTCGATGCCGGCGGTACGGATTACCATTGCGGATGGTTTGGCAAGAATCATACCATGGATATTCCGGGGGCAACTTCGACCGGACACAATCCAACTGCACAGGGCTTTGACCGCTTTGTTGATTACCAGACGCTGGGTTTCCCCTTGGGGGGAACATCTCCGGCGAGTTACATCAAGAATGGGAATTACCTCACAGACGAGCTGACCCGGGCAGCTTGCATCTTTATGGAGGAAGCGAAGGGTCTGGGCAAGCCGTTCTTTCTGTACTTGCCCTATTACGCACCCCACGCACCAACGCCAAATCTTAATGCTGAATTTGCCAGCGCCCCTGGCGTGAACAGCTACAAAGACGTAAAAGACTATTACCAGTTGAAGGCCTATTTTCGGTTCGAGGATTCCATACGGGATAGCCTTGGCCACAGTGTAACTTCAGAAGGGACCATGGCCTGGGTGCCTGGCGTTGTTAAGCACTGGGGTGCATCAAATGAAGAAGCCCTTGGGGCAAAAGGCCGCGCGCTGTATCTTGACGGCAGGAGCAGCCTACAGATGGCTGATTATGCCGGCGTTCTATCGGATACTCCGCGAACCGTTGCAGCATGGGTTAAGTGCGGGACCGGACAACTTCAAACGATCGTATCCTGGGGAAGCAAGCTGACCGACGGACAATCCTGGAATATGTACATTTCAGCAAGCGGCTGTCTTGGTGTTCATGTTGGGAGTTCCGGCATTACGGATGATGTCCTGGTGGGAGATGGCAGTTGGCGCCACGTTGCTGTTGTCCATGATGCGGGAGCGGGAGACAACATTCGACTTTATGTGGATGGAATCGAGCGCCGTTGCGGTTCACTGCCGATTGATACCGTGTCAGGCTTAAATGTGCAAATCGGGCGTGACACCAACTGCATGAACTACTTCAACGGATCGATCGACGACCTGCGTATCTATTCACGCGTTTTGGATGCCGATGAGATCAGTTACCTGAAAGAGCAGAAACTCCACGAGAACCTGTGGTATGCCGCCTTGGTGCATCGTCTGGATTACAATATCGGGAAAGTCATGGAGAAGGTGAATGAATTGGGCATCGCGGACAACACAGCAATCATTTTTCTGTCGGATAACGGTGGGAGATGCGGCATTCAGACTGCCGATTACAATGGTGATGATTCTCTCATCGGTGATTTCGGTTATTCGACGAAGAATTATCCGCTGAGGGAGTATAAGCAATCGACTTATGAAGGGGGCATACGCGTTCCCATGCTGATCAAGGCGCCGGGCGAAACGCAATTGCCTTCGCTTTGCGAGCGTCCTGTCACGGTTTCGGACATTCTTCCGACTGTGTATGAACTCGCCTATGGAAAAGGGACTTTTGATTACGGCAAGCATTTCGTCGACGGCCGGAGCCTGCGGCCGCTGATTGACAACCCGCGACCTGGAAAGACCACATTTTCGCGCACATACGATGCGGTCTATCGAGGGGCCTACGACGACCTCACGCTTCATTTCGGCGGCCGTGCAGCGGACCGCAAGGTGGCCATTGATGCGCATTCCAACAAGTTCATTAAGTTCCACAGCCTAATCCATTGGCCGCTGGACGAGATTATCGGCGGCCAAACGCCCGATGCAGAGAAGGTACATGCGGCGAAGGTGAACGGTGCGGTGAGTACCGATGCGGATAGAGCACGTTTAGGTCGATCATTCAGATTTAAGGGTGGGTATGTTACGAGCCGGACTATTCATGAATGGGTGCGCAGTTTCTCGATGTGGGTTTGGGTGGACAACTTGGATTGTTATCCTTTGTACATTCATCACGGGGACAAAGATCTTTGCAGCCGTGTAAGAGTAACGTCCTCCGGCACGGTCATAGTACAGGGCTATGACAGCACGGCGACCATTTACGTTGATGGTGTCCCAGGCGGCATGGTGAAGCCCGGCACATGGCATCACATTGCCATTGCAGGAACGAAAAGCAGGAAGGACGTTGAGATCTGTATGGGGGAGCAGGCTTCCGGTTACCCCTTTAGAGGGAATATCGACGATGTCCGTATCATGGGCCATCTGTCGCCGACTGTCGTTGAAGCGCTTGCCGGAGGTTTTCAGTTTGAGTCGTACCATCTGGCTGGCGATATCGCTGAAACAAGAAATACATTAAATTATAGCCTGGCCCTGAAACTGGAAAACTGGCTTGACGGTTTCAAGGTGGCCAGATACCCGTCCGGACAGAAGCAGCCGATATATCACCACACTCTATTTGACGCTATCGAACAGTCAGAGCCGAACAGCACAATCGTAGTTCCGCCCGCGACGTTTTACGAGAATATTACCATCAACAAGAACTTGACACTGAGGTCGTGGGATCCTTACGATCCGCATATTGTGGCGGCCACGATTATAGATGGGCAAAGTGGGGTCGGTGCCACGATAAGTATCGCCAGCGGTGTGACCTGTACGATCGAGGGTATAACGATTACCCGCGAAAAGGCAGGCGGAGTTGATGGTGGAGGCAGTAACAATGTGATAATGAAGAACTGCCGTGTTCTTAATAAGACAGCGCTATAGGAATTCGCGATCTTTGGCTTTGGCTATCTTCTTCCGGCTGGCGTAGGATGCCTCGTTGCGCTGCTGGTAGTATTCACATATATGCGATTTCTGTTTCCATGAATAGGGGTACCTCTGCCAGATCTTCCATGCCAGCGCATTGGCCACGTCGGCCACCTGCTCCGGAGCCGGTGGGTTTGATGGGCCAGAAAATACATCGCCAAACGGCAGGCCAGCCAGTGTCGAATCAAACTCGTGTACGTTCGCACCTCGAAGGCTCCCAATCCGCATTCCTGTTTGCTTGTTCAAACCATTTTTCCACATGCCAGCGCGAAAAAGCAACCTCCATCAGGGTCTCCATCTTTTCTCCGGCAGGCGCATTACTGACGAAAGACTTGGTCTCACCGGTTTGCGTATTCCAGGCCACGATCTGTAATGTCCGAACGGCCACACAACTTGCCAGTGCAATCGGCTGGTTGGATTTACGCTTCAAATCAGCCAGCAGGCCAAGGATATACTTTTGCAGGTAGCTGAAAGTCTTGTCTCACTTGAAGCAATGGCGAACCTTCTCCAGAAACTCCGCCAGCGCCGGCTGAAAGGAAGCCAACTGGTCGTAATCCAGAATCGCACTCTCCAAGTTATATGCCTTTGAAGAGTTCATAGGCTTAGCCCTGTGGTTTTCTTCCGCAGAATCAGCGCCGTCTGTTTGGCATATTTAACAGGTTTTGCTGTGTTTTGTAAAGTTTGTAAACGCTTGTAGGAGGTTTGTTAGCGGATTGCAGCGTCCCTGCGTGAGGCATGCAAGAGGTCGAGGGTTCGAATCCCTTAGGCTCCATTCATGGCGAGTTGTCGTTCGGGGGTGGTGGGTTTTCGGGTGTCACGCCTTTCCAGTTGTCGTTCTTGGTGTTCCTGTTTGTGCTATTATGCTGGGTTTTGGCACAATGAATTTACTATCGCTGCGGATGGAGGGCTTCGGGATGGGCGGCGGGTGCTTATGTCATTAAGGGTCAGGTCTCGAAGCCGCGGTGCATTTGCGGCTTCGAGACCTTTGCCCGGATGCGTTACCGCATTCTCATTGAAGGCGGCTTTTCGTTGAAGTTGTAGAACTCATGGATGTCTTCGATGGTGTTGATGTACGCGAGGATGTCGTTATCTGTGTATCCGCGGAGATACCAATCCAGATATTGAACGGCCGTGTCGTGCTCGACGGCGACATCCTTGGTCTTGGCGAACATCACGCCGCGGTGGAACGCCTCGGCGAAGTACTGGAACGAGTTGCAGGCGCTGTGGAACATGCGGCTGTACTTCATGTCCGCGTCCTGGACCTTCACATCGCCGGTGTAGCAGATGACCTTGCCGAACGTGATCACGCCGGACCTCGAGTAAAAATGCGGCTTGCCCACGGAGGTGTTGTCGGCGTAGATGATCCCGATGATATTGTGAATGTAATCCTCTTCGGTCTCAGTGCTGCTGCCGCCGGGTCCGGAGACCGTCAGTTTTACGGTATAGGTGCCTCGCTTGTCGTACAGATGCACCGGATTCTGCTCCGTGCTCGTTTGCCCGTCGCCGAAATCCCAGAGC
Source organism: Phycisphaerae bacterium (assembly GCA_014859965.1). Taxonomy (GTDB): domain Bacteria; phylum Planctomycetota; class Phycisphaerae; order Sedimentisphaerales; family Anaerohalosphaeraceae; genus JACZKQ01. The sequence goes on from JACZKQ010000113.1 coordinate 7,280, forward strand.
CAGCCGGTGATGTTTCCGGAACTCTGGTCGACGAAATTGACGACTGTGCGGTCCGAACCGATCCGGTTGTTGGCCATGAATTCGGCCTTAATGGGGGCCGCCTGTCCGACGGCGATGAAGTTGCTCTTTACTTCCGAGGCGGTACTGCCCAGTGCATCGGTGACAGTGAGCGCCACCGTATAAAGGCCGGGCGCCCCGTACACGTGCAGCGGCTGAGCTTCGTCGCTGGTCGAGCCGTCGCCGAAATCCCAGTTCCATGCCACAACCCCGCCCAATGGATCGGCCAGATTGTAGTAACTGTTGCGGCTGCTGAACTGAACCGCAAGACCGGCCGGGCCCGACCTTTCGCCGGCCGTGAAGTCCGTCAGCAGGATCGACGCGGGATTTTCCAGCGGATTCAAGACGATCGCGTCGGCGACTACCTGACCATTGGCATAGTCGTCCAGCGTGACTGTATAGCTGCCCTTGCCGAACGCATACGCTCCGATGAGATTTACCAGTGCCGTTTCTTTCTGATTGGCATACGCCACGCTCGTGCCGTTTGCATGGGTGATTGTGTACCGCGCGTTCGAGGCATTGCCCGGATCCGGATACCACGATCCCATGACGGCGTACAATCCCGGATATTCAATCACCAAGGTGTAAATCGCTTTGTTGCTGCCGGAGCCCGGCCAACGGACCTGGTAGTTGTAGCCCAGGTATCCCGCTGCGCCTGAGTATCCGCCGCCAATCACCTTTTTGATCGGCCATGTGCCCACGAAATCGCACCGATTATAATCTGCGTCTGTGTTCCGGATGAAATACTCGGGATTGGTTACCGGATCGGGCGGCGAGCCGTCTTCTGAGAACCAGACCGGTGTGCTCGCATCCGGGAACCGTTCCAGAAGGCTGCCGTTGGCCAGTTCGATCTTGTAGACCATCGGATCGCCCGGAATCTTGTACGTCAGATAGTAATTGTAAGGCGGATTGCCCCTGGGGTCGCCGAAGTCGTACGGCATCAGTGCGCTGCTGCCGTTTTTGAAAATCGGCTCCCAGTTGGGATAGGACTGGCCGTACTTCATGCCGTCGATCTTGGTCGACACCATATCCGATGAGTAGTTCACAAACCGATCGTCGTCCACGTAACGGATGTTGTCGATGCGCTGGTTCAGTATCTCCGTCGAACTGGCAAACGTGGTGCCGAAGCCGAAATTGGCATGGCCGACGATGATAATATGCGCGTTCTGCTCCTTGAGCGCATTCTCCAGGGCGGCGGTGGTATGGACCCTGTGCATGTAGTAGGTCATATTGGAGTTCGAGGGCTGGTATCGCCACCCGTCAGCGGTCTCGGCGGCCCGCAGATCCCGCATCATCTTTGTTATGTCCGGCATGAAATAATTGTTGCCGCCATAGCCGTCGATCAGGTAGATATGCTCCGTGGTGCTCGGCTTGATGTCGACATAATCATACCGCGTCTTCGTGTTCGTACCATGCGGGCCGGTCACCGCAAGCGAGACGGTATACAGGCCGGCCTTGCTGTAGGCGTGTGAAGGGCTTCGCTGGTTACTGTACTGTCCGTTGCCGAAATCCCACTGCCATTGATTGACCTCTCCCGAGCTCTGATCGTAAAACTGTACGGTGAAAGGTGCACCGCCTCGAATCCGGTCCGCATAGAAAGCGGCCGCCGGCGCCCCGGCCTGGGAGACCTTCACAAACCGAACCGCATCAGCGCAGGTGCTTGCACTGCCTGTAGTGCTGGTGAGGGTTACATTGTAGGCCGTCCCTGCATTATAGTAGTATTCGCCAAGCCGGTTCCACTTGCCGCCATTTGTCTGCTGATTGATATAGGCGGTGGCGGCCCCGTCGACATTGGCGATGGACACCAGGGCGTTGGTTGTTCGCGACGGATATTCCGTCCACCACATCGACACCTCGTACAGGCCGGTGGAAGGCGGGCTGAACGTCCACGTGTAGGTCGTGCCGTCGCGGCTCCACACAGAGTTCGCACCGTAGTAGCCGGTGGCGCCCGACGGCGCCCATATACCTGTCCAGGACGTCGCGGGATCGCCGTTGTCGATGATCACCTCGTCCGGCAGCGTGCCGCCGATGACCAGAGTCCGCGAGGCCGGCTGTGACCACTGGTCGGCATTGTCCTGCACGGCGAAGGTGATCTCGTGCGTACCCTCTGAGAGCGTAGTGCTCGAAAAAGCGGCTGCGGTGCTCAATTGGCCGTCGATGCTCGAAATCCAGCGATATGCAACGATGCTGCCGTCGGAGTCGGTTCCGTGACCGGCGAAGGCGATGGATTGTCCTGTTTGCGCCGGGTTCGGTGTTATGGAATCGATGACCGCTACGGGCATTTCATTGCCCTGGGTGATCGCAAACTTCACTGCGTCGGCGCAGTAGCTCGTCGGCGCTCCGTTGGGAGCCAGAATGGTGACGGAGGCCTGGACGCCTGCGCTGAAGCTGTAGACGCCTAACAGATTCCACGTG
>JACZKQ010000114.1 GCA_014859965.1 Phycisphaerae bacterium
CCCCCACGGACGCCCCCGCCCAGAGATAAACCTGGGGAAAGCTGAAGGCATACCATAGCCCGCCCGTTATCAGAGCGCCCGCGGCGCCGCCAAGCACGAAGACGCACCACTTCATCAACGGCACGGCAAGGGCCGCAAGTGCCACCAGTCCTATAACCCCTCCCCATAATTCGCTGCCCGACCTCTCTCCGACCCAAATGCCCAGGAACATACCGATCAGACCAAAGGCGATCACCACCAGAATGCGAAATATGCGCCAGCCGTAAAGCAGGTACACGAGGCCGAACGAAATCGCAATCACCGCCTGCAGCCAGGTCAACGCTGTAATCTGACCCCAGATTGCATCAATCGGAACAACGTCGACGTCATTGACAACCCGCGTTTCACTTTGCGCCAATAATAAGAAATCCATTATGAACCTCCTGCTTTTTTTTGTGTCCGGCCATCCTGCTTTCGCCGCTCCACAGGGCACAACAGCAATTGAGCGACTGTACCGAAAGCGACCATGACCATCAAAGTTAAATTAACAACCGCTGCTCTGGTATAGAGAAAAGTCAAGGGCATGGAGCCCTTGTGCAGCAGCATTATAATCATCCCGGCAAAGATGAGCATTGTACCCCATCCGGCACACGTCACGGCAGTGATCAGCCGTGGCCAGATAAAGGCCGTCCCGATCATCACTACCGCCGCTACGCCGCCCGCAGCCCACGCCGCTGAGGACATTCTCTTGACCGCCCCGAGTAATGTCTCGCCCCAGAAAATGACCTCCGCGTGTATTTCGGTCACCGTCTCCGACAAGCCAAGCGTGCTTGGCTCCCTCCCGTCGTAGGAGATGGGATGCGACGGCCCGCGTAAACTTTCGGTTTGCAGTTCCGACCCCGCCAGCATAAACAAAGTCAACGCCGCAGCCATGCCCGCCCCCGACAGGATGATCACAGGTTTCTTTAAAAAAGCGGCGAGTCCAGCGGCAATTATCGGCATAAGCACCAAGGCGGCCATTCGCCGCTCGGCAAAAGAGGTACATATCAGACCTGCCATGGCACCTATCATGGCAGCAAGGAGTGTTGCCCAGCGGAGCCCTCCAAGCCACACACATAGCCCCGCCACCAGAAGCCCAACGCCCCCAAAGAAGAGCAGGCGGGGTTCGAAATGCAACGCAGAAATTTCAAGATTTCGAAGTGCCTCTGCCATAAGTACTGGTTCTTCAAGCATTAACGCAACCTGCCCAACAAAGCGCCCCCGTTCTTATCGGCCTGCGCCCACCCCTTGCGTTAAAAATGGCTTTTTTGGACGCCGCTGCCGGCGTTCATTCGTAATGCCAAAACACCTCTACCGGACAGGAGCCGAACGGCCAAAGCCTTCACCCGCAAACGCCGAGAAACAGCAGGGACGCCGCCGGCACGACCTTAGAAGCGAGAGCGATCTTTTTTTTGGATTGCGGAGATTTGTTTTTGCGTTGTTTGGAGTTTTGTGTTAGAAATGGCAATGTCCGAAATAAGTGACGATCGCTCTGGCGTAACAAAAGGTATGCTTCGATTTCGGGGTGAGCCCCGTGAATTCTCGACATCCGACGCGCATGCCGAACATTGTCATACATTTCGTTCCTGCCCGCCGAACTTGACAGCGGGTAAAGTTACAAGTGGATAATGATCGGATGCGTCAGAGATTTCAAGGGCGAGAAAATACCCCGATATCGGCACCGGACAACCGGTGTCGCCTGTTATCGAGGCTAAAAGACCAGAGGCGACACGTGACCGCTCGCAAATCACTCGTCAAGCCTGTTCCTGATCCCAGTGTGCGGATGCACCTTGTGCAGCCGACACAATGCATACGGAATTTCGCCCATCCAGAAATGTATCGTACGGGCAGCGTACTGCCCTCTTATAGCAAGGTCCGGCCGGCACGGCGGATCACGGATTCCTGTATGGAGAATGTCAATGGGTAAGAAGTTGTATGTTGGAAATCTCGGTTATGATGTGGATGATGCGATGCTCGAGTCGTGGTTTGCCGAACATGGTTCGGTGCAGACCGCCACGGTCATCATGGATCGTGCAACGAGCCGCAGCAAGGGCTTTGGGTTCGTGGAAATGAGCACCGAAGCGGAAGCACAGGCAGCCATTTCCGCCATGGACGGCCAGGAGGTCGGCGGCCGGACCATTCGGGTCGCTGAAGCCAAGGCTGAAGGCGACCGGCCCCATCGCGGCGGCGGCGGCGGCGGTGGTTACCGT
>JACZKQ010000115.1 GCA_014859965.1 Phycisphaerae bacterium
TTTGGAAAGCTTGGGCTACAAGGTAACCGCGACACGCATGGAGTCCGCCGCGTGATTCTTTTCAGAGCAGAGGCCAAAATCCCCCCCCCGGCGAACAGATGCTCCTGATTTTGGCCTCTGCCCAACCGGTTTTGCTCTCCATTGTCGCCGCATGTTGGGTTTGGGATGCGGACATCCGGAGAATGCACCTGCCCGTTTGTGAACAAGTGCGGGGTGGACGAGGAGGGGTTTTCTGTTAGAATGCCGGCGATGAATGCGTTGATGCGAACCGAATCTGATTTGTTAGGCACTATGGACGTTCCCGCGGGGGCGTTGTGGGGGATTCACACGGCCCGTGCCGTGGAGAACTTTCCGTTTCGCACGCGACCGATTCCGCCTGAGATGATCGCTGCTTACGGCAGCGTCAAGCTTGCCTGTTTGAGTACGTGCCGGGAGTTGGGGGTCTGGAAGGATCAGGCGGCGAAGGCCGAAGCGATGCTGGAGGCGTGCCGTGAGATGAGCGAGGGGGGGCTTGACGCGCACATCGTCGTCGACGGGATGCAGGGCGGCGCGGGCACCAGCCTGAACATGAACATCAATGAGGTGTTGGCAAACCGGGCCCTGCAACTGCTGGATAAGCCGTTGGGGCGGTATGAGTGCGTCTCGCCGACCGACGATATCAATCGTTATCAGTCGACCAATGACACCTACCCGACGGCGCTCAAACTGGCGGCGATTGTCGGGATTGGGAAGCTCGAACAAACGCTCGTGGCACTGCAGGAGGCGTTTCAGCAGAAAGAGAAGCAGTTCGCCCATGTCGTGAAGGTCGCCCGCACGCAGTATCAGGATGCGGTGCTGACCACGTTAGGGCGTCAGATGAGCGCTTATGCGGAGGCGATCAACCGCGACCGCTGGCGCGTTTACAAATGTGTGGAGCGTCTGCGTGTCGTTAATCTCGGGGGCACGGCTGTCGGCACGGGTCTGGCGGCCGACCGGCAGTACATTTTCCGGGTCGTCGAGACGCTGCGCGACCTGACGGGCATCGGTTTTGCGCGGGCCGAGAACCTCTATGAGTGTACGCAGAATGCCGACGTCTTTGCGGAAGTCAGCGGCATTCTGAAGGCGTGCGCCGTATCGCTGATCAAGATCGGCAACGACCTGCGGTTTCTGTCCAGCGGGCCGGACGCGGGGATCGGTGAGATTCGCCTGCCCCCCCGCCAGGCGGGGTCGTCGATCATGCCGGGAAAGGTCAACCCGGTGATCTGCGAGGCGGTCATCCAGGCGGGCATGCAGGTTGCGGGCAACGACGGCGTCATCGCGCAGGCCTGCGGGGCGGGCCATCTGGAGCTTAACGCCTTTCTGCCGCTGGTCGCCGTGAACCTGTTAGACAGCATCGGCCTGCTGACGGGGGCCTGCGACAGCTTCCGGCGGCTGTGCATCGAAGGCATCGAGGCCGACGAACAGAAATGCCGTCAGCACGTGGAGAACTCGACGGCCGCGGTTACGGCTTTGGTTGCCGGGCTGGGGTACGAGAAGGCCTCGGAGATCGCCAAGCAGGCGCGTCGGGAAAACAAAACCGTCCGGCAGGTCGTAACCGAAGAGAAGCTTTTGACTAATGAACAGTTTGACGAGCTGATCAGCCCCGAAGCGGTGTGCCGGCTCGGTTTCAGGAAGCAGTGAACGCATGACACAGGCCGCCCCGAAAGGTCTTCGCCTCCATATCGGTCTCTTCGGCAGACGCAACGTCGGCAAGTCGAGCCTGCTCAACGCTATTGTGCGTCAGCAGGTGTCGATCGTGTCCGAAGTCGCCGGCACCACGACGGATCCGGTCGAGAAGCCGATGGAACTGCTGCCGGTCGGTCCCGTTCTTTTCATCGACACGGCGGGGATCGACGACGAAGGGGCGCTGGGCCAACTGCGGATTGACAGGACCCGCAAGACCATCGACCGCGTCGATGTTGCGGTCATCGTCACGGACGGCGGCTGGACGGATTTCGAGGACAGGCTGCTGGAGGAATTGATCGGGCGGCGGCTGCCGGTCGCCGTGGTCTTCAACAAGAGCGATCTTGCTCGGCCGGCGGCGGAGACCGTCGCCCGGCTGAAGGACGCAGATGTTCGGACCGTCAGCACCTGCTGCCTGCATAACGAGGGCATCCTGGATTTTCGGCAGGTACTGCTGGATATGGCGCCGGCGGATTTCATCGACAGCCCGGCGATTGTGGGCGATATTGTGGGTCCCGGTCAGACGGCCGTGCTGGTGGTGCCGATTGACAAGGAAGCACCCCGGGGCCGGCTGATTCTTCCGCAGGTTCAGACGATTCGCGACCTGCTTGACAGCGACGGCCTGTGTATCGTCGTTAAGGAGCGCGAACTGCGCGCGGCACTGGACAATCTCAAGCGACCGCCAAAGATTGTCGTGACCGATTCGCAGGCGTTCCTAAAGGTAGCCGCGGACACGCCGCCGGAGGTTTGGATGACCAGCTTTTCGGTGCTCTACGCCCGTTTCAAGGGCGACCTGATCACGCAGGCGCTCGGGGCGACGGCCGTCGAGAAACTCAAACCCAACGACAACGTCCTTGTGGCGGAGGCGTGCAGCCATCATCCGATCGGCGAGGATATCGGGCGCGTCAAGATCCCGCGGTGGCTGACACAGTACGTCGGCGGCAAACTGAACTTCACCACGGTACAGGGGCAGGACTTTCCCGAGGACCTGTCGCCGTACCGGCTGGTGATCCACTGCGGCGCGTGCATGTGGAATCGCCGCACGATGCTGAGCCGGATTCTGCAGTGCCGGCGGGCGGGGGTGCCCGTCACGAATTACGGTCTTGTGATCGCGTACAGCCTGGGCATCTTCGAACGTGCGCTGGAGCCGTTCCCTGCGGCTCTTGAGGCTTGCAGGAATCGGGCGGAATAACCGGCGGAGGCGTAGACGATTTGATTGTCCAGCATCAAACGTCCGGTTTTGAGATTTTTCCATGTGACACACACCTGCACAAGGGCTTCCTGCTCAAGAGGAGTCCCGGTGTTGCGGTCACCGGCGAGGACACCGGACCCGGTGGTGACGGTTCCGCTGAGGATGGAATCGGCGAATGA
>JACZKQ010000116.1 GCA_014859965.1 Phycisphaerae bacterium
TTGCGGTAGACTGAGTAAATATTTCAGATTTCAGCGGGGGCGGGTAATTCGAATTGAGGGTCTGAAAGTTTAGAATTGATGTGTCTGTTGGCAGGCACACGGGCAAGATGGCCTTAGCACGAATCATGGGCAGGAAGCCCATGCCACTTTTTTGGAGAAGATTATGGCGGCGTTTGATGTTGTGGTGATTGGCGGCGGACCGGGGGGCTATGCGGCGGCGATTCGGTGTGCCCAGAAGAAGGCATCGGTGGCGCTGGTGGAGAAGGCGGATATGGGGGGGACATGTCTGAACACAGGGTGCATTCCGTCGAAGGCGCTGCTGGCGTCGGTTCACTTTCTGACTTTGGCGAGGCATGCAAGCCTGATGGGGCTGGAGCTCGGCGAGGTGAAGGCGAACTGGGGCAAGATGCAGTCGCGCAAGGATGCCATCGTGATGGGATTCCGCAAGGGCGTGACAGGATTGCTGCAGGCGAACGGCGTGAAGGTGTATGAGGGACGCGGCATCGTGGGTCCGGGCGGCAAGGTAAAGATCGCCGGGATCGGCGGGTCGGAAGAAATCATGGCGAAAAAGGTGATTCTGGCGACGGGGTCGGTGCCGATCGAGATCGGGTCGTTTCCGTTCGACGGGCGGACGATCATCAGCAGCACCGAGGCGCTTTCACTCGATGCCATACCGGCGTCGATGGTGATTATCGGAGGCGGCATCATCGGCTGCGAGATGGCGTGCGTGTACGCGGCGGTCGGGTGCAAGGTGACGATTGTGGAGGCGCTGGACAGTCTGCTGCCGAATGAAGATGCGTGGGTCGGGGCGCTGATGACGAAGGAATTGAAGAAGATCGGCATTGATTCCATGGCGGGGCAAAAGGTAACGGGCGTCGCGGTGGCCGGCGGGGGGGCTAAGGTGTCGTTAGCGAGCGGGACCGTGCTGGACGCCGAAAAGGTGTTGGTGGCGGTGGGCCGGCGGGCGGTGTGCGACAAGGAAACGATCGAGGGGTTGGGTCTGAAGCTGAGCGGGCCGGCAATTGCCGTCAATGAAAAGTTGGAAACCAGCGCGCCGGATGTGTACGCAATCGGTGATGCGGTGGGAACGACGTATCTGGCGCACGGGGCATTTATGGAGGCGGAGGTTGCGGCCGCCAATGCCTGCGGAGAAGATGAGCGGATGGGGCCTTATTACCTGGTGCCGCGGGCGGTGTATACGTTTCCGGAGGTGGCGTCGGTGGGGCGGAGCGAAAAGAAGTGCGCCGAGATGGGAATCGAGACGTACGTCGGCAAGGCGAACTTCCGGACGAACGGGCGGAGCGTGGCCCATAACGAAGGGATCGGCGAGGTGCGGGTGATTCGCAATGCGGCCGACGATGAGATCATGGGCGTGACGATGGTTGGGGCGACAGTGACGGAGATGATCGCGGCGGCGCGGGCCCTGATCGGCAGCAAGGAGAAGATTACGGAAGTGTGCTTCCCGCATCCGACGGTATCGGAGGTGCTCAAGGAAGCATGGGAAGATGCCTTTGGGATCAGTCTGCATGTACCGCCGCGGAAGTAGCTGTCGAAGCTCTAAATCGTAAAGCAAATCTCAACTTGAAATTTGAATATCCCAGACGCAGGCGGTGTGATGAAAAGAAGGTTGATTTGGATCATTGCGGTTTTACTTTTGGCGCAGGCGTCGGTGCGGGCAGAGTGGCCGCAGTTTCGCGGTCCGCGGGGGGACGGGCATGTTGTGTCAATCGCGGAAAAGCAGGCGCCGCTGCCGCTGGTTTGGAGCGAGACGGAGAACGTTCGTTGGAAGATCGCCATCCCGCACCGGGGCTGGTCGACGCCGGTGGTGTTGGACGGCCAGGTGTGGCTGACGACGGCGACGCCGGACGGCCGCGATTATTTCGTGATCTGCGTCGACGCCGAATCGGGTGAGGTGCTGCTCAATAAGCGGCTGTTTCACTGTGACGAGCCGGAGCCGTTGGGCAATAACGTGAATGGCTATGCCTCGCCTTCGCCGACGATTGAGGCGGGGCGGGTGTACGTGCATTTCGGAAGCTATGGCACGGCGTGTCTGGACACGCGGACGTTCGAGGTGCTGTGGGAGCGGACGGACCTGCCGTGCCGGCATTACCGCGGGCCGGGCTCATCGGTGATCCTGTTCGAAAACATGCTGATCGTCACGATGGACGGCGTGGACGTACAGTACCTCGTGGCGCTCGATAAGAAGACCGGCAAGACGGTTTGGAAGACGGACCGCACGACCGAATGGAACGACCTGGATGATGACGGCAAGCCGTTCGACAACGGCGATCTGCGTAAGGCGTATTCGACGCCGCTGATTATCGAGGTCGGCGGGGAAACGCAGATGATCAGCATTGGGGCGCGGTCGACGTACGGGTACGATCCGCGGGACGGACGGGAGATATGGAAGGTGCGCTATCCGGGCTTTTCGAATGCTGCGTGCGCGGTCTACGGCAACGGCATTGCGTACATTCTTACGGGCTTCGGGCGGACCGAGTTGTATGCGGTGGCTGCTGACGGGCGGGGCGACGTGACGGATACGCATATTCGATGGACGGCCAAACAGACGCTGCCGCAGACGCCGTCGCCCCTGCTTGTGGGTGACCTGTTGTTCACAGTGAGCGACGTGGGCATGCTGATGTGCTTTGACGCGGCGACGGGGGAGGTGATCTGGAAGGAGCGGCTCAAAGGCAAACAGACGGCGTCGCCGGTCTATGCGGACGGGCGGGTTTACATCTTCGATCAGGATGGCAACGCGACGGTGTTCCGGCCGGGACGCACATACGAGCACCTGGCGACCAGCAAGCTCGACGACGGCTGCATGGCGTCGCCGGCGGTTTCGGGCAAGGCCATCTTCGTGAGAACAAAGAGCCGCCTGTACCGGATCGAATCACCTTGACGATACAGGTTTGCTGTGCTACGGTAGGCATCGTGAATCATGTTTTGTACATCGTATCGCTGGCGGTCTTCTGGGCGGGGCTGCCGATTCTTCTGTGGCTGCGGTTCTTTCGTTTCAGGGCCGTGGGGTGGTGGCAGGTTTTGTTCACCCTTTGCGTGGTGTCCTGGTTTTCCGGTAACGCGATGGTGTATTTCCATTTCGAGCACCTGTACGACATTGTGAAGGGGTACGCGGGGGATCCGCCGGCCGAGTTACTTGACCGCCTGCAGGCCGACGGGGGGCCGCGGGTATTCGCCTTGTATTTCGGCTGGGCTTACGGGCTCTTCTATGCGGTTCCGTGGCTTGTGCTGTTTGCGGTTGCGTGGGAGTTGATGGCGAGGCGGAACGGAACCAGACACATGAGGTCCGAAGATTCGTGTTGACATTTGCTGTCCGCCGGGTTACACTGTTGCTCCGCTTTGCCTCTGAATATGCTGATTGGGAATTGGAGAAAGGGTGGTACACATGAAAAGACAAATCTGCTCTGCTTTGTTAGTGTCGCTGTTGTGGGGAGGTTATTTTGTCCGGGCGGAGGTCGTGACATGGCCGCTGCCGGAGCTGGTCGGTCTTGTTGGCAGGTATCCCGGCTCGGATGTCGTCAGCGTCGACCTGGGGGCGGCTTTTAGCGAGATCCACTCCGTTAAGATTCAGTGTTCGGGGAGCATCAGTTCCGGCCTTGGGTGTGGTGACGGCATTGAGCGGCCTGTCTTTCCTTACTATCAAATTCCCGGTGTTATCGAGTTTTTCGTGGAGCATCCCGCGTCGGATAGCTGCGTGACGACGGTTGGACCATACAGCGACGGTTTTTCCGTTGAACAGTCCTTTGATTGCCCCGGCGGAACCGACTGGAGTATTCTTCTGGACGGCCAGGCCGAGCTTGTTTTCCATGTCAGATCCAAGCTGGTTGTTGTCGGCGGCGTTACATTGCTGCATCCGGCGGCGACTATCTACGAAGCCAGCCTGATTATTGATGGGGTTCCTGCAGGCGCATCCCCCGTGATGCATGAGGTTGAACAGGCGTTTCTGCTCGCCGGTTCCACGTACACCATCGCGTGGACGGATCCGGCGGGCGATTGCCAGGGCAGTTACTTCCTGGATTACTCCATCGATGACGGGGCGACCTGGACGGCGATCGAGGACAGCGCTGTGTCCGGCGGCTGTGCGTATGACTGGACGGTGCCTGCCGTGAATTCGGCCGAGTGCCGGATCAGGATTTTGGACGCGGATTCCCCGTGGCTCAGTGATACAACGGACGTGCTGTTTGCTATTTATGAATGCCAGGGACCCGTGGCGGGCGACCTTGACGGCAACTGCTATGTTGAATTCAATGACTTTGGGCTGTTCGCCGCGGGCTGGGGCGAAGGGTTGCTGGGCCCGGAGGAATTGCTGGCGTGGGCCCAGTCGTGGCTTGCGTGCGGCAATCCGTTTGATCCTGTGTGCACCGGGCAGCCTGAATAAGCTGCAATCACAATTTGAGGAGATGGCCGCATGACGGAGTCAATTTCGAGCAAGTCGAAGGGCGTAAGCCGCCGTACATTCGTTCGGGCCGCCGCGGGTTCGGTTGCTTTGCCGTACCTTGTGCCGGGCTCGGTGTTCGGGGCAAATGCACCGAGCGAGCGCATTGTGATGGGGTGCATCGGCGTGGGGGGCATGGGCACGAACAATATGATGGGGTTTCTGGCCAACGCCGACGTGCAGGTGGTGGCGGTGTGCGATCCGGAGACGGGCAGCGACGGGTACGGTCACTGGTATAACAAAGGCGGCTGGTTAGGTCGCGAGCCGGCTATCGAGCGGGTTAACAAACACTATGCCGCACAGCGGGAGTCCGGGACGTTCAAGGGATGTGACGGGTACGTCGACTTCCGCGAACTGCTGGGGCGCAAGGATATCGACGCGGTGATGATCGCTCCGCCGGATCACTGGCATGCGATCCATGCGATTGCAGCGGCGCGGGCCGGTAAGGATATCTATTGCGAAAAACCGCTGACGCTGACTGTGGCGGAGGGGCGGGCCGTGGTGCGGGCGGCGCAGCGGAGCAATGTAGTGTTTCAGACGGGGACGCACCACCGGTCCGCGGATGGGCATCTGCGGCAGGTGTGCGAACTGGTTCGCAACGGGCGGATCGGCGAGATCAAGCGGGTGATTTCGTATATCGGCGCGAATAACCGCACGTCGACGGCGCAGAAGGGGGACTCGATGCCGATTCCGAAGGGGTTCGACTGGGAGATGTGGCTGGGGCCTGCGCCGGTCGTGCCGTATCACCGGGACCGCACGCATTACACGTTCCGGTTTGTGCAGGATTACTCAGGCGGGCAGACGACCAATCTCGGCGTCCATGCGCTGGATATCGTGCAGTGGGCGCTCGGGACGGACCGCACCGGCCCGGTGGAGTTCGAGGACATGGCCTCGGAGTGGCCGACGGACGGGCTCTTCGATACGGCGACGAAGGTGGCATTTCGGGCGCGGTATGCGAGCGGGGTGGAGCTGATCTGCCAGACGAGCGACAGCCCGGTCATCGCACGGTTCGAGGGGACGGATGGGTGGATTGAGGCGACTTACAATTCATTTACATGCAGTCCGGAGGGGCTGAAGGATTCCGTCATCGGGCCCAATGAGATCAGGCTGTACAAGAGCAACAACCATCATCGCAATTTCCTGGACTGCATCAAGAGCCGCGCCGAAACAATCACGCCGGCGGAGGTGGGGCATCGCTCAACGTCGCTGTGCCTCGTGGCCAACATCGCAATGCTCCTGAAGCGCAAAATCCGCTGGGACCCGGAGACGGAGAAGATCATCGGCGACGAACAAGCGGCAAGGATGTTAAGCAAGCCCATGCGGCCGCCGTGGCGTTTATAATTGAGCCCGCAGTGATTGGCCCTACGAAACGCCGGTAGGGGGCTTTTTTCGACGGAAGATGCGAGGTATTCCAATGATTCCCCGCGCCGAGTAAGTGGCGGCGCGGCCCGCGGCTTTTGTGGCGTAGACGGCGCCGTTTACGGGGGCCATTATGCAGGAGCCGATGGCGTTGCCTGTTTCGTCGAGTGCGGAGGCGATTCTGTCTTTGAGGTCGCCTGCTGCAGCGCCGGCCCGGGCGCGGATACCGGGCCAGACGTCGACCCAGAAGGTGTCTTTTACGTCGCCGTAGAAGGCGGCGGCGCGACGGCTCAGGCTGTCCTTTGCCTGGCGTTCGTTCCAGGGGCGAAAGGCGCGGCAGCGGTCCATTGCGGCGTGGCCGACGATGGTGGTCATGAAGCCTGCGCCCATGCCTTGGGCGATGTCATCGACGAAGCGTCCGATACCTGGGACACGCGAGCCGAGGCCTTCGATGAGGTTCTTGCCCATGTTGATGTAGTTGACGGTTGCGATGACCCGGACGATATCGGCGTAGATGCTGAGCTGCTGGCGGAAGCGGGGGCGGGCGTTGTAGACGTGTATGATCCGGGTGATCATGACGAGATTGCGATAGAGGACGATAAGGAGGTCCGCGGCCTTGTACGGGCTGAGTGTGACGCCGACCATAACGTCGCGCATGGAATCGCGAATCTGGCGGAGAGCGCGGGCGTCGATGGTGTCAAGGAGGGGCTTGACCGCATCTTCTTCGGCGCGGTTGACGGCGGCGAGAAGCGTTGTACGGTCGAACAGCGTTTTGCGGGCGGTATGAAGGGCGGCGATGGCGTCAGCGGCCATTTGGCGTTCGCCGGGAGACAAAACGGCGTTGCTGCGGAGGCGGTTGAGGTATTTGCCGAGATACACGGCGTATCGCCTAAGCTGGTGAGGCGAGGCCTTTTCGAGGTCGCCGACGGGTGGAGGAATGAGCACACGGGGGCTGGAGATCAGGGCGGAGAAGAAATACCAGAATACCCAGATCGTGAGACAGGCGAGCGCAATGACGAAGATGTACGCGGCGGCCGGGTGAAAGCCGCGAAGCGTCTGGTAGGCGCGGAGAATCTCGATGAAAAAGAAAAACGAAAGCAGGCCGCCGATGATCCAGACGGCGCTGACGACGATTTTCCACCACATTTTGAGCATATTCGGTCCTTTTGGTTATCGGCCGCGGTGCATAAACCGTACGGTGGCCGCCCGGTTGGGTTTGTGTTATAATTGTAGTCGATGAACGAGGCGATTTGTAACAGAAAATCCGGGGCCGCGGCCCTGGTTATACGAGATTGCGGGCTGATGCCGTATGGTCAGGCCCTTGCGCTGCAGTTTGAACTGTGCGAGCGGCGGCAGGCGGATGCGGTTGAGAACACCATTTTGCTTGTGGAGCATCCTGCGGTGATCACTTTGGGGGCGAGGAAGACCGAGAATCGGCTCTTGACGGACACTGCGCAATTGGAAGAGCAGGGTGTCGAGGTGGTCGGGGTGGGACGCGGCGGCGGAACAACGGCGCACAATCCGGGGCAGATTGTCGTATATCCCGTCATGAAGCTCAAATCGCTGGGGTTGGGGATCACCGAATATGTGCGGCAGTTGGAGGCGATCGGCATAGGGCTGCTTGCGGACTATGGCATTGCGGCCGGGCGCCGCAAAGGCTATCCGGGCCTGTGGGTGGGGCCAAAGAAGATCGGCTCCATTGGCGTGCAGGTTAAGCGGTGGGTGACTCTGCACGGGATGGCGATTAACATGTGCAACGATCTAAAGGTTTTCGAGCATATCGTGCCGTGCGGGCTGGAGGGGGTCTGCATGACTTCGGCGGCGGCCTTGTCGGGGGGGGAGGTGTCGATGCCCGAAGCAAAGGCGAGGCTGGCCCGGTTATGCGTACAGGCGTTTTCAAGTGAGGAACTGGTCAAGTATGAGTGTTGAGCGAAGATTGCCCCAGTGGCTGAAGCGGCGGATCGGCTCGGGCGAGACGTTCGGGCATACGGCGCGGATGGTGTCGGATCTGGGGTTGGAGACGATCTGCACGAACGCCAACTGTCCCAACCGCGGCGAGTGCTGGGGGCGAGGCACGGCGACGGTGCTGATCCTGGGAAACGTGTGCACGCGAAACTGCCGTTTCTGCTCGGTTGGTACGGGTCGGCCGCTGCCGCCGGATGCGGATGAGCCGCGGCGGGTGGCGGAGTTGGCGAGACAGTTGAAGCTGAAATACCTCGTGATTACGAGCGTGGATCGGGACGATTTGGCCGACGGCGGGGCGGGGCATTTTCGAGACGTGATCACGCGGTGCCGGCAAGAGGTAGAGGGCTTGCAGTTCGAACTTCTGGTGCCGGATTTTCGGGATTCTCAGGATGATTCGATCGCGATCCTGACCGATGCGCTTCCGTTTGTGTTCGGGCATAACGTGGAGACGGCGCCGTCGCAGTACGCCCGGGTTCGGCCGGGGGGCGATTATGGGCGGTCGCTGCGGCTGTTGGCCAAGGCAAAGGTGGCATGGCCGGACGTGCAGACCAAGTCGTCCATCATGTTGGGCTTAGGCGAGCGGGAGGAGGAGGTAGTGCAGGTATTAACGGACCTGCGCGGGGTGGGGTGCGACCGCGTTGCGATGGGGCAGTACCTGCGGCCGTCGAAAGAGTCGGTGGAGGTGGCCGAGTATGTGACGCCGGAGCGGTTTGCGTGGTGGGCCGAAAAGGCGAAATCTCTCGGGTTCAGTTGGGTCATGGCGTCGCCGTTTACCCGGAGTTCATTTCATGCTGAGCAGGACGTCACCTGACAGGGGGCCTGGACCGGTTTTATAGGTCTTCTGTGCTGTCGCCGTCGGCAAGCCAATTAATTGTCTGCACCATCCTCATCTCCAAGATACTGCGTCCGAATATTTCTTATACTTTGGGTGACTCGAAACAATTCCTGTTACCGAAGGTAAGACGATGGGTACGCAAGAGAAACGTGCAAAGCGCAGTGGAATGGTGCTGATTCTTTGCATGTTATTCATTGCGGTGTTCTCATCGCTTGGACTATTATTTGCGAGAATGTCCGTGGCCAATGCGCAGATAGCGCAGAACCATCATCAAACCAACGGGGCGATGGGCGGTGCATTTTCGGCGATGGAGTTAGGCAGGTACGTGGTGGCCAAGACGCCCACGTTCGCCACCGGCCGCAACACGATCAGCGACGTGGAAGCCGGGGTAATCTGGGCGCGCCTTTCGAGTGCGCTTTCCGGCGCCGATATCGGCGGATTGAAAGTGGCCGCATCACGGACGTTCACGGACGCCGGCGGCAGCGGCCAGGAGATCGTGACGGACTGGGCCACGTATGGGGCCGGGGCTGAGCAGCTTGCCATTCGGTTCTATCGTTACGACAGCCATCCAACGACGATCAAGATGAGCGCCTATGGCAGAAACGGTGCGGCGGTCCGTCAGATCACGATGGATTTTGAAATGGGCAAGCAGGCCGACGTGCTGAGTTACGCCGTTGCCAGTCGCGGGCGCATCTGGCTGGATCAGAACAGCATTGTACACGGGCCTTTGTTCAGCACCTGGAACCGCCCCGACGTTGGACCCGGTATCGAGACCGCGTCCGGCACCGCTGTTTTAGGGACGATCAACACGGTCATTTCGCTTGAGGATTTCCAGGCCAGCGGCATTCAAATGGAAACACTCGGCGCCAACGATAAACCCATGTTTGAGTTCGGCGTGCCCGTATATGACAGCCTGGGCAACCCCGTTTTGGGTTCTTACGGGCCTGTTGATGACGGCGGATATTTGCTGGACAAAAACCTCAATCCTGTTTACGACAAAAACGGCCAACGCATCTGTAGGGACTATAATGATCGCATTTACAGCACCAATGATGCGGTAAAAGGCTACCACAAAGGTGTTGATTATGAGGTGCCTTTCAGGGGCAATATGCCGGGCATGCGGGCCGAAGAGTATGACACCAGCGACTACAAGTTGATGTGCAGCAGCAGCATCGGCACACATGATTATACTGCAACGGAGTATTTTCCCCACGCCGAAGGCGACTACACACAACCGCGGTCCAGCGGCGGCAGCTATAAATACAGCCGCCGAGTCTACGAAAACAAAACACTTTCAGACGTGCGTGTGCCTCAGGGTCAGCACGCCCTGTTCAGGAACTGCACGTTTGAAGGTGTTCTGTTTGTTGAGACCAGGTCGAATTACACGAATAACGCCAGCTACACAAACAACATCCGGTTTGAGAACTGCACCTTTAACGGCGTGATTGTCACCGACGTACCCGCCAGTACGAATGATGCGAGCTGGTGGAGGCGCAATGCGTTAACCTTTACGGGGCAATCCACTTTCAATAACACCTCAAGCATTCAGGAAGCAACGGTGCTGGCCCCGAACTTTAACGTCAATATCGGCAGCACCGCCCAGGTCGGTAAAACCAGCAATAACATTATCAAAGGCGTTGTCATCGGCGGCATTGTGGACGTTTACGGCGATGCGGAAATCCGCGGCACTATTATTTCCATGTACGACACCAGCGCATTCGCCAGCGGCTACGTCACCAACATCGGCGACAGTGAAGACGGCGGCAGCGAGTCTTTCGGGAACATTGTGGGTCAAGTCACCATTACGCCCGATCCCGAACTTCGCTTACCCAGCGGCATTACGGCGCCTATTGTGATTCAGGCGGTCAAGAGTACGTACAACGAAACGCCTGGCAGTCAGGCGATCTGACGGCGGACTTGAATCGAGAAGAAGGTGAGGACGAAAATGGAGCTCATGAATGAGGCTGTTTGCGATCGTCTGCATGTGCGCCCCCTGCAACGGCAAGTTCGGGGGGCTTCGCCTATCGATGTGAATGCCGTCTGTTTCCTGGTTGACTCAGACGCTATTTCTTTGCGCCGGTTTTTCAGTCGGCGCCTTGCATGCCAAAGGGGGGAGGCGGCTGCCTTCATGAAATCTTTGCATCCGCTTTTCAGGTACACAAGGGCTTTGACAATCGAGCTTATTATGGGGCGTAAGTTGCAGAAGTATGTAGATTAAGTTTATTTTGCATCCTCGGGGGCCATCCTTTGTTATAATTTAGTTGTGAACAGTGACTGCATACCCTGCCGGGCTTGCAGAGATTAAACACGGGGGTGATTATGATGGACCACAGAAATTGCAAACGTTGCACGAGTCGCCGCGGAATGGTGCTGTTCTTATCGCTGATCTTCGTGGTGTTGTTTTCGTCGATGGCCTTTACGATGCTGACGGTATCGTCGCGCAACGTGAAGGTGGCCGACAATCATCGAGACGCCAATCGGGCCTTTGGAAGCGCGCTTTCGGGCGTCGAAGTGATGCGCTACTGGATGGGTCGCGTGGCAATGCCCGGCTCGACAACGGACCGCTTTGCCGTTATGAGCAGTCAATTGGCGGCTAACGTGGCATTAGGTGAGAACAACCCCATTACGCTCAACAGTTCCGACGGCACGTCGTTCTATGCCCAATTAGAGCCTATCAGCAACGAGCGTTTTCGTATTCTGGTGACAGGGATCTCGGGGGAACTGACGCGAACCGTCGACATCAATTATACTTTCGGCGTGCGCCTGGAGTCGGTCTTCGATTACGGCGTGGCGACCAAAGGGCCTCTGCAGCTTTCGGGTAATATCCAACTGGACGGCACGAACATCGCCGTGGAGGCGGATGTGTATATCGAGAGCGAAAACAGCACTAACGTGTTGTCGATCATCGGCAATTCTCAGATCGCCGGCGAAGTCAAGGTGACCAATCCCGACGGCGTGGTGACGCTCCAGGGGGGCCAGGCGGGTATCGGCGGGGAGACCGGTAAGGCGGCCGTCGATAATCACGTTACGACCGGTGTGCCTCCCACGGAATTCCCCGTGCCCAATACGAGCCACTTCGAGCAGTACCTGACCGGCGGCGACGTGATTACTGCCGATACGGTGTTGGGTACGAGCTACACGAATGTGCGGATCGCCGCAGGCACCAATCCTCACTTCTCCGGAAATACAATCCTCAATGGCGTGGTGTTCATTGAAACACCTAATGTCGTGGTCTTCTCAGGAAATTGCAATATCACCGGAGTGATTGTGGGCGACGGCAGCATGTACGACGACTCCGGCACCAACCAGTTGATCTTCCTGGGGACCGTGGACAGCCGTTCGGTTTCCGAATTACCCGCGGATTCTCAATTTGACGGGTTGCGTGAGGAAACCGGCACGTTTGTAATGGCGCCCGGCTTTAAGGCGGCGTTCGGGGGCAACTTCGATACGCTCAACGGTGTGATTGCCGCCAATGGCATCGAGTTCTTCGGCAATGCAGGCGGAACGATCGCCGGCTCGGTGGTCAACTACGCCGATACCCCTATGACGCTGAGCGGCAACAGCGACCTGTTCTTTAACCGGTCGGGGATTACGGAAGTGCCCGCGGGTTTTGAACCCGAGATCATTCTGCACTATGACTCAAAAACGTACAATGAAGTAATTCTATAGCGGTCCGTTGAATCATTGGATCAAAGAGAGAAAAGAGTCCATACTTAAGGGGGCTGAATATGAAGATGCTGAATATGAGCTTGGTTGCAGTGGTGGCCGCGGTTGGCTGCACGGCATGGGGCACGACGTTCTATGTGCCCGCCGACGGCACGCTTCAGGCGGTGATTGACAGAGGCGATTGTAAATCCGGCGACGAGATCGAGCTGGCCGCGGGGACGTACTCGGGGCCCGGTTACCTGAATGTCGATTTCGGAGTGAAAAACATTTTGGTGCGGAGCGCCGATCCTGACGACCCCGAAGTGGTCGCTGCGACAGTGATCGACTGCCAGGGCGCCGGACGCGCGTTTGTGATCCAGGGCGGGCAGACGGCCGAGGCGGGCCTGGCGGGCCTGACGATCATCAACGGCAATCGCTCATCTAACGGTGCTGTCTACGTAAACAACTGGAGCACCCCCACGATCAGCCGCTGTGTGATTCGTAATTGCACCGGAATGATGGGGGGGGCGATCGCTGTCTCCAACGCCTCTCCCACTATTGAAAGATGCCAACTGGTGGGCAACAGCGCGACCTCCGGCGCGGGCATCTATATCACGGGCGGCAGTCCTGTTATCAAGAACTGCATTATCAGCAACAATGTGGCCAGCCACGGGGCGGGTGCGATTTACAGCCTGAACATAGGCCATCCCGTGGTCTGGCATTGTACGATCACCGACAACTACGGTACGGGCAACGCTGGGGCAATCTGGTGTTCTAGTACGAACATGGGTATTTACGGCACCATTTTGTGGAACAACAACGCCACAAAGGGACCTGAAATTCTGGTTGGCGGTGCAGGCTCGTTATCAACTGTCGTTGACATGTCATACTGTAACGTGCTGCTCAGCGGCATTTATATTTTACCTCAAAGGATCCTCTCGGGTGTTGGGAATATCGAGGTCGATCCCATGTTCACCGAAGGTGACTGGCGCCTGTCCGCGGAATCGTTATGCATTGACGCGGGGGATCCTGACTATGGCGCCTTTGCCGCAGACGCTCTCGCTCAGGCCAAGGAAGACGAGAAGGACTTTTACGGCAATCCCCGTCTGTCGGGAGCTGCGGTGGACATCGGCGCGGCGGAATACTTCGTCGAGGATGTCGGCGAAGCTGAGGGCGCCAATGTGCGGTTGTGGCCCAAAGTGATCAACCTGCGCGGCCAGCAGAAGTTCTTATTCTGCACGATCACGCTCGGCGGTCACGGGTCCGACGAAATAGACGTGGACAGCATCCTGCTGGAAGGAACGCTTGAGCCCGTCTGGACGAAAAAGTTCAATCGCGTCAACGAGCTTGTGGTGCGTTTCGATATGGACTCCGTTGCCAAGATGGTGATGGACCATCCTGCCGATACCGTAACGCTTGTTGTGCAGGGGGCGTTGCTCAACGGTGAGGCCTTCGAGGCATCCGACACGTTAAAGATTTATCGGCAGAAGGGCAACCAGGGTAACAACAAGAATCAGAATGTTAAGGACAATTCAAATAAGAAAGGCAAGTAGCCTTTACATACAGTAGTTACCAATGTGACCACCACCACCGGTGGGATGCGGACCCGGGCCCAGCGACGAATGACGTCGAAAAGGGCTTGGGTCCCGTCGTTTGCGCCTGGGCCGGCAGCCTCACCGGCGCAAGAAAAAAGCAGGTATTACAACCTGCTTTTGAATATGAGTCGACATTCAGGTATTACTTGAGAATCCCGAGTCGGCGGATGACTGCCCTTGACCAGCGGACAGACCGGACCTGGGCCGCGATGAGCAGTATGAGGGCGATAGCCCAGAGGGCCACGAAGCGGCCGAAGTAGAAAATGCAATCGAAGAGCGGCCCGTCGCATTGGACGACATCGGAGCAGAGGAGTTCCTCCGGGGTGTAGATGGCCCCGACAACCGTATTCGGCAGGCAGACCTGCCAGGGTACGATGAGCACGGCGAGCAGCAGAGCCAGCAGGAAGGCACGGGAGATATGGTTGATGCCGCCGAGCCGGCCGGCGATGGATATCTTGAGGGTGATAAGGAGGTCGAGACTGAAGAGGATAACGGCAAGAAAGAGGATGTAATTAAGGACGGCGACGATCACCATCGCATCCCCGCACGTCGGGTTTTTGACCGCGTCCACAAAAGAACCGACGGCGAAAATGCCTGCCAGTTGGCCGCCGCCCATCGGGCACCCGCCGCAGGAGACTGGAGCCTTATCACCCACAGCGGCAAGCGCGATGACGGGAGTTTCCAACAGCATGGCGGCCGCGGGTTTGGCCTGCGGACACGGGCAGTCGGCTTTTTCAATATAGCCCAGATAGTTGGCCCAAAATATGGCCTGCAGCGCGATCAGGCAGACCAGCGCGAGCAGGAACATCAGGTTCTTGAAGGATCTGAACGCAATGACGGCTTCAAGGCAGTCGGCGTTATCGAGTGTTGTGGTGGTTTTCTGGTCTTCAATCATCATTCCATCTCCTGTTCGGTAATCATATCCGAAGGCTTTGCGCCACTTTTATATCGTCAAGAGGGCGCCGACCATCCACAAGGAAATGCGCCTTCGAACCGAACATTATACCTGAAAAGCGCATATTTTCAACAAGTTCCTTTGTTCCCGGGGGCCCCTGGAAGAAGTTTTTGAGCGCAGAAGTATTTCTCTTGCAAAGGTTTGGCGGCTTTCTATACTCTTATGCTTCTTAAGTTCGAGAAAATGGCGTTATTGACCAATAAAAAGGCGGTAGAATGAATCTTGTAAAATGGATGCGGAAAAATAATCGTCAGCTCATGGCCGTGGTTGTGGTGCTGATTATGATCGCTTTCGTAGGGGGCTACGGGCTTCAGGAGTTGTTGACGCACATGGGGGGCGGTCCGGGGGGGATCGCGGGCCATTATATGCAAGATGAGCGTGTTACGGGGGCGGACATTGTCACTGCAAATACAGAGCTGAAGGTGCTGCGTTCGCTGTTTGCCGCCGAATGGCTTCGAAACAAGCAAACGATTTTTCAGTCTCCGGACTTCAAGGCCCGGCTCCTGGGTCAGCTTCTGTTCCCGGACGCACAGGCCGCGGCGATGACGAGCGTGGAGATGTACCAGGCGATGGCGCAAGGACAACTGGATGTGACGGGTCGGCAGATTGACGCGTTTTTCGACCAGGCCCGCGGACGGAGCGAGATTTACTGGATTCTCCTTCGAGCCGAAGCGCGCAGGGCGGGGTGCACGGTGAGCCGCAGCCAGGCCAAAATGGTGCTGCAGCAGCAGATTGCAGGGCCGCAGGCGGCACAAGTTCTGGATAGTGTCATAACGAATTATCACATGCCGGAGGACCAGGTGCTGCGGCTCTTCGGGGACCTCCTGGGGGTGATGGCCTATGCGGAGATGGTGACCAGCAATGAGTCGCTTACTACGGGCGAACTTCGGGCGGCAACCGGGCGCAGCGGTGAGAGGCTCAGTGCCGAACTCGTGAAATTTGCAGCAGCGGATTTTGTGGCCGATCAGAATGAGCCTGCGGAGGCGACGCTTGCGGCCCAGTTCGAGCAGTACAAGGATGTCGCCGAGGGGCAGGTCACGGACAAGAATCCCTACGGCTTCGGTTATAAGCTGCCGACGCGGGCGCAATTGGAGTACCTGATCATCAGCAATGAAGACGTGGAGGCGCTGATCCAGCAGCCGACGTCCGATGATATGGAGCGGTACTTTGCGCGGAATATCGCCTCTTTCCAGGAGGAGGTCAAGACGGACCCCGACAATCCAGATTCGCCGACGAAGAAGGTCTCAAAATCGTATGCAGAGGTGGCTGAGCAGATTCGGGGCATTCTGATCGAGGACCGGCGGGACCGGCTGGCGAATGTCATTATCAACAACGCGATGGAGTTGACGGATGCGGGCTTTGCCGGCATGGAGATGGAGCGTGCAAAGTCCGCCGACTTGCAGGCGGCAGCGGTGGATTACGCGAAGGTTGCTTCAAAACTCAGCGAACAGTTCAAGATTTCGGTGCACACGGGCAAGACGGGTATGCTAAGCATGAAGCACCTGTCCGGCGACCGGCATCTGGGTACACTGGCGATGGAGGGGCAGAGCCGGCTTCCGGTGGGATTGCCGAAGATTGTTTTTTCGGTCGATGAATTAGGTGTGACCGAACTTGGAAGGTTCGAAGTGGCCAAGCCGCGGATGTGGGAGAACATCGGTCCGCTGCGCGATCGGTTCGGCGCGCTGCTGGCGGTGGTTCGCGTGACGGATGCGGCCAAGGCGGAGACGCCCGCGAACCTGGACGTGCGTTACAGCATTCAGGGCGCGGTGGTGGACGCTACGGACGCCAGCGAAGACGCGGTGCATTCGGTGCGGACGCAGGTCGCGGATGACTGCAAGCTGCTGGCGGCAATGGAGACGTCGCAATCACGTGCTCAGGCGTTTGTGCAACTGCTTTCCGAAAAGACGTGGACCGAGGCGGTAGATGCCTACAACGAGCAATTCGCCAGGCAGAACGACGCGAATCCGTTTGCGGCCAGGCGGCTGCGAAGCGAGAAACTCAGCAATCGTATGCGGACGGCGCAGCATGAGATCGAGCAGATGCAGGAGCGTTTTGCGGACAATCCGATGGCCGTGGCGTACATCCAGAACCTGGTCGAGGCGAAGTATCTCAACGACCGGCTTTTCACACTGTTGGGTGACAATCGGAAAGAGGCGAAGGACCTCAATTCCCTCATGGCGTTCGAGCCTGGGGCGGCTTTTTACGTGGTGAAGGACCTGACCCGCACAGAAGTGACACAGGACGATTATCGCCAGACCAAGGCGATCAGGGCGCTGCAGATCAATGCGGCGCGTTCCGAAAGCCTGGGGTTAATTCACTACAAGCCGGATAATATCCTGGCACGGATGGCGTTTGACTGGGTTCAGCAGGACGAGCCGGATGCCGCGGCGCCGGAGGAGGCTTCGCTCTGATGACGACGCAGAAGAAGGTGGATCACGGGCTGCTGCTGATCGTGGTGGGACTTGCGGCGTGGGCGGTTCCCGGGGCAGGTCATTTGATTATCAAAGAGCGGCGGCGCGCGGCGATTATCTTCGTAGCGGTTACGGCGACGTTTCTGGTGGGCTTGTACGTGGGCTCGATCGGGGTGGTCGATCCCATCGGGGCCAAGCCCTGGTATATAGCGCAGTTGATGGCGTCGCCGGCGGTGGGGCTCATCGGGCATGTGACCGAGACGGCGGTGACGGAAGCGGGGCAGCGGCAATACGTCAGCTATGGGCGGGCGAGCGATGTAGGACAGATTTATACAAGCATTGCCGGGCTGCTGAATCTGCTGTGTATTCTCAGCGCGGTTTATATGACCTATTGCGGGCGGGGTGAAATGATTGGAGAGGAAGAAGATGACGGGTGATTGGGGCATGTTGGCGGCGGCATTTGTCGATCCGATTCATATCCCTACGGATCCGACGTCGGTCCTTTGGATGTTTCCGCTGCTTTTGGCGATTGCGGTCGTCTACAAAGCGACCAAAATGCGGGTGCTTTTCGGGCTGAAGTTCGCCAAAGAGGTGGCGGTTCTTTTCGGCACGGTGAGCGGCTTCATGGTGTTTCTGGGGGCGGCGATGATCTTCCTGGTGAAACTGATCACCGAGTAGCCGTGCGGTCTTCGGCTTCGAGCAGGCCGAGGCGGGTAAGGGCATTCTTGGCGGCTTTCTGCTCGGCATCCTTTTTTGTGACGCCCCACGCGCTGGGATAGCGCTGGCGTGCAATGACGACGCACACTTCAAAGCACTTGTTGTGGTCGGGTCCCTTCTCATCGAGGACTTCGTAGAGCGGCGTCTGGTTCTGCGTCTGCTGTGCATGCTGCTGGAGGAGCGATTTGAAATTCTCCTGGTGCTGCTGGGCATCGGCCTGATCGATGAGAGGGCCGTAGATGCGGAGAATAAAACGCTCGGCGTGCTCAAAGCCGCCGTCGAGGCAGATTGCGGCAATCACGGCCTCAAGTATGCCGGCCGCGATGGAGCCGGACATAGCCCGTGTCTTTTCCATGCCTTTGCCGACGTGGGCGAAATTCTGAAGTCCCATCTGGGCGGCAAGCCAGGCGCAGGTCTTTCGGGAAACTAGCATGCTCTTAATCTTGGTGAGGTCGCCTTCGAGATATTCAGGGAACCGCGTGAAAAGCGTTTTGCAGATGACCAAGGCGAGGATTGAGTCGCCGAGGAATTCAAGCCGTTCGTTGCTGAGCAGTCGCGAATCGGCCAGCGAGGAGTGAGTAAGGGCTTCGTCGAGGATAGCCGGGTTTTGAAAACGATAATCCAACAGCTCCTGGAGCTGTTCGCGCATCTGGTCGTCCATCTGTTCTTGTCCTGTCAACAGGCACAAGCAAGCAGAGTACGAAAGCCGCCGAGAGGCGGCTTTGGCAGCCGGCTTGCCGATCTCATTCGCCGTGTATTATACACATACGCCGGAGACTGTCAAGGAGTTTGTGCAAGAAGGAGCTGTTTGGAAATGGGCGTTCCGGACCGCTGGGCAGGCGATGCTCAGCCGCCGACCAGTTGCAGCCCCGCCAGTGCGAGGAACTGGTCCTCGACGAACTCAAAAACACCTTCGAGACCCGTTACCGTAAAGACGCTGTAGGTTCTGCGGCTGACGGACGACAGCACCAGGCGGTGGTTGCAGTCGAGCAGGGCCTTGCGGAGTTTCAACAGCTTGGCGATGCTGGAGGAGGTGATTATACTGACATCGGCGAAATCCACCACGACGTCCACGTCCTGTGTTTCCTTCACCATCCCGGTGACGGTCATGAGTTCCTCGCCCAGTTGCGGCTCCTGAGCCAGATTCACCAGGATAATGTTGTCGGACCAGTTCTGAATACCCATATAATCGCTCCTTGTTACGTGATTACGAGAACAGGGAGGGTTATCGACAGCGTTACAGGACAGGTTAATCAGAATTCCGGCCGGGTGATCGTACCTGCAACAGGCATGTATGTCCGATAACTGCCGTCACCGTTCAAAGGACGACATTAATTGCCTAAGGTCCGGAAATAGGCGGGCGAATATAGCGGCGGACGGCGGGAGGTTTTCCGCGGGTACGGGTACACGGGCATCGCGACAATAATCTTGCGATCCGCCGCAGTTTATGATATAATCATTTCATCGATACCGACCTGCGCCGGATGCGCAAGGGTGGGTTTTTCGGACCTGTATGCACTGCCGGATCAGGTGATCTCACGGGGTAGGCCTTATGGAAAAGAAGCCGTTTATCTTCAAAACTGGCACCCTTCTTGTTTGCATGTTTTTGTCGGGGCCGTTAACGCTGCGTGCTGAAACTGATGGCTGGCGTCGAGAATCCGTCAATGTGCGAGTTGGCGGAGAGAGAACCATCAAGGCGATACGCTATGCAGACGGCAAGAAGCCGCCGCTGCACGAATCCAACAGAAACATGCCGGTGAGAAAGGTCCGGAAGGAACTCCCCGCGGAAAAGACTTTGTCTGATTGGCCCCAAACGCGGTCAGCCGGTCAGGCCATCATTGCAAACACGATCGATTCGCCGCCCATCGACGGCTTTGTCCCGTGGATTACGGTCACCGCCACGAGCAAGCGCGGCGAAGAAGGCGATATGATTGCGGAAACGCACACGCGTATTACAGGCAGCCCGCTCACCAATGAACCCAACAACTTCGTGATCGGCCTTTTTGATACCGGCGCATCTTCACACGTCATGGGCAACGCGGCCGGGCACAAACTCGGCATCTTCAGGAGAGGATTGCTTACTCCCAATCTGACGGAAGTCATCGGCGTCACCGGCTCAGTCTATACATGGGTGAGTGAGCCGCTGGCCATTTTCATCGACGGCCTCGACGCCATCGAACCCAACAGTCCCGCCGAACCGGCCAACCTGGTGTTGAACACCTCCGGCATGGTAGGACAGAGCAACGTTTCGATCCTGGTCGGCGACACCCCTGGTCCCGGTGCGCCCGATTTGCCCACCGCCATCGGCGCTCCCATGGCCGTTAACTTCTCCACGTCCATACGAAACGACACTCCCCTCACCGTCAACTGGCAGGGCGAAACCTTCACCGGGCCGAAAATCGAATGCTATGACCCGTGGGACTGGAACATTCCTGAATACAGCACAAAAGTCCCCCTCCGCCTTATCCCCGGTGGTTCCATTTACGTCTCTTACATCCTGGACCTCGAAGCCATTTTCGATCTTATCTTCAGACCGGGAACCCCTTCCATTATCGCGGGCATGGCTTACCAGAGTCTCTTCTTCGTCAGCAGCGTCGACTGCTACAATCATGGTAAGAACGCCATCGACAAAGATCGGTTTATGTTCGATACCGGTGCACAGGTGACCGTTGTCGGAGAAAGAATCGGTGCGCGACTGGGTCTGAATCCCGGCGCTCCGGACTTTATCGCCGAGGTCATCGGCGTCACGGGAGAGGCTTTGGATGTTCCCGGGTTTTATATTGAGAAACTTGAGATCCCGACGCTCGGCGAATGGCTGAGCTACACCAACGTTCCTGTCCTGCTGCTCGAAATTGCTTCGCCTGAAGGCGGCACGCTTGACGGCATCATCGGCATGAATCTCTTCAGCGAATATAACATGGTTCTCCACGGCGACTACGTCTCACCGTCTTTGGAACTCGAACCCATTCCCCAGGCTCTCATCGGCGACATCGCCGGCACGGGCGACGGTGTTGTCGACTTCCAGGACTTCGCCGTCCTTGCACGCGCCTGGGGCACAACGGCGGTTCCTCAATCCCCCAATTGGAACGACAGGTGCGATTTGGCGCCGACGGCCGATCCCGACGGAAGAATTGATGAACTTGATCTGGTCACATTCGCTGAACACTGGCTCGACCGGGTCAACCAGTAATCGAACCGAAGGCGCTTTCTCAAGCGCCCCGCGGCGAGGGTCAGATCAGTACCCCGACAGCCGGCGGAGGATTTCTTCAAACTCGGGTCGGTTGTTTCCCGGACCACGTTCCCAATTCCAGTCGCCCTGCGGGTTCCACAACGCTTCATCGAAGATGGCGGGATTGGAGCAGAAATTCACATGGCCGTCGGCAAAGAGGGCGTTGACGCCGAGGGGGGTTTGTCTGTTTCTCCGATGCGGCACAACGTCATAGTGCTGGAGGTTGTCGATGGTCACGGCTTTGGTGGCGTGAAGATCGTCGAGCCGCTGCTTGCCATACATCCAGTAGTTGTAAGAAGCCCGAACGTGCGAGTCGCCGGCGGGAATATACGTGCCCCATTCGTGTCGGCCGCTGTCGGTGTAGTAGTTGTACGTGTAATCCCGCCGATAGTCGGTGGCGGACATCCTGTATTGGCTGTTGCAGTAGAACAGTTCCCCGGTGTCGACGATTCCTTCTTTGTAAAGGGCCGCCAGTTGCATGGGCTCATTGAAGTTGCGGTTTTGTACGCACAGGTATGATTGCCACGGCAGTTCAGTGGCATACCGGGCGTCGGGCAGGGGCGCCGCCTTGTATGGCACCATCTGGGCCGGGAGTTTGCCGTTATTCGCCTCGGCGTACACCCGCCAGGCGGTGCCGATGCCTTTGAGGCGGCTGGCGCAACTGATGCGTTTGGCGTGTTCCTTGACTTTGTTCAGGGAAGGCAGCAGCACTGAGAGCAGAATCGCGATAATGGCGATGACGACCAGCAATTCGATGAGCGTGAAGCCACGTACTCTCGGCACCATATTGGCGTCTCCTTTAGTCCTCTTCGGCGGGCTATTATAAGGGTTTGCACCGGCGGCGGCAACACGGAAATGGCGATAACGGCGGGTGGCCGACTAACCTGCGGCTCGGGATTTGTCGTCGGGGCGGTGTTTGGGCGTCTTGCGGCGCGGGGCTGGTTGTGGTATTCTTGTGGCGGCCTTGTGAGTTTATGTGTCGGGGAACACCCTGCATTGGGACAGGTGACACGGAGGCAGAACTGAATATGGCATTCGTTGCCATTAACCACCATAAGAATGGAGGATTGCCAAATGAGTACGGAACACGGTGTGTCGGGGTCAAACGGGGCATTTCTTGATCGTCGCAAGTTTGTGGCGGGGGCGGCGGCGTTGTCCTTTGCGGTGGTCAAGCCCGAGGCGGTTAGGGGCTTTGCGGCCAACGGGAAGATCCGTCTGGGCATAGTCGGCTGCGGGGGGCGGGGCGGCTGGATCGCCAACCTGTTCAAGCAGAACGGCAACTACGAGATCGTGGCGGTGGCCGACTACTTCAAGGACCGCGCCGACAATGTGGGCGGCAAGCACAACATTGCTGAAAACAAGCGGTTTACCGGCCTGGCCTGTGACAAGAAGCTGCTGGCGGCCGGGGGTGTCGATGCCGTGGCGATTATCACCCCGCCGTACTTTCATCCGGAAGAAGCCGCTGTGGCGGTAGATGCGGGTGTTCATGTCTATCTCGCAAAACCCATCGCCGTCGACGTGCCGGGGTGTTTGAGCATCGAGGCGAGCGGCAAAAAAGCCGGAGAGAAAAAGCTGTGCTTCCTGGTGGATTTTCAGACGCGGGCCAATGAGCCTTTCATCGAGGCGATCAAGCGGGTACACGCCGGCGACATCGGCGAGTATTGTTTCGGCCAGGCGAGTTACCTTACAGGCCGCCTCGGCAAACAGGCCGACCCGGGCACGCCGGAGGCGCGGCTGCGCAACTGGGTCTTCGACAAGGCCCTGTCCGGCGACATTATCACCGAGCAGAACATCCACACATTAGACGTGGCGAGCTGGATCATGAACGCGGCGCCGGTATTCGCCACAGGTGCGGGCGGACGCAAGGAGCGGACCGACGTGGGCGACTGCTGGGACCATTTTGCGTGTGTGTTCGTGTATCCGAATAACGTGGGCATTACCTTTATGTCCAAGCAGTACAAGGAGTTCGGCGAGCCGCAGAGCGGCATTCGCAATCTCATGTTCGGCACGAAGGGCACGCTGGAAACGGAGTACGGCGGCGAAGTGCTTATCCGCGGTGACAAGTTCTATCGCGGCGGGCGGACGGCGGGGATCTACCAGGAGGGCGCGGTCAACAACATTGTGGCGTTTCACAAGTCCGTGACTGAGGGCATTTACGACAACCCGACGGTGGCGCCGAGCGTGCGGAGCAACCTGGTGACGATTCTGGGTCGGACCGCGGCCTACACCGGCGAGCAGGTGTATTGGGACAAGCTTATTAAGAGCACCGAGAGACTTGACGCGCGGCTCGAAGGACTTAAGGCTTGACGGAGGAGGTAGTGATGAAACGGGATCGATTAACACGACGCGACATGATGGTTCAGGCGGCGGCGTTTGCCGGGGCGCTGCCGTGGGCGACGGCCGCCGTCGCACAGGAGGAGGAGGTCAGGACACGGCGGCCGCGCGGATTCCGGATCGGCGTGTGCGACTGGAACCTCGGCAAGACGGGCGATCCGGGATCGTTCGAAGCAGCCCGCCAGATCGGGCTCGACGGCGTCCAGGTGAGCCTTGGGACGGCCGCAAACGATATGCACCTGCGAAAGCCCGAGGTGCAGAAGGCCTTTCTGGAAGCATCCAGGGCTGCCGGGGTGAGGATTGCCTCGCTGGCGATCGGCGAGTTGAACAACATCCCTTACAAGAGCGACCCGCGCACCGAGGCGTGGGTCAGCGATTCTATAGACGTGTGCAACGCGCTGCGGGTCAGGGTGGTGCTGCTGGCGTTCTTCGGCAACGGGGACCTCCGCGACGATCCGAAGGGCGTCGACGAGGTGGTCGAACGGCTCAGGAAGATCGCCCCCAAGGCGGAGGATAAACGCGTCATCCTGGGCATCGAAAGCTGGCTCAGCGCCGCCGACAGCATGGCGATCATCAATCGCGTGGGGTCGCCGGCGGTGCAGGTGTACTACGATGTGGGCAATTCGCATCTGCGGGGCTACGACATCTATACAGAGATTCGCACGCTGGGCAAGAACATCTGCGAGTTCCACGCCAAGGATTACAATCATCTTTTCGGCAAGGGAAAGGTCGACTTCGTGAAGGTTCGCGAGGCGATGGACGCTATCGACTATCGCGGGTGGATTCAAATCGAAGGGGCGACCCCGCTCGGCCTTGTCGAATCGTACAAGCAGAATGCCGTATACTTGCGGACGGTGTTTCCGCGGCGGGTGTGAGCGCCGCAGGGGCAGGCACGGCGTTCTGCCGGTGTTTGTGCAGCAGGATAACGGCCGCCGACGCGGCGGACCGGGATTTTTCTGGAATTATTTGTCCGGCATGCTACAATTCCGTCTGTAGTGGGGCTTATGATAGTTTATTTTGAAGCGGAATTGCGCAGATGTCGTTTAGAGGGCGTTCAAAGGCGGACAGCAAAATCGGCGGTGCGGTTGGTGCGATTGCACCGCCGTCAGCGGCCGATCCTGCGTTTCTGTGGCGGCTGCCCCGCACCGAGACGTTTATCCTGGCCGCAGCCCTGGGTTTGACGGCGGGCGGCAAACTGACCGTTTTGATCCGTCAGTCGCCAGAGTTCTTCTTTGCGGGCCTTCTTCAGGCGGTCATGCCGGATATTCTCTTTTTTCTGCTTCTTGCGCTGCTGATGCGAATGCTGTTTGTTCTGCGGGCGTCGCGCTTGACCGCTCGGGTCAGTCTCTGCCTGGCGGCGCTTGCTCTGTTGTGGTCGATGTGCGATATGGGCTGGCTCATACGAAGCGGCGTTCAGCTTCAGCCGGGTATATTGTGGGTTTTTCTGCGGGACACTCGCGATCTTGGACCACTGCTGCTGTCGCATCTCATGGCCAGTATGGAAATCTTTACCCTGATGGTGTGCGTGTGCGCGACTGGGGTCGGGCTGTTTGTGTGGCGGTTTGCGCATCCTGCGCCGGTTGTGGCGGTTCGGCGCGAACACGTGCGGTGGGCGACTGCCAAACTGCTGGTCATGGTCATCCTGCTGGCGATGGGGGTGGTTTTTCAGTCGAGCCTGCGCTCGGCGTTTGCAGGGGAGGTGTTGGCCTTCAGCAGTCACTGGCACGCGCTGGCGTATTCGACGGTGGGGTGGCGCCAGGACGCCGACAGCCAGGTGGAGACGCGGAATGTGCCGCGCGCCGGGCAGCGTGACGTGGTCGCGCCGGCTGCGGGGGATATGCCGCATGTGGTTCTGGTGCTGTTGGAGAGTGTCTCGCATTCAATGACGTCGCTGAACGATCCAAACCTCAGAACGACTCCTTATCTGGCGGAACTGGCCGGGGCGGGCGTGGAGTTTGCACGCACGCACGTTCCCGTGTCGCACACGACGAAGGCTTATTGGGCGACCTTGACGGGCTCAACACCGGTTATCGAGTCGAATTATGTGGAGGCCGTTCCCGTGGCACAGCCGTACGAGGGGCTGGCCTCAATCCTCGGTAGCGTCGGGTACACGAGTGCATTCTTCGAGATGTCCAAGGGGAGTTTTGAATGTGCGCCGGGTTTTTTCAAGAATCTGGGCTTTGACTGGGCATGGTTCCGGGAGAATCTTGGCGACGAAAGCGCCCATTTAGGGTACCTGTCCGGCGACGACTGCCGCATGATCGAGCCCGCTTTGACCTGGCTGACGGCGCAGACGGGGCCGGCATTGCTGACGATGATTACGTCGGTGTCGCACGATCCCTACGATGTACCGATCTGGTTCGATGACCCCGCCGAGGAACCCTGTGACAAATACGTTCAGTCGCTGCGGTATACGGACTATTTTCTGAAAATGTTGTGCCACGCGCTGAAGGAGCGGGGACTTGAAGAGAATACGATCCTGTGCATCCTGGGGGATCATGGGACGAGTTTTCGATCGAATACGGGTTTTGCGAGGTGGAGTCCCTACGAGGAGGTGATCCGGGTGCCCTGGCTGATTCGCTGGCCGGGCCATCTGGAGGCGGGCGTACGGTGTGACTGGCCGTGTTCTCAACTGGACGTGACGCCGACGCTGTTGAGCCTGTTGGGTTTTGGGATCGACCGCGCGGGGTTCGAGGGCAGGAACGCCTTTGTGCCGTCAGATGCCGACCGGCGCCTGTATTTTTCGTCATGGTACTCCAAAAGCCCAATAGGTTTTGTGGAGGGCCGCCGCAAGGTGGTGTACTGGCCTTATCTCGACAAGGTTTTTGAGTATGATCTGGCTGCCGACCACGGTGAAGAGGACCCGCGGCGAGTGCTTCCGCCGGCCGCAGAGGCGCTGAAGGAAGAGATTCTTGAATGGCAGGGCACTTCTCAAATCGTGATCGATTCGAGCCGCTATACGGAGGACCTTCTTTATTCGCATTGGCGAACCTTCAACTCCGGCCGCAAAGCGTCGGCGTACTACGTGCCGTAGCCGGTAGTTTTGGAGCAAGCGCGGGCAAGGTCCATGGCAACAAGCAGGGTTTGAGATGCGGATTTGCCATAAGCCGATTCGCCATGTCTATTATATGATTTGCTTTTGTGCCAAGGGGTTTGTTGAATACCGGCAGGCGAAAAAACAGTCAGGTGGGAAATGGGGGCGAACGGCACGAGGCGTCAGGGGTATTGGAGGAAGGGGATTTTCAGGCCGACAACACCTGATGCAACTCACGGCTTTGGCGCAGCCGGTTCTGAAATGAGTCCTTGCAAAGAAGGCCGGGCGGGCGTATAACAGGATTTTGGGTTAAAAACATTGAGGAACGACATGGAAATATCGGAAGTCAGAACATTGATGGACGATCTGCGGGCCCGGGTTCAAGAGATCCGGGACTGGCTTTGACTTACCTGCAAAACAGATTCTACGCACGGAACTCGAAACGAAGATGTCTGAGCCGGGTTTCTGGGATAACCCCGAAAAGGCCCAGGAAGTTGTCGGTGCGCTAACGGCGGTCAAATCCGTCGTTGAGCCGGTCAATGAGGTTGCCGCGGCGATGGTCGATCTCGGCGAGCTTTTTGAGTTGGCGGAGGATGAAGCAGATGCCGAAACAATCGCGTCCATCCATGCCGATCTGGAGAAGTTGTCAAAAAAATGCGATCGGATCGAGGTTTCGGGGCTGCTCAGCGGCCCGGACGACATGAAAAGCTGTTTTTTCAGCATCCACGCCGGAGCCGGAGGGACCGAAAGTTGCGACTGGGCGAATATGTTGTTGCGGATGTACACGCGCTATTTCGAGCAGAACAAGCTGGCCTATGAGGAATTGTATTTGACGCCGGGCGAGGAGGCGGGAATTCGCTCGACGACGTTGCGGGTAAATGGTCCGTTTGCGTTCGGCAAGCTGTCGTGCGAGACAGGGGTGCACCGCTTAGTGCGGATCAGCCCGTTCGATTCGCAGAATCGGCGGCACACCAGTTTTGCGGCGGTGGATGTGCTTCCCGAATACGAGGACGCGGAAATCGACATCAATGACGATGACTTGCGGACCGATGTTTATCGGGCAAGCGGCGCCGGCGGCCAGCATGTGAACAAGACCTCTTCGGCGGTTCGCATCACGCATATACCGACAGGCATTGTGGTGCAGTGTCAGAGCCAGCGGAGCCAGCACAAGAACAGGGCCCAGGCGATGAAGATGCTTCAGTCGCGGCTTGTCATGTTGGAACGGCAGAAGCGGGACGCCGAGGTGGCCAAACTGTACAGCAATAAGGGGGAAATCGCCTGGGGCAACCAGATACGAAGTTACGTCTTGCAGCCTTACCAGATGGTCAAGGACCATCGCACAGACGAGCAGACGGGCAACGTGCAGGCGGTGCTGGACGGACAAATCGAAGCGTTTGTTGAAAGTTATCTGCGGCAGCGAAGCCGCAAAGATGCGGGCAGCGCCCAAGCCGCCGGCGGGCTGCGGGGCGGCAACAAGAAATGAGTCGGCCCGTCAACGAACAAGTAAAGGAGACTCAAGGAATGAGCCAGGAAATCATCAAAATAAACGTGACTGCAGGAAAAATTGACGTCTTGACCAGCCCGGCCGATATTGTCGCGGTAGCGGTCTATTCCGATGGCAAGGGCGGTGAAGTTTTCACCCGGCTCGACAAGGCACTTCAGGGTGCGCTTTCGCAGGTGCGGAGCCTGGGCGACTTCAAGGGGGAAGCAAACACCACGTCGGTGGTGTACGGCAATGCGGCTACCTGTGCTCGGCGTATCGTGATGGTCGGCCTGGGCGACCGTAAGAAGTTCACTCTGGATACGCTGCGTCAGGCGGCGGGGCGGGCGGCGAGCCGGGCGGTGGACCTGAAGGGGAAGAAGGCCGTTTTCTCGCTGCATGAGGACCTGCCGAAGAGGACAGATATGGCACAGGTCGGGCAGGCGCTGGCTGAGGGGGCTCATTTCGGGGCATACCGTTACGACGAATATGTGGGCAAGAGCAAGACCGGCGACGGCCGACCCGCGGCGATCCAGGTGGCGATTGCAGAGAGCGATGTGGCGCAAACGCGGCAGCTCAATCAGGGGGTTAAGACAGGCAACCTGTTGGGTGAAGCCCAGAATTTCGCCCGGACGATCATGAATCGGCCGGCAAACGTGGTTAATCCGGCCTCCCTGGCGGCCGCGGCGAAAAAGCTGGCTGCCCAGACGCCGGGGCTGACTTGCAGCGTAATGGACGAAAAGCAGATCCGGGCCAAGGGGATGGGCGGCCTGTTGGCCGTGGGGCAGGGTTCCGCGACGCCCGCGCGGCTGATTGTGCTGAAGTATACGCCCAAAACCAACGTTCGCAAACAGACGATCGGGCTTGTGGGCAAGGCGGTGACGTTCGACTCAGGTGGGATCAGCATCAAGCCGTCGCAGGGCATGCAAGATATGAAATTCGACAAGTCCGGAGGCGTGGCGGTGCTGGGGGCGATGAAGGCGATTGCGGCCATGAAGCCGGCGGTGCAGGTGTATGGGATCATTCCCTCGGCCGAGAACATGCCCGGCGGTATGAGCTATCGGCCCGGCGATATTATCAGGACATACAGCGGTAAGACGGTTGAGATACAGAATACCGACGCCGAGGGACGGATGATCCTGTGCGACGCGATTCATCATGCCGTGACGCTCAAGTGCGACGTGGTGGTTGACGTGGCGACGCTGACAGGGGCATGCGTCGTGGCGCTGGGTGAATGGCGCGCAGGGCTGATGAGCCACAGCGACAGACTTGTCGCACAGATTAAGGCGGCATCCGAGGCGTGCGGGGAGAACATATGGCATCTGCCGTGCGGCGAGGAATATCTGGATTTGATGAAAAGCAAGATAGCCGACCTGAAGAACATCGGCGGCAAATGGGCGGGGGCGTCTACGGCGGCCGCGTTTCTCGGTGAATTTGCACGCGACGTGGAGTGGGCGCATCTGGATATCGCGGGCGTGGGCATGGTCGACGGCTCGACAAAGTTCGGCAGTCCGGGTTCCATCGGCTTCGGCGTGCGGCTGTTGACCACGTTTGTGATGAACGAATCGAAGGTGAAGTAATACCCGGAGACGGTTTAATGAATGCGGAAGTGGGCAGGCCGGTCGATCTGGAGCGAATCGAGAAAGCGGTTCGCGAGATACTTTTCGCGGTAGGCGAGGATCCCGACCGCGAGGGACTGCTTGCGACGCCGAGTCGTGTGGCGAAAATGTATGAGGAACTGCTGGCGGGCATGCAGCATTCCCCTACGGAGCATCTGCAGAGTATCTTCCACGAGAAGTACGACGAGGTCGTCCTGCTGAGGGACATTCCGTTCTATAGTGTGTGTGAGCATCACATGATGCCGTTTATCGGTACGGCGAACGTGGCGTATCTGCCGCACGGCAAGGTGCTGGGCGTGAGCAAACTGGCGCGGATTGTCGACTGTTATGCGCGGCGGCTTCAGGTTCAGGAGCGGATGACGGCACAAGTGGCGGATTTTCTGATGGACAATCTTCGGCCGAAGGGCGTGGCGGTGGTCATCGAGGCCTCGCACAGCTGCATGACGATCCGAGGTATCCGCAAGCCGAATGCCGCGATGGTGACCAGTGCACTGCGGGGACTGTTCAAGACGGACCCCCGCAGCCGCGCGGAGGTCCTGAGCCTTATGCATCGGAACCGCGGATAAGCGAGGCGGTGACGCATGGTACAGACGCTGGCGCGGCACATTCGTTTTTCGATCAATCCCTTCCTGGGCGAGCAGGCCCAAGGGTACAATTCTTATACATCGAAGCCGTGCGGAGAGGGTTTTGCACTCTTTTTCGGCTTATGGGTGGAACTCTCCGGGGCGGTGGACGCCGATACCGGTTTTGTGGTGAATGTGACGGAAATTGATCGACAGGCAAGGGCCAAGGTTGTGCCGCTTTTTGTCTCACGCGTCTGTGAGCAGTTCAGGGCCGGGCGGCACATGGCGTTATCGGACGTGGTGGCCCTGTTGAAGGATGTCTGGGCCCAGTTGCAGGGGGGCTTTGGCGGGCCCGAATTGAGTGGGATGTGCCTTGAATTGAACCCGTTCCGAAAAGTTGCCGTTTGCGCGGAGGATTGTGCAGTGTACTGTTTCAGCGAGAAATTCGAATTTGCGGCAATGCATACGCTTTGGAATCCTAAGTTCAGTGAAGATAAGAACTTGGATGTTTTTGGCAAATGCGCAAATCCGGCGGGCCACGGGCATAATTACGTGGTGGAGGTCACTGTGGAACGGCCCACGGCAGGGCAGGAACTGGAGATCGGGCAGTTCGAAAAGACGGTCCATGACGCGTTCATCCAGTCAGTGGATCACAAGAACTTGAACGTCCAGGTTCCCGAGTTTTCAGAGTTGAATCCCACCGTCGAAAACATTGCGCGAGTAGCCTGGCAGCGGTTGGACGGGCGGTTTTCGGGTGCGAAACTGTCGCGTGTTACGGTCTGGGAGAACGATAAAACGTATTGCACTGTTTGTAGTTCCTGACGCGTTTGTGCCGGTGGAAACGGGCCGTAACTATGGTGAACAGGGCGAT
Organism: Phycisphaerae bacterium; assembly: GCA_014859965.1. Taxonomy (GTDB): domain Bacteria; phylum Planctomycetota; class Phycisphaerae; order Sedimentisphaerales; family Anaerohalosphaeraceae; genus JACZKQ01. The sequence continues at coordinate 31,066 of JACZKQ010000116.1, forward strand.
ATTATACGGCGTAAACGTGACATGACGCAAAGCTGCTCCTTGCAGGGTTTTCCCTTGTATTTTACTTGTGCTATGTCTAGCATGTGCCGATAGTTACAGTGCGTTAGGTCTTTCGAGTCAGCAATGACTCGCAAGCGACTTAAACCAGATGGAAATCAGCAGACGAGTTCTTCCAGAGCGGCGAATGTGCCGCTTTTCTTGGACTGAGTGATTCCGAACATATCGATTTGATCAGGGGGTGGTTGTGCTCCTTATGCGCAACCCACGGGGACGGAGTATGTCAAGACATCGCGCAAGACGAGGGCCGGCATGATTATTCAAACAAAGGCGTACCCCCGGGCGGGGCTGGTCGGCAATCCGTCGGACGGCTATTTCGGCCGGACGATTTCATTTGCGTTTACGAACTTCACGGCGGAAGTGACTCTGTACGAAAGTCCGGAGCTGGAGATTCTGCCGAGCGAAAAGGACCAGTCGCGATTTCGCAACACCGGCCAGCTCGTGCACGACGTTGAGCTGCATGGTTATTACGGGGGCATCCGGCTGCTGAAGGCGACGATCAAGCGGTTCTGCGATTACTGCCGTGCCACCCAGATCGAACTCCACGACAAGAACTTCACGATTCGGTACCAGTCGGATATCCCGCACGGGGTGGGGCTTGCCGGTTCGAGTGCGATTATCACCGCGTGCTTTCGAGCCCTCATGGCGTTTTACGGCGTGAGCATCCCCAAGCCCATTCAGGCGAACCTGGTGCTTTCGGCGGAGCGCGACGAACTGAAGATCGCCGCGGGTTTGCAGGATCGCGTGATCCAGGTGTACGAGGGATGCGTTTTCATGGATTTCGATAAGGCGGCCATGGAGCGGCAAGGATACGGTTTGTACGAGGAACTGGATCCCAGGCTGCTGCCGCGGCTTTACGTCGCGTATCGCGACGAGCTGAGCGAGCCCACGGAGGTATTCCATAACGACATCCGAACGCGATTCAATCTCGGGGAGAAGGCCGTGGTTGCGGCGATGCGTTACTGGGCGAACCTTGCCCGGCGGGTAAGGGATTGCCTGGTGGACGGGCGGGGTGAAGAGATCGGGCCGCTGCTGGACGCGAATTTTGACCGACGCCGCAAGTTGTACCGCATCAGTGCGGCCAACATCGAAATGGTGGAGGCGGCGCGATCGGTGGGGGCCAGCGCGAAGTTCACGGGATCGGGCGGGGCGATTACAGGCGTCTACAAAGACGAAGCGATGTTCAAGCGGCTGCGCAAGCGGTTAGGCGAGCTGGAGGTGCGGGTCATCAAGCCGAAGATTGCAGTGAGCGGTTCGGGAGGGGCCCTGTGATTCGCAAAGCGGTTATTCCGGCGGCAGGCTTCGGAACGCGGTTCCTCCCTGCGACAAAATCGCAGCCCAAGGAGATGCTTCCGATTGTGGACACACCCGTGATCCAGTACGTCGTCGAGGAAGCGGTCGCGGCGGGGATTACGGACATTCTGATGGTGATCGGCAAGGGCAAGCGCGCCATCGAGGAGCATTTCGACCGCAGTTTCCAACTGGAGGCCCAACTTGCCGAGAAGCACCGCACGGCGGAACTGGCGGCCATGCGGCGAATCTCGGAACTGGCCGACATTCATTTCGTGTGGCAGAAGGAGATGCGGGGGCTCGGCGACGCGATCTACTGCGGCCGATTTCACGTCAACGACGAGCCGTTTGCGGTGCTGCTGGGCGATACGCTGATGGATGCGACGGTGCCGGCGATTAAACAGCTTACGGACGTATACATGCGTTACGAGAGCCCGATGGTGCTGCTGGAGGAGGTGGAGACGAGCAAAGTGAGCCGTTACGGAATCGCCGACGGCACGGAGATTGAGGACGGGGTTTACCGGTTGAAGGATTTGATTGAAAAGCCGGAGCAGGCGGCGGCGCCTTCGAATCTTGCCGTGGCGAGCCGCTATATCTTCACGCCGGACATATTCGAGCATATTTCACGAACGCAGCCTGGTAAAGGCGGCGAGATCCAGATCACGGACGCAATGCGCACGCTGGTCAACGAGCGGCCGATGTACGGCGTTCGTTTGCAGGGCAGGCGGTGCGACATCGGCAACGCGGAGGGCTTCGTGCGGACGAACATTGAGTTTGCCCTGAAGCGCGAAGATATGCGTTCCGACCTTCGAAGTTATATCAAGCGATTGGCGGAAGAGCTTTAATGGCCCATGAGACGAACTCCAAGGTGCTGGTGACCGGCGCGGCGGGTTTTATTGGCTCGCATCTGTGCGAGCGGCTGCTGGCCGACGGCTGCGCTGTGGTGGGGCTGGATAGTTTTGACAGCTTCTACGATCCCGAGATCAAATGGGCCAATCTCGCTGCCTGCATGGCCGATGAGCGGTTTCAATTGGTCGAGGCGGATATCCGCGACATTCACCCGATCAACGCGATTCTTGCCAATCGTGACGTGGACGCCGTGGTGCATCTGGCCGCCAGGGCGGGAGTGCGGCCATCGATTGAAGAGCCGATGCTGTATCAGGATGTGAATGTCAACGGGACGGTGCTGCTGCTGGAGGCGGTGAAGAATTTCGGAGTGAAGAAGTTTATCTTCGCCTCAAGTTCGAGCGTTTACGGCAACAACGAAAAGGTGCCGTTTTCCGAGACAGACACTGTGGATTACCCGATTTCGCCGTATGCGGCGACCAAGAAGGCCGGCGAGCTGATCTGCTATACCTTCAGCCATCTGTACGGCACAGACGTCACGTGTTTGCGATTCTTCACGGTATACGGGCCCCGGCAGCGGCCGGACCTTGCGATTCACAAGTTTGCCCGGCTCATTGAGAGGGGCGAGCCGACCCCCGTCTTTGGCGATGGGTCGATGATGCGTGACTTTACGTACATCGACGATATAATCGACGGCGTCGCCGCTGCGATAGATGCGTGCGAAGGCTATGAGATTTACAATCTGGGCGAGAGCCGGCCGATACGGCTGGATGCGCTGATTGCTGCTATCGAGACTGCATTAGGTAAAAAGGCGATCCTTCAGCATCTGCCTATGCAGCCGGGCGACGTGAACCGTACGTACGCCGATGTTCGGAAGGCGGCCGCGGCCCTGGGCTATCAGCCCAGGACGGGAATCGAGACAGGGCTGAAGCGGTTTGTAGAGTGGTTTAGAAGCGGACACGCGCGTTCGCCGCAGGATGTATCATGAAGAAAGCGCTGATAACGGGAATCACGGGACAGGATGGGTCCTATCTGACGGAACTGCTCCTGAGCAAGGGCTACGAGGTCTATGGAATCATCCGCCGCAGTTCGTCCTTCAATACGGATCGCATCGATCATTTATACGTGGACCCGCACAAGCAGCCCGCGCTAAGGCTGGTGTACGGAGACCTGACGGACGGCAACAATCTGTCGTCGATGGTCAACGACATCGAGCCGGACGAAGTGTATAACCTGGGCGCGCAGAGCCACGTCCGCGTGAGCTTTGATATGCCGATCTACACAGCCGACGTGGACGCGTTGGGCACGCTTCGGCTGCTGGAGGCGGTGCGGAAAATGAAAAGGCCGGCGCGGTTCTATCAGGCCTCAAGCAGTGAGATGTACGGTAAGGCCAAAGAGATCCCGCAGACGGAAAGCACACCCTTTTATCCCCGGAGCCCCTACGGCTGCGCCAAGGTCTACGGCTTCTGGCAGACGGTCAATTATCGTGAGGCGTACGACCTGTTTGCGTGCAACGGGATCCTTTTCAATCATGAGTCGCCGCGGCGGGGCGAGACATTCGTGACGCGCAAGATAACGCGGGCGGCGACGCGCATCAAGATGGGCCTGCAGGACAAGCTGTACCTGGGCAACCTGGACGCGAAGCGCGACTGGGGCTACGCGGGCGATTATGTCGAGGCGATGTGGCGGATGCTGCAGCAGGACAAGCCGGACGACTACGTGATCGCGACGGGCCAGACGCACTCGGTAGGGGAGTTCCTCGATGAGGTGTTCGGCTGCCTTGACATGGACTGGCGGCCATACGTCGCAAAGGACCCCAAGTATTTTCGACCCACGGAGGTCGACCTCCTGCTGGGTGATGCGACCCGGGCCAAACGGGTTCTGGGCTGGGAGCCGAAGGTGACCTTCCGGGAACTGGCCAGGATGATGACCGATGCCGATATGAAGATCGCGGTCGAAGAGAAGATGCTGAGAGATCATAACAACAGCGGCCAAACAAAAAGCGGGGGGACGCGGACATGAGGGAAAACGGTATTGTTCAGCGAAAGTTGGCTCTGTTGGATGAATATCTTGTGAGTCTTTCAAACGAACTCACAGATGTTAACATGGAGACTTTTGCAGACAGTTGGGCGATGCAGCGCATGACGGAGCGGGCCCTTCAGACGATGATCGAGATCGTCATCGACGTGGCCGAGAGGATTATCGCCGTGAAGGGCGCCGGCCCGATCGCCAGTTCGGCTGAAGCTATGGAAAGGCTTGTGACGTTGGGTATTCTCAAGTCCGCCACTCCTTATACGGAGATGGTGCGGTTTCGTAATCTGATCGTTCACCAGTATGAGCAAATCGACCCGCGGCTTCTCTACCAACTGGCGACGGAAAAGCTGGATGCTTTTAGATGTTTTCGTGACGAGATTGACAGGGCATGAGATTCGACGTAGATAAGCTGACGACCGCTGTCCGGCAGGCTTGCCCCGAGGCGGTGTTTGCGTTTCTGCATGGGTCAGCCAGGGATGGCGACATCCGCGAAGGAGGAGACATAGACATTGCTTTGTACCTCGAAGGGCCGACGACATTAGAGATCTTAGGCCGCGTCATCCGAGCAGTGGAGGAGTTGGCGCCGGGCGTCCGGTGCGATTGCGGCGTGCTGAACAGGGCTGACTGCGTGTATCGCTTCGAGGCACTGAAGGGCAGGATGCTCTTCTGCCGGGATGAAGAGAAGTATGCGGGGTTCTTTTCGCTGACTTGCAGGGAGTACGAATATCAGATGGCCGATTATGAGCGGCAGCACCGCTATCGGCTTGAATACCATTGCGGGGAGCAGACGGCGAGCGAAAGGAATTTGTCTTGAGTGAATTTTTCGGTAAACGACGGATCGTGGTGACCGGTGGGGCGGGTTTCCTTGGCGGCTTTCTAATCGAAAAGCTTCGGCAGTGCGGCTGCCGGGAGATTCTCGTGCCGCGGATCGAGGAATACGATCTGATCAAGGCCGGCGATATTGAACGGATGTATGCAGACATGCGGCCGGACGTGGTGATTCATCTGGCGGCGGTTGTCGGCGGCATCGGCGCCAATCGCGAGCATCCGGGCAAGTTCTTTTACGAGAATCTCATGATGGGCGTGCAGCTCATTGAGCAGGGGCGCCGCGCCGGTCTTGAAAAGTTCGTGGCCATCGGCACTGTGTGCGCGTATCCGAAATTCACGCCGGTGCCGTTCAAGGAAGACGATCTGTGGAACGGCTATCCTGAAGAGACCAACGCCCCTTACGGGCTCGCCAAGAAGATGCTCCTGGTTCAGTCGCAGGCGTACCGCGACGAGTATGGATTCAATTCGATATTCCTTCTGCCGGTGAACCTGTATGGACCACGGGACAATTTTGACCCGGCCAGCAGTCACGTGATTCCGGCGCTCATCAGGAAGTGTGTCGATGCGGTCGAGGCCGGCAGCGACCACATCACGTGCTGGGGCACCGGTGCGGCGAGCCGCGAGTTCATCTATGTGCAGGATGCGGCGGAGGGCATTCTGCTGGCGACCGAAAACTACAACGGTGCTGCGCCCGTGAATATCGGTTCGGGTTTTGAGATCACGATCCGCGACCTGATCGAGAAGATTGCCGGACTGACGGGCTTTGAAGGCGAAATACGGTGGGATGCATCCAAGCCCGACGGACAGCCCCGGCGGTGTCTGGATACGTCGCGGGCGAAGAAGGAATTCGGCTTCGAAGCCCAAACCGCCTTCGATGAGGGGCTCAGAGCGACGATTGAGTGGTACCGGGCACAGCGGGGCGCGGGCGCATGATACGCGTGGCGCCGCCATTCTGGCCGTGGATTCATGGGCATCCTGCCCATGCCACGACATTCCGTGGGCAAGATGCCCACGCCGCGCAGCCCGGGACAGGCTTGGACGTGGGGCTCGTCCGACAGGGATGAACCACGCTGCTGATGCCATGTTCAACGGTGAAATACAGGAGATAAACTATGAAAACGGCAAAAGAGGAAGCAAGGTCTCTGATAGATAGATTGCCCGACGACTGCACTCTCGAAGATATTCAATACCATCTGTACGTTGCTGAAAAGATGCAAAGAGGAATCGAAAGGGCCCAAACGGAAGGAACTTTGACCCAGGACGATGTTGAAAGAAAGTTCAGCAAGTGGACATCGAAGTAGAATGGTCCCCCGAAGCTGCGGAAGATTTGGAATCTATTGCAGATTATATTGCAAGGGATTCCGAGTTTTGCGCGCGTGCGGTGGTGTCCAAAAATTCTTGATACGGTCCGGAATGTACGCAGTTTCCCTTTGATCGGAAGAATCGTTCCAGAGGCCGGGGACGATAGGATTAGGGAGCGATTCGTACACAGCTACAGGCTTCTGTACAGAATTGAGGAAAAGAGAATTCTCATTGTGGCAATCATCCATGGCAAGAGATTGTTTGATGGCATTGCCGAGAGATTCGACGCTGGCACATAACAGCAAAAAGAGTCATTCGGAAAAGGCATTTTGCCCCCTAGGCTAAACAAGGATAAATGGGCGGGCGTGACGGGAACTCGCCTGCTGAAAACGGAGAGGAAGTTCAATGCATGTACCTTTGCTGGATTTAAAGGCGCAGTATGTAGGGATCAGGGACGAGGTGTTGGCGCAGATTAATGAGGTTTTGGATTCGCAGCAGTGTATCGGCGGTCCAAAGGTCGAAGCCCTGGAGAAGGCGGTCGCCGCTGCCAGCGACTGCAAGTATGCTGTGGGCGTCGCCAGCGGCACGGACGCCATTCTGAATACACTGATGAGTCTTGAGATCGGGCCGGGCGATGAGGTCATCACCACGCCATTTACGTTCTTTGCCACCGCCGGCTGTATTGCGCGGGTAGGGGCAAAACCGGTGTTTGTCGACATTGACCCGAAGACATTCAATCTGAATCCCACAGGAATCGAAGCGGCAATCACCGATAAGACCCGTGCGATCATGCCGGTGCACCTGTTCGGCCAGATGGCCGACATGGACTCGATCATGGCGGTGGCGGGTCAGGCAAGCCTGGCGGTCATTGAGGATGCCGCACAGTCGATCACGAGCACCTACAAGGGCCGCAAAGCCGGCAGCATCGGCACGGCCGGGTGTTTCAGTTTCTTCCCCAGCAAGAATCTCGGCGGCATCGGCGACGGCGGGATGATAGTGACCAACGACAAAAAGCTCTACAAGCGGCTGATGATCATGCGCAACCACGGCATGGAGCCGAAGTACTATCACAAGGAAATCGGCGGCAACTTCCGGCTCGACCCGATTCAGGCGGCGGCCCTGCTGGTCAAACTGCCGTACCTCGACAAGTGGTCGGCGAAGCGGCGAAAGAACGCCAAATATTACAGCAAGCGATTCAAAGGCACGGTGGTCCGGACGCCGCAGATCAGCAAGGATTGTGAGTCGATCTATAATCAGTATGTGATCCGGGTTCCGCGGCGCGACGAACTTGTTGAGTACCTCCGCAAGAAGGATATCGGTTGCGAGGTGTACTATCCCGTGCCGCTGCATCTCCAGGAATGTTTCGCCTTTCTGGGTTACAAACAAGGGGCTTTTCCAAAGGCGGAGACCGCATCGCAGGAGGTGCTGGCGCTTCCGATATACCCGGAACTGACGGATGACATGAAGGATTACGTCATCGAGACCGTTTTGTCATTCTATGAGTAATACGGCCGGAGGTGACGGCAATCGGTAACCTGGTGCAACTTGCTCGACCGCGACACTGGATAAAGAACGTCGTAGTGCTGCTGCCGGTGGTCTTTGGGTTACGCATGGCGGACCCCATGGCCTGGCTCGCGGCCGGCGGGGCGGCGGCGGCCTTCTGCTTTGCGGCGAGTTTCGGTTACATTTTAAACGACATGCGCGACCGGCAAAGCGACCGGAGTCATCCTTCGAAGAAGGACCGGCCCCTCGCTTCGGGCAAGGTCACGATCAAGTCGGCAGCGGCCGAAGCGGTTGTCTTTCTGGTGCTGTCGATCGCCGTCGCGGTCATTGTGTCGCCGCTGGTCCTGGCATTCACGGCGGCCTATGTCCTTTTGCAGATCTGCTACACGTATCTGATGAAAGACAAGGCGCTGCTCGATGTGATCTGCATCGCCATCGGTTTCGTACTGCGGGCGGCGGCAGGGGCCGTGGCCATACAGGTCGCCGTCAGCCCCTGGCTGTTCATCTGCATGTTTACGACTTGCCTCTTCATGGGTTTCTGCAAACGCTATAACGAGATGGTTACGATCGGAGACCGGGTGGACGCGGGCAATCATCGCCACACGCTGGTGGCCTATACGCCGGACCTGCTGACGCACCTGATTACGGTGTCGGCCGGAATTGCGGTGGCGGCATTTCTCTTTTATGGTCTCACGGAAAGTACCGTGCACCAGTTCGGAACAAACTATTTTGTGTACACACTTCCTTTGGTTGTTTATGCGGTGTTTCGTTTTGCAATGCTGTCGATGAAGGGCTGCTATGCGGACCCGACAGATCTGATTCTCCGTGATCGGCCGTTTCAGATCACCGCCGCGTTGTGGATGGGCTCGGCGGTGGGCATTATCATGTGGGGCAGACACGTCGCCTGCTGGATGGATAAGCTGTATTGATGGTTCCATGCGAAATTACCAAACGAAGCCAACGGAGTCGGCGTCGGATTGCGCTGGAGTATGCCGGCGTTTGTGCGGCCGCACTGGTGCTGTATGCCGTCAGTTGTGCTCCCGGGGCGCTCTGGCAGGATAGCGGGATGATCCAGTATCGCACCTGGCACAATGATATCGAGGGCCACCTCGGGCTGGCGCTGGCCCATCCGCTGTATTACATCGTGGCAATCGGTGCTAAAAGTGTCAACGTGGGATCTTTTTTTTATCGCATCAATCTGATCAGTGCAGCCGCGGCGGCTGTGGCGGTGGCGAATCTGTTTCTGCTTCTGCGCCTGTGGTTGGGCAAGGTGTGGCCCGCGGCCGTGGCGGCGATCAGTCTGGCGTTGTCTCACACCTTTTGGCAGCATGCCAGCATTTCCGAGACGTATACGATGTACACGGCGATGCTCCTGGCCGAGTTGGTCCTGATGCTGCAGTTCGTGCGGACAAAAAAAGTCGGCTGGCTCTACGGATTGGCGCTGACCAACGGACTGGCGATCGCGGTTCACATGTTCGCGTCGATACCGCTTGTGTGTTATGCGGTGTTCGTGATAGTGCTGTGGGCGAGCAGGGAGATTCGTCTGCGTCAGATCGTCATCTGTGTGATGTTGTGGATGATTGGTGCGGCCGCATATGAGTACCTTATAGTCAAACACATGATTGCGACGGGCGATATAGCCGGCACGCTTGCCTCTGCGGCGTTCGGCGGTGGGTACAAGTCGAACGTGCTTAACATGGCGATGTCATGGGGCATTGCAAAAGAAAATCTGTTGTACATCCTGCTCAATTTCCCAACGCCCAATATCATCTTTGGCTTCGTCGGCATCCTGGGTCTGTGGCGTTTGGCGCCGCGGCCGGGCTTTGCCGCGGTGGTCCTGAGCCTGCTGGTTCTGTTTCTTCTCTTTGCCTTTCGCTATACGGTGGTGGACCGTTACTCGTTTTTCATTCCATTTTATGCAATGTTTTCGTTGATGCTGGGCCTCGGTGCTCATCTGGTGATGGAAAAAAAGCAATGCCGCAAGCTCGCGGTTCTGGTGCTGTTGTTGGCGCTGCTGCCGGTGCCGGCCTACGCGGTCGCGCCGCAGGCGGCCCGCAAATTTCACCCGCAGTTGGGCATGCGCCGGCAGATACCCTTCCGCGACGATTACAGCTATTTTCTCCGCCCATGGAAAACCACCGAACACGGCCCGGACCGATTCGCCCATGAGGCGTTGGGGTCGGTCGAGACCCACGCCGTTATCTGGGCGGATACGACCACGGCTTTTCCACTGCTCATGACGCAGCAAGTCCGGCAGGTTCGCAAGGACGTGACCGTTATGACAACTATCGCCGCAGGTGTCGACGCTTTGGCGTGGGACGAGGCCGGTGCGGGTGAACTTGTGTCCAAAGGCTTGCTGTACGTTGTTTCGCCCCTTAAGGGATATTGCCCGCCGGAAATCCTGTCCGCATATGATTTTGTGCAAGCCGGCGTCCTGTGGCGCGTTGTCGTTAAAGACGACGGCCCTCAATCCGGTGAGGTATAGTATTGTGCGCATGCCGATCACACCGGATAATCCCTATGGGCATGATCGTCACGGCTACGCCTGGCAACAAGTTCCCTCGGCCAGCCGGGCGCATCTTGACTTCGGATGCGGGCGCGGCGGTTTTCTTGATGCTTTGAGCGGCAAGCGTGTTGAAAGGCGTATTGGCGCGGATGTTTCACGGAAGATCATTGAGAAGGCCCGGCAAAAGTATCCTGAATTGGAGTTCGTGCACCTGTCAAAGGGCGGTGTGCTTCCGTTTGATGACAAGGTATTCAGTTCGGTAAGCCTTCTGGACGTAATTGAGCATATCGCCGAGCAGGAGGACGTGCTCAAGGAATGTAAGCGGGTCATGGCTGACGATGGCATACTAATCGTTACGGTTCCCGGGAAGCACTTCTTTTCATTTCTGGATATGGGCAACTTTAAATTTTATTTCCCGCGGTTGCATCGATGGTATTTCTGCCGCAGGCATTCGCGTTCCGAATATGAATATCGGTACGTTTCAAATCCTGACGGTCTCGTGGGTGATGTCTCGATTGAAAAGGGTATTCACGAGCATTTCACCCAGCGAAAATTGAAGGCTCTTTTGGAGAAGGCCGGTTTTCAGGTGATGGAATTTGACGGCACGGGTTATTTCAGTCGCCCGCTAGGGCTGTTGGTCCGCCTGTTCGGCCGAGTCGCCCCCGCCCAAACATGGCTTCGCAATGTAATGCAAGCGGATGCACGGCGTTTTGCGTCCATGAATTTGTTTTGCACGGCTCGGCCCTGGAAAGGCCATCTATGATTAGGATACACATCAGGATGGCCGGACTGCCTGCATGGGGGGTGTGCAGGCCATGAAGCGATTTGCGTTGATTGGTGTGGGGGGGTACATTGCTCCGCGGCATTTGCGGGCGATCAAGGATACGGGCAGCGTGTTGGTTGCGGCGCTGGACCCCAGCGATTCGGTGGGGATCCTGGATTCGTATTTTCCCGAGGCCGATTTTTTCACGGAGTTTGAGAGGTTTGACCGGCATCTTGAGAAACTCCGGCGAAAGGGGGAGGGTGTGGACTACGTGTCGATCTGCTCGCCCAATTACTTGCACGATGCACATGTGCGGTTCGGGCTGCGGATCGGGGCGGACGTGATCTGCGAAAAGCCGCTGGTGCTGAATCCGTGGAATATCGACGGACTCGAAGAGATTGCTCGCGAGACCGGCCGCCGTGTGAACACGATTCTTCAGTTGCGGCTGCACCCGGCCATTATCGCACTAAAGGACCGTGTCGCCAAATCCGATCCCGGCAAGATATTCGATGTGGATCTGACGTACATAACGTCGCGAGGCCGATGGTACATGTTCTCGTGGAAGGGCGACGAAAAAAAATCCGGCGGCATCGCCAACAACATCGGCATCCACTTCTTCGACATGCTGCACTATATCTTTGGCGGCGTGAAGAATAACATCGTACATCTGCATGAGGCGAAAAAGGCATCCGGGTGCCTGGAACTGGAGCGGGCGAAAGTCCGCTGGTCTCTGTCGATCGACGCCGACGATTTGCCGAAAGCCCCGGCCGACGGGTCGCCAATGACCCACCGTTCCATCACGGTGGATGGCCAGGCCCTTGAATTCAGCGACGGCTTCAGCGATCTGCATACCGAAAGTTATCGCCAGATCCTTGCAGGCCACGGCTTTGGCCCGGAGGTCGTCAGGCCTTCGATTGAGATCGTGGCGGCTATTCGAAATACGGTGCCCCTGAGCCATGCGAATAGTTGTCCGCAGACTGCATCGAACCAGCAGGCCGAGACTGCCATATGAAGAATTACTTTGTACATGAATCCGCTTATGTCGACCAGCCGTGCGAGATCGGCGAGGGTACGAAGATCTGGCATTTCTGCCACATCAGCCGCGGAGCACAGATCGGCCGCAGCTGCACGATCGGGCAGAACGTGTTTGTGGGCGACAATGTGATCATCGGCAATCGTGTGAAGATACAGAACAATGTTTCGATCTACACGGGGACGGTCGTTGAGGACGACGTCTTTTTCGGGCCGAGCAGCGTGACGACCAATGTCACCAATCCGCGGTCCCAGGTTGTGCGGCACGATCTTTATGAGAAGACCGTTTTCCGGCGGGGCGCCACCATCGGCGCCAATGCGACCATCCTGTGCGGAATCGAATTAGGACGCTACTGTTTTATCGCCGCCGGAGCGGTGGTGACTGAGAGTATTGCCGATTACGCATTGATCATGGGCGTTCCGGGCCGGCGGGCCGGGTGGATGAGTCGACACGGCCACCTGCTGGAGAACCCCGACAACGAAGGCATTCTGGTCTGTCCGGAGAGCGGCTATCGGTACAGAGAGAGTGAACCCGGCGTGATGCGCTGCCTGGATCTGGACGAGAATGAGCCGCTGCCCGCGGGCAAGGCGGTGGGCACGAAATCGTACGATACATACAGGAAATAACACGCGGAATTCGGTTGGGAGTCTGAGAAATGATAAAGATCATCTGTGTATGCGGGGCCAGGCCGAACTTTATGAAGATCGCGCCGATTGTGCGTGCGTTCGAGACGTCGGGCAGGTTCGAGACGCTCTTGGTTCACACGGGCCAGCATTACGATCAGAAAATGAGCGAACTGTTCTTTGACGAACTGGGCATCCCCAAGCCCGATGTGAATCTGGGCGTCGGTTCCGGCAGCCATGCCGTCCAGACGGCGGAGATCATGAAACGTTTTGAGCCGGTGGTGCTCGAGTTCAAACCGGATTACGTGCTGGTGGTCGGCGATGTGAACAGCACAATCGCCTGCGGCCTGGTGGCGGTCAAACTGGGTGTGAAACTGATCCATGTGGAGGCGGGCCTGCGAAGTTTTGACCGGACCATGCCGGAAGAGATCAATCGTGTCCTCACCGACAGCATCAGCGATCTGCTCTTCGTGACGGAGCAATCGGGCATGGACAATCTGAAGAACGAAGGCGTCAATTCAGACCGGGTGCATTTCGTGGGCAACGTGATGATCGATACGCTGATGGCCAATCGCGAAAAGGCGTCGCGTTCGACGATTCTGAGCGATCTGGACTTGCAGCCGCGCGAGTATGCGGTGATTACGCTGCATCGGCCGAGCAACGTGGACGATGCGGATATTTTCGGCAGGATCGTCGCGGCCTTCGAGGTGATCGAAAAGGAGATGAAACTCGTGTTTCCGATCCACCCGCGAACCAGAAACAACATGCAGAAGACGGATCTGGGCCGGCGCGTCGAAGCCATGCAGAATCTGATTCTGCTCGACCCGGTCGGATACCTTGATTTCCTGTGCCTGATGAGCAACGCCGGCCTCGTCATGACCGATTCCGGCGGCATCCAGGAAGAGACAACGATCCTCGGCGTCCCCTGCATGACCCTCCGAGAAAACACCGAGCGCCCGGTAACAATAACGGAAGGCACCAACCGGCTGGTCCCGATCACAAGCGAGGACATTCTGCAAAATTATCGCCAGATCAAAGCCGGCAAACACAGCGCCAAAGCCAAGGTGCCAAAATACTGGGACGGCAAGGCGGCGGAGCGGATAGCGGGGATAATTGCAGGACACTGCGGGCTATGAGGTACAGAAGAGGAATGGGGTTGAGGCATTTCGTGGCATATGTCGGTATGGCATTGCTTCTTGTGCATGGCAGCAAGGCCGATGCCGTCGAAGTCAATCTTGCGCTGGGCAAGAGGTGTACGTTCTCGCCGGCTCCGAACTACTCTTTGTGCACAGATGAGGGGGACGCAACACAACTTACTGACGGCAAGGAATTTGGCAGTTGGTGGACCAAAAAGAGTACTGTGGGATGGAGCTGGGGATCGACAGGGATTGAGATAGTGGTCGACCTTGAAAAAAGCAGCATGATTGATAAAGTAAAAATATATACTGTTGGAGGCGGATTTGCGAATGTGGAGTTTCCAGAGTTTATCGCCTTGCTGGCGAGTGAGAATGGAAAAGATTATGGTTTCGTCAGTTTGATCGATGCTGAAGAGGTGGCCAACATTAGAAGTGTCGGTCATAACAGAGTTCCTCATACTTTTGTGTTAGACACGTTGCATGTAAAAGCAAGATATGTGAAGTTGGTTGTTCGGCCTAATTACACATATTTTTTTCTTGACGAGATCGAAGTTTGGGGGCAAGCAGAAGATTCAATGCCCTCTGCACACCTCAGAAAAGACTTGATCCAATACAAGAGTTCAAGACTGCTGCACGAGGCGATAGAAGATTTTCTCGAGGTGAAGCGAACAATTGAAGCGACTAACACCTTTCTTCAAAAAAAGCGTCGCAATTTGTCCTCAGAGTTCTTCAGCAAAACATTATCCGATCTTGAATCTTTAGCTGGTGAATTACAGATACCAACGAAAGAGATATATTTGCCGGGTGAAATACGCAGACTTCAGAGGGATGTGGGAGTTCTTCGCGGCAGCATTTATAAGGCAATTCATAATAGAGCGTTTTTTTGTTACATTGCCAATCCGATGGATAAGCTGTTGGCAAGAGAGATGCTGGAGGTGGGGCCATATACCAGAAAGGCTATGGAAATCAATCTTTGGCAGAATGAGTATGAATCATCTGCCATCAATATTCTTAATTGTTCCGACAGACCAATAGACATGAGTGTGTCGCTCTCCCCGACGATGAGTGAAGATGGGACTCGTATTGACAGTAACGATGTTTATTCAATCAGGCGTGCGATTTTCGTGAAAGTTCTGGGTGTCGGACTATCGGCTGATCCACTTGTATTGCAGACAGACGAGCCTTTTGAGATTGAACCGGGCGCCACTGCCCAGATATGGTTGACGGTCTTCGGCAAAAAGCTCGGCAAAGGCCGCTATCACAGCGCCGTTGCAATATCCGGCTCAATGAATGGGAAAGATTTGCCCATCCAAGCTTTCAGAATAGACGTGAACATTGAAGGGTTGAAAATCCCTGAGCGGAGCAGCCTTAAAGCCTGTGTGTGGGATCAATATACCTGGGTAAGTGAGGTCACCAATACGGACCTGCAAAGTGTGGCGAGAGATTTGAAAAGCCACTATGTAAATGTCGGCGTCATTAATCCGATTCTTATTCCTTTTTTAAGAACGCCTTATAATCACAAAGAGATATTTGAAACATATCTCGAGGCTAATGACTCCTATGAAATATATCTCCTATACCTCAATTGGTGGCCAGAAGAAAGCGCGAGAAATAGTAAAAGAGATGGTGGCAGGTTTGGTGAATGGATGAGCCCATCATGGAAGCGTAACTTCTCCTTATGGCTTCGTGAATTGGTGAAGACACTAAGAGCAAGAGGTATAGACTATGATCGTTTCGCCATTTATCCTTTCGACGAATCCCTGTGTGATGAATTTTACCAGGTTGCAAAACTGGTAAAGGAGTTCGACCCCAAGATAAAGATATATGCTAATAGTTTTGGCAGAGGTCCTAAAGATTTTATGCGTTTCGAAAAATTGGTGGACATCTGGGACCTTCACTGGAAGCATTGTAAGGTCCATCCGGACTGGCTTGAGGACATAAAAGGGTTTGGCAAAGAAGTATGGACATATAGAACTCAAGGTCCGAGCAGGGCCAACGATCCGTATTCGTATTATCGTCTTATGAGTTGGGATGCCTTCGCTAGCGGCCAAACCGGGGTAGGATTCTGGATATATGTCTCGCGGGATAAGCAACAATGGAATGACGGCCCTTTAGCCAAGGGATATTATGATGTAGTCTATGGACAAGCAAATAGCCCGGTTCACACGGGTGGTGAAAAAATCATACCGTCGAGAAGGTGGGAGTCATGGCGAGAGGGGATTGAGGATTATGAATACTTATGTCAGTTAAAGCTGGAGATTGAGAAGGTTCGCAAGAGCGACGAAGGAGCCGCAAATCGGGCTGAGGCTGTCCTGTTTTCGCATGTCAAGCGAGTTGTCACCAACAGAGAAGATGCTGACCTGGTTTATGAGGCCAGGGAAATGATCAATAAGATTCTTCTCGAGCTAAAAGAAAAGATACGCAGATGAGCGGGCAGGTCATTAAGGCGAGCAGAGGGGTAATATTGCTGTGTTTGCCGTTTCAGCCTTATCGATTGTGCCTGTGACGGAACAGTGATGAGCAAAGGCGTAAAAACACAATTTGCCATAAATGCCGGCAGCGGCCTTCTTGCCCAGCTTACCGCATCCGGTGTGGGTCTTATTGTCCTGCCGTATGCGATATGGCGACTGGGCGATGAAGCATATGGCTTGTTTCAACTGGCCCGATCCTCGCTGGTGTTCTTCATGTTCCTTCAAATGGGAATGGGGCCGACGTTGGTACGTTTTTGCGCCAAAGCCATCGCCAATAGAGACCAGGAGGATATTCGGAAGATCAGCAGCTCTGCGCAATTACTCTTGGGTATTCTCGGCTGTGTTGGTGCAGCGGGTATGGTAATCACGACACCGTTCTTTTTGCACATTTATGATGTGCCAGATGTACTGAGGGCAGATACTGTAGGGCTGCTTTTGTGTATGGCCGCATCGCTTTTTTTGAATATGCTTTTTATAGTAGCGAATGGGTTGTTATTGGGATGTAATCGTTACGACACCGCAAATGCCATCGAAATTGTTGCTGAGTTGCTCCGTTTGGGTCTGATCGTAGCATGTTTTGAACTTATTGGCCCCTCGATATGGATGATGGGGCTTTGCATATTCTCGTCTCAACTGTTCCGATTTGCGGCATTTTTTGTCTTTGCCTATAAATACCTTGGCAAGACGGTCCTCTTTTCTCCGAAGTCGGTAAATAGAAAATCGGTACAATCCTTCTTTGGCTTCGGCACATTGTATCTAGTCAATACAATATCGCTCTATTTTGTTGTTCAGGGACCCGTATTAATAATTGGCGCAGTGCCAGGCCTTGGCCCAAAAGCAGTGGCGCTATTTTCACCAGCAATCTTAATAGCGACTTCCTTGCAGGGTTTCCTTGGCCAGATGAGTAAGCCGCTGGTACCCCTTGCGAGTAAGGCGCAGGCCGAGGGGAATATTCGACGCCTTGGTCAAATGGCTGTACAAGTTGCTGGTGTTATTGTAAGCGTTGGTTTACTCATTGTCCTTCCTTTAGCTATATATGGTCAGGAAATTATTGGACTGTGGATAGGACAGGCAAAAAGCCATCTGTGGCTTCTGATTACCATAATGGCTGTCGGGATAGTTGTATCACGTTCGGCAGCGGCATTATCGTTTGTTGCATTAGGCGGCGGTAGCGTGTTGCCGGAAGTGTGCAGTCAGATCGTTTTGGGTTTCGTAACTTCTGCAGGTGTTGCTATTGGTGCGACGGTATTTAAATGGGAGTTACTAGCAATCGGTGTGTTCATGACCGTTACACGTTGCATGAGATGTGCAGTGTATTTGCCTTGGGCTTACCGCAGGGCATTTCAGTTTTCGATGAGTGAGTATGCGGTCAAAGTGTATATTAAGCCGATCGTAATTTTTGTGATCATTCTGGTTGCGGGCAGGTTGCTTCAGGTTTCAAACTTCGAAGGAAATGTTGTGTGGCTCATATGCCAATCCATAATCCTGTTTGGAGCCTATGGAGCAGCAGTCTTTCTGCTTGTTCTACCCGAAAGCATTAGATCAGGAGTTGTAAAGTTACTCCAGAGGTGAGACAAGATGTTCAATACCGAAGAGAATGGTCTTAGATCGCTGAAGAACAAGATGATGAAAAGTCACATTACTTCAGTCATGCTGGTGATGGGGTTGATTATGGCGATGTGTTCTGTCGCATTTGGGGCAGGCATATACGTGAATCCAGCATCGGTTGATGACACTGGTGACGGTTCAACGGCAAATGCGGGAACAGGTGGAACATCAGCTTTTAGAACTGTTGCCGCGGCTATAGACGCCGCCGGCGCGGGCGATACGATCAAACTGGTCGCAGGAGATTATACGGAGAGTACTCAGACATGGTGTGTCTCCTTGCCTAAAAAGTCATTCACCATAGAACCGGAAGCCGTGGAAAAGGTGACATTGACACGGACAACCTATATAGGTGCGGGCTGGTTCAATGTGGAAGCAGATAACACTTATGTGAGGCATGTTTTCAATAATATAAGGTTCGTCGACAATAAGGACGGTGGAAGCATACTTATGTATCAAGCGAACCTCGGAGGTAATGTTGAATTCAATCGTTGCTCTTTCGATATGCAGACCGATGGCCAGATTATAAAGGCCACCTCCAAAGCTGCGTTTGGCCAGGAGAGACGAGTCCGGATTGTAAATTGTGACGTTGTTCCGAAGGCATATACCGCCTCGTTACTAGACATGGTAAATATGCATTCAGTTCACGTCGAGGGAGGGACAATAGCAAGTGCGAATACCACCGGCACAAAGTTCCTGATATCAAACACGTACGCATATGGTGATACTTATATTAAGGATGTGGCTTTCACCGGCAAGTTCGGTGTCGAGGTGAGATATGTCGAAGCGACACAGAGAACACCGTACAGTGTCCGGATCACGGGCTGCTCGTTTACCTCAACGGACCCGTTTAAAGGACGAGCGATAGAACTTGATTATAACTGGCACAACGGTCCCCCGGTTATTATTGGCGCCGACATAACCCACAATTATATGTACGGTTATGACATAGGTGTTTTTGGTAGTATGAGTGATTCCAACATTAGCTACAATGTAGTGGATTGTCTCGATGGAATGATTATGTACGGCGGAATCAGAAACAAGATCGTGAATAATACGATTAAAGCCAGGGATTTTGGAGGAAAGACCGCACGGTGTTTATTGTTTAACCGCAGGAATTATTCTTCTGAAATTGCTGATTCAGAGCCATCGAACTTTGAGACTGCAACTGTGACTTCAGCGGGGTGGGATCTGTCTTGTGTTCCTGTTGACGGTTCCGTGATGGTGTTCGTAAAGAGGCAATCGGGATCAAGGCCTCTATCCTATTATGGCGTCGTCAAATCGGTAGATGACGACTTGGATACTGTGACAGTAGAGAGATGGGTGCGGGTGTCAGATGGAGCAACGGCTACGCCGGCGAACAATACGTTCTTTGTTCAATGCGGTAGATTTGCTGAACAGAACTATGTCGAAAACAACATCATGGACGGCGCGTTATCGAGCTACGTTTTCAGCTTTGATTTCAATCCTCTGGATGGGCGTAACTACATTGACTACAATTGTTATAACATCCAAGCAGGCAAGGCCTTGTCTAATCTTGGCTGCGTAGCTCAGCGGAGTTTGGCGAAAACCCAAGGCAAATGGTTGGCGTGGCCTGAGAACATAACTCTGGGTCGTTTCAGTACGTCAAAATACAATGATGCTCATTCAATAGAGGCTGACCCGGGTTTCGTAGATGCAGCAAATCATGATTACAGATTACTTGGCAACAGTCCTTGCAAGAATGCAGGTAAGCCAACCTTAGGAGGCGGTTATACCTCCATTGGAGCATATCAATTCAAACAGCCCGGCGACAGCAATGCAAATTGTGTTCGCCCGCTGGAAAGCGACGTCAATGGCGACTGCAGGGTCGACCTTGCTGACTTTGCCGTAATGTGCTCCCAATGGTTGGCTGATGGAACTAAGTAGGATGGGTTTGTAGAGCAGCGATTGTGTTGTGTGGTCTGCTCGAACGTCTTAAATGGACGCCCCAGCCCGGCTACGAGGACGAAATAGCAGGTTAGGTGCTGTAGGTATGTGAATAGATAATCAGTGCGGGAGGCCAGGAGAGAATGAGAATTTCAACGGTTGTCGTTGTGTCGTTGTCAGTGATCGTTCCTTGTATAGCGGATGTCCTCGTCGTGGAGAGTGATGGTTCTGGTCAGTATCCTACCATTCAAGCTGCCATTGATGCAGCATATAACGAAGATGTGATTGAAGTGAAACCGGGGACATATATCGGTGAGGGTAACAGGGATATTCATTTCGATGGCAAAGCTATTACCGTACGTAGCATAGATCCAAATGACCCTCACATTGTTGCCGCCACAATTATTGATTGTGGTGGTACAGAGTCCGCCCCTCACCGTGGTTTCGATTTTTGGCACAATGAAACCTCACATTCGGTTCTTGCGGGCCTAACGATCAGGAATGGATACACGGAGAGTTCTGGTGGTGCCATACGCTGTATCGAAGCCAGCCCAACGATTGTTCATTGCGATATAATAGGCAACACAACGGGTCCGGATGTTCATGGAGGCGCTGGGATGTGGTGCTACGGCAGTCGATCTGTAATTATAGGTTGCAGGTTCATTAACAATGTGGCCCAAGGCGAAGGTGTTGGCGGCGGATTCCGCGGCAGCTCTGGTGCTCCGTATGTAGCACTTACTGACTGCGTTTTCATCGGGAACTCTGCTTACAGGGGGGGGGCAATACACAACTGTGATGGCCCGCTGAACAACTGCGTAATTGTCAGGAATAAAGCGAGATACGGTGGAGGAATACATTCGAGTGATGGTCCAATAACCAACTGTGTGATTAGCGGCAACTCAGGAGAGTACACTGGCGGCTTGGATTGGTGTAATGGACCAATCAGCAATTGTGTTATCTCTGGGAATTTCGCGACCAGCGACGGTGGGGGGGGCTTGGGTTGGTGTCACACAACGATCACGAATTGTGTTATTGCGGGCAATTTTGCTGCCCGGTGGGGTGGCGGGATTCTTGATAGTAGCGCTACAATCAAGAATTGCGTTATTGTTGGGAATCGGTCGGGGGATATTGGGGGTGGGGTTGCGTTCATAGGCAATACGCAGACGATGGAAATAGTAAATAGCATCATTTGGGACAATGACTCAGCCAACGGTGCCCAAGTAGGCGGTGCAAATGAATCAAACCTGACTCTTGGCTACTGCGATATAGAGGGCGGGGCAACGGCCGTGTATGGCGGTACTGGGTTCACTGTGAACTGGGGCATTGGTAACATCGATGTGTCCCCTGACTTTGTGGAACCCGGTTACTGGGATCCTAACGATACTCCGGGCGATATGAGCGATGATTTCTGGGTTAACGGCGACTATCATCTGCAAACTGAAGGGGGTCGCTGGGATGGCGTGCTCCTGTTATGGGTAGCGGACGACCGCACCAGCAGATGCATAGATGCTGGCAATCCGGGGTCGACCCTGGCCTATGAATCTGAAATTGTGCCGGGTGCCTCGGCAAGCCTGCATAACATTCGCGTAGACATGGGCGCTTATGGCGGAACGACGGAGGCGAGTATTGCGCCGCGGGATTGGGCTCTGCAGGCGGATTTGACGAATGATGGTGCAACTAATCTGGCGGATTTTGCAGGACTGGCCGAAGATTGGCTGCGTAGTGCAAGCGAACAGCCAGGAGATCTGGACCGAGATGGCGATGTAGACGGCGGCGATATTGCGTTACTCGCCGAGAACTGGCTGAAGCAAACGACCTGGGCACGGCCGGCAATCAGGAGTCCAGGTGATGCCGCGTCCAACTAAGCCGGCGTCTGTTGATGTGGGGCCATATGGCACACCCATTCAAACGGAAGATGTAAGAAACAAAGTATACTGCAGTGCAATAGGAACAGAGTAATACATGAAAATTGGAATTTTAACGTTTCACTCTGTTGCTAATTTTGGAGCAAACATACAGTCCAGCAGTAGTTTCATGAAGTTAAAGTCGCTTGGGCATGATGTATGTATGTTAAATTATAGAGACTCCCTGAGCGAGAAAAAACACCGGCAAATGGCCGGTGAAGAACAATATGCGCTTCATCTGGACTATTGTAAAACGTATGTCAGGCAATCCCCGATTCTGCGTAACAATGATGATGTGTGCGACTATGTGAAGCAGTGGAAACCGGATTTGATCGTTTGTGGCGGCGATGCCGTCTTGCTGCATGAACCCAATGGTACTCCCGACAGGCAGTGTGGTAATCCGTTCTGGCTTACCTGGATGAAAGACATACCCGAACCTCCTCCGGCCTGCTATTTGTCCGCCTCCTCGCGAGGAAGTTATTTTTCGAGGATACCGGAGAACCTGCGTAAGGACGTCGCGGACAGGTTTAAGCGGATCAAGTATTTTTCTACGCGAGACCACTGGACAACGCGCCAGGTTCAGTGGATAACCGGAGGAAAGCAGTGTCCATTTCATTGTCCAGATCCGGCATTTGCATTCGAACTTGATGTTCCGATTCCCCAGGAGTACTGCGCTACAGCAGTGTCGAGAAAGCAGAGCTATATTTTGCTCCAGGCAAATCCAAGAAATCTGTCAAAAAGATGGGTTGCAGAGTTTCGCCAATTGGCTCACCAACAAGGACTGGAAGTCTACTCCTTTCCAACAACATTTGGCAATAGCGAATGTGACCTGGACGAGATAATATCGCTGCCGCTTCACCCCCTTGAATGGTATAGTTGGATACAGAATGCAGCAGGGTGTATCACCCGTTTGTTTCATGGACAGATCTGTGCGATGGCAGCAGGCGTTCCATTTATCAATATTGATACCCAGCAGCGATATCCCTGGCTGAGCCGGAGTAAATCGCGCGCGCATGATTTGGCAGTTCGTGCGGATTGCGGGGGGCGTGTTATACCCACCATATCTGCACGCTATTTAATGTCACCTCGAAAAGCCATGAAACTTCTACAGCACTCGTATAGGCCCACGATCATGGCGTATGCTGAGTGCGCACGCGATTTATATTCGCGTGCAATAAATAGAATGTTGGATTCGGTCAAATGAGTGGTGGTGGTTGCATTGAACGTGGGCACGTGTACCAGTGTACGGCACGTTGTGGTGAGTGTCGGCAAAGGCAGAGAAAACGTGGGAAAAGGACTAAATGAGACGGGTTTTATTGAGGCGGACAGGTGGACAACGCAAAGTTTAGTATCATTCCGTATGTGATCTTCATATTGTTGCTTGTTAATTCTGTGGCGACATTCTGGACGAGCAATTTGGATGCGGATGCGATTTTGGTATCGGTGTCCTATGGCTTACTGCTGGTTGTCCCACTTGGATTTGTTCTGGCGAATGTGGGTGAGATATATTGGACAAGAAACAATGTTCTCATAAAGTGGATTATACCGTGGATAATCTTCATGTGGCTGACTTCCCTGCAGCTTGTATCAGTATACCCCTTAAGAAGCGTGGTGCGGGCCGTGTGTTTTCAGGGTGGTCCCTTGCTTATGTTCTTATGTTTCTTCATACAAGGGAGGAACTATACAGACGAGAAATGTAGAGCGAACCAAATATTGTTTTTTATTTTAACAGTGGTTGCGGTGTGCTTCTTCGGGTTTGAGCTTACTAGAGGGGAGGAGTATCTTGTTGTCATCGGCATCGTGAAAGTCGGCTCTGTGTTGTATGTAACAATGCTTATCCCATGGATTATGACCTACAGGAACAGGGGCCTGAAGTACATTCTGCTTGCCGGTGTATCTTTTCTGGTTTTGTTTTCCTTTAAAAGAAGCGCGCTGTTTCAGATTGTGATCGGTGGCAGTGTGTATGTGCTTGTTCAAAATATGATCGTTGAACAGAGAAAGAAAGTGCTGTTTATTATTCTGACTCCCTGTGTTCTGCTTGGTCTGTTTTTGATTCTGTCTTATGTTGACAAGTCTACCTCAGGGGTGCTTATCGAACATACCCAACACTTGCAAGTGGACAAAGGCAGCGGTAGGTTAGACATGTGGGGAGCCTTATGGCGGGAGTACAAAACCTGGCCTCTCATCGACAGAATAGTCGGAAAAGGATTCTACACAACGTACGAGTATTTCCATCATAAAATGACGGCCCACAATGATTTCATTGAGGCACTATGGGCATACGGAGCGATAGGATTTGTGGCAAATGTCCTTTTTAGCATCTACTTGTCTGTTAAGGCGGCACAGATGGTGTTGCGAAGGCATTATTATGCCGCGTCATTCGCCTTTGGGGTGATATCGTTCATGCTTATGAGCATGGTGAGTTACAATCTTTACACCATGTATTGGTCTTTATACTTGCTGGCATTCCTGGGTTACATATGCGGAATGGACCAGATGGAAAAGAACCTTCTTACGAGTAATTTGGAGTTGGCTGCGATGGGTGTATACGAACCGCAGCAGGAAGGGTATTGCTTTAGGGGTTTCGAAGATGAGAGTGCGAATGGCTATTAACGAGCCAATAAGAGTCTCAGTTATATCGACAACGTTGAATTGCCAGGAGGGTTTGCGGGAGTGTGTGGAACATCTTATCCAAGAGTTGGATGGACGGAGGTTTCTGGAGATCGTCATAGTTGATGGTGGATCAAGCGATGGGACATGGGAACTTCTCCTGGAAATGCAACAACAAGAGCCCCGAATCCGCGTGTTTCAGGAAATTGGCGCCAATATTTCCCGCGGCCGGAATCTCGCGGTGCAGCATTCTCGGGGGAATGTAATCCTGAGTTTTGACAGTGGCTGCCAGGTGGTTGACGGCTACATGAGGCTGTTGATTCAGCCATTTATCGATGACCCGGACTGCGGTGTGACTGGAGGCAAGACGGAAGTCGTGGGCATGAATGTTTTTGAGGAATCCGTTGCCTGTCTTCAGCAAGGGACGCCCAAAGACACTTTCAATCCCTCTTCACGAAGCATTGCGCTTCGAAAATCCGTATTCGAGGCGATCGGAGGATATGACGAATCCGTCTGTGCTGGTGAGGATACCCATCTAAATCACAAATGGCGTAATGCTGGTGTTAAATATGTACACGTCCCGGAGGCAAGAGTGTTCTGGCGTGTCCGCCCTTCTCTAGGGTCGCTTTATAAAATGCAGCGACGCAATGCAACGGGCTCGGTCATTTTGCGTAATCCGTGGGGACCAGGCGGTTGGGTTGTGCGATTGAATATCGTGGCTCTCGCAGTCAGCTTAGCGGGTCTTTTGGGGGGTGTGGTTGGTGTAACTGGCGGCTGGTATGCGGCAGGTGTGGGCGCGGCCGGCTGGATTGGCTACGTGTTGTTCCGAACGCTACGACGAAAGCGGTGGAAGTCTTTCATTGACCCCGTGAGACTTGTCTGTGTTATAGCCATCATGCTGGCAATGGATTTGGGAACATGGAGCGGAACCATTCACGGCTGGATACAGAGAAGAAGGATGAATAGGGAAAAGTAGTATTGTAAAACTGTAACGACAATAGGCCATGCAATGAAAATATGCCAGATAAGTACGGTTCATCCGTTGAACGATAATCGTGTGTTTCATAAGGAATGCAAGAGCCTTGCTCGGTCGGGCCATGATGTAACGTTGATAATCAAACATGATCGTAATGAAACGATTGATGGCATTAATGTTATTGCTTTGAGAAGCAGGAAAAACAGGCTGTCTCGGATGTTGTTGGGAACATGTGAGGCGTTACGTCTTGCATTGCGGAACAAGGCAGATGTGTACCATTTTCATGACCCGGAGTTGATACCGGCGTGTATCTTTATGAAACTGTTTGGCAAGAAGGTCATTTACGATGTTCATGAGAACACGGCTCATCAGATGCTGAACAAGAACTGGCTGGGCGGCATGTTCAAGAGACGAATGGCGTCTGTGCTGGTAGGTTTTGCGGAAAAGATCAGCAAAGTATTCTTTGATGTTATAATTGTCGCTAGACCGGATATTGCCGAACACTGGAACTGCCGCAAGGTGCGGGTGGTGCTCAATGCCGCCGCATTGGAGACCATCGATAACGCCGCCATCGCCGAAATGGCCAAGTCAAAAGCCGCCGTTATTTACGCCGGTGGTTTGACAGATATACGAGGTATCAAGCAGCTTGTCGAGGCGATGGAGATAGTCGGAGACAGAGCGGAACTCTGGCTTATAGGAGGGTGGCAGGAAAAGAGTTTTGAAACTGAATGCGGCCATCTGGCGGGCTGGCGGCATGTGAGATATCTCGGTTACATGAGTGTTCAGGATGTCTTTAGTTGCATGAAGAAGTGCGATGTTGGCGTAGTCACCTTCTTGCCGGCTCCTAATCATTTGACAACGTTACCTAATAAGCCCTTTGAGTATATGGCTTGCGGTTTGCCGGTAATCATGTCTGATTTTGACTACTGGCGTGAGATATTTTCCGATTGTGCCCTTTTCGTCGATCCGGGGAGTGCCGAGCAGATCGCCGAAAACATCAACCGTCTTTTGGATGATCCGGAGCTGGCAGGCCGGCTATCTGCTGGCGGCCGCAAACTGGTCGAGGAAAAGTACTCATGGGAGGCCGAAAGCCGCAAGTTGCTCGCAATCTATGACAGTCTGCAAAGACCGTGATTCTTATGTGCTGATCTGAACATGCGTGCCCTCTTCATTCATCAGCAATTTGCGGTTTCTTTGGGCAATACGGCACGCGGTCTTCGTGGTTGCTACCGGCTCGTTCCGGGTCTCCCTAATCTCACTGCGGCGGCAACGAGGAACGGGACGATATCATGGCGCTCTCATAACGACTGTACTGAAGAAAGAGGCTAACCAATTACTCCCGAAAATATGAAAGACAGCCAATTACCGTTTGTAAGCATTCTGGCTCCTTGCCGCAATGAAGTCGAGTATGTTGAGCGAGCAGTTAACTCTATTCTTCAAAGCGATTACCCTGCGGATCGTATGGAGATCCTTGTTCTTGATGGTATGAGTGATGACGGTACTAGAAACATCGTGGCAAGAATGGCCGAGCAAGATGAGCGTGTCAGGATGCTGGACAATCCCCAAGAGATAGTCCCGACCGCGATGAACATCGGAATACGGGCGTCACGGGGCGATTACGTTGTTAGGATTGACTGTCATACGCTGTTTTCATACGACTATATCTCAAAGTGTATTGAGGTATCGCAAAGAACCTGTGCCGACAATGTTGGAGGTTATTGCATGACATGTGCCGGAGCCGAGACTGGTGTGGCGCGAGCGATTGCGGCGGCCACCAGTTGCCCCTTCGGCGTTGGGAATTCCGCTTTCAGGCTCACGGGCCCAGAAAAAGAAGTTGACACCGTCCCTTTCGGAACATATCGAAAGGAGATTTTTAACAAGGTGGGTCTATACGATGAAAGACTAGTGCGAAATCAGGACATCGAGTTGAATTCAAGAATCCGCAGGGCAGGCGGCAGAATCATTATTTCACCCGAGATCAAACTCAGCTATTTTAACCGTGCCAGCTACCGTGGTCTGTGGCAACAGTCGTTCAATAATGGCTTGTGGAATCTATATACTGTCTATTTTGTCGGCGGGGGGCTATCCCTGAGGCACTTTGTACCTATGCTGTTTGTGTCGGGATTGCTGTGTCTGATACCTTTGGCCCTCTGTTTTCATCCTCTGGCGTGGCTTCTGGCGGCGGACGTTGCGCTCTATGCGTGCGCTGCCGCATTCTCTGCGGCCCAGTGTGCAAGGCGACGACCTGTCAACACGCTGCTGGTTATGGTGTCATTCGCGGTACTTCATATTGCTTACGGATTGGGCTCGCTTTGGGCCATGATCACGATCCCTTTCAGATTTAGAGGTGAAGCAAAGCGACTACCCGGAAAGGCGTTGACGGATCGCACGGCATAGAGATCCCTCGCGGTCCAGCAAGAGAAGATTTTCCATGAATATCCTTGTTGTTCATCAGTATTTTCTCGGTAAGGACGACGCCGGCGGTTCGCGCTGGAACCAGTTTGCCAAATATTGGGCTGAAGCCGGACACCATGTCACCGTTCTGACGGGCACGGTTCATTACGCTACGGGAAAGAAACAGCCGCAGTATAAGGGCAGGTTTTTGACGCGAGAAAACGAGGGTGACAGTGTCGAGGTCCTGCGTTGCCACGTCAGTGAAAGCTACAACCGCAGCTTTTTGGGCCGCTTCTGGGCCTATCTCTCGTTCGCATTCAGCAGTATCTGGGCAGGGTTGTTTCACGCCGGCAAGTGCGACGTCATCATCTGTACGTCCCCGCCGCTTACGGTGGGATTGACTGGCTGGATTCTCAGCCGCCTGAAGAGAATCCCCATGGTTTTTGAGGTCCGTGATCTCTGGCCTGAATCGGCAATTGACACCGGGGTGCTTACCAGCAAGTGGATGATCAAGTTGTCATACTGGCTCGAAAAGAAAAGTTACCGAGCCTCGAATTGGATTAACGTCCTCACGCCCGCATTCGAAGAATCGCTGGTCAAAAAAAAGCATGTGCGCGCGGAGCGCATCAGCATGATTCCCAACGGCGCCGACCTCGACATTTTCACGCACCACGAGCCACGCACGGATGTCCGCAAGAAGCATGGCCTTGCTGACAAGTTCATTATCACGTATGTCGGAGCGCATGGCCTGGCGAACCACCTGATCCAGTTGCTCGATAGCGCGCGAATTCTGAGAGATGACACGGATATCGCCTTCATGCTGGTGGGTGATGGCATGGAAAAGGCCATGCTCAGAAAAACGGCGGTCGATTGGCGGCTTGGCAACGTGATCTTCGTCGATTCCGTGCCCAAGAGCGAGATCGTCGATTATATTCGGGCCAGTGATGTCTGCACGGCGGTGCTCAAGAAGGTGGATACGTTTAAGACCGTTTATCCTAACAAGGTCTTTGACTACATGTCGGCGGAGAAAGCTGTCATCATCGGCATTGACGGCGTGGCGCGAAATTTGATCGAGGACGCAAATGCAGGACTTTATGTGGAACCAGAGAACAGCAAAGCTTTCGCCGCGGCGGTGCTGAAGCTGAAAGAGGATCCCAAAGTTTGCCAAACGTATGGAACAAACGGCCTGGCTTTTGTGAAGCGGAACTTCGACCGACGCGTTCTGGCAGACCAATACCTCACGATTCTTCAGAGTAGGGTTGTGGCGGATAGAACGCAACGAGCAGTTACATAACTGAATTCATCTCATCGCTCTTCTTCCCCGCGGCAATACTTTTTTTTGGGATCGCCCCCCGGACTCCTTCCATCTTCAGGAAGCCCTTCTTCCAGACCACGATGGCTGAGGTCACGAAGACGATTATGTACACGGCCAGCGCGTAGCGGGTTCTTATTTGGCTCATGATGAGGCCCACCGCCGCGTAGAGGGCTGCCAGGGCGTAGCAGGTCTTCACGGTGGCTCTCAGGCTCAGGCCGCGGTCCATTAGCTGGTCGTAGAGGTGGCCCCTGTCGGAGACGAAGAGCGGACGCCCGCTGATGAGCCGCCGCACCAAAGCCGTCGCCGTGTCGAGAATCGGCAGCCCGAACACCACGATCGACGCCATCCACCACCGCGGCGTCTGCTCGGCAAACAGAATCATCAGCGTCGCCACCACGAACCCCAGCAGCATGCTCCCCGCGTCGCCCATAAAAATCTTCGCCGGGTGCCGGTTGAACGGCAGAAACCCGAACACCCCCCCGACAATCGCAAGGCACACCACGATCCGCACCGGGTCGCCCCCCACGTCGCTGAAGCCCCACGTCCCCAGGTGAATCGCCAGCAGCAGCATCGCAACCGTGATCACTCCAGTCACCCCCGCGCACAGGCCGTCGAGCCCGTCCAGCAGATTCAGCGAATTCGTCGCCCCCAATACGAAAAAGATCACCACCGGCACGCCGAGATAAATTTCCATCCCCGGCGACATTTCCAAATTGAACGGCCCCGCCAAATAGTGCATCGCCGGCCGAATCCCCGCCGCCACCAGGACCACCGCCGCGGCCACCTGCCCCAGGATCTTCCGCCCGGGACTGATGTCGAACAGATCGTCGACGACCCCCACAAAGCACGCGATCGCCGCACCGCCGAGAATCCCGAGCAGCCACCGAAAAGCCACCGTCAGGTGCATATCCTGAACGATATACAGGCCCGCAAGAATCCCCACCGTAAATCCCACCAGGATACCGACGCCGCCCAGATACGCGACAGGCTCCTTGTGCGTTTTAACGAGATTGTCAGGCTTGTCCACGATCCCGAACTTCAGCGCGATCCGCTTGCACAGCGCCGTCGCCGCCAGCGCGCAGACGAACGAAGCCGCCAGCACGGGCCAGAATTGCAGCACCCATGAGATCGGTCTCTTATCGCCGATGAGGTTATCGAAAATCATGCAGTTCCGCCTTCTTCATTATGCGGCTCAATCCAGACTTCGCTGTCATAACGAAGCATGGTCAACTTGTCTTTAAATCGGCCGAACGCGATATCCGGCTGCCGGCCCATCAACAGTTCGAGTATCCACCGCGGAAAGTCCGCCCCCGCCCTGATCGACAA
>JACZKQ010000117.1 GCA_014859965.1 Phycisphaerae bacterium
GTAATACGAAGGTGGCAAGCGTTGTTCGGAATCACTGGGCTTAAAGCGCGCGTAGGCGGAAGAGAAAGTGTTTTGTGAAAGCCCCCGGCTTAACCGGGGAATTGCTTAGCAAACTTCTCTTCTTGAGATAAGTAGGGGTACATGGAACTCTTGGTGGAGCGGTGGAATGCGTAGATATCAAGAGGAACGCCAATGGTGAAGACAGTGTACTGGGCTTATTCTGACGCTGAGGTGCGAAAGCGTGGGGAGCGAACGGGATTAGATACCCCGGTAGTCCACGCCGTAAACGATGTCTACTAGGTTGTGGGGGTTCTGACACCTTCACAGTCGAAGCGAAAGTGCTAAGTAGACCGCCTGGGGAGTACGGTCGCAAGGCTAAAACTCAAAGGAATTGACGGGGGCTCACACAAGCGGTGGAGCATGTGGATTAATTCGAAGCAACGCGCAGAACCTTACCTGGGTTTGACATGCTTGGATGCCGCCCTGGAAACAGGGTTGGCTGCCTTCGGGTGAAACTTGCACAGGTGCTGCATGGCTGTCGTCAGCTCGTGTCGTGAGATGTCGGGTTAAGTCCTTTAACGAGCGAAACCCTTGCCGTTAGTTACCAGCGGGTAATGCCGGGAACTCTAGCGGGACTGCCGGTGTCAAACCGGAGGAAGGCGGGGATGACGTCAAGTCCTCATGGCCTTTATGCCCAGGGCCTCACACGTGCTACAATGGCGGCAACAAAGCGACGCGAGACCGTGAGGTGGAGCAAATCGCAAAAATGTCGCCCCAGTTCGGATTGCAGGCTGGCAACTCGCCTGCATGAAGTTGGAATCGCTAGTAATCGCGTATCAGCTATGACGCGGTGAATGTGTTCCTGAGCCTTGTACACACCGCCCGTCAAGTGATGGGAGTCGGGAGTACCCGAAGTCGGATTGCTAACCAGTAATGGAGGCGTCTGCCTACGGTAAGCTCGATGACTGGCACTAAGTCGTAACAAGGTAGCCGTAGGGGAACCTGCGGCTGGATCACCTCCTTTCTAAGGGATAAATTAGACGCGGCCGGAACAGTAATGTTCATAACGGCCGCGAAAGTCAGGCCTTTCGACTGCTTCAAGTATCAACTGTTGATTATTGGAAGCCCCCGCGGGAAACCGTGGGGGCTTTTTTTACGCGCGGGGGAATGAGGACATGGAAAGCCATGTGCTCAACCGCAGTCAGAAAGAACGCCAACAGAGATGTGAAGGCGGAGAAATCGCTCTGAAGAAGGTTGCGGGCCAGGTCTCCTGGCAATCTGCCGCACACCCGGACTCTTCATCGCCGTGGACGATATGAACAAGGAACCACACGCCCAGGCGGGGCCTCGGCTCGGCAATGGCGTTTCTGGCCGGCAAGACGGGGACGGACGAACAACACACCGACTGCAAGGTGGCTGACGAGACGGCTGGTTGAGAATCCGCAGGCACAGTGGAAGCACGCGGCGCACATCCAGGTCCAGCGCGGCGCCGAGCCGGGCCACAGCGTCCGGACCGAATCCTGGCGGTATACCCAACCGGCCTTTGGCAAGCAAGGCGCGGAGCTTTGTGATCACTGACCACGATCCGCCAGAACTGCAACTGGCGCTCGGTTGGCTTCAGGAGAAGATGCCCACCGTTTTCATCCTCGATCTGCTCTGAGTCATGGATTGATCATTGTTGAACAGACATTGCGAGTCATTCACATAGATTGTCTCAAAGAATGTCACTTGTGGAAAGTGACCCCTTTCACTGTTTGAATCGTTACCGGCCCAAGAAGGCCCGCCGGCAGCAGCGGGGCGCCTTTGCTTACCGTGGGGGCAAGCAGAGAAGTGTGACGCTGTTCCTCAGGCAGTGCCTGGTCGCCTGCGAGCCGATTGTTCCACGCATTCACTACCTCGACCTCGAGTACATTGGCGCCGGCCTTCACTGCTTCCGTAATGTCCACCCGCCACGGCGCCAGCCAGAGCGTGCCGACCTCTTTGCTATTGACCCGCACGACAGCGATGTCTTTCACGTCACCGAGGTCAAGGATGACGCGTGATTCGGGAGCAATTTTTGTGTCCGGCCGTTCCCACGTTTTGCGATACACAGCGTTGCCGGAGTAGTATTTGATACCCTCTTCAGGGTGTTGCGTCCAGCTCATGAGTTGTTCGAAGGTGACATGCCGCGGGGCCCCTCGGCCCGGGGCGAAACTGATGTGCCACGGCCCGGCCAGACTTTGCGGCGGCCGCACCTGGTGCACGGGCACTTCAAGGCGTTTGCCGTCCGCGAAGGTCACTTCATAGTCACCGGACGCCCCTGTCTGTGCGAGGTACTTCTCTTTGTGACGGAATATCTGGATCGCGGGCCCTTGTGCCATACCATCCGGACGAGGCATGGTCCGCGCCAGTTTGGCGACCTCCTCGTCATCCAGTGCATGCGCCGCCTGCATCAGAGCGCCGATCCGGCCGCGAAATTGTGCCGAGGCACCGGCCGCCGCCCCGCAATGGACAATGTGCTCGCTTTGGAGACCCGTGCGGGTCGGCGCGCCGTTGAGATACAGGCTCGGCCGGCCGCTTCGATAGACCACCGTCACATGCGTCCAGTCCGTCAGCGAGGCGGCATGGACCAGGGTGGGCGCAAAGTAGCTGGCGCCGTGCTCGAATACACAGACGCCGTTGCGCCCGACGGCAAGGCCGCTGCCCGCGTGGCCGCGGCCCCCAAAACCTTCGCCATGGGGGGCAAAGAAGACATCATTGCGTTTTTCACTCAATCCCACTATGCCGCGGTTCGTTTCGGCTGTCAGGGTTGTGTCGTCCTCCGGCTTCACCCAGACAGCGAACGAGAACTGGTTGGGGCTGTCGCCGGCGGAACCGACGGAGGCCGGTTTGACTTCGGTGCCGAGCACCTCGTCGCCGCCTCTCGTGACAGAAACAATTCGCTGCGACGCAGGGGCTGCCTTTCTGCGGAACACGACAAAAACCGAGCCGTGCGGGCCCAATGGCAGCGGCAATCGCACCACGCCGTCCGAAACGTCGTAAATCGCCGGATGCTGAATGCGTCCGGAGTCCGGCCACCACAGTTCAGGGGCTCTGTCGCCCGCGCAAAAGGCCGCCGTGGTCGTGAGCGACTCCGCCTTGGGGTTCGCCACGAAATAAATATCGGCGTCGTCGCTGCGGCGGTGGGTGTAACGCAATGGGCTGGAGCTTTCAAAGTCCGCCGGCGATCCGAGGCTGGCGAACACCGCCTCCAGAGTCTTGCCCCATAAAATGCGGCCGCTGCCGAACCTGCGTTCCCCCGGTTTTTCTGTGTCCTCCTCGCCCCACAGCTCAGCCGCCAGGTTACGGACTTCCGCATCGCATTGGGGATAGTTCTCCATGCTCGGTGAGCGGACTGGCCGCGGACCGAGAACGGTTGCGCCCGCTTTGACGAGGTCGCGAATCTTGCGCAACACTTCCGGGCGGATCGTGGTCTGTTCGGGCAGCACCAGCACCCGGTAGGTCGTCCCATGCGGCAGCGTGAGCACGCCGTCCTTCACGGAGAGCATCTGTTCGATCACTTCCGCGTTGATATAATCGAAATCCCGGCCCGCCGGCAATTCCGGCCGGCGCACGCCCGTCATTTTTGGGGCGTCTTCACCAATAAAATACGCCACGTCGGCCACACGATGGCCTTGCTGAAGCAGCCAGCACGAGCGGCGCAGGTAATCGATCCACGTCTTGCTCTGCTCGAACCACGTATTGTGCCGGTTGAACTCCGTGCCGAACCAGGCGTTGACCCCGGGCACCTTATCCTCCCAGGGCTGGTGGATGTAAACGTGCAGAACGAAATGATTGACGCCCTCGCAGAAGGACCAGTCGCCGCGTGCCTTGAGCGCGCGCGGGGCGTTCTGAAACGCAGGCCCGCCGGTGAACGCCTCGGCCGAGACGAATTTCTTGCCGTAGGTGTTGGCGCAGGAAGACGCGGCCCGGCATTCGATGGAGCCGAGATCGCCCGTCACCCAGTACTCGCCGCCAATGCGGTCGGACTCCGCCCCGTATTTCAGAAATTCGCCCGGGAATCCCCAGTGACCGTAGTTCTCCAGCCAGAGTTCCAGCCCATGCGGCTTGCAGGCGTCTCGCAGCCCGCCCACATAGTCGGTCGCCACGCGGTCCGCCACGAGCCGGCGCAGGTCCCAGAGAAATCGCTCGCTCTGGTCCGCACTGCCCACGAGCCGCCCCGCAAGCACCGGCAGCCACGGCGTCGGGTCATACCCGTAGCACCTGCGGAATTGCTCAGCAAAACCGTCGGTCCAGTTCTGCGAACCCATTTCGTAGCTGTCGGCCACTACCCTCTTAAAGGAGTGGCGCTCGCCGGCCGGCACACGCTTGAGCACCTCGCCGATGAACGAATCGAAATGATGTTTCGCCAGCACGCGATTCATCTTGTCTACTTCCAGGCCCTGGCCCTCGGGCGAGGCGGGTCCGTTTTGCATGCCCGTCGGCGTCATTCCGATCCGCTGGATGATCCACTTGCCGGGCGGAACGTCCCAGACCAGGGAACCGTCTGCAGAGAGATGCCTCGTCAAATCGAGCACGTCCGTTTGAGAAACGACCAGTTCGGCCGCGTCGGGCTCGCCCTGTGTCGGCCACAGATACGTATCCCACATCGGCAGGGGCGTGGGGTGCATCTTGCCAAGCTGTTTCTCGACAAATAACTCCAGCCGGGCGGCGCCCGAAAGGTCAATCTCAGCCAGGGCCGGTCGATTCCCGCCATAAACACCTGTGAATACCAGCCGAAACCGCTTGGCGCTTGTCGCCGGAACGGAGATCGTTACGGGTCCGCGCGGTAAGAAACCTACGCCGGGGGCCATGTTTGAGCGATCGCACTTGAACTGACGTACCGTTTCGAACCGGCCATCCGTGCTTTCAGCCTGCAGCT
This sequence comes from Phycisphaerae bacterium, assembly GCA_014859965.1. Lineage (GTDB taxonomy): Bacteria > Planctomycetota > Phycisphaerae > Sedimentisphaerales > Anaerohalosphaeraceae > JACZKQ01. The sequence continues at coordinate 4,901 of JACZKQ010000117.1, forward strand.
CGCACTGCGCCCCGAACGCCTGCTCGGCAGGGATAATCTGAACGGAACGGACCGTGAACGGCTCGGACAATACAAACTCGACGGTGAAGGGGCTGGTTCCACGTCCGGCGCCCGCCGGAAACTCCATGAAAGTGGATAAATCACCATCGGCGATTTTCTCTGCTCCCGGCGCCGCAGGCGTACAGATAATCTGTGGTGACCTTACGGCCAGTGAGTCTGCGTCGTTTAGCGGAGCCGGGAACGCCAGCACCGCCACGTCCTGGAACGGCTCCTTCGGAACGGCCAGCTTCTCATTGAACCTGACTGGTCCGGTGATACGTGTCTCGGAGAACGCCAGATAACGCATGGCCTGTTCGGGTTTGATCCAGGGGCCGCCCGACTGACTCCAGCCGGGGCAGTTGAACAGACTGATGTTGACGCCGGTCCGTCCTCCTTCGCGAAGCGCGTGTTCAACCAGGTCCCACCACTCCGGCGACAGCACCTTGACGTTGCCTGCCGGTACGTCGTCCAAAAAGATGTTGCCGATCAGCGCCTCCCCAATCCCCACGCGCGACATGGACTCCAGATCGCGAGTGATCCCCTCCTTCGAAAGATTGTCGCTGATCCAGTACCAATAGCACCAGGGTTTCGTCTCGTCCGGCGGCACGGCAAACCCGCCGGCCAGCCGATCCTCCGCCCGCGACATTACCCCAAAAAAAACCACAAAAACGAAAGCGATTAGGCAACTTGTCCTGATACTCTTCACTCGTTTTCCTTTCATACTAAAAGGCAGACACCTTATTGCTTCACCTGTTCGGCACGCCCGGAACCTGCATTACAAGATCGCTCGACGCATTTGCGTTTACCGTTTGCAGAGTAATCGGGCCCAGCAGGCCCGACGCCGGAAGCGGTGAATTGGCGCTGTAAGGATTAAATGTAGTCCACGCCACCTGTTGCCCGGGCAAGGCCTTATCGCCGATCAGGCGATTAATCCATCGGTTGGCCACGTCAATCTCCAACCGGTTATCCTTCGCCTGCACCGCGTCGGTGATGTCTATTCTCCAGGGAGGGCACCATGCCACGCCCAGGTCACGTCCATTCAATCGCACGCGCGCCATATTGTGCACCTTGCCCAAATCCAACAGAATCGGCAGGGCGGCAAGCTGAGTCTTTTTCGGCAGATCAAACGTTATACGGTAAGTTGCGATGCCTGAGTAATACTTGATGCCCGTTTCCGGCCGCAGGGTCCAGTCCTGCAAACCGGTAAATCGCACTTCCCCGGGTCCGCCGGCGCTCGGATCGAACGACACATCCCACAGGCCGTCTATGGTGTCGATCAGTTGCCGCTTGGCGAAGTTTACTTTGTCTACCAGAACCGGAGTTGTCACATCGGGTGTTCTGGGGAACATAACAAAGAAGCTTTGGTGCGGCTCGAAATACAGGGGTACGGTAGTGCGGCCTTTCCGCATCGTGTATTCCGGCAGGGGACGCACCGTGCCGGTCAGCGGGTCCCAAAGTTCGGGCTGTCGTCCATCAACCCGGAACGTACAGGCGGCCTCGACCGCCCTGGCCTCTCGATTCGCCACGAAATAAAGATCCCACTCGTCCGTGTACCGGTGTGTGTACCGGATGGGTCCATCGGCTTCGAAATCCGGCGGTAAACCCGTCTGGCTCAACAGCCGTGCCGTTGCTTCATAGTCGGGGTACAGTTCGGGGAACTGCTCCGGGTCTGCCTTCAGATGCCACGGCGACATGCCGAATGGCCCAAGGGTCTTGGCGGCTTTCCAGCCGTTGTCGGTGGAGGTCCACCAGCGTAGGTCATTGTTGACTTCACGCGTTGCCTGCCAACGCTCGTTCGTCGGGACAAGCAGTTCACTGCCGTCTTCATACACCAGATGCACCGCCGCGATCAGACCGGCGGGATTGGGCCCGTCGCCGCCATTGGCGGCGGCAACGGCCAGCACATTCGCGCCGGCCTTTACAGCGGACTTCACATCCATCGCGTAGATGGTGTGGAAGTTTGAGCCGCTCGTAAACTGTACGCCGTTGATCCACACCTCAAATGCATTGTCCGCCGTAATCTCAAGTTGAGCCGAACGAATCGGTTTTCCGGCATCGACATGGAACGTGTGTCGAAAGTAACGGCTGCACGGTTCTACTGAAACGGCGGGGTTTCCTTCCGGATACCAGATCCAATTCGCCTGTTCGATGGGGCGAGCCGTCGGCTCATCAGGGGATTTCACCCGTAAATCGCCACCCCAAAGGACACGGCCGCGTCCGAACCGGCGCTCATTGACTTTCACAGGCGATCGGCTCTGCCCCCATAGATCCGTCGCCAGCGACGCGACTTCCTCGTCACATTGCGGAAAGTTCATCAGACTGGGCGATTTGCGCGGGGGCGGCCCCACAACGGTACAACCTGCCGCCACAAGTTCCTTGATCTTACGCAAAAGCGCCGGGGTCATCGTGTCGAACGACGGGAGGACGAGAAGCCGATATTTAGCGCCTCCCGTAAACACGAGCCTGCCGTTTTCCACTGATGCGTTGGCGATTAACATATTCGGCGAGCATCCGTCGAAATTGTATCCCCGGCGGTCGCGTATGGCGCCGTGTCCGGCCAGCGCCGACGATGGCGGCCGGAAGACATGAGGCGCTCCTTCCGGAATAAGATAGCAGATGTCCGCGACAGAGCGACCCTGCTGCAGGAGGAACTGGCATCGCGCAACATATTTGTGGTAGCCGGACACCATCGGCCACCAGGTCTGCCCTCGGTCCCAGTGAACGCCATACGGTCCCATTGTCATGCCGGGACGCCGGCCGTAGGGTTTGTGTGCGAAGGTGTGGTAGACAAAGTGGTTGATCCCGGCACAAAAAGCCCAGTCGCCTTGATTCTTCAGCGCTCCCGGATCGAGTTTCCACGCTTCATCGTGACCTGCCGTGAATGCCTCGGCCGCCACAACCGGCCTGCCGAGGACATGAGCGATGGATGTCGCCTCGAAGCAACTGAATGAAGAGTCGAAACCGAAACCGTCGCTCCAGAACTCGCACATCGGCACATCCGCAACCGCTCCCAGGTCCAGATCCGACGTGGGATTCATATCGTAAGGCTCGATGGAGAGCCCAAAGCCGTAACGCCGACCCAGATCCTTTAAGTGTTTCGCGTGATTGTCAATGACCAGTTCCTGGGCTGTAAGACGCACATCCCAGAGAAATCGTTCGCTTACTTCCTCGTTTTCAACGATCCGCCCCAGATAGACGGGAAGAAGCGGCAGCAGATCGTAGCCTCGCCGCCGCCGGAATTCCTCTCGGAATTCGCCCGTCCAGTTCTGTGCTCCCATCTCCCAACTGTCGATGTGCAGCATCGTCCAGCCGCGGCCCTCTTGCCGATGCCCCACCTTCTTCAGCAGATTGCCCACATAGGCTTCGAAGTGGGCATCAAGGGCGGCGCGATCAAATTTGTCACATTCAAAACCCAGCCCCGGCATCGGGGCCGGGCGGGTGGTCGCGCCGTTATTGCGTGTCCCGAAACGCAGAATCGTCCAGTCACCCGCCGGCACATTCCACTGCAAACGGTCGTCGGGCCGCAGTCGTTCAGTCAGGTCGACAACCTGTCGGCGTGCGATGGCGGCGTCGGATGGTGTTGCGGGGTAATCCGCGGGGGCAGGCAGGTAAGGCTTCACGCCGGGCACGGATGTATAAGGGGCACGGTAGTAAAGTGCTTTTTCGTCGATGTCCTCGATGCGTTGGCTGACCGGCGGCGTGGGAAACGCCAGCAGGACTACATCTTCGTAAAACGATTCCCGCAATTTGCTTAACTCTGCTGTTAATGCTCCGTCAAAGTATGGCTTTCGCGTTTCGGGACGGGGCAGCACTTCGTCAAAGGCGACCGGCCCGGTGACTTGCACCGAGCTTGCCACCAGGTGCTGCATCGACTGTTCAGGCTTTACCCACGGCCCTCCGCTGCCGGCCCAGCCTGGGCCCGATCCGAGTGTGAGAACAATACCGAGCCGCTCGGCTTCGTGCACGGCATGTGCGAACAGTTCCTGCCATGGCTCACTAAGGAAATCAACCGATCCGCGAGGCACCCCCACATTCACTTCCAAAAAGATCACATGGCCGATACCGGCCTCCTTCATCGACTCCAGGTCGGCCGTGATCCCCTCCCGCCGGAGATTGCCGTCCATGAAGTACCAGTATACACCGGGGCGAGCGGCATCAGGCGGATCTCGAAAACCGGGCGATAAGTCGACTTGCGCTAATGCAGTGATCTGAACAAACAGAACAGTAATTGTTGCATACCGCAACAGTGTCTTTCCATTCATTGCTCCATCCTCTCTTCATGGAAAACTGTAAACTAAAGCATGAACCCGCAATCATAATCGAAAAGATGTCTGGTTCCAAACAGGAAACGGAAGCAAAAGGCATAACGTACTGTGGGGCCAAGGCTTGCAAGCGGAGGAAATCTATGCGAAAGCTGGGATTGCTTTTTCATCCTCGCTTTGTTTTAATAATGCAGCGTGTCAGTGCGTAATTCGGGGGATAAGTTCGAATTTGATTCTGTTTGGAGGTAGTGCAATGAAGAGGTGCAGTGTAAAAAGCTGGTTTATGGTGGGGGTATTGGTATCCATTTCCGGCCTGGTGCTGGGCGGCTACTATAATACTTCGTTTGATACGGCCGATGCCGTGCAAAACTGGACTGTTGTAAGCGGCAATTGGTCATTGGACGCGGGAGCGGGCGTTTACCGAGCGACTACGACCAGTTCGACGGCGATGAGCATCTATAACGGGCCGCTGACGTGGGGGGGCGTGGGGACGGATCTGAAGGACTATACCGTCAGTGCGGACGTGATCGTCAATGGCGGCGATTCGGCTTTGGTGGCGCGTTACGCGGGTAAGGGCGACTATTACTTCTATCGTCTTCATGAGGCGACGGGCACACTCCAGATTTACGTCGTCGGCAACGGGACGCGGCAACTGGCCCAGGTGCCGATTGCAGACGGGCCGGTCACCGCGCCGTTTACCCTGAGCCTGACGGTCAAGGGGGACCAACTGACCGGCAGCATCTATGTGAATGGCGTGCTGCGCGGGACGGTGACGGCGGTTGACAGTTTGCACAAGAAGGGAACGGTTGGATTTCGTGCATACAGCAGCAGCGCGACGTTCAGCAGCCTGCACGTGACGAGCACCCGTGGGGCGATCAACATCGCTCCGGCCGACGGGGCCAGCGGTGTCAGCACAGAATCTATGCTTCGCTGGGCGACAGTCGAAGACTTATGGGGCAACGTCATTGCCAATGTGGGAGCGCATTACCTTTACGTGAGCAGGGGCGGCAGCGACCCGAATGTCTACCTGGAGGCGACGATCCCCACAAACGGTGCGGAGGCTTCGTACGATCAGCTCGAGTTGTCTCGGGATATGCGGTATTTCTGGCAGATTGAGGAGGCCATGCACGATGGACTGGGCGGCATTACGGCGCCGGGCGATCCGAACAATATCATGGGAGACCTGTGGAGTTTCGAGACGATCAAGAGCATTCCGGTGGTCCAGGAGCAGCCGGAGGACGTGTTTGTACGCACGGGCGATCGAGCGGAGATTACGATTGTCGTCGCAACGCTTTCACCGGAACACTATCAGTGGTTCAAGGTGGTCGACGGCGGCGACGACCTGGCGGTCAACGGGGACTCGCCTGTGCTGGTCATCGATCCGGTCAGTGCCGCAGACGTTGGATTTTATTATTGTGTCGTGACGAACGAGGCGGGTTCGGCCCCCGCATCGGATGCAGCGGAACTGATTCTCAAGAGCTTGTCGGCTCAATGGACCCTGGATGAGGCGGATTTTGTGGCCGGGCAGTATCTCGATGCGGCCGGCGGGCACCATGCAACTATCGCCGGGTCCGCTGTGACCTTTGTCGAGGGCATGGACGGGACGCCGAACGGCGCCGTTGTGATCGATCCCAACAGTTGGGCGAATGCGGGCACTTGGAATCCGAGCGCTAAGACGAACCAGTTCAGCGTTTCCATGTGGATGCGGTGGCAGGGCATCACCGGCGGCCATCATCGCCCCATAACAAAGCGAGGCATTGACTGGAGCACTTCGATGTGGGGTCTTCAGATCAACCCGGACACCGCCAACATCGAATTCCGGAGTAATGCCACCGGCGGCCCGGTAGGCGCACTGGCGGCGACGGATTTCGGCAGGTGGCAGCATGTCTGTGCGACATTCGACGGCGTGCTGGGCGCGATGTATATTGACGGCAAGCTCATTCAGAGCAGATCGTTGAACCTGACAACGGCCCCGGATTCGCCTATTATCCTGGGCGCCGGCGCGGCCGATGGCACTCTGGCGTTTAACGGCGTGCTCGACGATATCAGGATATATAATTACGCACTGTCGGCGGAAGAGGCGGCGGACCTCTGGTATGAAGTGACGGAGCAGCCGGTCTGCGTTAACCCGCCGGATGCGGCGTTTGATCGCAACGGCGATTGCGTGGTGAACCTGGCGGACTTTGCGATCTTTGCCGGCCATTGGCTGGAATGCGGGCTTTACCCGATGCACGAGTGTCCGTAGGCTGCATAAGGCCGGGTTGGATTACGTTTGATTGTTTAACAGGAGGAGCCCGGGCGCATTGCGCGTCCGGGTTTCTCTTTGGACTCATTTGCAAAGAGGGCGGTTTATGAGAGCGGCTTTGATCTTTCGGCTGATAGCTGCGGCGGTTGTGATGACCCTTTCGACGGCGCAGGCTCAGATGGTTCTGCTCGAAGCGGAAGGTTTTGACAACTACGGTGGTTGGGTGCTGGACCAGCAGTTCATGGATCAGATGGGCTCGCCGTTTCTGCTGGCCCACGGGATCACTGCGCCCGTCGAGGATGCTTCGACCCGCGTGACGTTTCCCACAGTCGGCATGTACCGCGTCTGGGTACGCACGCGCGACTGGACGGCGCCGTGGAAGGAACCGCATGTTTCGCCGTCGTCGGTGAGGTATGCTAACGGCACGCCCGGCCGCTTTCAGGTCATGGTCAACGGCGTTGCGCTGGGCGTCACGTTTGGCGTGGAAGGCAATGCGTGGCATTGGCAGGATGGGGGCACGGTCGTCATTTCGGAGATCGCCGCTACGGTGGCCCTGCACGATCTGACGGGTTTTGAAGGGCGATGCGACGCCGTTCTTTTCTCAAAAGACCTCACATTCAATCCGCCGAACCAGGACCCCGCAATGAAGGCGTGGCGCCGTGGATTGCTGGGGCTCTCCGAGACTACGGAGGCGGCGGGTGACTACGATCTGGTGGTGATCGGCGGGGGAATGGCGGGCACCTGTGCTGCCGTTTCGGCTGCCAGGCACGGCGCCAGAGTCGCCCTTATTCAGGACAGGCCCGTCCTCGGCGGCAACAATTCATCCGAAGTGCGGGTCCACCTGGGCGGCGAGACCAACTTCGAGCCGTATCCGCGGATCGGGGACATCGTCAAAGAACTGGACCCTGGAACGAGCGGCAACCGCGGCCCTGCGGCGAATTTCAAGGACGACAAGAAACTGGCGGTTGTCGAGGCGGAGCCGAACATTGATCTCTATTTGAACTATCGCGGCAACGAAGTGGAAGTTGACGGCAGTACGATTGTGGCCGTCGTTGCAGAGAGCACTGAGACGGGTCGCCGGCTGCGTTTTACGGCACGGACGTTCGCCGACTGCACCGGTGACGGGTCTATCGGTTATCTGGCGGGAGCGGACTGGGAGATGACGGTCACCGACGCCTCGGCAACGCGTATGGGCCGGTCCAATCTGTGGCGGTTTGTGAACACCGGGGCGGCTGCCACGTTCCCCTCGTGCCCCTGGGCGCTGAACCTGACGACCGGCAACTTCCCCACAAGCGATCTGGGCAACTGGTTCTGGGAAAGCGGCTTCTGGCATGATCCATTTGAAAAGAGCGAGTACATCCGCGACTGGAACTTTCGCGCGGCATACGGCGCGTGGGACGCCCTTAAGAACAAGACCGCCGGTTATTCCAGTTATGTGCCGGAATGGCAGGCCTATATTTACGGCATGAGGGAGTCGCGGCGGCTGCTGGGCGACCTCATCCTGACAAGAAACGACCTGATGAATGCGGTGGCCTATGAAGACGGGTGCGTTCCGACAAGCTGGTCGATCGACCTGCACTACGTCAGAAATGACTATGGCGTCAACAAGGGTTTCGGGGGCGACGAATTCATCTCGACCTACACGCCCACCGCTTACCCGCGGCCGTACTGGGTTCCCTACCGCTGCCTTTATTCTCGCAATATCGACAATCTGTTCCTGGCGGGGCGGAATATCAGTGTAACGCATGAAGCCCTCGGCACCGTTCGCGTGATGCGGACGACCGGCATGATGGGCGAGATCGTGGGCATGGCGGCGTCGTTGTGCAAAAAGTACGATACGACGCCTCGCCGCATCTATACGGATCACCTGGGCGAACTCAAGAAGCTGATGAAGCAGGAGACGCCGGCCTCCGGCTGGCTCGGCCGCATCGGCGGCAGTCTCGCCCTGGGGGCGACGGTGACGGTATCCAGTAATTACGACGCAGGTAAGTATCCCAGCAGCAACATTAATGACGGCCGCGACGATATCATCAACAACAACCTGCGGTGGCTCAGCAGCGCGGGCAGTATGCCGGATTACGTGACGTTTCGTCTGGCCAAGCCGGTTCATATCAGCGCCGCGCGGATCGTCAGCGGCTACTACAACGGGCAGAGCACCGTCGACTCCATCATTGATTTCAAGTTCCAGTGCGACAACGGCGGCGGCTGGCAGGACATCGGCGGGGCGGCAGTCACCAACAACGGCAAAGTCGTCTGGACAGGCAAGTTCTCGCCGGTGAAAACGCAGAACGTGCGTCTTGTTATTACCCAGACACCCGGAAACATTTCCCGAATATGGGAGGTCGCGTTCTTTCACCCCAAGGCCGACATAGACGATGACGGGGTGGTGGGGTTCGGCGATGTTTGTGAATTCGCGAGCCAGTGGCTTGAAATGGATCCGTGGGCGCCGAGCGATCTGGACGGCAGCGGAGGAGTCGATGCAGACGACTTCGGCATCCTGGCAAGTTTCTGGCGCTGGCCGTGACGGCGGTGCGAGGATCTGGGCCAGTTAGTTCGCCGACTCAAGCGCTCCAGCGTCCCTCTTGCCTCTGGGCTCCCTTCCGGCGAAATCCCGGAGGAACGGCCCGTCAAACTGCCATGCGTACAACTCCTCGATAGTCGTCTTGGCGTCTCTCAGCGTTCCCAGGGATATTCTCATAAACTCAAGGGTTGCCTTGAGGTACTGGCCGTGGGGAGTTCCGCACACAAACAAATCGCTGTCATTGTCGATTGAGCGTTTTCCGATGCCAGGCCCCGAAACATCTGCGACGCCGTCGATATAGAGGGTGAGCGTTTCCGCTGCGCGATCGGCTTCAGCGATTACGTGATGCCACTTGCCGTCATTCACTTTCTTTTTGCTCGTAAGATCGAAGGAGGCGCCCGGGACTTTCACCTCAAACAGAAGTTCGCCCGAACGGCCAAGGGTTAGTCCATAACCCGAGTCGGCCATTTTCCGGATCAAAACACCGCCCTTGGAGGTCGTTTTGAAATACGCCTCAATGCAGAAACTGGAATCCCAAATCTGCGGGCTTTTGAAATCCCTGCCCGTGACCGTCCTGTCTTCTTTCTGCCCGGCCTGATCCCATTTGAACTTGATCGGTATCATAAGCGTTTTGTTCAACTCGCCGTTCGGACAGACCGCGTATTGGTCCAATCCATTGAAGGTGCATGCGCCTCGTGTCCAGTCTTCCAGCGGCCCCTTGACGTAATTGCTTTTCGTGATGTTTATTCCGGTCAGGGGGAACATGGGCGCCTTGTAATAATCATCTCTGACGTAATAGTAGGGCGTCATGTACCAGTGCTCGTCCATAATCCGGGTGGGGTCATTCCCTTCGGGGTAGAAATTCCACTCGGCCACCGTCGCGTACAGGGGCCAGGGCACAAAACATCTTACGCCCTGATCGATCGCGGCTGAATCTTCAGTCAGGCGGAAGTCCCTGTTGGCCGGGTCTTGCATCACGGGTTTGCCCGCAACGACGCCCAGGTCGTGCGCGATCGATTTGACGTCCTCAAGCGCCGTTCGGCACTCTTCGAAGGTGCGGTGCCATGCCCCCGAGGATTTGAAGGAACCGTACTTGCCGGTGATATTGTGGAACACATTGCCCGTGAACGCATTGGTCTGGAGTGCGTAATTCTTTTCGACTGTTCCCGCATCCCGTTCATTCCCATCCTGCGGCGTTTTTGCGGGCTGGGTGTGCCAGAAGACCCAGTCGCCGATGCTGTCCCAGATGTTTCCCATGAACTTGTTGCGGCCCGCCTGCGGCGCCTGACGCCGGGTGCCTTTCACGAAATTATAGGCGGTATTGTTAAAGAACATATTCTGGTAGCTGATGATCTCCTGGAACATGGTTGTGGCGCCGTGTGGGCTGGTGATATCGCTGCTCAGCCCCCATCCGATGTTGTTAAAATAGTAGTTCTTGAAAGCGCCGTCCAGGTAGTAAGCCATCCCGAACCGTGCGCCGCCGGGCGTTTTTGATGTTTGATCCGACACCCAATGGCCGTATCTGAACCCGCCCGGGTTGCCGGAGACATTGTTGAAAACATAGGCGCTGCCGCCTTGCCAGGTCTCTATGTTGCCGCAGTCGTCACCCGTCCGTATCGAATCGGTCACCTTGTTCTGATAGATCAGGATGCGCGTGAGCGGACAGTCCCTGACGTTGCCGCTGATCTTGGACCCGCGGACATTGATGCCGGCGTGCCAAGCCTGCTCCACGATGTTGCCCGCAATCTCCAGGGTCTCGGCGTTATCCACGTTAATGGCATTGGCCGCGCCCACGCGGGGCGAACGCAGGCCGGTTCTGTAAAGATAGTTTCGCAGTATCTTCACGTCGAACAGATGGCCCGCCCGGTCCGGAAGGGTATCTCCCCACAGCAGACCCTCTTCGATGGTGATGCCGTTGTGATCGGTCTCTCTGAATTCGCAGTCACGCACCACGATGTTGTCAATCCGGTCGCCCGGGTTGACGGCCTTCATCAGAACACCGTTATTAACATGTTCGAACGTGCAGTTGGCTACTGTAATGTGGTCGGCAGGCCCCCAGACCCTGACGCACGCCGGATGGATGTGCTGCTTGAGTCTGAATTTCTGTGAATACAGCCATGGGACCTCAGTCAGGTCCCACGACACATTAGCGAACCTGAAGGTCAACCCGCTCACTGCAATATGGTTATGCCCCGTAACGTCAATCAGAGTCGCCTCTTTTCCCGCTTCGAGCACTGCTGTGTTCAAATTTTGGCCCTTTGGCAGGATCACATGAAGCCGTCCGCCCGGTCCTCGTTTCTCAAACCAGTATTCGCCTTCAGGATCGTCAAGGTAATGTGGCTTGTCCTCGAGGTAGTACCGGTGATTTCTGCTGATGATCCGCGAAGTCGCGGTGCCCAGGTACCCCTCAAAACCCAGGGCCCTCTTCTCGGCGTCGAATCCCTGTACGTACGAAGGATAGGGCGTGCCGTCCACCCAGCCGAACTCCGCCCACAGGATTGCACCCATGTAAAGGTCCTTCGGGCCGGTGATGTGCTTCGTGTCTTTCCCCATGGCCAGGACCTTTTCGCTTCCCTCGGCCTGCATGGTCAGATTAAAATAGGGATGCCCCGGATTGTCCCAGCACCACCATTCGCTTTTCACGTCTTCCGGATCGGATTCTTTCCAGTTAGGCATTCGCGCCAAAGGAATGCGTGTGATCTTATCGTCCTTCGATGCCCCTCGCCCTGAAGGCTCTACAAGGTACAGCGTACGCGGCGCAAAATCGAGATCGATATACCAGACGTTGTCCGGTTCGGGGATGTCCTGGTTTTCTGCTCCTTTTGTCCATCCCTTCGTGATCCTGTGTCCGCCGGAAATCACAGCCTCGCCCGTCCCCCAGGCCGGATCGCTTGTCAGGCGGATCGGGTTATCTGGTGTACCTGATTGAAGCGCGTTCAGAGTGCCCCTGTAGTACACCCCGCGCTTAAAGACGTATGTGTGGATTCCCTGGCACTGTTTCGCATTCCGCGTGGCGTGTCGATCCCAGGGATGGTGCTTCCATGCGGTGCGCGTCGTCAAGCCGTCGCTGGAATCGCTGCCCAGATCATAATCGACATAGCGAACGGAACCGCCCCTGACAAACTCGAACGGCCGCGGCGCCCACGTGAGGTCACCTGTCGGAGAAACCGCTGCATGTGTTTGTCGCCAACTGTACTCTTTATTCGCCTGTGCGCCACTGACAATAAACACAACCACTGCGCTGATACAGAGCCATATCTTCATGAGCTATCCCCACGAAAAATTTTACACATATTGCATAAAAGCCTGCAAATTACGCTGATAAACATGCGGACTTCGCATTTGCTGCCATTGTAGCACCGCGGACATTCAGATTCAAACCAGGAAAACGTCGGACGTTTCCCCCCCTGGATTTTTGTAGAAATAACTTGCCAAGTCAAACTCATGCTGTAGAATTGTGAATGGAGCAGGTATTGTAGGCGTTTAAATTATTCAAATGCTTTATGATTGGAGGCGAGGAAATGCAGTCGTTCATCAAAGGTCTTCTGTGCGTGTCCGTTTTGTTCTGTTTGTCCTCTTCGAGTGTTCATGCCGAAAATGTTACCAGCCAGGGCGCCCCTTTCATGACCGTATCAGACAATATCTATGACACGGCCTATTTTCCCAGGCAGGGGCCCGGCGTCGGCAGCACAATCAATATCAACCATATGACGGATGGCAATAACGGAACCTTCAACACCACCTGGACAGGCGATGCAAACGCCGGTTGGCTCTATGACGGCATTGGATTGCAGTTTGCGGGCGGTATGAGCGAGGTGCAGCGATTCGAGTGGGATATGCAGACTTTTGGCGACGGGGGATGGTATAATACGCTCAATGTGCCGCTGAGGGTTCAGGTCACCACCGACCCGGTGTTCGCCGGCTATCCGATTATCACCGGCGTGGATAACGGCTCTGACGGCATCTGGACGACAGTCCCCAGCTTCAATACCTACCCCTTTTACGTGTCAGCCTCGGCACCGGGTCCGGGTGTCCCCATCCAAGGCACAACCTTTGTTTTCGAGATTGATTTTCCCCATACAATATACGGTGTTCGCATCATCGGAGATGGCGGCGGCGTGGCAGGCAGCGATGGAACCGGATTTGTCGGGGCCCAGGAGATACGCGTTTTCACCGGCGACAGCACGGGGCGGGCAAGGCCGGTCTCGCCGCCCCAGGACGCCGACGGGATTATAGTTGAGAGTGCGGAGCTTGTTTGGGCGCCCGCGCAGAGGGGGGGCGTGATTGATCCGAACGTCATCGGGCATTACGTGTATTTGGGGACTGATCCGAATGGCGTCAGGGTCAGCGGTTCCGCCGCCTTGCCGGTCCAAACCGTTTCATTTTCACCGGTGCTTGCCAAAGACACTGTTTACTACTGGCGCGTCGATGAATTGTGTGACGACGGAACGGTAATCACCGGCTACACAGGCTCTTTTCGGACCGAGTTGTCGCTGCCCCTGATCCATGTGCAGCCTGCCGATGCGGTGGCCACTGCCGGCGGCAACGCGGTCTTCATGGTGACCGCGACCGACCCGCTGGGCGGGTTGCTGGAATATCAGTGGTACTATGATGCTGACGGTTTTGCCGGCGGAGAAGTCCCCATCGCGGATGGTGCGCACTACGGCGGCGCCGCCACCTCGCAGCTTACGATCTTCGCAATTGATGCTTCGGACGAGGGGTATTACTTCTGTGTTGTGAATAATGGCAGCGCTGTCGCCACCCGCATGGCGAGATTCACTGAACGGCGCCTGATTGCTTACTGGCCAATGAACGGCGACCCCAACGACATCGTGGACGGGTACGGTGGTACGGCGTCCGGCGGGCCCGTGTATGAGTCGGGTATTTTCGGCCAGGCGATCCGATTCGATGGGATTGATGATTTTGTCGCGTTGCCGGGCGGCTTTGCCGATTTTTCGGCGGGCCTGACAATCACGCTCTGGGCCAGGCCCACCGTCGTCAGCAAATGGGCCCGATTTGTGGAGTTGGCTAACGGAAGATTATCTGACAATATCCTGTTTTCCCGCGGCGACAGAACCAACGACCTTGTTATGGAAGTATATAACGGTGCTGCCGGTGGGGCCGTTTGGGGTCGGGGTCTGCTGGAATTGAATGTGTGGCAGATGTTGACGGGAACGGTGGATCCGCAAGGTAACGTGGTGCTCTACAAGAACGGCATCCAGGCAGCCGCCGGCGTGACAAATAAACCGAATATCCTGACGCGATCAAGCTGCTTTGTCGGCAAATCCAATTGGGATGGGCCCAATGAGGACGATCTCTACACAGGCTTTATGGATGATATTCGGCTTTATAACTACCCGCTGACGCCGCAGGAGGTTGCGGACCTGTATGTTCTGGCGCCCCACGTGGAGTACGCCTGTGTGCAGCCTCCGCAACTCGATTTGACTGGCGACTGCAAGGTAGATCTGATGGATCTGGCGGTTCTCGCAGAAGCCTGGATGGAGTGCGGGCGTTACCCGACGTGCATTACTGAAGTTCAGTGACGAGCAAGAGCTGCAAGCAGGTCTTTACTCTGAAGGTTTGCGCAGGTCATTCCATGTAGATGGATAGCTGCAGGTCGTCAAATTATCTCTTGCGCGGTGCATATCGCTTCCTCGTCGGGTTTGGTACACAGGCACGACGCGGATTATGAACCGCTGCTGTTTTTGGCGGTATTCGGACCTTTTTAGTGGCTGCTTCGCCGGCCCGTGGGTAGTCAACCGGGCTGACTCCACGACTGCGAACTGCACTCTGCATCGTCAGGTTATTCGCATCATGAAATCCTCCGAAAAACACCGGGGGGAAGCTATGATTGTTGAGATGCACTGCCATACGTCCGAGCATTCGCGATGCAGTAAGGTCCCGGCGGCGGAACTGGTCAAACGTGTTTACGAAATGGGAATCCAGGCGATTGTCTTAACGGATCACCATTACCAATGGAGCCACGAGGAACTGGTCGATCTGCGGGGAGGGCTGCCCGCTATATTCTGTGTCCTGGCGGCCCAAGAGGTTACCACGCGGGATTTTGGACACGTCCTGGTCTATGGTGCTAAGGACACAATCCAGCCACATCATATGACTGTGCGTGACATCCGCGAGCAGTATCCCGACGCGGCGATCATATGGGCTCATCCTTACCGCGACGGACGGATTCCCAGCCCCGAACGTCTGCTTGATCCGCTAATAGACGGTGTGGAGATATTCAGCTCCAACCATACGATTGCTGAGGCGTTACAGGCGCTAAGTGACTGGCATACCCACAAATTTGCCGCTATCGGCGGAACCGATGCGCATGCTTACAGCTACGCGGGTACGTACCCCACGCTGTTCGACCACCCAATTGATTCTATTGCGGGATTAGCGGCCGAAATCAGGGCAGGACGCTGTCGGCCGTATTTCAAGGAGGTCCCGCGCACAGGAACTACCCCGACGGTTGTAAAGGAAATCACCGTCGGCCCCAAATCGGCCCGGATGCGCAAACAAATGATCGTTAAGACATTTAACACGATCGAGACGTGGCGGAATGGTAAGCGGACCCATGATATCGTGGAACAACTCTGCAAGCATGGTTTTCACAAAGGTCCTTACCGGGTTGCCAAACCACTGGGCTGGAACACGCATACGCTCTGCCTCGTGGAGGAACGCATCACCGGCAAATCTCTTTTTGACGCCCTCGTACAGGCAGACAGCCATGAGGCTCCCAAACTCATGGAGAAAGCGGCGCTCTGGCTGGTCCGCCTGCATAACGCCCGACTCGAGTTGACGCCCAAAGAAGAATTTCTTGAGTTGGAGCCCGACCGTCTGCATCATTATCTTGCCCCCTTTGTCGACATGCGTGCCCGGCATCTCGGTCGCATTCGGCAAGTTTTTGACCAGGTGCTGGAGCGCGAGATTGCGCTGGTTCGTTCTCGCCCTGAAATACTGATGCAGGGACACGGCGACTACCACGCCAAGAATATTCTCATCGGGCGGGTAGAGGCCGGCAAGCCGGAGTACGTGGCCGTCATCGACTTTCATACTTCATGCCAGTTGCCCCGGGCCTGTGACGTCGGCACTTTCCTGGCTCAGTATCCGAACATGTTTTTTGATCACCGGGACGTCCAGCGGAATGCGCCGCCGGAGTTGTTCCTCAGTACGTATTTGAAGCGTGCCGAGGGCCTTGAAGACGATTTCCTAAGCCAGGTAGATTTGTTCAAAGCCAGGGCCTGCCTGAGTATTCTCTACTATCTCAACAAGGTGGGAATGGTTGACAGCGAAAACTTCTGGAAGATACTGGTGGAGGCGGAGAAATCTCTGACATCCATCGAGGTCAGTGACCTGCGATAATCTCTTGCATGGACTCAGCATGACGGCAATCCCGCATCAATGGCTCAACCGAGCGGTGTATTATGAGACATTTTGGTCATCGGCCTTCAGGGACGAAACCCGGGTGTATTGCTCTTAAGAACGGCCCGAGTAAGACCGATAGAATCAAACGTGCCTGAATAAACGGGCAGGTGAAATTGTTTTATGTGAGCATTCTCAGCTCGTAGTAATCTGCGGCAATCCGACGAAATGATGCGATCTCGAACCAGACTTTTTGCTTCAATGCCTGCGATCTGGGGGCCTTTGGTTTGCGTGCGCGCATCGGCTTCGGCAAACGCGTGCGGGGTTGAATACAACAACACGCCCGTCGCCGCGGCAGGCCTGACGCTGGCGGCTCTTGTTCTGGCGATCGCCGGTCTTACGGCAGCCGTGCTTGCGGCGCTCATGACCTGTCGCCGGATGACAAAAAAGAAGACACGACATGAGACATTTTCTTCGCTGAGCCAAATACACGAGGAGATCCAGACGTTGTCGGAGGAACGCGACGCCGCGCTGGCTGCATTACAGGAACAAGGCAACCTGCTGCAGG
This sequence comes from Phycisphaerae bacterium, assembly GCA_014859965.1. Classification (GTDB taxonomy): domain Bacteria; phylum Planctomycetota; class Phycisphaerae; order Sedimentisphaerales; family Anaerohalosphaeraceae; genus JACZKQ01. Next base: position 21,901 of record JACZKQ010000117.1, read on the forward strand.
CGATCACGGGTGCAGTTGCGCAGGGCGTTTTCTGGAAGAATGCCGACGGCGCGTACCGCGGGTGCAACGAAAAATATGCCTGCTGGTCAGGGCGGCGCCGGTCCGACGAAGTCATTGGAAAGACCGACCACGAGTTGCTGGCCGACAAGGCAAAGGCGGAGCTGCATGCAAACTGTGACAAGGAGGTGATGAAGACGGGCATCGGTCTGTTGGACATGACGGAGACTGTGCAGACGGCGGCAGGGACGCGTGTGGATCTGCTGGTGAGCAAACTTCCGTTGCGCGATGTGAAAGGCCGTACCATCGGTATCGTCGGCATTTGCACAGATGTCACGGATTTGCAGCAAAGCGGGGGCGCCAAGGATGTCGCGCGGGACGCCTTGCTGCATACGATGGACTCCATGCAGGAGGGGGTCGTCATGATAGACGCGCACGGCAGGATTGCCGAGGCGAATGACTACTATGCCGCACTGGTTCACAAACCGGCCGAGGCGTTACAAGGGCAGCACATTTGTGACATCATGACGCACCCGGCGGATCAGCAGTTGAGGAAGATATTGGACCAGTTCGGCCGGTCACTCCCAAATGCGGCGGCGGAGGCGTTTAGCCACTGCCTGGGGCAGAAAGACTTTTACATTCGTGTGCATCCCGTCCACTGCGGTCAGCGATACGACGGGGCGGTGCTCAATTTCATCGACGTCTCCGAATTCACACAGGCCAAGGAACGTGCCGAATATGCATCCTACCGAAAAGGCAGGTTCCTGGCGAGCATGAGCCATCAAATACGGACGCCCCTGAATGACGTCATCGGTTTTGCCGAACTTCTGGGGCAGGAGTCGCTGACCTCCGACCAGGGGCGCTTTGTCGATATGATTGTTTCCAGCGCCAACCGTATTCGCGAGGTGGTTGAGGAGATTGCGGACCTGTGCCGTGAGCATGTCGAGGAGCTGGCGGAGGATGATCGTGTACGGCACTCGACGAGGTGCGAGCCGGGTCGAAGCGACGATCACAAGGACGGCGAGTGCTCGGCGGACGCGTCGGCCGCGGAAGCACCGGCTCTTGCGGGCGAGGAGGAAGAGTACGCCATTCTGGTCGTGGATGACGTTCCTGAAAACCGAATGCTGCTTGAGGTGCTTTTGACGCGCAAAGGCTACAAGACGATAATGAGCAGCAGCGGTTCCGAGGCGGTGGAGGCGTCCGATCGGCGGCGGTTCGATCTGATTCTGATGGACATCCAAATGCCCGGGATGGACGGGCTGGAAGCAACACGAACCATACGCTCCCGGCCTGTCAATGCAGATACGCCAATTCTGGCCATGACGGCTTCTCTGGCCCGTGAGGATGAGCTACGGTGCCTGGAGGCCGGCTGCGACGATTACATCCGCAAGCCTATTCGAAAAGAATCGCTGCTGCGAAAGGTCTGGCGTTTTATCGAGCAGCAGAAACAGGTCAGGGCGGCGGACCGCGGCGACGAAATTGTTTCCTTTCTGTCGGATAGCCCCGATTATCACAAAACGATTGAGACGTTCGTCGCCAACCTGCCCGGCCGTATCCAGGAGATGCAGCATGCACTCGAAGCGGAGAACCTGCAGGACCTTGCATTTAAGGCGCACACACTCAGGGGGTTGGGCGGATTTGCCGGTTTTCCGATATACACAGAACTCGCCAAGGCGATCGAACAGGGTATCCATGATTCGCGAATGGACGATATCCGCCAAAAGCTGGACGAAATGGTTGCTCTGTGTCGGCGGACCCGCCTCGTTGATGACAAGACAGAAAGCCAATGACGGCTTTGCTGACGGGTTGGGCGGGGATTTGTGATTTTTTGCTGGAAAAGATGCAAAAAGCCCTTGACGATTGTGGGCGATACAGTAATATAGCGGCTCGCTGCGGATGTGGCGGAATAGGCAGACGCGCAGGCTTCAGGTGCCTGTGGGGGCAACCCCGTGGAGGTTCGACTCCTCTCATCCGCATTTCACACAGTCGAACCCAGTGAAGTTCTTGCTGGGCGCATACCTGTCTATCCAGCAAGTTGAACGGTTCGAATGCTCAGATTTAGAA
>JACZKQ010000118.1 GCA_014859965.1 Phycisphaerae bacterium
GTTATTGGGTTATTTCCGGGTGCGGGGCGACATAAAAACGCGCAAAAACGTGCAAAAGCGGCTTAAAACGGCTTGAAAAGTGACGTAAATTGCAGATTTGGGGCAGATTTGGGGCGAAAAGGGGGGTGGAAAATGACAGAAACAGCAAGAAACAGCGCGAAAAGGTACGCGTGAGTCGCGTGCTTATGTGGGCGGGAAATATCGGGAAAACAGCGGAATAGCAGAGCAGTGGAGTCAAATGGGCAAAATGGAGTGATCGTGGGAGTTTTTGGATGTTCGGAGTTGTATAGAGACGACAGCCTATTTATGTCGGAGGCGGTGTTTAGGTCCAAAAATGCTCCTGGAGCCTTTAATTCAGGTCGTTCGACGCACTTGAGGTTGTCACTTTGACGCGGGGTAACAGCGATTGACTGCTTGAAGGAAAGCCAGCGAGCCTTCAGAAGAGCAATAAAAGGCTGCAATGTCGACTGTACACGGCCGTCCTGCCCTTAGCGAAACGGATTCAGGCCGCACGCAAATAATGTGCTGTCTATTCAGCCCAAAATCGCTTATATGAATACAGACGGTGAGCGACCCAAATCGGTTAGGTAGACACAGATATATGCGAACAAGACTGACAGCAAAGAATAACAAAATGCTTGCGGAAGACCTTCCAGTCCACGACTGGTATCGGTTTGTTTTGTCTTTCCCGCCCCACCTCGTGCGCCGATATCTTGAGCGCTTCGCAATTACGGGCGATCATCTGGTTCTCGATCCGTTCGCCGGCACCGGCACAACGCTTGTCGAGTGCAAAAAATCAGGGATTCCATGCATCGGAATTGAAGCGCACCCCATGTCGCATTTCGCCTCGCGGGTCAAGACCGACTGGCGATGCGAGCCTGCCGAACTCGTCGAAGCCGGCGAACTTGTATACCAAAAAGCCTGGCAACAACTGGACAAAGAGATGATCTGCGACGTCCCCGACTTTTTTGATACGCCCAGACACAACCATTTGAGGACGCTACCGACTGAACAAATGCGTCTGTTGCTGAAGAACTCTATCAGTCCTCTGCCTCTTCACAAGGCCCTCGTCTTGCGCGATAACATTCTCGAAATGCCCGAACCGGTTGCACAATATCATAAGCTGGCGTTTGCCAAAGCCCTTGTTCAGTCGGCAAGCAATCTCCATTTCGGGCCCGAAGTGGGCGTACGCAAAATAAAGAATGACGCAGCCGTCCTGATGCCCTGGCTGGACAACGTTAAGGCCATAGCCTCCGACCTTGCAGAGTCCAAGGACTACGCGGACATCCCGAGCACCATGATCCTCGGTGATTCACGCAGCCCCCAGCAGGAGATCGAACCCGCTTCCGTGGATTTTGTTTTCACTTCTCCTCCGTACCCCAACGAAAAAGATTACACGCGGACCACACGGCTTGAATCCGTCCTGCTGGGTTGTTTTTCCGATATGGCAGGCCTGCGGAGTCACAAGAAGCGACTGCTCCGTTCGAACACGCGTAACGTTTACAAAGCCGACGACGATGACAAACACGTCCTTTTACATGACGAGATACAAGACATCGCCCGGCGAATCGAACGCCGGCGGATCGAACTCGGGAAAACATCCGGGTTCGAAAAACTGTACGCCCGTGTGACCCGCTTATACTTCGGCGGAATGGCCTCCCACTTTGAGTGGCTGCGAACCATCCTTAGACCTGGCGCGATCCTTGCTTATGTCGTCGGCGACCAGGCCTCTTATCTGCGCATCATGATCAGAACCGGCCGCCTTTTGGGAGAAATTGCCGAGGCGCTTGGTTACGAGGTGCTGGACCTCGATATCTTCCGGACACGAATGGCTACTGCCACGAAAGAGCATCTCAACGAGGAAGTGCTCTTGCTGCGATGGAACGGCTGAGCAGAAGAAAACTTGAGAGCAAGATTATGAAGAACAAAGACAGATACTCGCAAATCATCGAGGCCATCTTTTTTGAAAGTTACGACAAGAAGAAGACCGCTTTCGAGTTCCATCGCAGCGACATTGAACGCCATGCCAAGGCCGCGCGGATTGCGTTGCCCAAGAACCTTGGAGACCTGATTTACTCATTTCGATATAGGCAGCCCCTCCCACAATCAATTATGGAAACCTGCCCGCCTGGGAAAGAGTGGTTGATCCTGCCGGCCGGAAGGTCTCGCTATCGCTTCTTTCTGACCGACGCAATAGAATTGTGCCCGAACAAGGCTTTGAGCAAGATTAAAATTCCAGACGCCACACCGGGAATTATAAGCGCCTATGCCCTCGGCGACGAGCAGGCCCTCTTGGCCAAATTGCGGTACAATCGTCTCCTGGACATCTTCACCAGAGTTACCTGCTATTCGCTGCAGAACCATTTGCGAACAACGGTCCCCGAAGTGGGGCAATTGGAAACTGACGAAGTCTACGTCGGCATGGATCGTTCGGGAACACATTATGTCTTCCCCGTCCAGGCCAAAGGTGGTACGGACGTCCTGAGCATCGTCCAGGTAGGACAGGACATCGCCATGTGTGCCGCCAAGTTCCCCGCACTCGTCTGTCGACCAATTGCCACACAGTTCCTATCGGATGGCGCGATCGCGCTGTTCGAATTGGAGACGACTGAGGAAGGTATCCGCATAGCCGTCGAGAAACACTATCGCCTTGTGTCGTCGGACGAAATCACCGAACAAGATCTTTCAAACTACAGACAACTCCGCGATGACTTGTAGTTCAGCAGGGCGTAGAGGGGGGAAGTGATGCTGGGTGGCGCGATTTTATCGTCGTGAATATGGCAACCACGCTTCGCGTACTGTTTTTATGGCGGGGGACGAGATGGACGAAATGGACGGGATGGACGGGGGCAAGGGAC
>JACZKQ010000119.1 GCA_014859965.1 Phycisphaerae bacterium
ACCACAGAGGTACGGCCTCGGTCCATCGCGGGCCCTCCGAAGACCAGTATATCCAAACTCGAAGCCCTTTTCATTCTTCCGGGTGTCCCCGCGGGGGACATGATTGACTGGGGCCCCGACCGGTTTTGCTCGGTCCTGGCGGCGGCGGCTGCCCAGCGAGGTATGAGGAGAATGCGTTTGCCCTGATCAGGACAGGCAAATTGTTGACGTGCTGCGGCGTCTCCGTTATTATTGTACTGAAATTGGATAGTCGACGGAGAAAGGAACATGATCTAATGGTCTCATCTGCTTCAGCGTGGCTGACCCCCAAGTGTTTCGACAGTGCCTCTCTTCTTACACACCTGTGTAAGCCGATTCTCACCATTTCCGCGTACCCCTGTAACATATTGCCTGTATCTTGTCCTTGTGTTGTGCATGGAAATAACATCTGAAGAGGCGGGTACGATGGAGCACGCTGGAAAACGCCGAGAAGGGCGATCACGATGCCGATGGTGCACAAAATGGGCTCGGCGTCGGTCGGTCGGCAGCGCGTTCACATTGATCGAATTATTGGTGGTGATCGCCATAATCAGCCTTCTTTTGGCGATTCTCGTTCCTTCGCTGAACAAGGCCAAGCAGCAGGTCAAGTTCGTCCTTTGCAAGAACAACCTCAAGAGCTACGGTGTGGTGGCGATTATGTACACCTTCGATAACCAGGAAACCATGCCAAATGCATGGACGAGTTTCTACAACAGGCACGGTGAGTATCCCCCTGACGCCGACTACCCCCAACCGGAGCCGCACCGATACTGCCGCTGGCACAACCCGCGTTTCGATTTGACTGTAAACCCTCAATATGCCGGGCCCTTGTGGCCTTATCTTGAATCCAGGAAAGTCCAGATGTGTCCGACCTTCATCCAGGTTGCCCGCCAGTTCGGCGACAAGCATCCGGAACACCGCGAGACTATTCCCATCGTGCCCAACTACAACTATGCCATGAATCAGCACCTTGGCGAACGCAAGATTGTCGAAATTAAAAACCAGTCGCAAATCTTCTTCTTCAGCGAAGAGAACCTGTGGGTTACGGCGGGCTGGAGTACATTTGCGTTTAACGATACGGCGCTCTGCGTCATCAAAGACGCCCACAACAGTTTTTCCGATGGTATACAGCCGTGGGATTCTTTCGGCACGTTTCACAATGCCAAAGATGAAAAGATGGAGACAGGTGTGGTGAACGCGGTCTTTGTCGACGGACATGTGCAGACCGTGCTTCGCGAGGAGTCACAGAAATTTGCGATTATCGATAAATAGCCGTTCGGTGCATTAGGCGCCGCAATATGCAGCAGCGTCAGGAATGGTGCAGGTTTTCAGTACAAGTTAAAGCGGCAAAGGTATTTGTCTACAACTTATGTAAAGGGAGGCAGAAATGAAAATGAAGAGTCTTGTACTGTTGGTGGGCGTGCTGGGAGCGATCTCGCAGGGCGCGGTGCGACAGCCGGTGGGTATCTGGGATTTTGACCCCGCCGATCCGAATATCGCCACCTTGGGCGCGGATTTGGGGTTTGTGGGGACCGTACAGCCGGCCGCGGGGGTTACTGCGGAGGATACCGCTGTGCTGGTCGGCGTGGGCAGCCATTTCGTCTGCCGGCACGGCATTGAGCCGAACGGCGGCGGCGCGATGGTTAATCAATGGACCATCCTGGTGGACTTCCGTTATCCGGCCGCGAGTGTGGGCAAGTATATCGACATCCTGCAAACGGATCCTGAGAATTCGCCGGGGAACGATTCAGACTGGACAGTAGCTTCAAGCGACGGTGCGATAGGAATTGCAGCGGTTGGCTATTCGAGACAGACCGGTTTCTACACGCAGCCGGATACGTGGTATCGGATGGTTATGCCGGTGCACAACGGCGCGCGGCACGATCTGTTCGTTGACGGGCAGCAGGTCCTTGTCGGTAATCAGCAGGGGATCGACGGACGTTTTGCGCTGGCGGACAGGCTGCTTCTGTTCGCGGCCAGTGACGGCGACGACAACGACATTATTGTCAGCCGGGTGGCTGTCTGGGATGTGCCCCTGACGGCCGGCGAGATAATGGCCCTGGGGGATCCTAATTATGGTCTGTACCACGACAACGCCGGGCCGGATGTGCGGGCGGGCGCCGACCAGGAACTGGAGATGGACGAAAGCGGCGTAACGGTCATCGCCTTGGACGGAACAGTTGTCGATGACGGTGCGTATACGGTGGAATGGAAGCAAATCAGCGGCCCGACGACCCTGGTGATCGGCGACCCCGCTTCCGAAGACACCGTCGCAACGATCACCACACCGGGCAAGTACGTCCTTCAGTTGACCGCCGACGACGGGCAGTTTCAGTTGAGCGATACGGTAACGTTCGTGGTGCATCCCTTCGATTATCGCGGGCTGATCGTACACTGGAATTTCGACCAGACATGGGATGGGCTGACGGTGCAGGATGTATCCAGCCACGAAAACCACGGTCGCGTGATGGCCGGCATCGGCCAGGCGGCCTATATCGCCGACGGTGTCCATGGCCAGGCACTCGATTTGCCAAACGGGGCACAGAAGTCCGTCGGCGACTGTATTGCTCTGGACATGGTCCTGCCAAATTCAGGCACCATCGCCTTGTGGTTCAAGCCTCACCAGTTTTACAACTACAACTCGGTTTTTGACAACTCCGTGCAGCAGGATGACTGGGAGATGTGGATTTACAATGATGGACGAGTACGGTTCAGGGTCGAGGCGGGCACGGAAGTAACGGCCAACCTGACGCAACTGGCCCAAGGGCAGAACCCCCTCGCCTTATGGTGGCACATGACGCTTACGTGGAATCGACTTACCGCCACGACTGTTACAACGCAAATGTATATTAACGGGTCCCTGGCCGAGCAGAAGACCGGTCCGTGGGTGAACCCGGGCGCGACGTTCTACCTGGGAGGCGGTCATCCCGGCAACACGTATGCCTATGGCGCCGTCGACGATTTCAGAATCTACAACCGCGCGCTGACCGCCTCGGAGGCACTGGACCTCGTCTTTGGCGAGAACGTACCGCCGGAAGTGAACGCCGGACCGGACCAGGAGTTCGAGATGGATGAGGCGTCAACGCCGATCGTGGTTGCTCTGGACGGAACGATAACGGACACCGGCGAAATAATTACAGCCTGGTCGAAGATCGCGGGTCCTAATGATATCACAATTGAAAATGCTCACCTGGAGGACGCCACGGCGACGATTTCGGCGCCGGGCAGGTACACGCTTCAGCTTACGGTCGACGATGGGGAATATGTCGTTTCCGACACGCTTCTGGTGGTGGTGCACCCGCACGGTTACGACGGCAGGATACTGCACTGGGATTTCGAGACGGGTTCGGGCAGTCAGGTTATCGACGTATCGGGTCATTCAAGCCACGGCACGATTATCGACGGTGCTATTGGCTCGACCCGCTATACCGCCGGCAAGATGGGGCGATGCCTGGAGTTTCTGAACGGAGACTATGCGGCGGGCGGAGACCATGTGGCCGTTGATATGCGGCTGCCCGATAACGGGACAATTGCTCTCTGGTATAATCCGCACGCTCTGTACAACTACAACGCGATATTTGACAATTCGTGCGATGCGGATGACTGGGAGATGTGGATTTACGATTATGGCACCGTGCGGTTCCGTGTAGACGATACCGCCATTGTCAGCGCTGATCTGTATGCGCTGTCGCCGGCCGAGAATCCGAGCCCGGTGGGCAAGTGGTGGCATATCGCCGTTACGTGGCAGCGTATGGGCGAGACCGTGGCGCTGAAGATGTTCGTCAACGGGGCTCAAATCGATCAGGTTACCGGCCCGTGGATCGACCCCGGCCAGACTTTCCAGGCGGGCGGCGGCCACCCCGGCAATGATTACGCGCACGGCCTGATGGATGAACTTTACATTTACGACCGGCCGCTGGATATGTTGGAAGTGCTGGGATTGATGTACCGCGGCAATAAGCCGCCGATCGTCGATGCCGGGCCGGACATCGTCAGATGGCTGGATGCTTCCGGACAGCTTTCGGTGCAGTTGCAGGGGTACGTTACTGACGATGGCGGCCCGTCCGATCTATTGGTCTCATGGACGAAGATCAGCGGACCCAACGACATCATCATTGATGATCCCAGCCGGCCGGACAGTTGGGCCGCCATCGCCCATGCGGGCATTTACAACCTCCGGATCGACGCCAACGACGGTGAATTCTATTCCGCCGATGACATGTTCATCGAGGTTTACCCTGCCGGCTACACCGGTTTGATTGCCCATTGGCCGTTTGACTCCGATACGCTCGAAGACGTCGGCGGCAGGGGAAATCACGGCGTGCTGGTTGACGGTCCGGCTTCGGAATCGGGCTATGCCAAAGGCAAGCTGGGCCGCGCCTGGCGACCGGGCAACGGCGATTTTGCCACGGGCGGCGACTACGTGTCGCTGCGGCTGACCATGCCCGATGCCGGGACCATTGCTTTCTGGTATCAGGTGAATAATCTCTATAACTACGCCACCCTGTTCGACAACTCGGTGCAGCAGGACGACTGGGAGATGTGGATTTACGACAGGGGCGAGGCCCGCTTCCGAATTCAGGCCGGAGGCGAGGTGTCAGCCAATCTGCACGCACTCTCCTCTGACGGGGACGCACGCGGCGACTGGTTCCACTTCGCGGCCACGTGGAAGCGGCTTTCCCCGACGACGGTGGAGAACAGCCTTTATGTCAACGGTCAGCTAATCCAGTCGCGCGTTGGGCCGTGGGTCGATCCGGGCACCACGTTCTATCTGGGCGGCGGCAACGACGGAAATGATTACGCCGACGGCCTGTGGGACGACGTACGGTTGTATGAGCGAACGCTGTCCTTGGGCGAGATACGTCTGCTGGCCTCGATGAGCAATTTTGACGGTGATCAGGACGTGGACGCCGCCGATCTGCGGATTCTTGGCGATCTGTGGCTGCACGAAGTTCCGGACTGCGTTTCGACGAGTCCGGGCGACTTCAACATGGACTGCCGTGTAGACATACAGGATTTCGCCGCCTTCGCAAGGTGGTGGCTGGAGTCGCTGGACTGATTGCAGGTGTCGGGAGTATTTTGCAGTGTGCGGGCCGGAGGTCTCACTCCGGCCCGTTTTTCGGTAAACACAAAGAATCGGCGGCCGCAGGGTTTGCCGAGCGAAGACAAACATTGGGAGTGCATCATGAGTAACACACATAGTCGGCCTGGTTCCCGGTCTTTGACACGGCTGCTGTTGGCGGCATTCCTTGCGATTGGCGGCGCCTTTGTCCCGGTCCACGGGGCGCTGCAGGTTCACCTGGAGATGGACGGCAACCTCAATGATTCGGCCGGCGGCGATCACAACGGCGTGCTCGTCGACGGTCATCAGGGGTTCAATGCCTTTGTGCCTGGCGTCATCGGGCAGGCCCTCGACTTGAGCAATATCAGCTCTGATCCCGGACCGACCAACAACGATTATGTGCGAATTCCTTATGTGATGACGGACAGCGGAACGCTGGCCTTTTGGTTTTACGTCGATGACGTGTACAACTATGTCACCCTGTTCGATAATTCGGTGCAGCAGGACGACTGGGAGATGTGGATCTACGCCACGGGGCAGGCTCGTTTTCGCATCGAGGGCGGCGGCGAGGTGTCGGCGAATCTGCACGGTCTTGCCCCCGACGGCGACGCGCGCGGCGACTGGTTTCACCTGGCCGTCACGTGGCGGCGGCTGTCGGAGACGACTGTGGAAAATGCCATTCACGTCAACGGCCGTCTCATTGAGTCGCGCCAGGGACCGTGGGTCAGCCCCGGCGCAGCGGTTTTTCTCGGAGGCGGACACGCCGGCAATGACGCCGGCACAGGCAAGTGGGACGACGTCCGCATCTATGATCACGTGCTCGACGACATCGAGATCCGCTGGCTGGCAATGAACTCGCTAATCCTGGACCCCACGGAGGTCAGTGTCAAGGAGGGGCATTCCGGGTCCTATTCAGTCCAACTGGACTGCCCGCCGGGCCTCTATCCCGCAACGAACGTATACGTCACGATTACGCCCGATGAAAACGTCGCCCTCAATGGTCCGGCCGCGGGCCGACAGGTGACGTTGACATTCGAACCCGGTTCTTTCGGAACGCCACAAATCGTACAGGTCCTTGCGGTCGATGACGCAGTCAACACGGGCAACCGGGTTGCGACGCTGATGCATACCGTCAGCAGCAATGATGCTCGCTGGAATGCGATGCAAAGCGCGTCCCTTTCGGTCTTCATCCTCGAAGATGATCTGGGCTGCGGCGCGTGGGGCTACCTGCCGACCGACCTGAACCGCGATTGTTATGTCAACTTTGCGGATTTTGCCGCTTTTGCGTCACAGTGGATGGCGTGCACGGACCCCTCCGGCAGCCATTGCATTCGCCCGTCCAGCGTGAAGATTGCCGCTCACAGAGGCTACTCCCAGGCTGCCCCGGAAAACACGCTGGCCGCCTGCAATGCGGCTCGCGGCTATGCCGATCTGGTGGAATTCGACGTGCGGCCGACGCAGGACGGCTGGCTGATCCTGATGCACGACGGCAACGTGGACCGGACCACCAGCGGTACGGGTCCGGTGCAGACTTTCACGCTGGAGCAGATCAGGGCGCTGGACGCCGGATCGTGGTTCTCTTCGGAATACGCGGGCGAGCTTGTGCCTACAATGAGTGAAGCCATCCTGGCCGTATTGCCGGACATGGTTCCCCTGATCGAACGAAAGACCGGTACCGCCCAGCAGTACGTGGAAGTGCTCAAAGCGCTGCGCTGCACCAACGATGTGGTCGTGATCGCCTTTGACTGGGATTTTCTGGCACAGTTGGAGGCAATTGATTCGACGATTATTACCGGGGCGCTCGGCAGCAGTACTCTGACGAGCGATACGATCAGCAGCATCCGTTCGCTCGGGATCGATTTCATCAACTGGGAACACAGTACGATCACGGCCGACGAGGTTAGCAGAGTTCGCGGGGCCGGCATGGAACTGTGGGTCTGGACCGTCAACAGTGCCGCCCGAATACAAGAACTGCTGGACATGGGCATAGATGGTATCACGACGGATAACCCGGAGTTGGCCCGGCGGCTCCTGGAACAGCAGTAAACATTCACGCAGGAAAGGCGCGGCTATCCGAAGGGTGAGCGTTCGATTCCGCGGCCTCGCTCATAAAGCTCTGCAGGTAAACCGCTGCAGAGCTTTCTTTGCGTCTTCGGATTCGTCGTGTTCACAATCCTGAATTGTGACACCAGGTCTTCACCTTGGTCAAATCCCGCCCGATTGCATCGAAGACGTTCTTTTCGGACATGGTGGTCGGCTGGCGTCCATGTTCGGCCCCACCGAGGTTGTATTCCAGGTGCAGCGACAATGGCCCGGCGACTTGATTCCGCTTTACCATATCAAAGTATTGTGAAAACTGGACCATACCGGCTCCGAGAGGGCAATTGACGGGATTCCAGCCGCTGCCGCTGTTTTCCCAGTAAAAATCCTTTGCGATAATGCTCGTGATGTGGGGCGCGATCAGTTTGAAATCGATCGGCCACGCTTGACCGCCTTCGACGGTTGCATGACGAATATCGAACTGACACCCGAGTTCCTGCGGTTCGATCCTGCCGATCAATTGCCATAGATCCCAAATGGGCGCACCGAGGTAATTTCTTCCGGCATGGTTTTGATAGGCGCCGTGCAGCCTGTAGTGTTTGTTCATGGCCGCCAGGTCTTTGAACATCGGCCGCCATTCATCCAACTGCTCGGGAATCGAATGATTCAGATCGTACTTAAAATACCCCATGCGATAATGTTTGAATCCCAGCGCCGCGGCCGTCTCCAGCACGGCTCGGGTATGCTTATCCCGCGGATCGTTGATCCCCGTGGTCATCATATCTATTGTAAGGCCGGCCTTCTTCATCGCTTCCACCGCACGGGGCAGGTCCTCTTTTACACGCTCCGGCTGAACATGGCCGCCGGGACGCACCGTCAAGTCCAGCCCATCCAGTTCAAGGGCCGCTGCCGCTTCGGACATGCGTTCGTAATCCAGCCACTGCAAATGCTTCGAAAACAGGTATATCTTGGTGTTTGATTGTGGTGCGGCTTGCGCCCATGCCGCCTTGCCGCCCAATGCTGCAATCGCTCCTGCGGAACCCGCTAAAAAACTGCGTCGTGACAATGTGGTCTTCTTCTGTTTCACAATACGTTTCCCTTGCATCTTCAAGACAACGATTGACCTTATTCCAATGTATAAGAGTATAGCGGAACATCAGGTTTTATTCTACGGGGAGGGCTGGAGAGGCGACAGCCAGGAGGCGGCGAAGACGCGCAAGTCGTCAAAATCGACTATTCCGTCTGCCGGAAAGGCCAGATCGCAGGCGGGGTTCCACGCCGCACTGCCTGATTCGCTCAGCCATGTCGCCGAAAAGACGGCGGCGTCTTTCATGTCGACCTTGCCGTCGCCGTCGAGATCGGCGAGGCTGACGGACCGGCCGCCGGGAGTCGGCGGGGCCACCCTCCACGCACGCGGGTCGTTTCCGGTCAAGAGGTGAGGCTGTCGCTGCAGAACGGACGCCGCAGCCTGCGGTACCCGGGGCCAGGGCGAACCGCTGAAATAGATCGCCTCATCGACAATGACCCATGACGGGGAATCGCCGGACGCATCGGGGGCCTGCGGTCTTTCGACGGCGAGGCGGGCGGTGACGTTGGAGAGTCGGCCGGAAAAGGGACCGACCAGGTCAATGCCGGGGGTTAGTGATTGGGCGGAGTACATGGCCCGGAACGAAGACAGGACGGCGGGTTCGGCAAAGGGGTCGAAGTCGGCAACAACAAGGCGGCCGTGCGGAGGAATGGATGCAGTCGGGCCGAATACGTAATTTATGCTGCCGGTCAGCCGCCAGAGGCCGGCTGCGTTTTGCAGCGGGATCGTATCGCCGGTGGGGTTGTATAACTCGATGTACTGGCGGGCGGGCAACTCGGCATGGTACATGATTTCGCTGATTACGATGTCGGAGACGGGGCCGCCGTTCGGCAGATCGCGCGTGGGCGTCAGGGTTCGCCAGAATGGATCGCCGTCGGGGAAGCGGCCGAGCGTTACATTGGTTTCCTGGCCTTTGAAACGGACGGAGTCGACGACATGCTGCGGGCCGGCGGCGGGCAGGTAAGACAGGTATATCTGCTCGCCTGCCTTGTCGAGCCCAAAACCGGTTGTGATCGGATTGTGGAAGTCGTTCACTTCATCGAATGTGATCCTGCCGCCGGGCTGGACGATGGCATCCGGCAGGGCCCACTTCGTGAGATTGTCCTTATTATCGCTGAGATACCAGTTGCCGTTGATCTGGACCGGCGAATCGCCCGTATTGAAAAGTTCTATCCAGTCGTTGGAGGCGTGCGGCGGCAGATGATAGTCGGTGTGGGCCATGAATTCGTTGAGCAGTATGCCGGGGGGCAGTTCGGGGTCGGGCCCGCCGGGCGAGCCGTGAATGTACGCGCTCTGCCGCCAGTTGCCGCAGTAGTTCATCGAGCCGGACGGCTGATCGAAGATTGCACCGGTCAGCGGAACGAGCGAATGGCCGGGCCCGTCGGCGCCGAGGGGCCAGCCGCGCGAGTCGTTGTATGCAAATGCCAAAACCTGGGCTCCGAAGGCGCCCCGGATTACGATGGAATCGCCTTCGTTGGCAAGGGCCCCGGCGTACTGCCCCGCGACGGGAATGTTGTCGCCATAGCGGGATTTAAATGCGGCGATGTCGGAGGCGACCACAATGTACCCGCCGGGTGGAATCGATGCGATTGTGCTCTGTGCAAACGAAAACCAAATGCCGCCGCCGATAGTCACCTGGGAGATGTCGAGCGTCTCCGGCCCGGTGTTGCACAGTTCGATGAATTCGTAATCCTTGCCGCCGAGCGGGTCATGCATGACCTCGGTCACGCGGAGGTGTTGGCGGAGAGGTCTTTCGCTGGACACGCTGGTTACGGCAATCGCTGCGGAGGCGAGCAATCTGTCCTGATAATCGTACGCCTGGAGCGAAAACTGGTTGAGCCCGAACTCCAGCGGCAGGGTGGTCGACCACGAGGTCAGACCGGTCCACCGGACGTCGAGCGGCTCATCTCGTCCGGCAAGGCGGATCGTGCGGACGTTGATCCAGCCGTTTCCCTGCAGGGTGACGGTATCGGCGTCGATGGTGAATGGATTGCCTCCATTTGTGGTTATGGCGTACGATACCGCGGCCGGGAGTCGTCCGAGCACATAGGCGCGGCGCTGATCGACGCGACTGATGATCTCACTGCTGACGTTCTGGCCGCACACGGCGCCGTAGTGCTCAACCCATTCGGCAAGATAGGCGGTGTTGAACGCAGTGTCGATAATGTCGTGCAGGTGGCCGTAGAAGAGCCGCTTGAATCGATCTATGGCGATGACCTTTTGCAGATTGCTGCCCGAGCCGAAAATCGGCGCGGAGGTGGATTGGAAGAAGGCAAAATCCAGGTCCCACGGCAAAGCGAGTACGCGACGGTCGGCGGGGCGAACGTAGAGCATGAGATTGTGAGCCAGACCCTGGTTGTAGGTGTCGCCGACTCCGCCGAGCGATTCGAAGGCGAAGACTCGCATCCAGTGGTCCACGTCGATGACTTCATTGATGGCGCCATCGAGCGGGGTTCCCGTGAGGGCGAACGTTTTGGCCATGTCGATGATCCGTGAATAATCGTCGGCGGCGCGATTGTTCTTAATGAGATAATTCCACCGGTAGGCTTCCTTGTCGGGGCCCATGTCTCTGAAATCGATGGCCAGCACGTTGCTGGGAGGCAGTTTCAGGCTTTGCGGGTTGCCGTCGACGGTGTTCTGAGAGTGGTAGATCAACTCGAATTCGAAGAGGGTGCCGTCTGAGCCGTTCTTGTACTGCGCGTCCAGGAATGCGTCGTCATAACGGGCCAGCATCAGTTGGGCGGGCCCGTTGCGATCACCCAAAGGCGAGATCAGGTGGACGACGTCGTCGTGCATGCCGGGCAGGCCGCCGGCGCGGTTGCCTATGTGCTTGAGAACGAGTTCACGGTGACTGGCTCCTGCGCCGCCCGGGCCGCCGTTGCGGTCTATGGAGACGACGTCGTGGACGCCCTGGAACAATTGTTCGGGACGGAAGCGGACATTGAAGCCGGCGGCGGTATGATTGCGGCCGTAACCGCTGCCTTTGAGGTGCAGGGCGACGTCGTAGAAGACTTCACTTTCCTTGTAGATGACCGTGGCGGGCATGCGGTGATTGCTCATGACATTCGTCGAGCTATGGAGGAACGCTGCGTCAGAGGCGGTCATAATGATGCGGAAATTGTGGGCCGGAGCCGGACGGGCCTGATTGTCATCGACCTTAAACATCGCGCGGCTTTCCGAGCCCGCGGGGGGCCAGGTGGTAACGGCGTCGAGCACGTCCCGGCCTTCCACATAGAACTGGACGAGGGTCGCGGCGGGTAATCCGGCGATTGTCGCCGTGTACCGCCCGCCGCCACTCGGCGTCATAGGCAGAGTCTGAAAGCGCGTCTCGGCGGCCGCCCAGTACAGAGTCATCGAGGCGATGCCGTCGGGGTCTTCGGCTTGTACGGTGACGGTGACATCCTCGTCGGCGCGGGGAACCGCCGGGCTGTGCGAAAGGGCCGAGATCGTCGGGCCCATGTTCGGCGTATACTGCGAATTGCGCTGTCCGGGTGTGCCGGCCGACTGAGGCACGTGCAGGAGCGTGGTTTTGGGTGCGCGATTGAAGTAAAGGCGTGTATTCAGTTGGTCGGAGCCGGCCAGCCAGCGGGCGCGGAAGGATATTTCATATTCCCGGCCGTTGACGACCGTTCGGCCGCCGGCTAAGGTGGTTTCCACGTGGTTATGCATGTGCTCTGTGGGTCCGGTCGCGACGAGATGCAGGATGCGGTTGTAGGGATTGCCGGGCTCAGCGATGATGCGGCTCAAGCCGTGATTGCCGAGGAGCCGCCACGTGCCGGGCTGTGTCTCGAATGAGCCGTCCTGGATCAGTTGGATCCTTGTGCCGGCGGGGTCCTCGATGACGCTCACGTTGTCGATAAGAACTTCGCCCGCCTGGAGCAATCCGATGATGAACTCGCTCCAGTTGGACGGCTCGTTGCTGCCGGGCGCAAAACCCGCCACCGTCCGGTACGTATAGGTTCGCCACTGGCTGTCAGCGGTTTCGTCGCTTGCGGCCCACGCCGCCGCCTTGGAGTTGTCGGCGCACGGGTCGCGCAGCTCAAGACTCGAACCGCCGCCGTCGGCGTAGCCGGGCCAGTACCCGCCGTCGTAGTAATGCACATCGTCAGCGATATTGCCGTTGCTGTCGCTGAGCACGATCCGATCTTCGCTGTTAGAAAGCCTGCCGTCGAAATCGCCGACGACGGCAGCGGCCGAATATTGTGCGCGGAGCTGCTCGCTGTTTTTGGCGACAACGAGATAACCGTCGGGCGGGATGGCCGTACCCTCCTCGAAATTATAGCGAATGCCGCCGCGCAGGGTCCAGCCGGTAAGGTCGACTGGCGTATTGCTTCGGTTGTACAGTTCGATCCATTCCTGGTCGGGTTCATGAAACGGGGCGTGCGGGGACAGTACGCGTCGGGCTTCCAGTTCCGGCAGGATCAGCAAATCGGTGCTTCCAGCGGACCAGTTGAGCCCGTGGATTGCAAGGATGTTTCTTCCGGGGCGGAGACGCTGTTTGTGAGAGGTGATATCGAACGGCTTAAACGCGACCGCCTGTGCATTCGGATGGCTGGCGGTGGAGCGCGAAGACCAGGTGAGAAGCTGGGCATTGCCGTCCCTTCCCGGCGCGTTGGCGTGGGCAACTTCGGCGCCATTAATGTACGCGACGAACCCGTCGTCATACTTCATGTGGAGGATCAGCGTTTCCACTTGTGCAGGATCGGCAAGGTCGAAGGGAATGCGGATGTATACTGAGGTGTTGCCGCCATACATCAGGGCCTGGGTGTCGGCGCCGATCAGGCCCGCAAAATCGCCCGGTGAGGTCTCGTAACCGACGCCGGTTGTACTGCCCTGGGCGTCGCGCCACGTTGAATCGTCGAATGACTCATTGCCGCCGGTCCACTGAAGTCCTTCGGAATTGTCCTGGGGGACCCGGACCGCCGCAAACGCACCTGAGGGTATTATAATCGTAGTCTCATGTTCCGCGGCGGTTTCCCGGACAGGGCGGCAATGATACATGATCTCGTTGATGACGATCTCGTCGCGAAAGACGAAGCTGTTGTGTGAACCGGGTGTTTCGGCGTGCGGCCGGGCCCATTGGCCGACGCCGTCGGGGCTTCGCCCCCGAAGAGAATTCTTGACCACGGCCGCGTCGACAATGAGATTGTCGGCGGAGTAAAGAAACAGTTTGTCTTCGTCGGATGGGTGAAAGCCGAGGTCCGCCTCATGGATCACCATGAACGCCGCCGGATCGATTCTGCCGGCGGGCAATGTGTATTGTCCGTGTGTCGTACCCCTGCACGCGAGCACGAAGCCGGCGGTGTCGACGGGCATGTCGCCGTAATTGTACAACTCGATGCGCATGGGAGCGATCCTGGCGGAAGTGATCTCATTGATTGCGATGGTCACGGGTTCGTCCGGCGGCAGGGGGGTCTCGACAGCCGTAAGCGAAGCTGCAAATCGCATGTCCTCGCTACCCGCTGCGTGATGCACCTCCACCGCGAGCACATTTCGGCCGTTCACCAGGGGCGCCGAGGAGATCGCAAGCGCGCCCGTAAACGCGCACGTGCCGACCTCCAAAAGTGCATGCGTGTCAAAGGCAATCTCTCCATCCGGCATGTTGAGGCGGTGGACTTCATGCCCGTTGAGGTAAAACACGGCGCCGTCGTCAATGAGGGTATTGAGTGCCAGCGTTACGCGCGTGAATGGCTTGTAGTCATAGAAGAATTCTTTGCGAAAGTAGTATGCGTCGGCGGCGGCCGCCAGTTCCGTTTGCTCGACGACCGCTGCCGCTGTTCCATCAATCCGGACGCGAAGGCCGGATGGATTCGGAGACGAACCGCCATTGGCAAACAGGAATTCGAGGGTATTGATTCCTTGCGCAAACCCCCCGGTGAGGCTGAAGGGCCCGGCGAGCGAACTGAAGCCGGTGGACGCGATGCCGGTGCTGAGACCGTTGAGGTGCACGTTGTTCAACACGTCGTCGACCGCGATGAGCATGGCCAGTTCCGCTGTCGCCGGGTCGTAGCCGGCCAGATCGAACGTCGTGCGGAACACATAAGCCCCGGCCGGCAGATTATCCGTGCCTTGGCCGCTGAGGCCGATCCATTGAGAGGCCGTGTCGTTGGCAAGCCATGCGGGATGATTCTGCATGGCAAACACGTGTTCGCCGGTTGCTCCGATTGTGTAATGCGGGTCTCTCTGGCCGGGGGCCAACGGCTTTCGTTCGTCGTCCAATCCGGTGCTGAAGAGGGTATCAATTGTCCTGCGTTCGGTGGGGGCCGCGCCCGGCCCCACGTAAAACCCGGCTCGGCCCGCCGGCCAGTCATCCTCTGCGTAGTCGGGCTGCTTCCACGCATTGCCGAGATCAACGCCGGCGTCACTGTAGCGCCATGTGTCAAAGACGCCGATGAGCTTGTGTTGGGTCGGGAGCAGGTCGCCGGAGGGGAAGTTCTCTCGGCCCGGCGTTCCACCCGGCTGGGGACTGCCTCGCCAACTCGCCGGGTTTGCGCTTGCGGTGTGCGGATCGCGTTTGGCAAGCGAGGCCCCGGAGCCGTCGGCGGCAACGGGCCATTCGCCTCCATCCCCGTATTCTATTTCGTCCATGATGCGGCCGCTGTTGCTGATCAACTGCAGCAGTTCGCCATTGTTATCGAGGCGGCCGTGAAAGGGTCCGAGGACGTTTGAGAGCCCGGCGACGTCTTCAAGGTAAGCCGGATCGATAGCTACGACGAGGTAGCCGCCGGCGGTGATGATGGTGCCCGCAGGGAAGCAGAAATCAATCCCGGCAGCAAGGCGCCAGCCCGACAGGTCGACGTTTACGGCCAGCAGGTTCTGCAGTTCCAGCCATTCGAGCTGCGCTTCGTTCTGCTCCGGATGGTACATGATCTCATTAAAGACGACCACACTGTCAACCGCCCTGGCGATCGAGCCTGCCAGCATGATCGCCACGACGGCGGCGGCGATAATTCGAAATGTCGTACGCAATGCACCCTCCGCAACGGCAATCGCGGTTTTCCGTTATGATGGAAACAGGCTGCGAAGTAAATGCCGCGCAGCCTGTTTCCCTGACTCACTCGCTACCAACTTGTCCTTCACCTTATCCGCCACCCGTTGCGGGGTGGCGAATCAGGCGAACCATATCAATTCCATCTTTCCGACAGCAGGCCAAAATCGACCATATCCACAGCGCCCGAACGATTGACGTCCGCCGCGGGATCGTCGGTCAGCCAGCCTTCGGCCATCATCGCAAGATCTTCGAAGTCGACTTGCCCGTCTTCGTTCAAGTCGCCCACCACCGGCAGCATGGCCACCATTGCGGCGATCTGATCCGGCTGGAGTTCGTCCTGCCAGATTGTGATCTCGTCGATTAGTCCTTCGAGGCGATACCAGTCATGCGGGTGCAGAGCCTGGGTGAGCCAGTCACTGAGCCAGGCGCGGTCGGTTCCGAAGGCGCTCCACGCGTTGACGTACTGACCTGCCATGTCGTTGGTCGTGCCCGCGGAGATGCCGTCAATATAAAGTTCCACCTTTCCGAATGTCGATCGCGTGACGGCGAAATGATGCCACAGCCCATCGTCAACCCTCGGACCGGTGATGCGCCGCAGGCCTCCGGAGGCGGAAATAAATCGGAAGTGTCCCGGGACATTGTCTGCGCCGTCGAACCCCACATAAACAGCGAGAATGCCGGGATTCCTCATTGCGAAAATCGGCCCCTGGCTGTCATTGGTCCTGAAGTACCCCGACATCGAGAAAGCAGAGCCCTGGGCGGCCGTAAGCGGCGTCGTGTCGGCAAGGCTCACGTAATCATCGACGCCATCAAGGCTGATCGCCGTACCATCGATTCCGGGAACCCATGCGGCGTTCGGGTCGGCGAAGTTGGTAAGTGTGCCGTCCAGGCCGGTGCCGGTGACCTCATGGGCCACACCGCCGCTCCCTTCGTCCATCTTCCACGCCACGAGCAACTGGGCAGGCGTGCTGGATTTCGTGTAGAACGTCCAGACCGGGCCGTTGTATACGATCTCCCCTTCCAGCAAGCCGTCCACCTTCCAATAGTACCGGGTCTGCGGATCAAGGTCCGTGAGTGCGAAACTCGTACCCGGCAACGCCATCTGCTGGGCTACGATAGCCGTCAATTCCGGGTCAGTCGCAACCGTCAGGTTATACGTTGCACCCCACGCGCCTTCGAGCGGAACCGGCAACCAACTCAGTACAGCGTCCATATCCACCGTCGCCAGCGGGGCGGGAGTGGGCGTCAGCTCGAACGGAAGGGCGATCTCATTTGAAAACGCGTAATGGTGCCAGCTATTCCCTTTGATCTCAGCGTCGAACACAAAGCTCATCTCCGTGCTGGTTGCGGTGTAGGTGTACTTGATGAGCCTTCCATTACTGCCGCCAGGGGCATTCTGGTCGATCCGGGTGGGGCTGTCGGGATTGTCGCTGGGGGTGATCCTCACGTAACGATCTCCCGCTCCTCCGAAGCTGGTCGTGTACAGAGTTGTGATGTACTTCGTACCGAGGGTCAAGCCCGTGAACGTAAGCCTTGGCAGTACGCCGGCCTGTTCACCAAAGTAGAACCGGCGGGCAAGAGTCAGGCTGTTACCCGTAATTGGCGGCGCATGATCGACCCAGAACACACTCGGAGCGCCGGTAAGGCTCCAGTTGACTCCGGATGAGTCGTTGACGCCGTTTGCCTTGACATCATTCTCGAAGTATACCCCGTTGCCCGCATAGATCAGTTCGCCATCGGTCCCCGTGGCGCTAAAGTTCACGGCATGGGTGTACGTCTTGCTCGAACTGATCGATGAGTCCGCATCGCCCGTCCACGGATGGAAACTGAACGCTCCCACAGTTGCGGCGATCGTTCTAAACGTCCAGATGGGGCTTGTGTAAACCACTTCATTGGCCCTTACGAGTTCGACCTGCCAGAAATAGCGTGTATCGTAATCGAGCGGCTCAGTCGGAACGAACTCGGCCGTCGTCAGGCCCGTTGCGCCATCGGTCGACATGTTCATATCGAGCGTGGTGCCGAGGTAGACATTGTAGGTGTCCACGGAAACACGGTCAATCGGCGCCGTCCAGCGCAGCACGACGTCGAGGTTGGCTTTTGCGTCCATCGCCGGAGTCGGATTCAGACGGTAAGGAATGAGATCGACCATAGCGTCGATCTGGCTCTGCTTGAGCGCACCTTCCCAGACAACCACTTCGTCGATCAGGCCATTCAGATACCGCTGCCCGGCCGCGCCGTGACTGTCATTGATCCAGCGGATCTCCGAACCGATCGCCCGCAAGTCCACATTATAGCCTACGCGCATGTCGTTCAATGAGCCGCAGGAGCGGCCGTTGACATACAGGGTGATCGTCCCGTCGATATCCCGGGTGAGCGCAAAATGATTCCATTCCCCGTCATTTACCGCAGGGCCGGTGAGGCGGAAGAGACTGCCGCCGTCGAACTCCCGTGCGATAAACCGCAAACGGGTCGGGATGGTGTCGGCGCCGTCATAGCCCACGGTCAGCGCCACAATCGGGCCGCCGTCTGCTGCATTACGGAACGTGACGAGCGGGCCTTCGGCGTCCATTGTTTTAAAGTATCCAGAAATCGAGAAACCCTTGCCTGCGCCGAACGGCAGAGGGGCGGTATTACCGAGATCGACATAGCTGTCTGCGCCGTCGAAGCTCAGACAATTGCCTGCGATGCCCTCGACCCATGCGGTGCCGCCCTCATTGGGATCGTCGAAATTGATCGCCGCAGCATGATAGCCTCCGATGGATTCGCCGACAGTCGTACCGGAGGTCTCATCCATTTTGTATTGCAGCGCCTTCTCGGCCGGGGCAAGCGTCTTTGTAAGAAACATCCATGCCTTGCCGGTTTCATTCGGGTCGGTGCTGTAAAGCAACTCGCCGTCGTCGAATATATCCACCTGCCAATAATACGTGGTGGATTCGAGCAGGCTCAGCGTGTACGTACCTGCCGTCAGGTCGGCCACCCGATTGACGACATTGGGGTCGGACCACCAGTACAGGTCGTATACGAGATTGCTCGTGTCAACGCCCTCATCGGGAATAGCGGTGAAGTCGAGGGTTACCGTCAAATCGGTGAACGCACCCGGAACGGGCTTTGGATCGACATAGACGGGCAGCACTTCTTCATTGGAAAAGGCGTAGTGATGCCACGACATATTCGTGCTCAATTCAGCGAATGTCAGAGACATGGTTCCCGAGGCGGGGGCGGTGTATGTATACTTCAGCAGGAGTCCGTTGCCTCCCCCGTAGAGATCCTGATCGATTGTCACAGCGTTGTTGGGGTCATCGGAGGGCGTTATGTTGATCACGCGTCCTGCGTTCTCCCAACCCTTGGCGTACAGGGTCAAGGTGTATTTTGTGCCCGGTGTCAGATTTTCCAACTGCAGGACCGGATGCATGATTCCGGCCGGGTCATCGCCATAGACAAAATGGGTCAGCAGATTGCCGCCGGCCCCGGTTACGTTGGTCCCATGGTCCCCAGCAAATACGTTGGGAATATTCGACATCCGCCAATCGACACCCGTCAGGTCCCGGTCGCCTTCAAACCAGACGCCGTTACCCGCATAAAAAGGCTGGGCGTCCGCAGGCGCCCAGAATTTACCCGTGTGGGTGTACAACTTGCCGGCGCTGATGCCTGAATCGGCGTCGCTCGTCCATGGGGACGACACAAACGTGCCCGCATGCGCAGCCGCGGCCAGGACGAGTGCGCATCCAATAATTGTGATTAACTTCCGTTTACCTTCCATTTGGAACCTCCTCATGAATGATTATAGAAGCTTTTGGTGGTTGGCGCCGTTCACGTGCGCCCTCACTTGTCACGCCACGTTTGTGATCGTCTGATGGTATCCTCCCGGGCCGTGCTGCCTTTGCCTTAAGGTGTGGTTCATCTTTCTCCCTGGCAAGGCCCAGTCACTTCCCGGATCAATTATATCTTGCCCGACATAATATCAAAGAAGTAATTTTAAAAAAAAATGGCACATCGTGAGATAGCATTTCGTCTTACCGTATCGGTCCTGTCCCTATGGCGGCATGCCGGCGCACCGTCACGAGCGGCACCAGTGCGGGCAGCGCTGCACATGCTGTACTGCATAACCGAATCACAATAAGCAGAAGGTTGGGAGCCGGCACACGCAAATTAGGAGCAAGGTTAGAACGTAAGGGGACCTGTAATGGCGGATCGCGAAACCTGGGCAAAATGGCTGGATTCGGTGGGTTCAGAGGATGTGGCGGCGGTCGGCGGCAAGAACGCCTATTGTCGCCGAAGCCATTGAGGGGAGTTACCGACTGCGAGCGGTACGACACCGGTGAAGTTTCACAGAACCCGCGGTGCTATCGGCGGGTTCTGCACATCGACCGGATCGCCGCTGTCAAGTTCGTCACGTCGAGACGTGCTGTTTTCGGTTCACAACGCTTTGAGCGGCCGCGGCGATGTCCTGCGGAGCCAGGTGATACTTCGTCAACAGGTGTTCAGGGTCCCCCGACTCGGCGTACGTGTCGTCAAGTCCGACACACGCGACGGGAACCGGATAACGCCGGCAAACCACCTGCGCGACCGCGGCGCCCATCCCCCCGGCAAGGAGATGTTCCTCGGCGGTGACGATGGCGCCGGTGTGGCGGGCGGCCGATTCGATCGCCTCGCTGTCAATGGGTTTCACTGTGTGCATATCCAGAACGGCTGCCTTGATGCCTTCTTCCGCGAGTTGATGGGCGGCCACGAGCGCACAGGCGACCATGAGGCCGCACGCAATGATCGTGACGTCGTCACCGCTTCTTAGCAGGTTGGCCTTGCCGATTCGATATTCGAAATCATCCCTGTAAACAATGGGAAACTTAGGTCGCCCGACGCGCATATACACGGGCCCTTCGTGATCGAGCATGGCGTCCGTCGCCTTGCGGGTCGAAGGGGCGTCGGCAGGGCACAGCACTGCAAATCCCGGCAAAGCACGGGCAAGGGCCATATCCTCGATGCCCATCTGGCTTGGGCCGTCCTGGCCGATGTTGATGCCGTAATGCGAGCCGACGAACTTAATGTTCAGCCGGGGATAAGCGACACTCATCCTCAATTGATCGAAGGCGTTGCACATTAGAAAAGCGGCGAAACTGGCGACGACGACCTCCTTGCCGAAGGCGGCCAACCCGGCGGCGATGCCGACCAGATTACTTTCGGCAATTCCGACGTTGAAGAAGCGGTCGGGGAATTCCTCCGCAAAGTACTCCGTGCGAGTCGAGTTTGCAACGTCGCCGTCAAGGACGACGAGATCCAGCCGGTGCCGTCCGGCTTCGGCGAGCGCCTCGCCGAAGGCATCGCGGGTCGCTGGGCCGTAGTCAAGCCCTATGTCTGTGCC
Organism: Phycisphaerae bacterium; assembly: GCA_014859965.1. GTDB lineage: Bacteria > Planctomycetota > Phycisphaerae > Sedimentisphaerales > Anaerohalosphaeraceae > JACZKQ01. The sequence goes on from JACZKQ010000119.1 coordinate 20,558, forward strand.
TATGTTCATTCTTTTTTCCTATGTCTGGTTTTGATACTGCTGCTGAAGTTCATCGAGCGCGGCCTGCACATGGTCTTCCTTGACTGCCGTGCCGTGCTTTCTGCTTTTGGCATCCTCTTCGAACGTGCTGAGTCCTTTGCCTTTGAGCGTGTGGGCGATGATCATCCGGGGTGCGCCGCCGGTCTCCGGCGGTTCTTCGAACGTATGGAGGATGGCGGAGATGTCGTGGCCGTCGATCTCTTCGACGTGCCAGCCGAAAGCCTGCCATTTCGGCGGCAGGGGATACAGGGCGGGCATCACCTTGCCGACGGCGTTGGTCTGTTGATACCCGTTGTGGTCAATGATCGCGGTGAGATTATCCAATTTATGGCTTGCCGCAAACATCGCTGCCTCCCAGACCTGGCCTTCCTGGACCTCACCGTCGCCCAGCATGACGTAAACATGGAAATCGCCGTGGTCCATCTTACCGGCCAGGGCGTGCCCCACACCCAGGGACAATCCTTGACCCAGCGACCCGGCGGACGACTCCAGGCCCGGAACGGCTCGCATATTCGGGTGTCCCTCAAGAGGCGAATCGTTCTTACGCAACGACGGTAAAAGATCCTGAGAAAAGAAACCGGCGTGCGCCATGGTCACGTAGAGGCCCGGCGCGGCGTGCCCCTTGCTCAGGACAAAGCGGTCGCGATGCGGCCACTCCGGCCGGTCCGGGTCGTACCGCATGATCGGCCGTAGATAGAGACAGGTCAGTATGTCAATGGCGGATAAGGAACTGGAGGGATGGCCTGAGCCCGCCTCGCTGGTGATCTCGATGATCTGTTTGCTCATGTTGAGACTGATCTGCCGCAATTCGTCCGCGGAGCGCTGCTGCGTTTGTGCCGGCGAGGAAGGCTGCATTTTATGATGCTCCTTTTTGCCTGATAAGCGTCCATATCGCCGCAGAACCGCCAAACGGTCCTCTCAAACGGCGTCCATTCTGCTGTTCTGTAGTCGTACATAAACAGGCTTTTCTTTATATCCGAATAACTTGGCATCAAGGCATATGCGATTGGGCTTAATAAGCTATATACATGTCCCGATTACCAGTTCAAGGAGGTGTTTACTGCTCTGATAAACGCAGCACTTGCCCAAATTGTAAGGAGGTGCAGGCGAACAGCCTTCCGGCCGAAGGTATCATTGCGCATCGGCGCCAGTGCCGGGAGTGCGCCTTACTTTGAAGCATGGGTCATAGAAAGGTTTGCCAGTGCAGGACCGCCAGGAAATATTTCACCGTTCGCCGCATAACCCGATTCTCACGCCGCATGACCTGCCCTTCAGGGCGGTGGGGGTGCTGAATCCGGGTGCAGCCGAAAGGGATGGCGAGGTGATTTTGCTCTTGCGTGTTGAGAACGTCAACGGCATATCGGACATTTACCGCGCCCGCAGCCGCAATGGTGCTACAGATTGGCAGATTGATAAAGAACCGGTGCTTCGCCACGGACTCAAGGAGTGGCACTATGAGGAGTGGGGTTGCGAAGATGCCCGCGTCACCTACGTGCCTGAGGACGCCTGCTGGTACGTGACCTATGTGGCGTTCTCGCAGATGGGGCCGGCCGTGGCGATCGCTCGAACGACGGATATGGAGAACTTCGAAAGACTCTGCCTGTTAGGCGCAACCAACGACAAAGATGGCGTCCTGTTTCCAGCCAGGTTCGGGGGCGATTACGCCATTCTGCACCGGCCCGACGCAGGAGGTTATCAGCATATCTGGTCAGCTTACTCCCGCGATCTCATACGGTGGGGCGAACCCCATGTCGTCTTGCAGGAAAGGGGCGGCCCTGAATGGGACGCGGTCCGCGTGGGTGCAGGGCCGCCGCCCATCAGGACGGCCAAGGGCTGGCTGCTTATCTACCATGGGGTAAAGACGTACGGGGCCGGCCCTCTGTACCGTGCGGGGGTGGCCCTTTTGGACAGCGATGTGCCGTACAAAGTTGTAGCCAGGTCGCACGAATTTGTTTTTCAGCCCGAGGCGCCCTACGAGTTGTCCGGCCTGCTTCCCAACGTGGTATTCCCCACCGGCGCGCTGATTCGCGGCGACGAAATCTGGATGTATTACGGGGCGGCGGACCGCTGCGTCGGTTTGGCGACGGCGAAACTCAGCGACCTCCTGGCAGTGCTGGACGTCTAAGGGTCGCAGAAAGGGCAAGGGCGCCGCTGCAGTGATTGAGAGCGGCGCCCTTCGAGCGGAGGAGGAGGGATTCGAACCCCCGGTACCTTGCGGTACAGCGGTTTTCAAGACCGCCACCTTAGGCCACTCGGTCACTCCTCCCGGTTCAGGTCCAATGAGGAACCCTTCGGACAAGTTCCCGCTTACTCTACATCCAACGGAGCGATATTGCAAGAAGATAAGAGCGAGGGACGGTTTTCATCCACTCCTCGGGTAAATTCCCGGACTTGTCAAGGCAAAAGCTTTCCATATTCGGGTAAAACCGCTGCCGGTATCACCCGATGTCCGCAACAACGCGCGAACCAGCGGTTGTTTGAGCTTGATAATTGGGCGAACCAGTAAAACCATATTTTTTAGATGAGGTGAAACATGGCAATTATGACACGTCGAAAGTTTGCAGTACTGGCGTTGGCGGGGCTTAGCGCGGTCACCGTAGCGGGGTGCAGGAGAAGAGAGCCTCAGCCGCCGGCGGCCGGCACCGAGACCCGGCAGACGACGCCGGAGCCGCAGGAGGCGCCTGAGCCCAGGCCGATGGACCCGGAGCCTGAGTACGACACTGAGTACGAGCCCGAGCCGGAACCTCAACCCGAGCCGGAGCCTGATGACGAGCGCCAGCCTGGCGAAACCGATCAGACCGATCAGCCCGACGAGTTCGACGGGACCGATCAGCCCGACGAGACTGATGAACCCGACGATCAATCCGACGAGACTGATGAATCCGACGAGACCGGCTGGCAGGACATGGAAGAGTAGGGCGGGTTGGCCTCCAGAGCGAAGCGGCTGGCCGTGTCCTGTGGGCGTAAGCTCAGACCGGCCGGCCGAAAAGCGTCAGGGCCGACGTCTGGTCGATGCGGATACGCGCAAACCGCCCCGTTAGTGACTCCGGGCCATTGAACACGACAATGTAATCTGTCGCCGTTCGCCCGACGAGCTGAGGATGGCCGGCTTCCTGTGCGTTGTTCAGGTGGGGCTTCTTGCTCAAGCCTTCCACGAGGACTTCAAGTTCGCGCCCCAGAAACCGGCTGTTGTAGTCGGCCGCGATCTCGTTCTGCAGGGCCAGAAGCGCGTGATTCCGCTGCTGTTTGATCTCCGAAGGCACGGAATCGGCCAGCTTCTGCTCTGCACGTGTGCCCGGCCGCGGCGAGTACTTGAAAACGAAGATGTTTTTGTAACAGGCCGCCCGCACCAGTGCCGCCGTCGCCTCGAAATCCTCGTCGGTCTCCCCCGGAAAGCCCACGATGAAATCGCCTGCGATCGCAATGTCCGGCACAATCGCGCGTGCCTTGGCGAGCAGATCCAGATAGTGCTGTGCGGTATAACGGCGGTTCATTGCTGCAAGGATGCTGTCTGAGCCGCTCTGTGCCGGGATGTGCAGATAAGGGCAAACCTTCGGCAGCCGGGCCATCGCATTGAGAATGGAATTGTCGAATGCCCCCGGATGGCTGGTCACGAAGCGCAGCCAGTGAATGCCCTCAATCTCGCTTGCCATTTCGAGCAGGTCCGCGAGTTTGTAGGTGCGTTCGCCCGCGCTATACGCATAGGAATTGACCGTCTGGCCGAGCAGTGTGACCTGCTGAATGCCCTGATCGGCAAGTTTGCGAATCTGCTCCATGATCGCACGCGGCGGCCGCGACACCTCCGGCCCGCGTACGTACGGCACCACACAATAAGAACAAAAATTGTTGCACCCCCTCATGATTCGCACAAAAGCCTGCGATTTGATGTGATTTTCGTCCGAATCATAGGCCGTTTCGAACGCATCCAGGTGTTCCGCTGCCGCGGCGTCGTCGGGCGTGCGAATATGCTGCGTCACGGCAATGCGTACCGCGGGCCCATTTGTTTCCAGAGCGGCGGTGAGCATATCGGGCATTTGCGGAATCTGGTGCGGCCCCACGACAATATTTACGGCCTCATGCGCCAGCAGCGACTCGCCTAACCGCTGGGCCATGCAGCCCATGACCGCCACAACCAGCCCCGGGCGGCTCTTCTTCATGTGCTTCAAGTGCCCCAAATGCGAAAAAACCCGCGCCTCGGCGTGCTCCCGCACCGAGCAGGTGTTGATCACCACCGCATCGGCATCGGTCGCCTTGTCGGTCATCTCGAAGCCCGCCGCACGCAGCGCAGCGGCGACCAGAGATGAATCCAACTTGTTCATCTGGCAGCCGAAGCACTTTATGTATACCTTTCGGGTCGTCATCGGAACTCCGCAGTATAGCGGTTTTTTCAAGGTAAAGCAATATACGCATGCCAAGTCTGGCGGTTGCTGCTATAATAAGGGTTTGTTCCTGTCGAAAAAGCATCATGTTAACGGGTGATATGCGTCCGATCAGTGAGAAGCGACAACGTGTGGAGCGCGAGCGGCGCGAACATCGGGTCAGCCGGGGCCGCTGGGGAAGGTTTCATTTTGAAAACATGCCCTGGCTGGAGGACGTGTTCAAGGTGATGCTTCGCACCGTCGGCCTGAAAAGGCGAGGCGAGCGAAACGCGCTGGCGCTTTCCGTGGAGTCAACAGAGTTTGCATTCGATAATTTACCGGCGGCCTTTGATGGCATGCGCATTCTGTTTATCACCGACACGCACATCGACGAGTTTCCAACCCTTGGCGAGACAATACGCCGTCTGGCCGAGTCCGTCTCTTACGACGTGTGCATCCTCGGCGGCGATTACAATTTCGCGTATCGGCAGGAGAGCGGCATGGCCTATCTCTGGATGAAGCAGCTCGCCGACGCGCTGGTGCAGCGATCGCCCGTCTACGGCGTATTGGGCAATCATGACAAGTATGCTATGGGCCAAATGCTTGCCGACTGCGGCGTGACCATGCTGGTGAACGAGCACGCCTATCTGGAAAACGATGGCGACCGCCTCTGCCTCGTTGGGCTGGACGATTGTCATTACTACGAGGCCGCCGACATGGATCTTGCCGAACAGGGCATGCAGGACGGCTCGTTCAAGGTGCTCATCTGCCATTCGCCGGAAATGTATCAGGATGCCGCCGACGCCGGTTACTCGCTGTACCTTGCCGGGCATACCCACGGCGGGCAGGTCTGTCTGCCCGGCGGCATCGCAGTCGTCACCTGTGCGACCGTGCCGAGGCGGATCCTGCGCGGCAAATGGTATTACGGCGGGCTGGCGGGCTACACCTCGCGAGGCTCCGGTGCAAGCGGCGTATGCGTTCGCTTTTTCTGCCCCCCGGAAATCACCCTTATCACGCTCCGGAAATCCACGGCAGCGGCGCCCCTCTGAAACGCTGCAAATTCACTGGACGGCCGTGCCCGCACGTGGTACACTGCCCCGAAGTCGACACCAATATGTAACCTGAAAGGAAGAGGTCATGAAGAATCACATCAGAAAACAAACGTACGTAGCTGCCGGGCTGGCGATTTACCTGGTCGTGGTGGGCGGCTGCCGTGAGGCACAACAGAAAAAGCAGGTCGCGGACATCGTAAAGACCGGAGCTTTCTCGCGCTTGACGATCGATCTCGGTACGGTCGTCAGTGACGTCGAGAAGTCCGCGAAGTTCTACACCGAAGCCCTCGGATTCACCGAAGTGCCCGGTTTTGATGTGTCGCCTGAAATGGCCGGCGATTCCGGCCTGACCGATTACAAGCCGTTCAAGGTTCGCGTGTTCGTACTCGGCGAGGGCGACACGGCCACCCGCATCAAACTCATGGAGATCGCCCCAACCGGCGCCAAGGTAGACAACACGTACATCAACTCCAGCCTGGGCTTCAGCTACCTGACGATATTCGTCACCGATACCACTGCCTCGGTCGAACGCGCCGTAGCGGCGGGAGCGAAAATCGTCAAGCCGCCGCTTGTTCTGGGCGATGGCGTTACCTATCTCACCGTGATCAAGGATCCGGACGGCAACAATGTAGAATTCGTCGGGCCCAAGAAGTAGCCGATTTCCGCGGGCTAATCGGAACACATCGGATCAAAAGGATTACCGCAGCGAAGCCATTCGGCCGCGAGAACGGCGAGGTCCTGCATGTTGACATAGCAGTCGCCGTTAAGATCCGCCGGCAGGGCGGTGCGGCAGTGAAAGACAGTGAACGGGGCGTCGCTGGTGTCGCAGATATCGGGTTTCTCAACCGCCGCGATGTGGATGAGGCACTGTTCGGACTGGATGTCGCCTTCAATTATCCACGGATATGACCCTGAATTCTGCGAGATTGTGAGGGTCGTCCAGGATGAGCCGCCGTCGGCCGAGAACTGGATGAGTACGGCGCCCACCTGGGCGAATGGGCTGGTGTTCCATCTAATAGTTTGTGTGCTGCCTGCGGTCAGGTGCTCGGCGCCGTTGGGCCAGAGGACATTCAGCGCGGGCTCAACTGTATAACTCCAGAGATCGTATGGTTCATATTGCCCCGGCAGGCTTAGGTCCTGGGTGTGCCTGCCCATGAATGTCAGCGTCACGGTCGGGCCATCCACTTCAGCGAGAAGATATCCATAGCGGGGATGCACGTGCTTAACGAGCACGGGGTTATTATCGCCATTGTCTCCGTCGTATACATCGTTCCAGAAGTGCCATTGAATGGACCCTGCGGTGCCCACGACGAACTGGTGAAGATCATTGTCCGGATCACCGTCCAGATCATCGATTCTCGCGTGATTATAGAAGTGGTCATGTGTGCAGAAGTATGTGCGGCCGCCGGCGTTGGCGATGCTCCGCCAGAAAACGTCGCGTTCTTCCGGGAAAAAGCCCATGCAATCGTCATGCGCAACAGAGAAGGCGGGTTCGTGGGCAAAGACAAAAATGTGCGGAGCGGCATTCTGAGCAAGTGTGGCGTCAAGCCAGTCCTGATTGATTCTGTGCAGCTTGATGTATTGATCAAGCCCGATGAAGAGAGCGTTCTTGTGCGGGGCTGAGAAGGTGAGGTTTTCCTCGCCTGCGGGCCCGTTTTGCGGCAGGGCGTAATCACCGCTGAATACATTGTGCCACGGGGCTAACCCGGAGTCGTCATCATGGTTTCCTCTGACGGGGTAGACCTTGACACCTGCATCATACAGGGGTTGGAGGGCTGCACGCCACGTCAAGAGCTGCGTTTCCATGTCATATGAACAGCTATCGCCCATTACGAGGTCGCCGGGAAACAGGAGGCACTCGACGTCGCGGTCGAGCATTTCCTCGGCCAGTTCACCGAGAATCAGGGTGTTGACGCAGTTCTCATCGTATGTGAAGGGGGTGCCGTAGCTGTCACCCGTGACCGCGAATCGCCACGACTCCGCACCGCCGTGCCCAGAAGCTATTACCAGCATCATCGGCATCAAGAGGAACTGCTTCAACAAAATGCCTCCTCAGCGTTCAACTCTAAATTACAATTCACATGCCGGGTCAAATACATTTCCGCATTTCAGCCAATCCGCAGCCAAGAGCATCAGGTCCTGCATGTCGACATAACAGTCGCCGTTAAGGTCCGCCGGCAGGGCGGTGCGGCAGTGAAAGACGGTGAACGGGGCGTCGCTGGTGTCGCTTACAGTAGCGTCTTCCCAGTCGCTTAAGCGCACGAGGCATTTGTTACTGTCCTGGGCGTGTGCGGTGGGCCAGAGATATGAACCCGTATGTGCGGCGACAGGGGTGCTGTTGATTGCACGCCATGCTGAGCCGTCAAAATATTCCAGCCGTACGTTCTCCGTGCCTGCCCATGCCTTGCGCTGCCACTGAATCATGTTGTCCCCGCCGGCAACCAGACGTTCGCCGCCGTTTGGCGATAGCAGAACAAGCGAAGCTACCGAATAGCTCCACGACTCAGCGGCAGCATACACACCCGTAATGGCCAGATTGTTTGTATGACGAGCAATCCACGTCAACGTCACGTCCGAGCCCTCCACGTCCACCCGCACATAGCCGTATGTTTCGGCATGCGCGACATTGACGGGCGTCATGGCGCCGTTGTCGCCTTCATAGCGCGGTTCCCATGTATAGGGCCGGGCCCCGGCCGTTCCAACAATGTACTGGTGCAGGTCATTTTCGATATTGCCGTCCCCGTCGTCGATCCTCGCATGGTCGTAGAAATGGTCATGTCCTGCAAAGTAGACGCGAGCACCCGCATCGGCGAGCGACCGCCAGAAGGCGTCCCGTCTTTCAGGGTAGAAGTCCAGACACGGCCGCGGGAGGGCTCTATAGGCCGGCAGGTGACCAAACACGAAGACGTGGGGGTGGGTGTTGGCGGTTAACTGGGCATCGAGCCACGGTTGGTTCGCAGCAAAGATGTCTACGTACTGGTCAACCCCCACGACCATCGCATTCTTGTGCACAAACGAATAGGTCAGGTTGACCTCGCCTGGCGGGCCGTTGCCCGGAAGTGCATAGTTTCCGGAAAAAGTTTCATGCCAAACAGAGATATCCGGGAAGAACTCTCCATCCTCGTGATTGCCGCGAATGACGTAAACGCCGATGCCCGCATTGTAAACCGGCTGCATGACGCTCAGCCAATAGGACAGTTGGGTCTCAACCTCGTAAAAACCGCTGATTAGATCGCCCGAAAAAAGCAGGAAATCGACCCCAGCGCTGACAGTCTCTTCGGCGACTTCCGACAGGATTACGCTATTGACGCCGTTATCCGGCCCACGGCTGTCGCCCACAATAATGAAGGACCATGGTTCCGGCGAGTGCGCCGAGGCCAGCGCGGCCGCCGATAGGGCAAGCAGCATGCTATTTATATGCAGACTGCGCATGATGAAAACTAAACGCCTTCCTCAGATACAGACTTCAACGATATTATCTTACCGGAAACGGTTTCAGGATGCAAGCAGGGTCGCCACAAAATCCTTGCCGAGAACGCACTACGGTACCACATAAACCGCGCGGAAGGTTTTTTTGGCCGGGTCGGCGAGGTGCTTGTTCTGGCAGGTGCGGTCGTCGATCAGTTCTCCGGGCAGGCATTCGGACGGGTGTGAGATACGGACCGGGCGGCTGCCGTCGTCGCTGAGGAGAAGCAGCCGCTTACCATCCGGGGCAGGCATGAGTGCCTCGGGTGCGAAATCCTTGAGTCGCTGTATCGCCATAGGCGTTTCGTCCGGGTCTCCGGACCAGCGATACAGGACACATTCGTTCCCCTCGTCGTGGGAGCCGGCAGTTAGGAAAAACGCCTTGTGCGCGGGGCAGTAATCCATGCTTCGCAGGCCCAGGCCGCCCATGTCCCACAGGATCGGTTGACCGAATTGGGGCCGCCGGCCCAGGTCGATGACCTCCTTGCCGTTGGTCATGGGCACCACCAGCGCCTGCCGACGACCTGTCACCGGATGGGCAGGTCGCGGGTTCCGGAAGCCGATGTACAACACTTTGCCGTCGGCGGTCGCCGCCAACGCCTCGATGTTCAGGCCTTCGTCCTTGGGGGCGAGTTTCTCCCGATCCTTCTTTTTCAAATTCTCACCAAGCCGCACCGCCTCGTGCAGTCCCAGTGCCCGCGCAAACGGCGCTTGCAGCAGCGCCGGCACGAGATCATTGCAGGGTCGGCCGGCGGGCACAAGCCCGATGTCGCTCCCATCCCGACGGATGTCCGTGGCGAAGAAGCGGTATCGATTCGGCCGTTCCTTGCCATCCTTGTTGCGCCCGTGCGACGTGATCCAGTAGATGCGGTCGCCTGCCCGGGCCGCGCCTTCGATGTCCGCTTCCGGATTAAGCACCGTTGTCCGCAGAAAACCCGATATGTCGTAAGCAGCGCACGGCGTCGACGGCTGGTCCATAGCGTAGATTCTAAGGCTGTTGCTTTCGTCGTCGGCGACCACAAACCGGTCAGCGGTCAGGAACACACCCGCCGAGGCGTCGCTCATGCCGTTGAAAACGAGTACGGTTTCGTCCGGCGCCTTGTCGGCGCCGGCGCCGCACCCCATCAGCAGCGGCAAGACCGCCAGGCAGGTCTTTAAAGCTGTGTGATTTCCCATATCCACATTATACCGCATTCCGGGTCGCAAAGCAATATGCGGTTCGTGCGGGTGTCCCCTTGACAAACGGCCGTCGGACGGGCATAATAACCTGTGTTGAAGGGGGGTACCGGTCCCGACGGACGGGACGGCGTCTGAGTGCCAACAGGTTGAGCCATAAAAGGGAGTCGCGCCATGAAAAGGGAATTTCTCATTTCGGGAATTTTGTTCCTTGTTATTTTCGCACCGGGATGCCGTACGCCGCAGCAGCAGGCGAAGGTCGAGACGCTCGACTATGACCGCCCGCTGCCGCCTGGCGAGCTGGCCCTTCGGAGGATCACCGACCCGGCCATGATTCCCGATTTCACATTCGCCTGTTACGAAGTGACCGAGCTGCGCGAGGCGGTTGGGCGCAGCCTGAACTATTTGAACAAGCCGTCCAGCAGGCAGTTTTTTCCATACGGCGATATCACGCACGAACATGCCGCCGCCAGCCTGCGGGCGATGGCCGACCTGCTGGACTCCGGTCTCGCCGGGCGCGAGCTTGCCGCCCGGATCAGGGACACGTTCGACGTCTACATCAGTGTCGGCTGCGACAATCGGGGCACGGTGCTTTTCACGGGCTACTATACGCCGATATTTGCAGGTTCCAAGCAAAGGACGGCTCAGTTCCAATATCCGCTGTACAAGCAGCCCGCCGACCTGGTCAAGGGCGACGACGGCGCCATCCTCGGCAAGCGGGGCGCCGGCGGTACGTTTACGACGTATCCGTCACGCGGGGAATTGACGACCTCCGGACAACTGGTCGGCAGTGAACTCGTGTGGCTCAGCGATCCTTTCGAGGTGTACGTGGCCCACGTGCAGGGCTCGGCGAAGATCCGTCTGCCCGACGGGCAGCTCATTACCGTGGGCTATGCCGCCAATAACGGGCACGAATACAAGAGCATTGCACGCAAGATGGTCACGGACGGCGCGATGCGGTCGGACCAGTTGAGCCTCAAGGGGATGATCGACTACTTCAAAACGCATCCGGGCGAGGCGGAGCGTTATATTGCACAGAATCCTCGGTTTGTGTTCTTCCAGATGAGCGAGGGCGATCCTCGGGGCAGCCTCAACGAACCGGTCACCACGATGCGGACGATTGCGACGGACAAAGCCATCTATCCGCGGGCGTGCCTTGCCTTTCTGTCCACCGATCTGCCCAGCGTCGCCGGCAATTCGATTATGCAGCGCAAGTTCACCGGCTTTGTGCTGGATCAGGATGCGGGCGGCGCGATCCGCGCACCCGGCCGGTGCGACGTTTACATGGGCGTCGGCGACGAAGCAGGCCGGCGCGCCGGAAACACGTACCAGGAAGGAAAACTGTACTACCTCTTCCTCCGGTCGGGCTCGCTGACCGCAAGTCCCTGGCGCCCGGAGTCGCTGCCGCTGCCTGCCCCCGTGACCAGCCAGGCCATGTTGAACCGGTAGTAAAGTCGGCTGCTGATCAGGTGAATCATGCCGTCAGGCGTCTGAGTCGCGGCAAGGTAGCCTTTGGGCTCGGCGTGCGTATCGTCCAGCGTGAAGGTGCGCGTCCAGGCGCCGCCGTCCAGGGTTGCCGAGCCTCCGGGTGTGATGAGCTTCTTTGTCGGCCACGTCTTGCCTTCGTCAAAGGACAAAGCCGCAAACAAGCCGAACGCCTGTCGATCCCTGCCGGAGGCGTCCGTGATGACCAGCCCCTTTGAAGCGTCCGTGAAACTCAGCAGGACAATGGGCCCCTCGCGCAGGCGCATCAGTACAAGCCGCTGGCCGCTGCTGATCGGCGTAAATTCACTGGCGCTGTAGGTCCACGTGCGGCCCATGTCCGTCGAGAGGCTCATTGGCATGCGGCCGTTGATGCTGTCGCCCCGTCCCAGGGCCATGAGGTTTCCATCGGCCAGTTGCACCAGCCCGGCATGGATGCCCGCGATCCAGGCGCCGGCTTGCCCGTCGGCGAATCTCGGAGTCGGCCGGCCCAATCCCGGATCGCCCCACGTTTGACCGCCATCACTGCTGACATGAACGGCCGTTCCGCCGCTGCCGCCGGTGACCGCGTCACACTTGACGATGAGATCGCCGCCGGCTGTCCGGACCGCCCCTGAGATGACCTGGTTGCGAAGGCCGTGTTCCGGATTGATCAGCCGTGCCGCAGACCACGTCGCCCCGTTGTCGGTGCTTGTTCGCATGACCAGCGCCAGCTTGCCCCATGTCCCATCTGTGCCGAGGCCGTTGAAATGGTAAAGCGTGTCTTTGCCGTCCCACCAGACCTCGTTGCCGTGGTCGTTGCGGTCGGGTGCATCCCAGAAGACCGAAGCGGGTTGCCATACATTGCTGCCGTGGCGCAGACGACTTGCCAGCACTGTCAGCTCCCGCCCCGGCTCGGTGTTGGTCGAATACCACACGGCCAAAAGGTCGCCGTTCGGGCACGCGGTAATGGCGGGGCAGTGGTTGTGTTTGGAATACAGGGGTCCGTTGGAGCCTGGAGGGATCTTCACGTAGTCCACAGGGCCAAAGAAGTGCGGCTGTCGCCCCGCAGGCTGGGTCCATGCAGACGGCGACTGAGAGACATCCTGAGCCCAAAGCGCCTTCTCAGGATCGCCCACAGGCGGCGTCGACGGGTATTCCGCCACGACAATTCGAAAGCCGATCAGCCAGTGTTTGTCGTCGGGCAGCGTCCCCATCCGATTGGCTGACCGCAGGTACTCCAGGGTGGTGCTGTAGCTGCCGCCGCGCGTCACTTTGAAGTCGCCGTTTGCGCATCCCGCGGGGTCTGTCTGGTCGCCCGGTTCGTAAGGGCCGTACCAGTCGCTGCACCATTCCTCCACGTTGCCGTGCATGTCGTGCAGGCCCCATGCGTTGGCAGGCGATTGGCTAACCGTGAGCTTGATCGGCGCCGGATCCCAAAGCTGTTTCTGGTTTCGGCGCCACGCGGCCGGAAGTTGGGTACCCGTCGAGTAGGGCGTCTCCGTACCCGCGCGGCAGGCGTATTCCCACTCGGCCTCCGTGGGCAGGCGGCAGGGGCGTCCTTCCCGCTTGCTGAGCCACTTGCAGAATCGCACTGCGTCATGCCAGCATACGTGGACCACCGGCTCGTCATCCTCTGTGGAGATGCCGTGGATTCCCCGCATTGCCTTATGCGCGGGATCGAATTGTTCGTACTGGGCATTTGTGACCTCCGTGACGCCCATCCAGAACCCGCGGGAGAGGGTCACCCGATGGACGGGCCGCTCGTCGAAGTCGCCGCCTTCCTGTTGCCCCATCAAGAATGTGCCCGGCTCGACCCGAACAAGCTTCATGCCGATGGAATTGGTCATAGAACCCCCGGCGATCTCCGCCGGACCCCCGCCATCGTCCGCTCGCACAGAATTGCCGGCCGCCAGCAGGAAAATCGTCCCAATACACAGAAACTGCCTCATTATATGTCCTCCGAACAGAGCCTCGTGTCTTTGATATCCGAAAGTATCACGTTTTGCGGCGTATGGCAAATATTTAGCGGCGTAAGGGCCTGCTCACCGAAGCAGAGAATTTGCCGACCGGAGACGTCGAAATGTTGACCCGCAACGGCAAAGCATGTATAATGCATGGTTTATGCGTTTCGCAAGGTTCTTCTGAAGGCACGACATGAAAATAAAGCTCAGTTTTCTCGGGGCCGCCGGTAATGTGACCGGCTCGCGTTTTCTGGTGGAAGTCAACGGCGTCCGGATACTGGTCGACTGCGGCCTGTATCAGGAACGCGATTTCCAGAACCGCAACTGGGATCCGTTCCCCGTTCCGCCGTCCAGTATCGACGCGGTGCTGTTGACGCATGCCCATCTGGACCACATCGGCCTGCTGCCGAAACTCGTCAAAGAGGGCTTCAAGGGCCCCGTTTACTGCACCGAGGCGACGGCGGAGATCGCAAAGATCGTCATGCTGGACGCCGGCCACATCATGCAGGAAGACGCCGCCTACAAACGCAAGCGGCACAAACGCGAAGGCCGCATCCCCGCTCGGCCGGTCCTGCCGCTGTACACGGTCGACGACGCGGCCGCGTGCGAACCGTTGTTTGCCCCGGTCAAGTACGAGCAGGTGGTCAGGATTCGCGAGTGCGCCGAGGTGACGTTTCACGAAGCCGGTCACATCCTCGGCGCGTCGATGATCAAGCTGCGGCTCCACTGCAACGGCCAGAGACGCACCATTCTGTTCTCCGGCGATATCGGCAGAGACGGCAAACCCCTCATCAACGACCCCACCGTTTTTGAAGAGGCCGACTACGTCCTCATCGAATCGACGTACGGCGAGCGCATTCACGAGGATGTCGACGACATCAAAGACAAAATGGCCGAAGCCGTAAACACCACGCGGGCCGCGGGCGGCAACGTGGTCGTACCCAGTTTCTCGGTGGAACGCAGCCAGGAGGTCCTCTACTTCCTTCATGAACTGCTGATGGAAAAGAAGATCCCCCCCATGATGGCCTTTCTCGACAGCCCCATGGCGATCAAGGTCACCGAGGTGTTCAAGGAGCACCCGGAACTGCTTGACGACAAGATGCAGGTCCTGCTCGCCAATCATACGTCGCCTTTCGATTTCCAGGGCCTCAAGATGACGCGGACCACGAAGGAGTCCAAGGCGATCAACAGCATTCGGGGTACCGTGATCATCATCGCCGGTTCCGGGATGTGCACCGGCGGGCGGGTCAAACACCATCTGGTCAACAACATCTCCCGGCCGGAAAGCACGATCCTGTTCGTAGGCTATCAGGCCGTCGGCACCCTCGGCAGGCAGATCCTCGACGGCGCCAAGGAGGTGCGCATCCTCGGTCAGATGCGCGAGGTAAAGGCCCAGGTGGTCCGCGTGCACGGTTTTTCGGCGCACGCCGACCGCGATGAATTGATGCAATGGCTGGGCGCCTTCAAGAAGGCCCCGCGCCGTGTTTTCGTCGTTCATGGCGAAATGAAGTCCGCACAAAGCTTTGCCGAGTACATCCGCCAGCAAAAGGGCTGGGACGTCGCGACGCCCGACTATCAGGACCAGGTCGTGATCGATTGAACAAGTGCAGTCGCGGCAGGAGGTCCGTCATGAGAATTATTGATCTGCGAAGCGATACGGTTACCCTCCCGACGCCTGAAATGCATCAGGCGATGTCGGATGCCCCGCTGGGCGACGACGTGTTCGGCGAGGACCCGACCGCCAATCGTCTCGAAGCGCTCGCCGCAGAACGCACGGGCAAGCCGGCGGCGCTGCTGACGCCCAGCGGCACGATGGCCAATCTCGCCGCCATTCTGACCCACTGCGGCCGCGGCGACGAAGTCATCCTCGGCGATCAGTCGCACACCTTCCGTTATGAAGCGGGGGGCATTTCCGCCTTCGGCGGCGTTCACCCGCATACGATCAAAAACCAGCCGGACGGCACAATGGCGCTCGACGAGATTGCCGCAGCGATCCGGCCCGACGACGTGCACTTTCCCCGGACGCGGCTGATTTGCCTGGAGAACACGCAGAATCGCTGCCGTGGGGCGGTCCTGACGCCCGAGTATATGGCGTCGGTTGCCGACCTTGCCGCCCGACACGGCCTTGCCGTGCATGTCGACGGGGCACGGATCTTCAATGCCGCCGTCGCGCTCGGCTGCGATGTCCGCCAACTGACGCAGCACGCAGACTCCGTTGCCTTCTGCCTGAGCAAAGGGCTGGCCGCACCCGTCGGCTCGCTGATCTGCGGATCGCAGGAATTCATCGCCGGCGCCCGCCGCATCCGCAAGGCGCTCGGCGGCGGCATGCGGCAGTGCGGGGTCATCGCCGCCGCCGGCATCGTCGCGCTCGAACGGATGGTCGACCGCCTCGCCGACGACCATGTCAATGCCCGCCGACTCGCCGAGGGCATCGCGCAGATCGAAGGCCTGTCCGTGGACCTCGACACGGTAGTCACCAACATGGTCTACTTCTATTTGGAGGCGGGCCGACTGACCGGCGATCAGCTCGTCCGGCGACTGGATGAAAAGGGCGTCAAATGCCTGGCCCTCGGCGCCGTCGGCTTCCGCATGGTCACGCATTACGGCATCGAGCCCGCCGACATCGACACGGCGCTGCAGGCCATGCGAGCGGTCATGGGCGGCGCGTAACGCCTGCCGTTTGGGCCGGGGCCGATCCGATCAGGCGTAGCCGTTGTAGCGGCGAAACTGATCTGCGGGCTGCCTCTTCTTGGGGCGTATCCCCTCCTCGGCCGAGTATCCCGCCGCCAGAATCAACTCGACGCGTTTGCCCGAGGGAATGGCGAGCGCAGCCTTGACGGCGGCCTCGTCAAACCAGCCGATCATGCACGTGCCCAGTCCCGATTCGGTCGCCGCCAGGCAGAAGTGCTCCGCCGCGATCGCCACGTCCATCTGGTTGAAGGCCTTGCGCTTGACGAGGCTGCCGATGGTCGCCTGAAGGTTCTGCCTTTCGGAAACGATGACCACCAGAACGGGCGCCTGCACGACGAACTGGTTGAGCGAACGCAGCGGCCCGAACGTCTTCTCGGCAACCGTCCGCCGCAAGGGGGCGTCATCCACCACCACAAACGTCCACGGCTGCGCATTACACGCCGACGGCGCAAGCCGCGCCGCCTCCAGGCAGTACTCGATCTTATCGCGCTCCACCGCTCGGTCGAGATAGGCCCGACAGCTCTGCCGGCTGCCCGCCAGTTCGAGAAAATTCATGGTTGCCTCCTTTTTACAGTCCGAATAAATCAAGTTCAGTGTATCGCCTCCGATAATAAGTTCAACAGTAATGTTCGCGGTGCGGCGACACGCAATTCACGCAACCCGTGTTCCAAAACCGCCGAATACTTTGGTGTGGCGTGCTGTCATTGGCGGCAGCCATGCGGAACTGCCGGTTTACAGGAGAAAACCATGGACATTTATGTCGGCAACCTGTCGTTCGACGCGACCGAGGCGGACCTGGAGCATGCCTTCGGCGCCTACGGCAAGGTGCGGTCGGTCAATATTGTTCGCGACAGATTCAACGGCAACCCCCTTGGGTTTGCCTTCGTCGATATGCCCGCTGACGATGAGGCCCGGTGCGCGATCGGTGCATTGCACAAGAGCAGGCTGATCGATCGCGTCATAACCGTCTCGCAGACGCAGCGGCGAGCCGAGCGAAGGACCCCCGTCGACGTGGATGTGGAAGCGACCGTGTAAGTAGCCGTGCACGCGCATGCCGCCCGCAGGCATGTGCTCCGCCGATCTCCGTGTGACCTCCGTAAAGAAGGATTGGAATATGTTCAAAGCCAGAGACGTAATGACCGGCGCCGCGATTTGCGCACGACCGGAAATGTCCATCTATGACGCGGTCCGCCTGCTGGCGGGGCGAAACATCACCGGGATGCCCGTCGTTGACGAAGACCTGAACCTGATCGGGGTGCTCAGCGAAAAAGACGTCCTGAAAATGCTGTACACCGAAGACAGCATCGGCCATACCGTCAGCGACTATATGAACACCGACCCCGTAAGCCTGCCCCACGACGCCAGTCTGGTAGACGTGTGCGACTGTCTCATCGAGAACAATTTCCGCAGGGTCTTCATCACCGAAGACGGGGTGCTCGCCGGCGTCACCAGCCGAAGCGACGTCATTCGCGCCATCCTGCGTCTGAAACACCAGGAGCTTAGAGACTGACGGCCGCCCGCAATCCGCCGGGGCGTCATTCGCCCGGCGTCGGGTCGGCGGCGCGCCAGTTGACCACGTCATTTCCGTACTCCGCCGGGGCGATGCGTTCCAGCGCCTTACCCGCTGCCGCCGCTTCCGCCGGCCACGGCCACGTGTTCTCATACACGACGCGATCAACGCGGATATAGTACTGTCGCCCGCTTTCGGCGTCGCCGGGTTTGGCGAGCGTCACCTGCTCGCCGCTATTGTCGAGCCGCCCGTCGTACGGACCCAAAGCCGGCGCGTCCAGCTCGCCGTAGCGTTCGAGAAACGCCGCCGGATTCTTCACCACGACCAGCCGTTGGCCCGCGCCGATCACGGTTCCCATGGGAAATTCGTAATCGATCCCGTCGGTGAATCGCCACGGCACCCAGGCGTTCGCTTTTCCGTCGAATTCCTGCAGCGCTACCGGCGAGTCGCTGATGTTGAGCAGTTCGAGATACTCGTATTCGTTGTGGTCCCATGTGCCGCCGGATGCGGGGTTGTACATGATCTCGCTGATGACCACCGGGCCCACCTTCGGATAAGCGTTGGCGGCCCCGGGCGTGTTTTCGCTCATCGCGACGAAGTTGTACGTGCCCGTGCTCTTGAGATATCGCCCGAACGCCACGCCGGTCTCGGATGCGTCGAATCTCTCCTCTTCGTAATAGCCCGTCAGCGCGCCGTCGGCATCCGCCCCGGACCGCAGGTAAAGCGTCTCGCCGTTTTCGCTTAACGCAAACGGCACATGGCAGCCCGCATGATTGCGGTTGCCGAAGTGCTGATCCTCATAGAAGACCGCATAGCCGCCGGGGCTCAGCGTCGTGCCCGCCGGAATCTCGAACTTGCGGTAATTGTCCCGGCTGTCGCTGAGGAACCACCCGCCGATGCTGATGGTCGAATCGGTGACGTTGCGCAGTTCAATCCAGTCCGCCGCCGCCCCGTGCGAGTGGGCCAGAATTTCGTTGATCTTCACCGCTCCAGGTCCGGGCACGGCGCCCGTATCATCGAAGCCCGGCGAGCCGCCCACCCGTGCGCTCGGCCGCCAGCAGGACTTGCTGCCGGGGTATTTGCCGCGCGTGTAGAGCGCCTCGACGGAGGCGCTGTCCAGCGACTCGGAATAGATGCGCACGTCGTCGATGAGCCCGGCGAAGAACGGGCCGTCCTCGTCGAACGTCCCGATGGTCACGAGGCCGCCCGCCGATGTCGAGATCGACCCGGAGTTCACCGCACTGGGCGGATCGGGCCGCCCGTCGACGTACAGAACGATGTCGCGCACGGCGCCCGTGTCCGAGACGACCGCGATGTGCCGCCACTGCCCGTCGTTGACGACTTTGGAGCCTGTCACGTGTCCGCTGCCCGCGTCGACCTGCAAGAGACCGTCTTCGTTGACGACCACCGCCCATTTGCCGGAGCCCGACTGGCCCCACGCGACGATCGCGCCGCCGGCCCTGGTGCATATCCACGCTGCACACGTCCGGTCCGCCGATCCGCCGATGCCGGCGTACTCGGCCGCCTGGATGTAGTCTTCGACGCCGTCGAACAGCATTGCCCCGTCGATCCGGCCTTTGCCGTGCCGCCATACCGGCTCGCCGAACAGCAGGGCCGTATGCCCGTTGCCCGAAGCATCCGGCGCGACGTCGCTGCTTCGCTCATCCAGCCGCCAGTGCGCAGCCGTCCGCGCGTCCAGATCCTGTATCCGCTGCTGCGCCGCGCTGCGAAGGGTCAGGGAAAACCCGTCTCCGTCGGTGATGTCATACCAGTCGTCATCGTACGAAAACTCACAAATCGTCCTGCCGAACGCGTCGGCGAGGCGAATCTTTTCGCCCGCGTTGTCGAGTCGGCCCGTGTACTCGCCGGCGATCAGCCCGGCAAATGCAGGATACGCCTTCTCGAAGTCCGCCCGGCTGGCGACCACGACCGCGTAGTCGCCGCGTTCGAGCTGCACGTCGCCGAACGTAAAATGAATGCCCTCGGTAAACCGCACGAGGTTCAGGTTGATCATCTCGTCGCCGACGTTCCTGACCTCGATGAACTCGGTGTTCGACTCGGCGTCGTCCGCGTCGGCGGGGTGGTACATGATTTCCGTCACCTGCAACCCCTCGGCGACCGGCCCGACGGCATACGGCGCTTCGGTCAGCGCGCTCCACTGGCCCGCCTTGCTCAGCGTCCGCGCCTTGACGATGCGGCTCTTGTCCAGCGTAAACGGCTCGCTATACAGCGTCGCCGTGTCCGACACGACCACGTTTTCATGCACGACAAGCTCCGCCCATGTCAAATAGTCCGGACTCGCCGCATCGAAGTTAACGCCCAGGATGCCGAAGACGTTCTCAGCGCCCGGCCGCAGCAGAGACCTGTACCGCGTCAAGTCGAACTCGCTGACCTGGGCGGCGTCCGCGTTGGGGCGGTCCACCGTCGCCGTCGAATCCCAGCCCGGCTGACCCCACACGTTGCTTCGGGCGACCTCGTAGCCGTTGAGGTACGCCACGAAACCGTCGTCGTACCGTATCCGCAGCGTCATGCCGAGCACCTCGCCGAGCGTCGGAGAAACCTCGAACGGGATGCGAATGCAGCAGGTGCTGTTGGCGTCGTACATGCCGTCCTCGACGTCGATGCCGATGTACTCGGCGAAGTCGGCGGTCCCGATCTCGTAGCCCGCGCCGCCGGTTCCCGTGCGCCATTCAGGCCCCGTGTCGTCGTAGTCCGGTTTCGCCCAGAATTCCCCTTCGACCATCACTCTCTCGATCTCGTACGGCCACAGCGCCCGCGAATAGATGCGCACGTCGTCGATCTCGCCCTCGAACGAATCGATGTCGCGAATGACGTCGTTCTTTTCATCGTACCACAATTCATGATTATTCCCGATCATCACGCGCCACGACGTCGCCGTCGGGATCTCCAAATCGCCCTCCACGTCGAGCATGCCGTTGACTTCGCCGTCGACGTACAGAATCATCTTGTTGTAGCGCCGAACCGCGGCCACGTGGTGCCACTCGTCGTCGTTCCATGTATCGTCCGAAATCAGATTGCCGATGCCCGCCAGTGAAAAACGCAGTTTGCCCTCCGCCGCCGCCTGGGACAGCATCCACGAGGAAGTGCCCCGGGTCACGATGCCCGCCTGCGGATGGTGCACCGAATACCTGACCCAGCAGGCCAGGGTGATGTCGTTGCGAATATCGAAGACGGGCACGTCGTCGCCCGGCACATAGACGAAGTCGTCTTTCCCGTCGAATCGCACGGCGCTGTTGTCGATCTCGTTGCGATTCGGCACCAAGAACACGTTGCCGTACGGAGTGCCGTCGTGCGTGACGGGCGGATCCTCGCCCGGCCGCTCCGCACTGTCGGCGTAATTGTCGTTGAACTTCCAGTGGCCCACGTCCGGTCGCGGGGCGTTATTGAAGCCGTCGTCCGGTCCCGTGGGAACATGCACGCGCTTGAAGGCGTTCGCATCGAACATCGCGGCCGTCGCCATGTGCAGTGCGTTCTCCGGAAGACGCGGGTCGGCGCCGTCCAGCGTGAAGAACATGCGGCCCTCGGGAGCGCTCATGGAAATCTGATCGTCCTTCGAAATATGCCCGCCGTGGCGATACACACCGTTGACGGCGTAGCGGGGGGCGGTCACCGACGGGTACCACTGCTTGGCGCGAAACTGGCCCAGCACGACGCCGGTCCGCGACGGGAAATAGCCGTTGATAATGCTGTTGATCTCGGCGACCCAGTCGGCCCTGGTGAACGGCTCTTCCCGCTTCGAATCGCCCCAGCGCGCGCTTTCGGCGATGATCGCCTCGTCGATTTCACCCGCCCGCGACATCAGGCTCGCCGCCGCCTGCCCCGGCGTAAGCAGTCCGTTGTCATAGAAGTAATTGTGCACCCGGTCGCCGAAACGCACCCGATATTCCGGATGCCCCGCGAGCCTCTGGTGCAGCCACTGCGGATTGAAATACACGAAATTACTGCCCGCCGGATACGGCCCGGTGCGGTCCCGGTTGCGGTCCATCAAAAACAGTGAATGCTCCGCGTCGTGCCGGAAGAACTTAAACCCGTCCGGAGCGGTGCGATTGTAAATGCCGTAATAATTGTTCGGTCGCCCGTTGCCCAGAAACCATGAGATCGGCGAATCGCAATCCCCCACGTAGAACGTCGAGATCATGTAGTCGATCAGGTTGTCCACGTCAACCAGCCGTTCCAGTGCGTCGTCCGGCACGCCGTTGGGGTCGAGCCCCTGAACCCCGAAATACGCTTCATTTGTTCCAAAGCCCGCCGCGGCCGCCTCCCACAGCCGCCTGTACGCATCCAGCGTGCCGTCCGTCGCCTCGATCGTGTACGGCCGACCCGGACCGGCGTCCACCTTCACAACGTCGTAGTCCTCCACCTCGCCGCCCATGTACGACGCCGCGTATCGCGCCTCGCTCCGCTCCTGCGACTGAAACAGCCCCCAGTAATGCCCGTCGAGATACAGATGATAGTAGCGGCTCCGCGTGTACGGCTGGCCCATGTCGCGCTGCATATCCCGCGAGAACACCTCGCGCACCAGCGAATTGTGCCTGTCGCCCCCGTAACTCCACGAGTAGTTCTGCGCCGTCCGCAGATCCACCTTCTGAAACCGGCTCACCCCTTCGTCGCCGAACAGCGGAAAATCCAGCACCGACTTTCCGTATTCGCCCCGGAAGAACAGGCGAAAGGCGTGCTTGGGGTTATCGCTCGAACGGCTGTAGCCGCCGCGAAGCCGCAGCCCCGCGTTGATGTGGAACCCCTCGCCGCCGCCGGGGTTCAGCATCTCCACCGACGCCGGCCGTTCCCAGTCCCGCCCGTCCCGCAGGGCGTTGACATAGATCCCGCTGCCCGAGTTGAACAGGTTGCCGAGGTCCGTCACAATCGAAATCGAAGGAATCGCCGTAAGCGACCCCTCGATGCGGCCGCTGTATTCTTCGCTGTCGACCACCTCCGGGTCCATCCCGTAGTTGATCTGCTGCCCGTTGACGCTGCCGTTGGGCCACTGCGCCGAAGGCGGCTCGCCGTCGGGCGACTGCCGGATCACGTCATGGATAAACAGGTACGTCTGCGTGTCCACGTTGCCCGGCGACCAGCCCGGCTTCGACGCCCTCGCCCGAAGCGTCGTCGTCCTGTCGATCACGATCGGCCCGATGTAGCGTCTGCCGTACCGGTCCGTGGGCGTGCTGCCGTCGGTCGTATAACGGATCACCGCCCCGGGCGTCTTGCAGCGGATCCGCAGCGAGAACGAACCGTCGTAAAAGCCCCGGTCGTGGCTGAACTTCGTATCTCCGACGTATCCCATGAAGGCGCCGTTGTTCGGCGCACCCGGAGTCGGTATTGCGAAGTACCGCATCTCGTCGTAGAACATGCCGAAGGAAATGTCCTCTTCCTGCGGCCCGAACCCGAAACGCTGCGGCGAGAACTCATAAATCGTGTACTCGTGCGCCGCCGTCTCGCCATCCGGATAGATCAGCCCAAGATACTCCCCGTCCTTGCTCAGGCTGAAATTCGTGTGCAGAGCCCCCTCGTCGTCGACATACGGATAATTGCCCGGATTGGCCGCCTCCGTCTTTCCCGAGGCGAACACGACGAGATACGCACCCGGCGCCAGAACCACCCCCGCGGGAAACGTCCACTTCGTCAGGTTGTTCTCGTTGTCCGTCAAATGCCAGCCCGCAAGATCGACCGGCAGCGACGACGCGTTATACAGTTCGATCCAGTCCGCGAAGACCTCTTCGCCCGCCACCGTCGTCGCAAGCGTCCGCTCATTGTCCGCCATGAATTCGTTGATCACCACCGGGCTCTTCTCGCGCAGCCAGTTCGCCGCCATCCGCGAGAAGTCCTCGAGATTGACGCCGTCGCCCGCCCGCACGTCTACGCACCGCACGTCCGCCGTATCCGTCCGCGCCAGCGCCCACACCTCCTCCATCGTCAGCGCCCGCTCGTAGATCCGCACCTCGTCGATCGTCCCGCGGAAATACCGCCCCGAAGCGCCGAACACCCCGACGCACACATCATCGCCCGCCGACGTGGAAATGTCCTGCGCAGTGCGTGCGCTCACCACCTCCAGGACGCCGTCGACAAACAGGCGCACATCGTCCGTGCCCGTGCCGTCGAAGGCCGCCGCCACGTGGTGCCACGCGCCGTCGTTGACATAGGTCGACCCGTCGACGTACCCCGTCCCCACGTCCAGCCGAAGAAGCCCATCCCCCTGAATGCACAGCACCCATCGCCGCCCGGCGCCGCCTGCGCCCCACGTCAGGATCTCCGCGTTGGTGCGATACGTGCGTATCCATGCGCTGCACGTCCGCGGATCGCGCCCCGTGATGCCCTGGTAACCCGTCATCCGCACAACGTCGTCGACGCCGTCAAACTCCATGGCGCCGTTCAAATACCCGCCGCCCGGCCGCCAGATCGCCTCGCCCTCCACCTCGCCCGTCCGCCCGTGTCCCGAGGCGTCCGCCGCAATGACATCCTCCGCCTCGTCGAGTTTCCAATGCCCCGCCAGAGCCGTCTCCGTGCAGAGCGGCGGCTCGGAAAGCCACTCCAGCGCCAGCAGACTCAGGTCCGCCAGGTTGACCTTGCGGTCGCCGTTGAAGTCGCCCACCATAAAGCCGGCCTGCGCAGACGCACACACGACCAGCGCCGCAGCCGACGCAAATAACAACGCCTTGCGAAAATCAAACATGCTTCACCCTTCCACTCATCGTCCCTGTCTATCGGCCGTCGCGTCCACCGCCGCCCCGACCGAATCTCCCTGCCGCCATCCTGCCGCCGGCGGCCCTCCCGTGCCTGATCACGACGCATCTGCTCCCATGTCAGCGCACACCGTCACCCGCAGGCCCAGCGGGGTTATTATAACAAAACACCCCCAACAATGCCACTATAAACGCCAAAAAAGCCGATGTGAAGCCCAAACCCCACACCGGGGAACCCCGCGACTGCGTTGCCTCAAGACGCTCGCCCGCCTGCCTCACCATCTTTGCTCCCTCCGTTTCTCCAATCGGACCCAGCCATCACTCCGCGACCAACCATAAAGCCAATAACCTAGTAAGGTTGTTAACCATCCATCTAAAGTGTACACCATAAAATCCAACATGCAAACCGTTTTCTGAAAAAAAGTGAAAATATTTTGCGCCCGCCTAACCCCATGCCCCAAACGACCTTACCAACATGCTCGTAGGGGCGACCTTTACGGTCGCCCGGCATGCCGACCGCCGGCACCGGTGCGCATCGCCCGTCGCGTGCGCGGGTGGGCGCATGTCACCTTCCGTCGGCGAACCCGGGCGGGGGTGAACCCCGCCCCTGCTTCGTTGCCGGGAGCCTTCGGCTGTGTGTGTAAATCTATGCCAAGTTTGCAGCCTTTGGGATTCTGCAAAGATTCTCCAATGTTCGTGCGCATCTATGCGTTTGGGGCTCAAAAACTCAAAGGCTGTAAATATATAAGAAAACCCTCTTAGATATACCTGACTACTAACTGCACCACCACCGAACCCCATTCGGCGGGTCGTGAACCTCACGCCGTGCTGAACCGCTCGATCGCCAGCGCCACCGGCGACGGCGCCTCTTCGCCCGCCCCGATGCGCTTCTGGACCTCCTCAATCGCCTCGTGCAGGGCGACGCAGGCCGCCTCGTACGTGCAGCCGCACACATGCACGATCAGCCGGCAGCCCCGGTCGATCAGCTTCTTGTTGCTCGGCGACACCCACACCATCGCGTTGCCGACGACCCGGCCCATCCGCACCATCGTCACCGTCGAGATCGTATTCAGCACGAGCTTGACCGCCAGATGATGCCACAGCGCCAGCGGCGAATCCGGCAGGTCGCATTCGAACGAGAACACCCTGTCCGCCGCAACACCCGCGGGCCGCTCGCCGACCGTCAGCAGGGCGGCCGTGCCGTACTCGCCCGCCGAGTACTCAAGCATGGCGTCGAAAATTCGCTCCGCATCACCGCCGACCGCCAGCGCCACCGCCGCCGAGTCGACGCCCGCCGTCCGCGAGGCATCCGGCTCGCTGCCGATCTGAAACTTGTGAATCTCGGCATTGTCCAGTCGCGGCGGGTTCGCCTGGATCGCCGCCGGCGCACCAATTCGCCGGTACGCCTCAGCATCCCACTGCAAACCCCGAGGCGTCCGCCGCAGCATCTGGCGCCACGCCTCCTGCGTCCCGAAGAACGGGTTCCTCGCAAACGCCCACGAACGCGGCGACACGCGGTCGTCGTTCCTGCGGTAGGGCGGCAGCATGAACGTCGGCGACCGCTCCGTTGTATCCGTCAGCACGTCTAACATGAACGCATCCGCGAAGTACGTAACCAGCCCGCGCCGCCGGTACAGGTCCTCCTCGAACGCCGCCAGCGCCGCAAGATGCTCAACCGCCCCATCCGCCGACAACTGCTCCAGCAGCGCACCGAACAGCGCACCGACCTCCGCACGCCCGCGGCAGGGGATCCGCAGCGCCTCCAACTGCGCCTCCGACAGATATGTCCCTAACAGCCGCACCAGCGCCTCCTCCACGGCCGCCCCCACGATCAGCAGCTCGATCGTCGTCGCCTGCATCCGCGTCGAGCCCGAGATCGCCATCGGCCCGGTGAACAGATCGATCGTGCGCACGCGCGGCTCTTCGATGATACGCCGCGACCGCTCCACGTGCTCGCGCAGCACATCCGTGGGATTGTTATACACGAAGAACACGCTCGCCCCCCGGTCGAGCCCCTCCCAGGCCGTGCCGATCACAAACGACGTCTCGCCGCCTTCGGTGATCGCCACCACCATATCGCCCGCCGCGATCCCCGCCTCTCGCAACTGATGCCGCCCGAAGTCCGTGAAATCCTCAAACCCCTCCACCGACTTGATCAGCGCAAAGTCGCCGCCGGCCATCACGCTGAACGCCCGGTCCTCCAGATCCGGCACGCCCGCCGCCGCCTCCGGGTGCTCCGCCTTGAAGTTCTGCCAGAACCGCCGCCACGCCGCCTCCAGGAGAATGCTCAGCCGCCCGGTCGCCCCGCAGCCGGTGAAGAACATCCGCCCGCCGCCGGCCAGCGTGCGAACAAAACAGTCCACCAACTCGCCGAACACCGCCGACCCCAGCACCGCATCCGCCACCGGCGGCATATCGTCATCAACCGACTGAAGCAGCCGGATGCCCGCCGCCAGGTCCTCGGCCGCCGTTTGGCTGAGCCGCTCGGTCTTCGGATGAAACGACTCCGTCGGCAGCTCGCCCAGGCGAAACGCCTTCTCCTCTTCCAGAAACCGCCGCGCCTTCTCGGCCGCACTCGAATGACTGTTCGCTCCCGCCATGGCTCCGCATTCCTCCAAAATATCAACAGACGCCGCTCACATAAGCGGCAAACTATTCGCCGGCCACGATAACAAGCCGGCCTAGTGTTTTCAACCACAAAGGTCTATATCTATTTCAGAGTTAGACAAATCGCCGCAATTGCGTTACCATAACACGCGACGAAACTCGATGCACACGGCTTAAGGAACGAAAGATGGCTCTCGATCGCTTCTCCGCTAAACGCCCGTTAGCAGCATGCCTGCTCCTCTGCGCCCTCACCGTCGTGACCGCGGCAGGGGCGGGGCGAGGCGCTGGGGCAAGAACCGCTCCCGTCGCCTTCGACGATTTCCTCGCCTGCTTCGACCCGCAGACCCAATCCGCCGCCCGCGGCGTCTGGGAGTCCATCGCCGCCCCCGAACCCGCCGTCTCTGCCCCATCCGCTGCCGC
>JACZKQ010000120.1 GCA_014859965.1 Phycisphaerae bacterium
ATTCATGGGGATGTTGACCGTGTTGGCGGCTGTGCAGGTGAGGGGCGGGGAAGCTGGGGAGGGCCTGCTTGCGGAGGTGCAGTTGGAAAACCTCGACGAACCGCTGAAAGGCTTGCTACACTCCAGTATGAGACGGCCTCCCGAAGCGGAATACGTCGCCAGTTGCTTGATTGAAACGGAAGAACGCCTCGCTTTAAGCGGCGGCTCATGGGGAATGGCCCGCAACAGTAAACTCAGCTACGGATTTGTCAAGCTGGGGATGCCAATAGTGCAGACAGCAACAGGCAAGGCCTTGTCGGCGAAGCAAAAAGGACTGATCACGGATTACGAAACCATCATCAAAGGGGAAACAAGCGAGAAGGCGCATTTCTTCTTCCTGGGAACAGACGGGCAGCAGGCCGCCAAGACGGCCATGGCTTTCGTGGAGTATCTTGCGGCATCCGCTGAAAAGAGGCGGGTTGAGGCGGAGGCGGCGGTGAAGAAGTGGGAGGAGGAGCTGGAAAAGAGCCGCAAAGCGTATGCTGAAAAGAGCGAGGCGTCCAAGGCTGCCCAAAAGGCATTCGAGGCGAAGGAGAAGCAGACGCATTACCTGAGCGAGGAGTCGGCGAAAGAGGCGATTGAAAGGATGAACATGGTGATCGAGACGCAGGTGATCGAGCATGCGGTGCTGAAGGCGAAGCTGGAGGCGGTACAGGAGGCGCTGGCGCGGGAGGAGGCTGTTCGCAAGAGCACCGCGCCGGAGGCGTATAACCGGCAGGCGATCGTGCTGAAGCTGGAGGAGATGCGGACAGAGTTCGACATTGAAAGGAGGGCGCTGAGCGCCCGGTTGGAGGCGGCCGGGAAGATACGCAGCGATGCGGAGGAGTATGTTCGGCTTGCGGGTGAAACGGAGTCGCTTGTCAGCGAGACACGCGCATGGCAGAAGGCGATTGAGACCGCCAACAGTCAACTGGAGGCGGCAAAAACGATGCAAGATTCGGCGAAGCCCCCGAAGATTGTTGACAACCGGATCACCGTTCAGCCCTTGGGCGGGTGAAGCGAATCGACCGGAGGTCATCGCTCTCATCTGTGCCGCCTGTTGCGAAACAAAGGGTATGAGAGCGCGAGAGAGTTTGCAGATACGACAGTAATCGAACGAAAGGAAGAACCGCCATGAAATTCGAAATTGCTGCCTGCGTGTTGCTTGTCTGGGCTTGCCAATACTGCTTGGCTGCTGAAAATGATATGCCGGGCGATGATGCAATTGCCGGAGTCAACTACAGGACTCTTACGCACGTATTTCGCCAAAGAGGCAAAGACGAGCCCCCGCGCAGCGAATATGCTTCGATCACTTCATTCGAGGAACTGAAGTCGGTTGCAGACAACTGGCACTATTTGGGGAGGTACGATCTGGGCAGGTACAGCAAGACGAACGATCTGATACGGTCGGCCGTTCGCTTTGCCGCGGTGAAAGATGAAAACTGGGGCGCTGCCAATTATTACCTGGCGCATATGCTCCTGGCGGGTCGGTATTTCAAGCCGGGCGCCTCGGTGTTGGCAAGTATTGTGAGCGCGTCGGAGATTGCCGTTGATGCGTCGCTGCGGCAGAAAGCGATGTTTGATCTGGCGGTGTTCGAGTTCACAAAGACCACGAGCGCGTGGTCGTCAGGAGACTATGAGTCTGCCGCGTATCCAGACAGATCGGCATGCGATGTGGCCCGGGAACTCTTCAAACGCATCACTGAATCGAACAGCCAAGTCAAAACGGATATGGGGGCCGACCTGCATATGCTCGCGGATGCTTTTCTGGAAGCCTTGGATCAAAGGAAGAGCCATCCACGAGCGAAGCTCGACGACGTTGCCACGGTCAAGACGAATTTAGTAAAGGCTCGCGAGCCTTACGACATGGACGGCGAGCAAAACGGGTATTTACGCCAGGCCCTAACGTCGATGAATTCACCGGCCTGGAAGGCACATGTTGAGACGATGTCGCTCGAAGACAGAAGACTCTGGGCGACCTACGCAGGTTGGGCCTTGTTCGATTTGCGCAACTACCAGGAGACGATCAATCTGCTCGAGCCACTGCTTGGTTCGGAAATCTGGGAGAATCGGTTGGCATACCTCAATGCCCAGTATTACCTTGCCCAGTCGTACGAAAGATTCGGTGATTTAAAGAAGGCTAAGACGATTGGCAGAAGGGTCGTTGCCGAGGGATTCGATGTCCGGGCCATGACGCCTGACAAGAGGCAGTTTTTCAACAGGTTCGTAAGGCCTCCGAAAGAGTCCTTCTTGTGGAACGAGGCGGCCGAAAGCCAGGTTTTGAATCCCGATAAACTGGCTACGCTTGGCAGTACGCTAGACGGTTGGAAAATCAGGCAGATGACCTGGCCGTCCGCCGCTGAGATCAGTAGTAACAAGGTCGCCGCAGACGCCCCGGCCGTTGGCGCATCGCAGGCTCAGCAAAGCGAATCCCCACGTGCGTCCGATGTGCTTTCCAGGATGCAGGCGTTTGATGATACATTGATGGCCGGCTTCACTGCCGGCGGGACAATCCCCGAAGGCAGCTTCGGCATCGATTCACCAAAAGGACGGATCGCCTGGACGATCACGATGACCAACGGCCGTTGTGTCATCGTTGAGAAGATGCTGGATGAAGCCGCTCCCGCGGCCGGGTATGTGAAGCAGCCGGAGTGGCTGTGCCCGGCAGGGCAATTCTCCGGAGTAACGACGACTCGTATCACCGGTTT
This sequence comes from Phycisphaerae bacterium, assembly GCA_014859965.1. GTDB lineage: Bacteria > Planctomycetota > Phycisphaerae > Sedimentisphaerales > Anaerohalosphaeraceae > JACZKQ01. Next base: position 2,727 of record JACZKQ010000120.1, read on the forward strand.
CGGTCCGGAATATTCAATTCAGTGTTGTGTACAAGACCTGTACGACATCGACCCCAACGGCGAACCCCGCAAGGCCGATGCGGACAGTCCTCAAATGATCGTGCTGTACGCCGCAGATGATCCGGCTTTGACCCTGCCGTACAAACAAATCATGTGGTTGCTTGGCCGCGGTTATGCAAGGTTCATAAATGAAGTCGAGGAGCTTGCCGTGCAAGATGACGGGACGATACGCCTCGTGGCCGCGGGCACCGGCCTCGGAGGCCCGCGCATGGGCCGCTGGGAGATGACCGTCGAGCCATCGGCCGACTACATGGTCCGCACCGCCACGTTTTCTCGGAAAGAAGAGCCTATGGCCGTAATAGCGACCATAGGCGCCAGGCGGGAAAGCGGCATCTGCATCCCGCAGACGGCCAACTGGCAGGACAGTTACGGCCCCGGCCTCAGCAAAAGGACAGTCGTGTACGCCTGCGAGACGATCAAGAATGAGCCCGACCGTGCCATCCTGGAGACGGCGCAGAAAGCACTCTACGGACCCTATGAAAGGTATACAGACATCCTCGACAATAGAACAAGGCCCTCTTCCCCCAAGAGGTGCAAGGCCGGAAGCCAATACCCGTTGTCTGATCGCATCGACTTCAGTCCGCGCTGCAATCCCGAAGGGCAGCCATGGAGCATCTGGGGCAGTCCGCCTACGGGCCCTGCGAGTGATAGTGGCCGCGATGAGAAACTGCTTAAGTTGACCGAAGTGGCGCCGCAGGGTATCGAAGTGCCCCAATTCGAAAACGAAGGCCCCGCCGTGCAGATCACACACCTCCTGCAAGCCATGCGGCGGGCGCGGCGTCCGGCCGCAAATATGCGGCTGCGTCTGGTTGAGACGCGGTACGGGCATCCGAAGGACCTTAGCGCCAGCGGAATTGTCGGTCCGCAGAAGCGCCGATGGGAAAGGCTGATCATCGTCAGCGGCAAGCGGTCGCAGGTGGAGACGGAGTGCAGGAACTACGCGGAGCACTTACAGGCATGGGAGAGCACGAAGCACGTGGTATCGGTGTACGACGGAGAGAAATATCGCTGCCTGAGTGCCGTTGCAGCGAGCGGCCCGGAGCCGGAGTATTTTGGCACAATCGACGTAAAAGACGACAACAGGGGCGTTCTGTCGTGGTCGCCGTTGGGGTGGCTCCTTGCTGCGGACCTGCCGCCGGAGACGCTTGCGAACTTTGACTTTAAATTGCAGCCAAGCCCTGCCGACGGCATGTACGTGCTGGATATGATAAACAAGCGTGGCGGTGGACGGTCGAGGCTGACCATTGACGGCAACAGGGGGTTTAACCTGGTCAAGGTGGAGACGTTTGGCTATGACGGTTCGCCGCTCTATGAGGGCAATTTCCGGCTGCGGCGATACGGGGAGATATGGTACCCCTGTGTATATCGAAGTACGGGGAAGCGGCCGCCGGTGCGGCGAACGGTCGAGTTTAAGAGTGTCGAATTTGACGTGCCCGTGACTGATGGGATGTTCGGACTTGAGTTTCCAAACGGGACCAGGGTTCGTGACCGGGCTGCGGGAGTGACGTTTATGATGGGAGCTGCGACGGAGGCTTGCTTGCCGTAACGATTCCGGCGTAAGGCTACAGTGCACGGGCGAGATCAGAAATGTTGTGAGCTTGTCGTGGTTCCATGCGACAGTATGATACGGGTAAGAGCGGAGTATTCGCGGAACGGGATTGTTTTCGAGGAGCAGGCCATGCGGAAAGACAAACGGCTTGTTTTGCTGGCGGCGGTTGTCTGCGGGGCGGCTGTCGCAGCGTGCGACGGCGGGCAGCAGCAGGGGCAGGTATGGGTACGGGGGGATTGAATCGGGAGGATGTTATGAGGAAGATTGGATGTTTTTGGCTGGTTGGGGTTTTGTGCTTCGGTCAGTTGGGTGCGGGGGGTGAGGTTGAGTCCGGGGATGTTAAGGCGGTTTTGAGTCGCGGGTACAAGGAGGCGAGGGCGGTCTTTGACGACGTGCGGATGGTCTGCTTGCTCAAGAGCTGGCATGACAGTGCGTGGTGGAAGGCCGAGTTGGACGTTGAGATGCAGTCGGAGGTGCAGTATTCGGCGTGCATTTACGCGGCGAAGGACGAGCGGGAGAGGATCGACGGAATGCACGTGGGGCGGGAGAAGCCGGAGGCGGAGGATTACGCGGGGTGGCTGGCGGCAATAGGTAAAGGCGAGAGCAGGGCGTTCACCGTCGCTGACGGCAAGCGTGTGCTGGCGTGGTATTCGACAAAGGGCAGCCGGGATTCGACGACGCAGGTGGGGCGCGCGACGGTAGAGGACAGCGCGGAAAGACTGCTGGACAGCGACAGGCGGGTGAGCAAATTCGTCGGATACGACTCGTGGGTTACGCCGGAGAAGGTCCTTGCCAGCGGGGGGCTGCAGATCCGTGAGGAAATGGAGGTCATAAACGGGTACAGGTGTTACTGCGTGTCGGGGCCGGTGGAGTATAACAAGGCGACTGTTTTTGTTGCGTACTGGCTGTGCCCGGAGCGGTCGTGCCTGCCGGTGACGATGGAGATGAGGAGCGAGGGCGGAGACGTGGTCAAGAAGACGGAGACGCGGGAATTCATGCGGCTGGAGGACGGGCGGTGGGTGATAAAGGAAGTCGTGCAGAGGGACTATGAGGCCGGGCACGGACTGGAGATTGCGAACTGGACGGCGTCGATTCTGCGAATTGAAAAGGGCGCGGGGATCGATGAGGAGCTTTTCAGCATGGATTTGACGAAACTTCCTACGGGCACGGTTGTGTATGACCGGACCGCGAAGACAGAGTGTACTGTTCGCGAGGGGCGTTTGGTTTATGAACGATGATGTGTTCGCGGATTCGTGCCAGAGAGTCGGCCGGCGAGGCGGTGTCGGTGAGGGCGAGATGCGTTTGGTTCGACCCTTTTAATTATTCGGTAGCAAACGTATATCGTAAAGGAGCCCACACATGGTAAACAGGTTAAGTGTGCCATTCGTTTTATTAGCAGTGCTGTCGCAAGTGGCGAGCAGCCAAGAAGATCTACTCAATTTTCTGATTGAGCAAAATGAAGCAGCCAGAGAGAAGATTAAAACGGCTGATTATAGAGTCACCTGGGCTGGGAGTGCTGAAACAAAGGAGGGACTGCGGCTCGATCGCGGATCTGGCAAGGTGAAATTGAAAGGGGCCTGGCGATTATCAATTCAGGAAAACAATGCTTCGATTGCCGCTACAGGCTGGGGTCAGAAGCAAACTCCAAGGATGGTAATCAATGATAAATACCTGGCGTACTGGCCATCATTTGGGAATGGATATATCTACCGAGACGATCACCAGTCCTTATCTGACGCTTCACAATTAGCACTTGAGTTGCATACCAGTCCGGACATATATGCCCTTAACGTTGCCTTTGGCGGCCAACGCAGTACAACGTTCAGGGAAGTGATGAAGCTGCATCCGGATAAGATTCGATGGACGGCTGAGAAGGCAAAGTTGCCTGACGGCGGCACAGTGTACTTCGTTACAAGGTATGTACCCTCCGTGAACGATGCCCCGGAGCCGGATGCCGTCTGGACTATTGATCCGCATAAAGGCTTTATGGTCACTGGCGCTGAATATTACAGTAAGGCTGGTAATGTTTGGGTCACCAGGAAGATAGAACCAAAGGAGGTCGACGGTGGGGTTTGGGTCCCTGTTTCTTATGAGGAACATCGTTACGGAGAGCCAACTGATAAGCGTGCCAATGAAAAACCTGTGTGGAGCATTACTGTTCAATTGGAGGCTATTACGATTAATCATGACCTCCCTGACGATGTCTTTGCAATCGAATCGATCCTGCCTGAGGAGTACAGGGACTCTACCACATTGATGCATAAGGGGCTGGATGGGAATACAGAAGCCTACGTCTATCGGAATGGAGGCTACATCCTGCGCGAGGATTGGCTTGACCATGCCGTGCCATGCATGCAGCCCGATTGTACTGGCACGTCGTATTCTGCCGGGCAGGGAGAAGAGCTGGCGGCGGTGATGCCGGGCGAGCTGCCGGAGTATGCGGATTTGAAGGCGGCTATTGAGGCGGCTTATGCGAAGAGGGACGCGTTGCTGGCCAATTCGAAGGGTGAGGCGCGGCTGACGCTGGAGAAGCAAGGGCATTCGGAACAGGCCGTGGAGCGCTTGCAGGAGCGGATCAGCGATGAGTTGAAAATTGATCCGAGCAAGGTGGCGCTGTTGGGGCGGGCGAGTTGGACCGTGGAGTGGTATAACAAGGGGGCGAAGAAACGGTACGATATGCTGGTGAAGGAGGCCGAGCAGCCGGCGGGGTCGGAGCGGCTGCTGCTGCCCGAGCACAAGCGGATTGCTACCGATGGGCAACAAGGCATTCAATACAACGTGGGGAGGGGCGAAGCGTATATCAACAAGCCGCCGTTGAAGGCTGGCAATCCCACTAATCTGACCAATTATTTCCGTATAGACAGGCTCTATCGGCCGGGTCGATTTGGGACACTGCCCGAAACTCTGGATCTATTGCAGGAATATGGAAACGAACCGACGGTATCTCAAGAAGTTGTAGACGGGCACGCTTGTCTGAAACTGAGGTTTGATAAAGAAGGCGACCTTTCGAACGGCAAGAAGTATAAGACTGCCGTAGAGTTTTGGATAGTCCCGAACATATCGTATTCCGTGATAAAGGCGGAAATGCACAGCAGTCGGAGAACCGGAGGCGGCGAGCCGCCGCTTTTGGAGGGCTTTTATGCAAGTTATGAAGAGTCTAACAAGTTTCAGGGTATTTGGCTGCTCAAGAACGTTACCATAGTCGTCAACGACGGCCCCTTCAGGGAAAAACTAACAGCATCTCTTTCCGACACAGAGATAAGTATCGACATTCCGGACGGCACGTTTACATTCGGAGGGCTGGGTGTTCCGGCCGGAACGCTGGTTTACGACAAGACGCAGGGGAGCCGGCCGGTGGTTACGCGGTATCGGCCGGATCGGCTGACGGATGAGCCGTCGGACGCCTCAACATCCGAGCCCAAAGCCGGCGATGGTGCGGATGAATTGCTCAAGTTTGTGCTGGGTGAGAACACTAAGGCCAGAAGCAAGGTCAAAAGCGTTTCCTACAGATTTGAGCTGGTGTCAGAAGTCACATCTGATGTTCAGGGGGACAACCTGCCGGCCGTCGTTGAGAGAGGGCCCCGATCGACACGCTTTCAGTTGTCTGGGGAAGAGTACAAGCTGAGCAAGTGGCGCAACAGTCTGATGCACAGTCGGCAGAGAATCACCATGCTGGAAAGCGGACGGCAGACGGAGCAGAACAGAAGCGAGCATACGGTAATCAACGACGATTTTGCCGTGTCCTGGCATATCGGCAATCCTTACGCCTATCAGTTTGATCACACGTCGATTGCCCACCGATCCGATCGCTCGAAGGCGCATATGCTTATGCTGTCCATTGACCCGATCGAATTCGGTTTTGGAACGGAAGAACATACCCTGGCCGAAGCCTACGACATCATGAAGGACAAGCACCGCTGGACAGCGCAAGAGGGGACGTACGAAGGGCGACAGGTTTACCTTGTCAAGCAGTTTTCGCCGCAGATGTCTGATCCCAATCAGCCCGTTTGTCTATATGTGATCGATCCGGCGAAGGGGTTTTTGATAACTCACTTCACCGGACGCTATTATGATGGGCAGTTGAACCATGAATACGAGGTTGAGGTTGCGCGCGTTGACGGGACGGATATTTGGCTGGCTTCGAAGGTCGTGGAGAAGCACTACCGCATGGCTGCACATACGTCCCAATATGTGCCGAAGCTCATGTCGAAAGCCACGACCGTGATCTCAGACGTCAAGGTCAATGAAGTCCTTGGGGATGAGTTGTTCATGCTTGCGGCGCTCAATCTTACGGATGACATCTGCCTTATGCGAAAAACTGTCGATGACGTACTCGTTCCCATGATGAAGAGAGACGGTGTGTGGCAGCCGTCCAGTCCCACAAAACCCCTCATGGCAGACTGCCTGCCGGATAGCCATCCCGCCTATAGACAGTGACAGGGGCTATCGTCAAATGAGAAGTGCGGGCAGCGTGTTGGTGTGTCCCGCGAGGTGCTGACAAATGGAGGTGTGCAAATGGACAGAATTCGAGGCTTTGTGCTTACCGTGTTCATTGCGGCCGTGATACTGGTCTCCGCTGTTGGGGCCCAGGAGGAACAGTGGCTGAACTATCGTTCCGCCCGCGAGGGGGCCGAAATGCCGGGCGACGTACGCCTGGTCGAAGTGGCTTTGAGCGAAGAGGCGCCGAAGGGTATTGAACTTCCCCGGTTTGAGAACGAGGGCCCGCTCTTCGGCGCGTGGGCCACACCGATGGTCGAAAACGGGAGACTTTGGATCGCCGTGGACCGCACGCACAAGGGTGGGCTTTGCGATCGCCTGCTGATCGATTCAAACGGCGATGGGCGTCTCGCCGACGAAACAGCATTGCAGGCCTACAAGCAGGACCAGCACAGGACGTATTTCGGGCCGGTCAAGGTGATTTTCCAGGTTGAAGACGGGCCCGTGGTCTATCATCTCAACTTTCAATTTTACAGGTCGGGCAGTATCAAACGGCTGTACGCCTGTTCGGGCGGCTGGTACGAAGGAGAGATAACCGTCGGCGAGACAAAGAAGCAGTGCGTGCTGATCGATCATAACGTCAACGGGGCTTTCAACGACAAGTCGATTGGGCCGGGCGATTGCGACCGTTTGCTTGTCGGCGGCAACGCCCCGCAGGATTTGCGATTTGTGGGGCGTTTCGTTGAGATTGACGGCGTGTTGTACCGCCAGCGCATCGCGAAGGATGGCGCCTGCCTGACGCTGACCAGGGCGGAGGACGTGAAATTCGGGCGTGTTCGGGCGCCAGGCGGGATTACGCAGTTTTCGGCGGGGGGCGAGAACGGGTCGTTTCTCCGTGTGCCTGAGGATGGCATCGCATCTCTGCCGGTCGGCTTGTATTGTGTCAATCATTGGGACATCGAGCGACGGGACGGGCAGGGTTTGGTGTGGAGGATGAACGGCAGCTTTTCCGCTCGCGGTACGATGTTTGATGTTCGTGAGGGTGCAGAAAGCGAACTGGCTATCGGCGAGCCGATTGTCGCGACGCTCAACGCTTCGGGCGATAAGGGACAGTACTCCTTCCGGCAGGGCTTGAAGGGCAACTATGGCGAGACGATTGCATTGACCCGCAACGGCTCGCGGCCGCCGCCCCCGAAGCTGCGCATCAGGAACAAGGATGGTACGTATGATCAAACCCGCAGCTTCGAGTATGGCTGAGGCGGCACGTGTTCGCTCTCGTGGCGAGAGCCTGACGATGTGAAAGGCCCGTTTACTGCGACCGTCGACCTTGGGGCGCCGTTTGAAGTGCAAAGTGAACCTTGTGTGCTTGGGGATGCGCCGGCGGCGTCGGGTACATTGCCCGGCACAACGCCCCGGCTGTTGGTCGCTTCATCTGTCGTCGGCGCCGGCGCGGTTGTTTTGGCGATTTACAGCACGTTATTCAGATATGCAAAGAGACAAAACTCCGAGGAGAAATCATTATGACCGATGGCATGAAGACTGCATTTCTCTGTATGGCTTTTTCCTTTGCCATGATCGCCGACTGCGCGCAGGGACAGGCTGCAAGACTAAGCGGCAGGGTCCTTGACGTCTCAGGCGAGCCGATTTCAGGGGCCAAAGTCCGCCTCTACGAAATCCCCGAAGCGCGGTTCATTCACACTTGCAGCGTGCGTGTGCTCGATGAGACAACGACGAAGGCCGACGGTGTGTTTTTCTTCGAATGCACCGAAAACGAACCATCTTCAGAATACGTTGCGGTGGCGAGCAAGGAAGGACTTGCGCTGAGCTGGGCTATCTGGCGAGTGCGCGAACATGCAGAATGCGGTATCGTGCTTACCGAGCCAAAGCGGCTTGGCGGTGTGGTTGTCGATTTGGACGACAAACCGGTTGCGGGCGCAACGGTTTTCGTTACGGGGGGACTACTTCGCGAAGGGGGGGGTGGATCACATTACATATTGAGACCGCTCTCTCGCCAACTGCTCACAACCAAGACCGGCGAGAACGGTCGCTTTGCAATCGACGGCCTCGCGGCGGATGCGACATTCGAGCTGGGAGCGGCGAAGGAAGGGTACGCAACGATGAGCACGTTCGATCGTGGTCAGAGGTCACCGACATTTCAATACACTCCAGGTCGCGAGGACATCAAGCTCGTTACGGCTATCGAGGCCAGAATCAAAGGCAGGGTTGTGGAAGAGGGCGGTAAGAAGCCTGTGGCCGGTGTGACGGTGACGGCGACGGACACCAAAAGCACGGGATACTTCCAACCGGCGGAGACGGCAATTACAAAGGATGACGGGACATTCGTAATCGGCGCACTTGGGCCTGATACTTACACAATCGCTTTGGCGGCGTCGAAGAAAGAACCAGCCGACTGGGTCGCCGCGCCTGTAACGGTGAATCTCAGTGGCGGGCAAACAAGCGAAGAAGTAGATCTGTCCGTCGGCAAAGGCGCACTCCTCGAGTTTCGCGTTGTCGAAGAGAATACCGGAAAGCCGATTGCACAAGCGAGAATGAGCGTTCGCAGCGAGAGGACGGGTGAATGGTCAAACGTGGTATCCGACGCAGCCGGCCTGGCGGTGATGCGCGTCTTACCGGGCAGCCATATAATCAGTGGCCCATACGCACAGGACTATGCAAGCGGCAGGAGACAGGAGACCGTCGCCGTGCTTGAAGGAGCGGTTAGGCGCATAGAGCTGACGCTGAAACCTTTGCCTAAAATCAGCGGCACCGTACGCGACCCCGAGGACAATGTCGTTGAGGGCGCCCAGATGCGCATTATGCCCGGCGGGGGCAGGAATGCAGATTCCGATTCGCAGGGCAGATTCGAGATTGCCTGGGACCAAAGTTTCTGGGGTGAACGGGAAACCGTCTACTGCCTTGTCGCCAGACACGCGGAGCGCAACCTGGCAGCGGCCGTCGAAATAGGCGAAGGCACACGAACGCTGGACGTGCGGCTTGCGCCTGGAGTGGTCATGTCGGGGCGTGTTGTCGATCGGGAGGGCAAAGGAATACGGGCGGCTAAACTTGTCCTCATGCTGCAGGTGTCCAACTGGGGTTCTTCCCTGGAGCGACAGGAGATAACGACGGGCAAGGACGGGAGTTTCGCCATCAAAGCGCTGCCCGCCCGGCACAAGTACAGTGTCAGGGCCAGTGCGCAAGGTTACGGCAGTAACGAGATGAAAGTCGGCGAGGACAGGACCGTGGGTGGCCGCGTCGACATCGGCGACCTTACACTGTCCATAGCTGATCTTGCGGTATCGGGGCGGGTTGCGGACGCAGAGGATAAGCCGGTTGCCGGTGCAAGAATCGAGAGCAGCGGTTGGGGGAAGGGCCAGCCTGATCGTCGTTGGACATACTCCGATGCCGACGGCGGTTTTTCCCTGGATGGGGTCTGCGAAGGCGAAATCAATCTCACGGTAGACGCTGAACGTATGGGGAGCCGTTTATCTGCGCGTGTTTTGACCCACGGCGGAGCAAGCGGAATTAAGATAATCGCACGTGAGGGCAATCCCGTTCTTCAGTATATCAGCGGCACGACCTACGCGCAGACGATGGCGACGGCTGAGAAGCTGATCGCCGGGGTGGCGGTGGACGAGGCCGGCGCGCCTGTCGCCGGCGTTCCGGTCGGGGTGTGCTGCATCAAGAGGGAGAGAGAGCCGGGCAAATATTCGTGGACATATTCTTCCTTCACCAACCTGCGCGACATAACCGACGAGCAGGGCCGTTTCGCCATCGAACTGGAAGAGGGCGTGCAGTTCAATCTGCGGTTCTCGCCGGACAACCATGCCGCTCTCATCGTCTACGATATCCCGGCCGGCACGAAGGATTTGAAGGTGACCCTGCCGGAAGGCGGGACCGTCAACGGGCGGCTTGTTCGAATGGAAAGAGGCGACAAGGTCCCGATCCCAAACGCCGAAGTCAAGATCGAGCAAGTCGACCGTACTTCCTATACGCATCTTGGGTTCGACCGGGATCGGACAACCGTTACGGATTCGCAGGGGCGTTTTTTGTTCAAACACATCAGAAGGAAGATCCGGCCCATGAGCAGCCGGAGCAGCGAGCAGTGGGAGTACGTCTCGCGCGTCTGGAAGATCTCCTACGGCAGCACCGCCAAGAACGTCGTATTCTACGATAACACAGCGATTGACGATTTCGAGCTGCTCGTCGAACCGGACCCCAGCCCAATGCAACTCCGGGCGGGCGCTCCGCTGCCGTCGTTCGACGGCATCAAAATCGATTTCGCCGCCGACCGGACCAAAGACAAAGCGATTCTCGTTTGCTTCTTCGATATGCAGCAGAGACCGTCGCGGAATTGTATTCTACAGTTGGCTGGACGGGCGGAGATGTTGAAGGAAAAAGGAGTCGTCGTTGCGTGTGTGCAGACTTCGATGATCGAAGAGAATGAATTGGCTGAGTGGGTGAAGGAGCAAGGCGTTTCATTTCCCGTCGGCATCGTCACAGGTGACGAGAAGGCGGCGCAGCAAGCCTGGGGAGTGCAATCGCTGCCCTGGCTCATTCTGACGGACAAGAATCACATGGTCAAAGCCCAAGGCTTTGGCCTGTCCGACCTGGAAGAGAACCTGACGTCGGCGGCAAAAAGCGATTAGTGATGAGTGTCGACATCTGCTTCCTTGTTTGAGGCGAGGCAGCAGACAAGGATTGCGTTCAGCACATAGCGAGCTGGAAGACTGTGGATGGTGACACTCTTTCCGAAACTGGCAAAACGAGTCGATTGCATCATGGCCTTCTCAGAGTGCGAGGAGACGAGAAAATGGGCAAAGATAAGTTGTCATTAACAGGAATGCGGTCCTGCGGTGTAGCTTTGCTGTCTGTGAGTAGCTCTTCAGTTCAGGAGATACCAGTGCCGTCTGAACGCTCAAATGCCCGACTCCATTCCAGCAAACGCCGCCCTATAGCAAGACACCACATTTGGCTGGTCCTGGTGTGCATAGCGATGGCAATCCCAGCTGCGGCCGACGAGCCGAGAGCCGTTTCGACGATCACCAGATTGAATCTCACCGGTGACGACTTTCTGCAAATCGCCGCCCAGCCGACAGAGGGATTCAACTTCCCGTACTTCCTTTTCATACCCGCCGGCGTCGACAGGGACAGCCCGTTCCACATCCTTGTTGAACCGAACAATACCGGTACCGCCACCGACGACTTCACGGTCCACCTGTCAAAAGCCCGCAACTTGGCAAAGAGCTCCTACGCCTGCAGAATAGCTGCAAAACTGCAAACCCCGCTGCTCGTCCCGGCCTTTCCCCGCCCGGGCAAAGATGGGCATATATACACGCATGCCCTGGACAGGGACTCGCTCACCCTCAAGGAAGGCCCGCTCTATCGCCTCGACCTGCAGTTGGCCGCCATGTTCAGCCATGCACGCAAACTCTTGCGCCATAACGGATTCGAGCCCGAAAGCACCATGTTCATGGACGGCTTCTCCGCCTCCGCGAAATTCGTCAATCGATTCGCCTTTCTCCATCCCGAGCTCATCAAAGCCGTCGCCTCAGGAGGCGTCAATGGCCTGCCCGTCCTGCCCGTAAAGACGTTCAACGGCCGCGAGCTGCCGTTCCCCATAGGCATCGCCGACCTTGAAGAATTCCTCGGCCGTCCCTTCGATGAAAAGGCCTACTGGCAAGTCGCCCAGTACATCTATATGGGTTATCTCGACCGGAATGACACGGTGCCTTCGCGCGACGCCTGGAGCGAAGCGGAAGCAACTATCATCAAAACGGCAATAGCTGAAGAAATGATGCCGGACCGCTGGCGGATCAGTCAGCAGGTCTATCGCGAGCAGCAAATCAGAGCCCAACTGGTCACCTACAACGGCGTCGGTCATGGGATCACCGACGATATGGAGGATGACATCGCCCGATTCTTTCAGGCAAACACCGCAGCCGCCTTCGTCCCGATACAGCCGTGCGACTACCCCTTCGTCGAATACAGGCAAATCCACGAAGGACACGGCAACGCCCTGTATTGGACGGACGACCCGCGCATCCCGGACTGGATTCAAGAAGGTCGCCATGCCTGCACCTTCATGATAGGTCTCCAGGAGTGGTACGAAAAGCAGGATTACCGCCAGTTGGCAGAGTTCAAGGACAATGCCGGCTTCAACTTCGTTCTGCAAGCCGAAGGACAACGCGACATCGAGATAAACGAAGACAACTATGCCGGAACATGCAGTCAGGGCAACGGCCGCTTCCAGGCCTTCTGGGTCAGACTCGACGACGCCCAGCTAAAACAAATACTGCCGGGCAGGACCTATCGTTTAACCCCTGTCAACAAGAGCACGGAATACTTCTGGACGGTCAACAACGGCCTAACATTGACAAGAACGGACATGGGCACACTCGAAACACTCAACACGACGGTATTGCCGGGACGAATAGCCGTCGACAAAGCCCCCATTCCAGCGGCGATAGCCGCGATCGAACAGGCGATGGCCCAGGCCCTCACCACCAAGACCCTGCCGAAATTTGTCATCGGTCTCAAACCCGAAGAACTAAGCCAATGCCCCGGAATCACGTTCTCGGCCGAAGGCCTGACCGCAATGGAATTCCTCTGGATCGTATGCCACCGCGCCGCACTCCAATACAGGATCGCCGGAAATACCGTCTACATCGAAACGAAAGAGTAAACGCCTCTTTTCTTGAGAGTTGACATGAATCTCAATGGGGCAGCAACTTTGATGGGCGGCAGGAGACACTGGGCAGGGGATTGTTTTGGGGCAATAGTTGGCATGTGATTGGTATAGACGAATGTCGAATTGTTGAGGTCCGCTGGGATTCAACTTGAAAAGCCGGCAATTACGTGAATGGAAAGTGTCAGCTAAAACAGATGGATGTACGATTATGAAGGTGAGGAATGATACTTTCGTGTATTGCTCGATTGCTGTCATTGCATAAGGGTTGCTTGACTTGTTAGAGGACGTTTGGTCAAGTTTCAACGCAATAAGGAGAAGCAGATGAAGGCCTTCATTTCTATAGTGCTGGCGATTGTTACACTGGTGGGAGCGTTTGTTCTTCAGGGTTGTGGGCAGGATCCCACTGCTAAATCGACAGCACAAGAGCATTTGCGGAGGGGCTTGTCGGCAGTTGAGAGCGCGTCGTATCCGTCGGTTGAGGGCCTGGCGTCGGGCAGCAAGGAGGCTCAGGACCGACAGCGTCAGTCGGTTGAGGCGACGGGTTTGCCGCTGGAGGTGAATTGCCAAAAGACGGGCATGCGGTTGCGGCTGATTCCCGCCGGTGAGTTTGTGATGGGCAGCCCGGGTGACGAAAGTGGCCGATTCAGCAATGAAGGTCCGCAGCGGACGGTCAGGATTACCAAGCCGTTTTACATGGGAATTCATGAGGTTACACAGGCTCAGTGCCAGGCTGTGATGGGCAGCAATCCCAGCCATTTGAAGGGTAACGATCTTCCGGTGGAGTGTGTAAGTTGGAATGACGCAATGGAGTTCTGCAGGCGTTTGTCAGAGCAGACAGGCCTGACATTCGGGCTGCCTACGGAGGCACAGTGGGAATATGCGTGCCGTGCCGGCGCGACAACTACTTATTGCTTTAGCGGTAACGCCGCTCAGTTGAAGGACTACGCGTGGTACTTGGATGACAGCGGCAGAAAGACGCACCCTGTCGGACAGAAGCGGCCCAACGCCTTTGGCCTGTATGATATGCACGGCAATGTCCTCGAGTGGTGTCTTGACAGTTATAAAGACAGGTACACAAGACTGCCCAATAGGGATCCCCAATACGAACAACAAGGCGCCACCCATGTTCTTCGCGGCGGCAGTTATGACCTCACCGAAGGCCACTGCCGATCCGCCTATCGCGACAGCCAAAACCCCGTCGTCGCGTACTTGAGCAGCGGGTTTCGTGTGGTGGTGGTGCTGCAAGGCAAAGCTAAGCCGGACAAACAGACGTCTTGGGATAAGGGCATGAGTTCGATCACGCAAAAATCCTATGAGAAGAGGCGAATATGAACTGGAATTCGGGGCGGACACAATAAAGACCGCGATAGGCCGTTAAGTGTAAAGATTTTTCAAAATTCATTGTTGACGCCTTCTACTTGTGTAGTAGAATATTACTACTTATGTAGAAGGAGATGTGCTATGAAACTGACGGATGCTGAATGGCAGATTATGAATGCGTTGTGGAAGGGCTGGCCGGCGACGACGCGAGAGATTGCGGGGCGTCTGCCGAAGGATGTGAAGTGGGCTTACACGACGATCAAGACGATGCTGACGCGGCTGGCGGAGAAGGGGGCGGTGGCGGAGACGAAGCGGGGGCATGTCGGGGTTTACGAACCTTTGGTGAGTTTGGGGGAGGCGCGGCGG
>JACZKQ010000121.1 GCA_014859965.1 Phycisphaerae bacterium
GAAGTGGAGTAGTGGAGTAGTTAAAAGGGGGCGGTGTTGTCGGGAAAGGTTTGCGTGTTTTTCGGGTGGGGGGAATTCAATTTAGGGATTACCCCGGCGGCCGGGATTAGACGGTCGCCGGGGCAGTGCCTGCGGGCTTCCGAAGAAGCCCTTGTTATGACAAGCTCGCAGGCATGGATTAGTTACAATGGTTGACAAATATAGCCAGTGTAGTATCATTGTCAAGAGAAAAAATTGGGGGGACAAAAAAAGCGGGAGAATTCATGACGGACTACACGTTGGGATTGGACATCGGGTCGAACAGCATCGGATGGGCGCTGATTGACGCTAAGGGCAAAACGCTCGTGGATGCGGGGGTGCGGGTGTTCCAGGAGGGGGTGGACCGCGACACGAAGGGGGCGGAGGTTTCCAAGAATGAGACGCGGCGGACGGCCCGGAGTGCGCGGCGGGCGCGACAACGGCGGAACTATCGCAAGGACAAACTTCTTCGGATGTTAGTGCGGAATGGCTTGCTGCCCGAAGGTGAAGAACAATTGGCGAACGTGTTTGATCTCGATCCGTACGCACTGCGCGACAGGGGATTGGACGAGCAACTGAAGGCATACGAGTTCGGGCGGGTGCTGTATCATCTGAATCAGCGGCGGGGGTTCTGGAGCAATCGCAAGAGCGGCAAGGCGAAAGAGGACGGGGTCGTGCAGAAGGCCGCGACGGAGTTAAAGGTCGCCATGAGCGCGAGCGGCAGCCGGACTCTCGGGGAATACTTCGCAGGACTCGATCCGCATGAGCAGCGGATACGCGGCAACTACACGTTTCGCTCGATGTACGAAGAGGAGTTCGAGACGCTTTGGGCGATGCAGGCGGCGTGTGACGGCGAGCTGCTTACGGACACATTGAAGAAGGCCGTCAAGGATGAGACGATGTTTTTCCAGCGGCCGCTACGGTGGAATCCGGAGACGATCGGGGATTGCGAACTGGAGGCAGGCGAGAAACGCTGTCCGCGGAGCGACTGGCATGCACGGCGGTTTCGGATTCTGCAGACGGTGAATAACCTGAGGGTGTGTAATCCGGACGGGACTGAAGGCGATCTGGGCACGTACCGTGATTTAATAATCGAGGAGTTGTGCAGCAAGAAAGAAGTGCCATTTGATGCGCTGCGAAAGAAATTGGGGCTGCTGGACAGCCAGACGTTTAACTATGAAAATGGGTCGGCGGAGAAGAAAACAGCGAAGCTGAAGGGCGATGAGTTTATACCGCAGTTGAGATCGGCGGTTGGCGCAAAAGACTTTAAGAAGCTGGATGAGGCGGACATCATCGAGATCAATGATGCGTTGATCGATGAGGTTGTGGGGGATGAAGAACTGACAGGGTGGCTGATCGAGCAGTATGGCTTCAACGAAGCACAGGCGCAGGCGGTCGTAAAGATATCGCTGCCGCAAAAGTATATGAATTTTTCGCGGCTGGCGCTGCAGAAGCTGCTGCCCAAGTTGGAGGCGGGGCTCCGCACGGATGAGGCGATTGAGGCGGTCTACGGAAAAAGGCAGGCCGTTGGGGCCATCGAGAAGGCGGAGCGATTGGGGCGCGTGCCGGAATTGCGAAATCCGATTGTGAGCAAGGCGCTTTGGGAAGTGCGCAAGGTGGTTAATGCGCTGGTGCGGGAGTACGATGCGCCTGCGAAAATCAAGGTCGAGATGGCGCGCGAAGTGAAGGGATCGGCGAAGGAGCGGGACGAGATACGCCTTAAGCAGTGGAAGAACGAGCAGGAGAACAAGCGAGCGGAAGAGGAACTCAAGGCGATGGGGATTGTCAAACCGTCGTTCAACGACCGACTCAAGTTCAAACTGTGGGACGAATGCGGCAGGCGGTGCCCGTACACGGGCAAGAGCATCAGTCAGCATGCGTTGTTCGGGGAGCATCCGGAGTTTCAGGTGGAGCACATTCTGCCGTATTCGCGGAGCCTGGATGACAGTTACATGAACAAGACGCTTTGCCATGTGAAGGAGAACGTGGACAAAGGGAACGAGACACCGTATGAGTACTACGCGGGCAAGCACCCGGAGCGATGGGATGAGATTTTGCAGCGGATCAAGCTGCTGCCGTATGCAAAGCGTCGGCGCTTCTGGCAGAAGGAGGTTGTGCTGGACAACTTCATCCAGCGTCAACTGAATGATACGCGGTATATTACCAAGGAGGTGGTGCGTTATCTCAAGCAATTGACGTCGAACGTGCAGGGGACGAAGGGGCAAGTGACGGCGGAGTTGCGGCACCAGTGGGGGCTCAACAGTGTTCTGGATTATACGGGGGCGGGATTGAAGAACCGGGAAGATCATCGCCATCATGCGGTGGACGCGGTGGTGACGGCGGTCGTGGAAAACAAGCATCTTCATGGGCTGGCGGGCAGCAAATGCGACAAGGACGGTACGGCATTCGATGCGCCGTGGGAGAATTTCCGCGCGGAGGTACAAGAGAAGATCAATGCGATCAACGTTTCGCATCGGGTGACGCGCAAGGTGAGCGGGCAATTGCACGATGAGACGAACTACGGGCCAACGGGACTAAAGGATGAGAAGGGGCAGGACGTGTTTGTGTACCGTAAGACGCTGGAGTCGCTGACGATAGCGATGGTGGGCAAGATCGTGGATCCGGTGGTGCGAGAGGTCGTCTGCGAGCGGCTACGGGAGTTCGGGATTCGCCCTGAGGGTAAGGGAACCATTTCGAAAGATGTATGGAAGGAACCGCTGCACATGAAGTGCAAGAACGGGAATGGGCCGCAGATTAAAAAGGTTCGTATTCGGGACGTATTCAACAATATGATAGTCATGACGGACAGGGACGGAAAAGCTTACCGTGCGGTTGCGCCAGGGAGCAACCATCATGTGGAGATCTTCGCATACGAAGACGCCAAGGGGCGGGTCAAGAAGGACGGCAGGGTTGTGACGATGTACGAGGCGGTGCGGCGGAGTGTGAGCGGACAGCCTGTAATATGCCGGGATTATGGCGACGGGCGGAAATTTGTGTGCTCATTGGCGAAAAATGAGATGTTCATGCTGAAAACGGACGAAAATGAGGAGTTGCTGCACCGGGTGCAGAAACTTGACCAGAACGGCAGGATTATTCTGCGACCGCATACGTATGCGGCGAAGCTGAACGACAGCGACGCGCCACCTTTGATTCAGCGAAGAAATGCTAATACGCTTCGGGGATTTAAAGTGACCGTCGATCCAATGGGAAGGATATGCAAGGCGCATGATTAAGCGTGTGGTTGAGGTGTCGCACGCAGGGACGCGTTGAAGGGTAGATGCGGGTGCTTTCGGTCACGGACAAACAGTTTGAACGGATGGCAATTTTCTGGGGAAAACTGCGCAGACCGACACCCGGGCCGCCGCGTCAGCTCGAATTATTTTGAGCCATTTGGCGCGCAAATGGTTGTCGCTTCAGGGTTTATGGAAGAGGTATTGTAACTAATCCATGCCTGAGAGCAAGCCACAACGCGAGGATGGCGCGGCATGCGGCGTTCAGAATTGTAACTAATCCATGCCTGAGAGCAAGCCACAACCGAGCGGGCCTGCCAGCATTCAACGCTCCCATTGTAACTAATCCATGCCTGAGAGCAAGCCACAACCAGTCCAGCTTGATGGGGTCAGGGACGGAGATTGTAACTAATCCATGCCTGAGAGCAAGCCACAACCTCGATCCAATCCCGAGCAACTCCCGGCCTATTGTAACTAATCCATGCCTGAGAGCAAGGCACAACCACCACTGCATCGCCACACGCAGGGTCAAATTGTAACTAATCCATGCCTGAGAGCAAGCCACAACGCCACACCACAGCCTCAAGGTTCTCGCCGATTGTAACTAATCCATGCCTGAGAGCAAGCCACAACATCGAAGCATAACGCGGCTCATTCAGCAGAATTGTAACTAATCCATGCCTGAGA
>JACZKQ010000122.1 GCA_014859965.1 Phycisphaerae bacterium
AACCAGCAGATCGTCGTCACCGCCCGCGTAACCGACAACACCGCCATCGCCGCCGTCACGCTCTACTACCGCTCCGAAGGCCAGGCCGCCTTCACCGCCGCCCCCATGAACGACACCGCCGCCGCCCCCGACGCCCTCGCCAAAGACGGCATCTACTCCGCCGCCATCCCCGGCGCCGCCGCCGGCACAATGCGCGCCTTCTACATCGTCGCCTCCGACGGCGCCGCCCAGACCCGCTTCCCCGCACGCCTCGAAGACACCGCCCCCATCCCCGACCGAACATGCCTCGTCCGCGTCGCCGACCGCGCCCTGAACTCCGCCTTCGCCCGGTACCGCGTCTGGATGTCCAACGATGTCGTCAACACCTTCAAATCGCGTCCCAACCTCTCCAACGAACTGCTCGACTGCACCTTCGTCTACAACGAAACCGAAGTCTTCTACAACACCGCCATCCGCCACCGCGGCAGCCCCTGGACACGAAGCGGCTCCAACCGCGCCCCCGTCCCCGGCGACAGCATCGGCTTCCGCATCGAGTTCAACCCCGACCAGCGATTCCGCTTGCGCGAAGAGATCAACCTCGACGGCACCGAAGGCGTCCTCCGCGGCCCGCTCCAGGAACGCGCCGCCTACTGGTTCTACCGAAAAATGGGCCTCCACCACTCCACACAGGAATACATCTGGCCTATCCTCAACGGCCTCACCCATCACACCTACGAAGACGTCCTGAAAATCGACGGCGACTACATCGACGCATGGTTCCCAGACGACAACAACGGCTATCTCCATAAGATCGACGACTACTTCGAGTACAACTTCAACGGCACCAGCTTCCAAAACCTCGACGAAGGCCTCATCCACGATCCAAACCACCCGCTCCTGAAAGAGACCTACCGCTGGGGCTTCGAAAAGCGCTCTCACCGCGAAGACGACGAATGGACCCACCTGCTCCATCTCGCCGACATGATGAACACGCCGCCCGACAGCCCCAGCTACGAAACCAACATCGAATCCGTCATCGACCCGGCCCCCTTCATCATGGCCCTCGCCATCCGCCGCGCCATCGGAGACTGGGACAGCTACGGCTTCCTCCGCGGCAAAAATTACTGCCTCTACTACGCCCCGACCGCCGCCAAATGGTCCCTCCTGCCATGGGACATCGACTACGGCTTCGGCTCCGGCGCAGACGCCACCACCGTCATCTACGGCGTCGCCCCCTGGTTCCCCGAAATCGCCGCCCTCCTCGACCACCCCAAATACAAACGCATCTACGAACAGGCGCTCGCCGAACTCGTCGCCGGCCCATGGCGCACCAGCTACGGAACCGCCGACCCCCCCACCGAATTCGACCGCTTCCTCGACGACGCCGCAAACGCCCGAATCGCCGACGGCCTCGCCGACCCCGCCTTCATCGAACGATGGAACGCCATGAAAACCTTCGTCAGCGAACGCCGCGCCTACATCCTCCAGCAGCTCCCCTCCGACCGCTACGCCCCATCCGACTTCAACCACGACAACAAAACAGACACCGCCGACCTCAGCTTCCTCGCCGACCACTGGCTCAACACCTGCACCGCTCCCCAATGGTGCCAGGGCGCAGACCTCAACAAGAACGCCAAAGTAGACCTCCCCGACCTCGCCGCCTTCGCCAAAGACTGGCTAAAAAACCACGCCCCCGAATAAAGACCTGCGCACCCAATGTCATTGCGAGCACACCTTTGTCAGCGCGCTCACCTCTGTCAGTGCGAGCACCTTTGCCGTTGCGAGCACACATCTGTCATTGCGAGCGAAGCGAAGCAATCTCAACCCCAACAAAAACCCCGTGCGCCCACGCAACCCCCCCCCTCAACCCGCCTACTGCGATCATCGCCGCCTTTTCTTCGTTTGTTTCCGCCGCCGACTGCGCCTCCGCTCGACCTTGTCGCGGAACATAAGATAGTGCCGCTTGATCCTCTCCACGTAAGCAGCGTCTCCAAGGGCAAAACGCTTAACTAATTCGAGCAGTATAGGCGCCCACGGTGCCGCAGGACTGCCCATATTGAGCACAGGCCCCTGCAATTCCGCCACCATCTCGGGGTCGCCGTCGTGCAGCCATTCTGCATAAAACGCCGCATCCTCCCACCCGTACGCAATAACCGCCTCCATGCCCGGCCGTCCCTGACAAACCACACACAGGAACACACGCCGACAATCGCACCCCCGCTCATCGCAGAACATCTCGCACAAGGCATACTCCCCCGCCGGCAACCCGTCCCC
>JACZKQ010000123.1 GCA_014859965.1 Phycisphaerae bacterium
GGCCAAGGGGCTGCTGGGGGGGAGTTACGACAAGACGTATCGGGCGGCGGCTTACGAGGCGTATGCGTCGCCTGGGGCACTGGCGCGGGCGCTGAACCTTGGGACGGGGTTTAGCCGATACGAGGGCATCACGGGGATATACTTAGAGGCGGGCGAGCACGTTGTGCTTATGGGCGAGACGGCGGGCAAGACGATCTCGCTGCTGGTTCCGGAGTGGATGCGCCGGCCGGCGGAGGGCGTTGAGCCGACGAAGGACCCGAACGGCTGGGGGCTGCACAAGCAGACGATCGCGCTGACGACGGGGGTGAACGTGATCCGCGTGGAGAAAGGGAGCAATGTTTATGTGAGCTACTTCGACGACGATTGGGAGCGGGCGCCGAAGGTGGTAGTGCATTTTGCGACTGGGAAGGTGAACGGATTTTTCGATGCGGCGGTGCACAGCAACGCGGACTGGGACCGGCTGCTCGACGAGGCGGTGAGCCCGATCATGGATGCGCGGGGCAAGCATACCCAGGCGGCGTATCCAGTGGAGTGGCTGAAGGTTTTTACGCGGGGCAAGGGGGTCGAACTGATCGGCAACTATGATACGATGCTGCATCATCACTATACTTTCATGGGGCTGGTGAAGTATGACAAGGTGCCGCGGAACCGTATTCTGGCACGGGTGAACTTCAACTATTACATGTTCCGGGACGGCGACGGTGTGGCGTATCTTGGGGACAGAAGCACGATGCGGAAGGTTACGGATCCGGAGGTGGTGATCAAGGGTGACCCGTGCTGGGGGTTCTGCCATGAGACGGGGCACGTGCTGCAGATGCCGCATATTACGTGGGGCGGGATGACGGAGGTGAGCGTAAATCTGTTTTCGATGTATACGGGGGGGAAGCTGGGCAACTCGAGCCGTATCAAGGCTCATAAAAACTATGCGTCGGCGCGCAAGGGGATTATCGATGCGGATCCGCCGTGCTCGTATCTTTCTGTGAGCGACGTGTTCGACCGGCTGGTTCCGTTCTGGCAGCTTCACCTTTATTTCGAGCGGAACGGGCGGGCGGATTTTTATGCGGACGTGATGGAGGAGATGCGGGGTCGGCCGAGTGCGGGGCGCGGGAATGATTCGATCCGCGATCAGTTCGAGTTCGTGAAGATCTGCTGCGACGTGGGGAAGGTGGACCTGACGGAGTTTTTCGAGAAGTGGGGATTCTTCTGGACAGGAGATCTGCGGGTGAACGACTATCGGGAGTATCGATACAGCATCACGGAGGAGATGGTTGAAGAGACGAAGGCTTATATTGCGGGCAAAGGGTATGCGAAGCCGGGGGAGGATCTGACGCTGCTGGAAGATTAGGGGCGGCGCGGCTTTGGCGTTTGGGCGTGCGTATGAAGGAGGGTGTGAAAAGAACTGTGTAAACGGTCATGGCATTGTTGAGCTTTCCGGCAGAAGGGATTTCTATGAACCGGAAGACACAGGAACAGTGATAGCTGTTGCCTTGGGGGAGTTTTACTGGTATTATTATGATGGTGTTGGATCAGTTGTTGCTCTTTCAAAATGGAACGGCGGGGTTCGCGGGGCGAGGCGGTTGCGGGGTATGCGGATGAGGCCTTCGGCAGGAGGCGGATATTCGACGCGGCCGGCGGTGAGGTGACGCCAAGCAGCCAAAGGATGACCAAATAATGTACCGGACACCTTAAATTAAGGTCGGACACCTTGCAAGTCAATCGGGTCTTGAATCGCCGTTAAGCGTCGCTATAATCGTGGGAAGTGATTTGTGTACTGGAAGCAGGAAATTCGAAGCAAGGAGGGATTATGATTGTCGTGTATATCGTTCTTGGCGTTGCTGCCGTTATCGCCGTATTGGCCCTTTTGCGCGGTTCGTCTTCAGGCGATACATGCCTGCCTGAGAACGTCACCGATGACGACATCTGCCTCCTCGCGCAACAAGGCAGGAAGATTCAGGCCATCAAATACTACCGCAAGCTACACGGGACAGGGCTGAGAGAAGCCAAAGAAGCGGTCGAGAGAATGATCGAAACCGCGTAACTCACCGGCGTGCGCCGGGCATCGAGGTGAATTGAAAGGTGTCTGGCAGCTTCTTGTTTGTGTTTGACAGTACGTCTGTTCTGTTGTTGAATGGCTGTTATGGGCCGACCTAAACGAATCGCGCTTGGCGGGTATGTCTATCATGTGCTCAACCGTGCCAACGGACGGCTGCGGATATTCAAGAAGGGCGGCGACTTTGAGGCTTTTGAGCAGATCCTCTCCGCCTCGCCCGGCACGGTGGGGATCGGGCATCAGTATCAGGGCCGCTATAAGAGCTTTCCTGTTCAGGACAACGCGTACTACCTGACCGTCATGCGGTATGTCGAGGGCAACCCCGTTCGGGCCGGGATCGTCGAACAGGCCGGCGACCGGCGGTGGTCGAGCTTTGCCGTCCGGGAGGGGCGGGCGTCGAAAGTCGGGCTGGCGGAAGGACCCTTGGCGCTTCCCGGCGACTGGGAAGGTCTGGTCGATCGTCAAGTCGATGCCGGTGCGGCCGAGCAGATTGGCAGGAGCATGAAACGGGGATGCCCCTTGGGTGATGGCGACTGGATAGCCAAAACAGCGAAAGAACTGAACCTCGAATCGACCCTGAGAGGAAAAGGAAGACCAAAAAAAGTACCGGACACCTTTAGTTAACGCCGGCAGGACGCGGATATTCGACGCGGCCGGCGGTGAGGTGACGCCAAGCAGCCAAAGGAAGACCAAAAAATGTACCGGACACCTTTAATTAACCCCGGGTGGGAAGGTCTATAAATAATGGACCCGGTCCCTTAATTATGCTTGAGGGTTGCGAAGAAAAAGCTATGTCACTGGAGTTATGGTGGTATAAAGGTGTAGACTTTGGCAAGTCCTGGAACGATCACGCCATAGCGATCTTCAGCAACAGTGGCGATTATCTTTCGCAGAATCCGCCATATGGGTGGACGGAGTAATACTCTACTTAAAAGGAAACGCGTGCTTTATGCGGAGAGCCAGAATATTAATCGCTTTCATTCTCGTCACCTTGATAGCGTGCGCAGGTACCCTCTGTACGAGCTATCATTCGAAAGGAAATTCTTATTATACAGTCCGATGGAAAGCTATGGATGGTCCCCCAATAATCAAGTGTAAAGTGCTAGACCAAGACAATAATCCTGTACCTGAGCAACGTGTTGCTTTCGTAAACGATACAGATTCGATGTACGGCTTTACGGACAGGGACGGTTACGTGAGGACATTTATCGAAGGAGAGGGACCCATCTGGAGACTGGAACTGCACGGGAAAGGTGCGGTTGAGTGGACTCTGTTTCCGGTTAGCACAAGAAGAGCAGTATATTTCGAAGTACGCCTGAAGTAGTTGGGGAAAATTGAAGACGTCCGGTACTTTTTTGATGAAAGCTAATGCCGTTTCCAGTTATACCGTTTCGCGGTTTTGGAGAAAATTGTAAATTCCTTTAGTAAAAGGACTTGCGCTCTCGTTAAAAGTGTTATAAATAGGTTCTCCACAGGCTGCATGGGGCAGCCGAAATAAATTAAGGTACCATGTACCAATGGCACTGTTATGTTTTTTCTGAGCTTTGCGCACAAGTTGACCGCAAATGCGACTTGACTTTTGCCTGCGGGTCGCATATTACTGGTTTGCGGCCTCTCTGGCCGAATTGTATGTAACCTCTCTGGCTTGGTTTCCAAAATTTCAGCCAGGGAGGTTTTACAATGGCTCCGAATCTTCCGTATTTGATCAGCTTTCCTGCTTCGATGATTCGTTACGATTCGGCCGGGTCCTGTCGGCGGATCGCGTCAGGGCGATGTTCGCCGACAGCGACGCCCTCTTTGGCTACGGGGCAAACGACTTCTGGAACACGGGTTTATTTCTGCTCCTTGTTCATGCTGGCCATCTTCAAGTCGCTCGGCGTGGACGCATGCATCCGTCTGCACCAGATTCGCAAGGTCGATCCTTCCAGGGTGCGATGGCTCGGGCCCAACGATTACATCGACACCTGGCATAAGCCTCAAAGGGCCACCTGGATGAGCCGAAGATTATTGGACTGCGTCTATTCAGGTTACGTCCGAATCGCAGCCTGCATCTTTTCGAACTCTTTATCGGTGAATTTCGCAAAATGTGATTTGTGTCTTCTGAGCGAAACGACCGCCCTTGTTCTGATCTGGGCGCCACCTCGCCTGATAAAAACATCCCGAACCGCGACTTGCCAAGAGGCCCGGTGTGCGGTACAATAGCCCCAAAGCAAAATGGAGGCTCGGATACCGTCAAAGACAGTGCCTCCATAATTGCATTCGCCGTTGCTAACTCAAGAGAGGAGTTTTGACATGTCGAAGACGAGCAGACGCACATTTCTGAAACAGTCCCTGGCAGCAGGCACGGCCTTGACCGTGTGCACCGCCAAGACCCGCGCACAGGTTCCGGGCGCCAACAATCGCCTCCGCATCGCCGTAGCGGGCGTCAACGGGCGCGGCAGCAGCCACATCAGCGGCTGGCTGGAGCAGGACAACGTGGAAGTCGCGTACCTGATCGATCCGGACAGGGGCGTGCTGGACCGCAGGATCAAGGACGTCGAAAAAAGAACTGGAGGCAAGTACACGCCCAAAGGCGTCACCGACATCCGCGAGGCCCTGGACGACAAGACCCTCGACGCTGTCTCCATCGCGTCGCCGAACCACTGGCACTCGCTCATGACCATCTGGGCGGCCCAGGCCGGCAAGCACGTTTATGTCGAAAAGCCCATGAGCCACGATGTCTTTGAAGGCCGCGTCGCCGTCGAGGCCCAGAAGAAGTACGGCGTCGTCATTCAGCACGGCACCCAGAGCCGCAGCAGTTCCGGCAACGCGGGCCTGCACGACCTCATCCGCTCGGGCAAGTTCGGCAAGCTCAAGATCTCCTACGGCTACTGCTGCAAACCCCGCAGCGGCATCGGCTTCAAAGAGCCGTCTGCGCCCCCGTCCAATCTCGACTGGAACCTGTGGCGCGGCCCCGCGGTCATCGACCAGTACCACGGCAACTTTGTCCACTACAACTGGCACTGGTTCTGGGTGACCGGCAACGGCGACATGAACAACCAGGGCACCCACCAGCTCGACATGGCCTACTGGGCCCTGGACGAAGGACTGACTCACCCGATCCGCGCGATGGCCCTCGGCGGCCGCTTCGCCTGGAACGATCAGGGCGAGACGCCCAACACGATGTTCGGCATGGCCGAGTATCCTAATGGCCAGTACGTCTACTTCAACGTGCGCAACGTCGACTACAAGGGCTACCCGCGCCAGGTCGAAAACGAGTACTACTTCGAGGACGGCGGCAAGATCATCCGCGGCCTCTACTACCCCAAGGGCAGCGACAAGGGCGAAAAGTTCGACCGTCCGAGCGGCCACGTCACCCCCGGCGGCTGCTGGGGCAGCTTCATCGCCGCCTGCCGGGCCGGCGATCCGAAGATGGCCAACGGCAACGCCGTCGACGCACACCGCGGCTGCGTCTTGGGGCATCTCATGAATAACTCGTATCGTCTCGGCAAACCCGTGCCGTTCAACGCCAAGGCGGGCCGATTCGGCGACAATAAGGATGCGTACGAGCACTTCATGAAGCTCCATGAGATCATGAGCAAGGGCGCCGGCCTGCCCGAAGACGGGAACAACTACATCGTGGGACCGTGGCTGACGTTCGACCCGGAAACCGAGCGGCACACAGGCGAGTTCGCCGCCGAAGCGAACAAGCTGCTGAGGGACCCGAACCGCCCCGGCTTCCAGGTGCCCGAAATCGCCAACGTATAGGCTGTGTAGACTTTGGCGCACAAGATGAGGATCAGATCTGCCATTTCCGCGAAATGGCAGGATCCCGAAATTTGCATGAACCGGCGATATTTGTGAGCCCTTAATAGCGACTAATAACCCGGACTCAGCAAAAAGCTGGGCAAACAGATACTTCATGCTCAATAGCGACACATGGCAAATGGCGCACTATGGCATGGCGGCCATCTCGATGTAATTACCAAACAAAGCCAATTTGACGACTATTGGTTGCTTCTTTTACGGCTCCCCTGCTGACAGCTAACGGCTAAAAGCTGACAGCTATGTCACCAAAATCTCATGCCGCCCCTTGATAGCGTCGATAAAACAGGGTACACTACGCTCGAAAACCGCGGAAGCGAAGAGGCTATGAAGAAAGCACAAAACCCATGAAAGGCATCATACTCGCCGGCGGCAGCGGCACGCGGCTGTACCCGATCACCCAGGCGGTCAGCAAGCAGCTCCTGCCGCTCTACGACAAGCCGATGGTCTACTACCCGCTGACCACGCTCATGCTGGCCGGCATCCGCGAGATCCTCGTCATCTCCACCCCGCAGGACCTGCCGCTTTATCGGCACCTCCTCGGCGACGGCGAACAATGGGGCATCCGCCTCGAATACGCCGAACAGCCCAGGCCCGAAGGGCTCGCGCAGGCCTTTCTCATCGGCGAACGCTTCGTCGACGGCGGCCCGGCAAGCCTGATCCTGGGCGATAACGTCTTCTACGGCCATAAGCTTGCCGATTCGCTCACATGCGGCGCGGCAACCGCCGCGGGAGCAACCATTTACGGCTACTACGTCAAGGACCCCCAGCGGTACGGCGTCATCGAATTCGACAAGCAGGGCAAGGTTCTCTCCATCGAGGAAAAACCCCAGCACCCCAGATCGAACTACGCCGCCGTCGGCCTCTACTTTTACGACGCCCAGATCACCGACATCGCCAAGGGTATTAAACCCTCGGCACGCGGCGAGCTCGAGATCACGGCCGTCAACAACGTCTATCGCGAGCAGGGCCAGCTCAAGGTCGAGATCCTGGGCCGGGGCACCGCCTGGCTCGATACCGGCACCCCCGATTCCATGCTCCAGGCGGCCAATTTTGTTCAGACCGTCGAGCAGCGGCAGGGCCTCATGATCGCCTGCCCCGAAGAGATCGCCTACCACCTCGGCTTCATCAACGCCGAACAGGTGCTGGCACTGGCCGACCCCCTCAAGAAGAATCATTACGGCGAATACCTCATTGAGCTCGTCAAAGGGAGGAGACGCCCGTGAATATCGTCCCTACGGAACTGCCGGGTGTCGTCATACTGGAGCCGAAGGTCTTTGGCGATCCCCGCGGCTGGTTTGTGGAAACGTGGAGCCAAAAGCGATACGAAGAGGCCGGCATCCGCCGGTCGTTCGTCCAGGATAACGTCTCGTTCTCGCGGCGCGGCATCCTCCGCGGCCTGCATTATCAGTACCCCAATCCGCAGGGCAAACTGGTCCAGGTCCTTTCGGGCGAAGTGTTCGATGTCGCCGTCGACATCCGCGTCGGCTCGCCGACGTTCGGCAAATGGGTCGGCGTCGCGCTGTCGGCCGACAACCATCGCCAGATGTACATTCCGCCCGGTTTTGCCCATGGCTTCTGCGTGACCAGCGAGACCGCACTTTTTTCATATAAGTGCACCGACTACTACAACCCGGCCGCCGAAGGCGGCATACTCTTCAGCGATCCTGCCATCGGCATCGACTGGCCGGTCGAGTCGCCCGTGCTCAGCGAAAAGGACGCCAAATTCGCCGTGCTCCAGACGATTCTGCCCGAGCAACTGCCGCAGTACGAGGATCACCGATGACGAACGGCAGCGAGCGCATGGCCATCCTCGGCGGACGCGGCATGTTAGGCACGGACCTCCAGAAGGCAGCCCGGCAGCACGGTTTCACCGTCGGCGTTTTCGATCTGCCGGAATTCGACATCACCAATGAGCGGCACCTCCGCGGGGCAATCGCCGATTACGACGTGATCGTCAATTGTGCGGCCTACACCAACGTTGACGGCGCCGAGAGCAACGCCGAGACAGCTTACGCGGTCAACGCCGGCGCCGCAGAAAGACTGGGCCGCCTGGCCGTCGAGTCGGACAAGTACGTCCTGCACATCAGCACGGACTTCGTCTTCGACGGCCGAAAAGACGGACCCTACGACGAGACCGAGTTGCCCAACCCGCTGGGCGTGTACGGCCGAACCAAACTGCAGGGCGAACAGCTTCTGTCGCAGACGGGCTGTCGACACAGCATCGTCCGCGTTCAATGGACGTACGGCAAGGCGGGCAACAACTTCGTCAGCAAGATGATCCAACTGGCCCGAGGCGGAAAGCCCCTCAAGGTCATCGACGACCAGGTCGGCTCGCCGACCGCCACCATCGAAGTGGCCGCCGCACTGTGCGACCTTCTGGCCGCCGATCGGCGTCCCGAAGGCCTGTTCCACTATGCCGCCGCCGGCTACGTCAATCGATGCGAACAGGCCCGCTTCATTTTCGACACCTTGAAACTGAAAGTCGACGTGTCGCCGTGCAGGAGCGCCGATTATGCAACAGCCGCCGAGCGACCCTTGAACAGCCGCTTCGATTGCGATAAGATTCAAAGATACCTTGATAAACCCATCCGGCCGTGGCAGGAGCCCCTGGCCGAATTCCTGGAGCAATTATGAGACGTATTCTCGTCACCGGCGGCGCCGGCTTCATCGGCGCCAATTTCGTGCGAATGGTCCTCAGCGAACAGCCCGACACGCTTGTCGTCAATCTCGACAAGCTGACCTACGCAGGCAATCTCGAGAACCTCGCCGGATTCACCGACCACCCGAATTACGTCTTCGTCAGGGGCGACATCCTCGACGCCAAACTGGTTGAAAAGCTCGTTACGGATCATCAGATCGACGCCATCGTCAACTTTGCCGCCGAGAGCCACGTCGACCGTTCGCTCGTCGACCCCGGCATCTTCATCGAGACCAACGTCAACGGCACCCTCACGCTGCTCAAGATCGCCCTCGGCAAAAAACTCGAACGCTTCATCCAAATATCCACCGACGAGGTCTACGGCTCGTTAGGCGACACCGGTAAATTCACCGAAGAGACCCCCATCAGCCCCAACTCGCCGTATTCGGCCAGCAAGGCCGCCGCCGACCACCTCGTCCGGGCCTTCGGGCACAGTTGGGGCCTGCGGTACAACATCACGCGGTGCTCCAACAACTACGGCGAATACCAGTTTCCCGAGAAGATGATCCCCCTGATGATCAACAACGCCCTCGGCGACAAGGCGCTTCCGGTCTACGGCGACGGCCTGTACGTGCGCGACTGGCTCTACGTCTACGATCACTGCACCGCCATCTGGAAGGTGCTGACCGAAGCGGCGCCCGGCGAAATCTTCAACATCGGCGGCAACAACGAAAAGACGAATCTGGAGGTGGTCGGCCTTATCCTGAGCCGGCTGCAGAAACGCACCGCCCTCATCCGCCACGTCACCGACCGCCCGGGCCACGACCGCCGCTACGCCATTGACTCCTCGAAGATCATGCGCCAACTCGGCTGGAAACCCTCGGTCACCTTCGAGATCGGCATCAACAAGACCATCGACTGGTACCTGACCAACGAAACATGGCTCCGCCACGTCGTCTCCGGGCAGTACCAGCAATACTATGAATCCATGTACGACAATCGCTGAACGCGCCCGTTCGTCAGCCGTTGCCGCCTTGTCTAAATCCCCCAAACCGCCACAGCCTTAAGTTTGCGCTTGACAACGCCCTAAATCAAGCATATCATGCCGAGCATAGTATGCATGGCGGGGTATCACGCAGGCGCAAAGTGCGCGGCGAGGAAGGGTTCAGGAGGCAATTATGAAGAGGTGCGGACTCGCACTTTTGCTGGTTTTGTTTACAGCCGCAGCCGGCCAGGCTTTCGACACGGCGGCAACCCGTTTAAACGCTTCCGGTTATTACACGTGGGGCGTCGATCCGGAAAGCGTCTCGATACCGGACGGGTACATTATTACCGAAGCCGTTGTTACGCTCTACGGCCTCACCAGCATCTCCGACAGCCCGCTGAACACCCTGGTCATTTATCTCCTCGACAATCCGCCGGTCGGTTGGCATGAGAATACCGACATTCCCGGCGTCGATCACTTCGCACCCCACGGCTGCCGTCTGAAGCCGGACTATGTCGACCGCATCCAGGGGCATGAGACGGCTGTCTTCCGGCTGGCCGCCATCGACGACCCGGACTCATGGGTCTGGAAAATCTACGATCGTCCCTTTGTGTTCGAATTCCCCGATGCCCAACCGGTGAAGTTCTCTTCGGCTCTGCTCGAACTGATCGATTACGTCGGCAATGCAACGCCCTTCGGCATCGGCCTCGATCCCGCGGGTGCGGGCGATTTCACGCTCCGCGGCCTTTCGCTGACGCTCACAATCCAGGCGTTTCAAGGCCCTGCGAACGCGTCCCAACTGCGGTTGACTTTTGGAGACACCAACAGTGTCCCCGTACCTGCAGCGCCCGCCTTGAGGGTTATTTCCGAAGGCGCACTTGGGAAGTTTACCTTCACCGCCGTCGACCCTGACGGCGACGATGTCCACCTGGTGTGCAACACGCTTCCTGTTGGGGCAACGTTCGAAAACGGTGTTTTCTCATGGACGCCCCCTTTTAACATCGCAAAGCGAGGCTCTGCCGTACCCTTTGCCCTCACCGTTACCGCATCCGACCACGCCCTCTCGACGAGCCGCACCTTTGTGTTCTGGGTGTGGAACACGAACCGCCCACCGTTCCTCAGGGAATTAACGCTCGTGCCCACGGAAAACAAAACGCATCTGGCCTACCGCGTGAGCGCGGTAGATCCCGATGGCGACCCGCTTACCTGTTATGCCGACAGCCTTCCTGTGGGTGCGACCTTTGATCCAATAACGTGGCGACTGGACTGGAACACCTCATCCGTCGCGCCCGGCGTCTACGCCGCGACCTTCACCGTTTCAGACGGTTCGCTCAAGCATACGCAAACCTTTTCTATCGAAGTCGAAAATCGATCCGGCTTAACAGACCGTCTCCTTACGCCCAGATAGCCGGCGCAACCATAAGCAGGTATCTCTGATCTCCTCATTAGAAGGTATACGGGAAAGGGCCGCCCGCGGCAGCAGTGACGGTATCGTGCCTATCTTCTCATCGGACCCCTTGGCTGAAAGCCGCTCTTAAGGCCTGTCGTATACCTTATCTCCTGTCCGGATCGCCCGGCGATTCTCAAACTCGATAGCCTGCCTCGCGGCATATTTTTCCTGGCGCCTCCGGTCCACCTCCCATGCCGCGAAGCCGGGCATGTCCGCCCTGGGCCGCTGCTTGAGCATTGCCGCTGCGGCCTCGATAATCGCCAGCGCCTCGGCATAACCGTCGCCATTCTTATTTAACGTTGACAGACAGGGGCTCAACCAGGGCCTATCGAAACTCACCTGCGGCCCACGGCTGGCGTGATGACTGGCCAACTGCGCAAACGGCACCCCGGTCAGTTCAGTTAATCTGGCGATCTGTCCGTTGTCCAATGGCGACCGCCCTGACAGATTATGCGGATAGGCGCTGTCGTACCGTGCGTAATAGGGACCGTTGATGTCGATCCATGTGACGATTCGGTCAAAACTCTCCTTGTCCAGTGCGATATTATTGTGCCCTTGGCGGATCTGTTTGACAATTTTGCTTGCGTGCGAACCCCATGAATAGGCCTCCTGAGTGGGGTGCGGCCCGGCCCCGACGACGTTGATGTATTTCTTGCGCCACAGTTCTTTATAAGACGCATTGAAAGTGTTGGCCCGGTCACCCGCCAGAACAAGCTTCTTGCCGGCCTCCTTGCCAAAATCGTGGCAGCGCACACAGTGCTTGTCGAAAACAGGCTGGACTTCGGCCATATAATCGAACAGTCGCGGCGGGCCATACCAGTCGGCAAGCTTCGCCGGGGGCATGCGCAGCGCCTGGGGCATCTTCGCGTTATCGGCGACACCGGCGCTGCGGCGATTTTCGTGGCAGCCCACACAGCCCGTCTGCTCGCCCGATTGAACCACCGTGCCGCTGCGCATCGATTGAATCATCATGCCGTCGGCGTCGAGCAACTGGAAATACACGAACGTATCCGAAGGCACTTCAAAATACGCCGAACCGTCGGCCTCGACCTGCACCGTGCCCAGAATCCGCTTGTTGTTGAAGTCATGCCACGCCATTGCCGGGTTTTCCTGGCCCTGCCCGCCCCACTGCGCCGACGGCACCCAGAATCGCTTCTCCGGCGATTCCACCACACGAAGGAATTTCACGTCGCCGCGCGTGACGCCCTTCATGTGGGTTCCTTCGTAAACGTCCGTTACGTACAGGTACCCTTTGTCTGCCTCAAAGTCCCGCCGGGACGGAATGATCGGCGGACAATCGCGGTGCTTCAGAGGCATCGGATCAAAACACCCGTCGCCTTCGGCATGCAGGAGCATTTCATTGCCGAACACGTCCAGCAGATAGATCCCCATCTGCTCACCTTGTCCAGTCATCCGGCTGCACAGGAAGTACTTGTCGCTGAGGGGATACGGGTCCTCATACTTGGGACTGACCCTTACAAATGTATCAAAATCGCCGTTGCCGACCAGATCGACGGCATCCGCCGGCCACGTCCGCACCACGGGCCCGCGGCCGTCCAGACCCAGACGGCGGTCCACAATCGCAATTGCCCCCCAAGGGCGGTCATGACATGAGCTGAACGTACAGATCACCTGCTGGGTGTCCCGAACAGGACGGGCGTCTATCACCGCCCCCGGCGAATTCGTGTTGTTGCCCCAGTAGACCGCCTGATTTGTTCCGTCCGGGTTTACTGTCCAGAGCCCCTGGGCATCGCCGAAATTGCGGTCGATGTACTCCCAGCGGTAATACAAAATCCGCCCGTCCGGCAGCAGCGTGCCGTGCCCTTCGAACAGCGTGGATTTGCCGATCTGGTGAATGTTCGCCCCGTCGGCCTCCATCCGGAAGAGGTTGGCCATGATGTGCCGGTTGCACATGCAGTACTTCGGCTCCCGCGTCGACGAAAAGGCGATCGCCCCATCCGGCAGGTACAGCGGATCGATATCCGTAACGTCCGCCGCCGCGGTCAACTGCCGCAGGCCCGTACCGTCGGCATTGATCTCGTAGATGTGATAGTTGTCGCTAATGTCTTTTCGCATCGCGAACACGATTTGCCGGCCGTTGAAATGCACCTCCGGGTCACGCACGACGCCCGCAGCGGTCTCGACCAGCGTGTGGACCTTGCCTGTTTTCAGATCGATTGTCTTGAGCGCAGCGCCGCCGGTGAAGCTCTGCGTGTTGATCTCTCCCGTCTGAAAAAGCGTCGCGGTGTTGTGATGATCGGGCCGATACTGCTTGCGCGCCACAAAAAGAATCGGTTGCCCGCTCACCAATGGATTTGCAGTCAACGCCTCCCGCTGCAGCACGTCCAATTGGGCCGCCGCAGCCGCAGAATCGTCGCCGACCGCCGCCTGCAACCGTCTTTCAATCGCTTCCAGCCGCCGCAGGAAACCCTCGCCGCCGGAATAATCCGAGCCGAACGTCTCCATCAAATCCTCGACCGCCGCCCGCACAGGCCCAACTTGTCCGCGCGTCGCTTGCGATGCGGCAACAGAGGAGCCAACGAGGCAGATTAGCAGGCATATGTTTAAACAACATGCGGCCCAAATCATCGTTACTGCTTTCATGCACATCCTCCCGTCAAATGCTCTGAACGCAAGCGGGATTGCGTTCTATTCCAGGGTCGGCATTACCAGCTCGCCTCTCGCCTGCGCCTCGAGATCGTGGTAAGCACCGAAGAAATTCGTGTTGCAGTCAAGCCACAACGTGATCCGCCGCATCTCCTCAGCCGACAACTGCACATCATAATGGCCCTTCTCGAGAATCTCATACAGCTTCGAGGCCCGCGCGCCCACTTGCCCGGCGATCGACCGGCTGGTCCCGTTGTCCTTGATCGCTCCATTGCCGCCGTGTCTGGCCCAGCCAAACTTCGACAGGTTCTCAAATGATTTGGACCACCCCCACTTGCCGGAGACCTCCCCACCCAGGTCGCACGCCTTTTCGCGGCGGTGACACGCCACGCACTTTGCATCCAACACCGGCTGCACCAGGCGCGGATAAGACAGCGGGTACGAGCCTTCCGCCTCGGGAGTAATTTGCGAAGGCGCTCGCCGCAGCGCCGCGGGCATGCCCGGCGACATCTTGCTCGCCGCCCTTCGCTTCGGCTCATGGCACCCCTGACACACCAGTGACTGCCCGCGATGCACATATGTGTCGGACCGCATGGACTGGATTGCCATGCCCCGTTCATCAATCGCCTGGAAATACAGCGGCACACCGGCCGGCGCCTCGAAGCAGGCGCTGCCGTCGGCCTCCACCGGCACCGTGCCCAACACCCCCCGCGCCAGCGACTGCCGGGCGGCGCCGATGTTCGGTTCGTACTCCCGCGGCGTGGCCTTAGGAAAGAGCTGGACCACGCGCAGCGCGGTCACTTTCGCGTCCACAGGCCAGTCAAAATCGCTGTCATACACATTCATAACGGCGATTTGCCCCGTTGCGGCATCCGTGGCTTGGGTTGATAACCCGGCAATCACAGGCGGCCGGGGTCTGGCCCGCAACGGAATCGGATCGAGGCACGCAATCAGCGGGTCGCGATACAGCAGTTCCCTATTGCCAAAGCTGTCAAGCAGATAAAGCCCATAGTTCCGCCCTCCCGGATCGTACACGCACAGATAGTAATCTTCGCTCAGCGGCCACGGCGTCCCATACACCTCCGCCTTCACATTATACCGCGCCGCATGCTTCGGCCCCGGCACGCCCGGCGCAACCTCCGACTCCGGCAGCATCGCATCCGGCGTAATCCGCCGCACCTGCGACATCGCATGGTCGTCGTCCAGCCGGCCATCGATCAACACCAGCGACCCGTAATTCTGGCCGTGATGCGGCGTCGCCGCCGCCACATACTTGTGCGACCCCGGAATCGCCCGTATGCTCATCTCCATCCACGGCCGCATCTCCCGCACCTCGGGATAATTGCCGTGAAAGCTCCGCGGGTCCCGCCCGTCCGGCGCACACGTCCAGATATGGTGCGCAATATCCGAATCGCGATCCACATAGTCCCACCGCGTATACACCACCATTCCGTCGTTGTCGATGCTCGGATGCCACTCATGCGTCTCATGAAAGCTAAGCCGGGAGATGTTCCCGCCGTCGAGGTTCATCGTGTGCATGGTATACGTAGGATTCGGCCGCCCGCCCGCACCCGAGCACCGCAAATAGCCACCCCGCCGCTCCGACACAAATACCACCCGCCCGTCCGGCATGAAGCACGGATCGAAATCGTTCCAGGACCCGTCGGTCAACTGCACCAGGGCCGTCCCGTCGACGTTCGCCCGGAAAACGTGATACGTGCTCTCCGGCGACCAGACGTCCACCGTCGCCGCCGCCTCCGTCCACGCAAACAGAATCGTGCGCCCGTCCCACGACAAATCCAGCGAAATAAACGAACCCCCCGCCAGCGTCCGCCCCTCCCGCCGCCCGTTCTGCACCACAGACCTCTCCAGCACGTCGACGACCGTCGGGCTGGCCCCGAACGCATCCCGCAGCACAAACACTCCGCCCCCCGGCTCCGCATGAAACCCGTAGTACTGATCCACCATATGCTGATAGCGAGCCCGGTGATGCTTCAGGAAAATGATTGCATCGAAATCCCGCAGCGGATTTGCAAACGCCACCTGCCGCCGCAGCCGGCAAGCCGCCTCATAAGCCCCCGCCCGCGAAGCATCCC
>JACZKQ010000124.1 GCA_014859965.1 Phycisphaerae bacterium
GCAGCGGGGCGGCGGGCAACGCCTTGTCCAGTTCGGCGGGGCCGGTCAAACTGGTCGCCATGGCGGACCTTTTCGAGGACCGCATGAGCCGCTCCCACAAGGCGCTCAGCGAGCAGTTCGGCGCGCAGGTGGATGTGCCCGCCGAACGGCGGTTCATCGGCTTCGACGCGTGGCGCAAGGCCGTCGATTGCGTGGGGGCCGGCGGCGTGATGATCCAGGCGACGCACGCTGCGTTTCGCCCGCTGCACGTCGACTATGCCGTCGAGAAGGGCGTTCACGTCTTCATGGAGAAATCCTTCGCCCCGGACCCCGGCGGCACGCGTGAAATCCTTGCGATCGGCAAGCGGGCTCAGGCCAAGAACCTCAAAATGGGGTGCGGGCTGATGTGTCGGCATTCCTCGGCGCGCCAGGCGCTGATCGAAAAGATCCGGGAAGGGGCCATCGGCCAGCCCGTTCTGGTGCGAGCGTACCGCATGGACCCCGGCGCCCGTCTCGGCCCGTATGCGGGCGGCGAGAGCGAGGTGCTGTGGCAGATTCGGCGGCCGTATTTCTTCCTGTGGACTTCTTCGGCGTGGTTCATCGAGATGATGATTCACCAGGTCGACGAGTGCTGCTGGATCCACGGCGGGTGGCCCGTGTCGGCGCACGGCATCGGCGGGCGGGAGCCGAACAGCGACGACTGCAGCCAGAATCTTCATACGTATTCCATTGAATACACCTTCGCCGACGGCGGCAAGGCCATTGTGAACAACCGTCTGATGCAGAAGTGTCATGACGAGTTCGCCACGTTCGTCCACGGCAGCCAGTGCGCGGCCCAGTTTTCGGGCAACGTGCACATGCCGACGGTTCACATTTATAAAGATCAGCGGTGCGACAAGGACAACATCGGCTGGACGCCGCCGCGGGAGCGGGTCAGCCCTTACCAGGTTGAATGGGACGTGCTGCTGGATGCGATCCGAAACGATAAGCCGCACAACGAGACGGAGCGGGCGGCCTATGCGAATCTGGCGTCGATCATGGGGCGGGCGGCCGTTCACTGTCAGCGGACCATTACGTGGGACGAGATGTTGGCCTCGAATTTCAAGTTTCATCCGGATATCGCCAGCCTCACGGCCGCCGGGCCGGCTCCGGTGCTGGCCGACAGCCAGGGGCGCTACCCGGCGCCCGTTCCCGGCACATGGAAGGAAATCTGACGCGGTTTGATGGAAGCGACACCGGTTATCCGAAGCAAGACCAGGGCGTATCTCGATATCGAGACGACGGGCCTGAGCCGCGCGTTCAGCGAGATCACCGTTGTGGGTATCGCCGTCGAGCAGGACGGCCAAATCCGCGTGGCGCGGCAGGTCGAGACGATCACCGACGACTGGATACTCGAGACGCTGCACGGGGTCGACGAGCTCTATACGTACAACGGCAGCCGATTCGATCTGCCGATGATCAAGGCGAAGCTGAAGCTGGATCTTAAGCAGAGCATCAGGCACACCGATTTGATGTACGCCTGCTGGAAGAACGACCTCAAGGGCGGTCTCAAGGCGGTCGAGAAGAAGATCGGCATCACGCGGGACCTGCCCGACATGGACGGGTTCATGGCGGTTGTCCTCTGGTGGCGGTACAAGAACGACGCCGACGGGGACGCGCTGGAAACGCTGCTCAGGTACAACGAGGAGGACGTGGTCAACCTCGATATGCTGCGACGCAAACTCGGGGTGGATTGACGGAGCGTGCGTGTTACAGGTCGAGGCCTTCGAAGCGGACGGTTCGGGTGTCGCGTTCGACGCCGGTGCGCTGGGTCAGCGGGGTGTAGAGTTCGGGGCGGCGGGATCTTCGCCAGCGGACGCCGGTGCAGTTTTCGCGAAGGGCGGCGTTGAGGTCGGCGACGACCATGTCGTCATCGGCCTTCCACGTTTCGGCAAGCGTTCGTCCGTAGCAGTCGAGGATCATTGCGTTTCCGGTGCGGATTTCATTGTCGTCGGTTCCGACGCCGTTTGCGAAGATCAGGAACAGGCCGTTGTCGTGGGCGCGGGCGGGCAGCCAGGTCATGAGCCACTGGCGGCCTTTGGGTCCTTTGAATTCCGCTTCGATGGAGGCGGGGTCGTTCTTTCGGTTGTGCCACAGGGCCGGGTCGACGAGCCCCATGCAGCAGGGACTGGGGGACTTGCAGCCGCCTGTCTGGTGCGGGGCGAGGAGGATTTCTGCGCCCTTGAGGGCGGTGATGCGGGCGTTTTCGCCGATGTTGTTGTCGTAGCAGATCAGGATGCCGAGCTTGCAGCCGTGGGGCGTGTCGAAGACGGTGTATTGATCGCCGCTGCTGAGGTGTTCGCTGACGAAGCAGTGGATCTTGCGATGTTTTTCGAATCGGCCGTCGGGCATGGCGACGACATAGGTGTTGAACATCGTGCCGTCGGCGGTGCGTTCGACGAGGCCGGCGGCGATGGTCATGTTATGGGTGCGTGCCAGCTGCATGAGGCGCTGGGAGGACGGGCCGTCGGGCACGGTCTCGGCGAGTTGGAGGAGTTCTTCTCGGCTGCGGCGGCGGAGATGCCAGTAGCCGGTGATGCAGCATTCGGGGAAGGCGATGAGCTGTGCGCCCTGTTGGGCGGCGAGGGTGACGAAGTGTTCGATTCGGGAGAAGTTGACTTGCTTGTCGCCGTCGGCGTGTTCGAACTGGACGGATGCAACGCGGATGTCTTTCATGTGCGACCTTTCGTTTTCGGAGGCTGGTTACACCGGAAGGCGACAGTGTACAGGCAAAGGCGGCAAATGCAAGGGCATTACTTGGCAGGCTGCTGGTAGCGGTAGTTGAAGCGGCGGTTGGGTGCGCTGTCGCCGCTGACGGCGAATTCGATGATGTCGTCTTCTTTTTGTATGTTGTCGGCCCAGTGGAAATCGAAGGCGATTTTTGCTTCCTGGCCGATCCGATTGCGGGGGATGCGGATTTCCATCTCGCTGCCGCGGACGCGGTAGGGGAGTTGGGCGACGGTTTTCCAGTTCCATCGGCCGTCGGTGTGGGCGAGGGTCGTGGCCATGTCGTCGACGACACTTCGGTTGACGACATAATCGTAGCCGTGCCAGCCGGTGGCAGGGTCGCAGTCGGCGTCGATGAAGAGGAGCATCCAGTTTGGGTCGGTTCGGGGGGTGACGGCGTCGGCCGTTTGGATGTAGAAATACACGGCGGCGGCGTCGCAGGCGACTTTGGCGGCGACGAAATCGTTTCGGCCGGTGGTGTTGGTGTATGTGCCGGCGCTGCCCCAGCCGCGTTCGCTGCGATGGAGGGTGTCGCCGATGGTGTCGCGGTATTCCGGGCGGACGTCGGTCCAGTCGGAGAAATCGCCGTCGACGGTGATCGTCTTTGGCGGTGATGCGGTGGGCGGCGGGCGGACGCCTTTGTAACGGCGTATTCCGGCAATCATCTGGTAGTAATAGTTGTCGGTGTGGCCGCCGGCCATGGGTTCGATGTCGCGGCTGAACTCCTGGCTGTACTGGTCGACGAAGAAGGTGCCGCCGTCGGGCAGGGGTCGGCCGAGGAAATGCTGGCCTGAGGTGGTGATGAAACGCTGGGCGACCCATTCGTTCCAGCCGGTTATGAAGATGAATTGCGGATCGGTCTTGAGGGCGGACTTCCACTGCTCGTCGAAGTACAGGCCGAGGTGCATGGTGTCGGTCCTGGCGTACTTGTCGTGCGGCGGCTGCTTGCCATTTTGGAAACTGCGGCCGATGTTGCTGGTGGGGTGTTGGGCGGCGGAGACGGAGACTTCTTCCGGTTTGTCGGGCGATTCGTGCCAGCCGTATTTCTGCGGGGTGTGGTCGAGCCATTGCCAGGTGTCTTTGCCGTGGGTCCATGCCCAGCAGTCGCGGATGGTGAAGAAGTCCCTGATTTCAGGGTCGAGGTTCTCGGCGGGCCCAAGGATGAGCGGTTTGCCCTTCCAGCGGAACCAGAGGTCAGGGTAGAGGTTCTTCGCATAAAAGTCGTTGTAGATACGGGTGATCACCTGGGCGGAGTGGGAATGGGTGAGAAAGCATATCTGCGGCGTCGGCCGGCCCGCGTTGCGGAGTTCGGTGAAGACCTTGCAGACGGTCATGTACGGTCCGTTGTAGGTGGGGCCGTTGGTGACATCGAAGATGAGGGTGTCGATCTGGGCGTCGACGAGCATCGAGACGTGCTTGCGGATAACGTATTCGCTGTCGGAAAGATAATAGCCCAGTTCGGCCTGGTCCCAATGGTGAAAGGCGCCGGGGGGGCCGTACTTCGGGTCGTCGGGATTGTCGGCGAGCATGGCGGTGATGTCATAGGGGCCGCCGACACCGTGCTGGCCGAGCCAGAGGAAATAGAAGATGCCGACGGTTCTGTCCTTGCGCGGCGGGCCGCACTCCTCATAGCCCGGAAGCGTCCGGCCCAGGGCGTCGGCGGCGACCCACGTATCGCTGTAAAGGTCGCGGAATTCGGCGCGGCCCTGGGCGGGCAGGCATGCCATCAGCATACCTGCGAGGATCGGGCAGAGGGTGCGATGCGCGTTTTTCATCATGCCATCCACGCGCGTGGACGGCGCTGGCATTCGGCGACGACTTTGTCGGCGATCCGGACGTCTTCGGCGACCTGCCAGTCGAACATGCCGACGCAGGCGAAGTCGGCGCCGTTTTCGAAGGCGTATTTGAAGCCGTCCTGCGGGCGGATGGCGCCGGCGGCGAGCACCTTGTAGGCCATCCAGGGCTTTTTGACTTCCTTCATGAATTCGATGGTCTGTTCCGGCGTCAGGTCCCAGTAGTTGTCGGTATTGTAGCTTTCGATGACGGCCTTGGTCTGATCGGGACGGCGCCGCGACCAGTACTCGTTGCTGTGGAGCGTCTTGAAGTGGAAGTCCACATCGATGCCGGCCGATTCGACGGCAATGGGGGTATCCAGCGCGTGGCCGGCAACACCCGCCGGAACTCCCTGCTTCTTGACATAGTTGACGAATTTGTCAATCAGATCCATGCGGTTATCGAAGGACCACCGGTCGCCCATGTTGCCGACCAGGTAGATGGCGGCGGCGCCGTTTGCC
Source organism: Phycisphaerae bacterium (assembly GCA_014859965.1). Lineage (GTDB taxonomy): Bacteria > Planctomycetota > Phycisphaerae > Sedimentisphaerales > Anaerohalosphaeraceae > JACZKQ01. Next base: position 5,040 of record JACZKQ010000124.1, read on the forward strand.
ATGGCTTCGTCGACGGTCTTCTCTATGGTATCTGCCTGCGGAGCCGTCTGGGCGAGCCACACCATTTTGCCGCCTCGCTCCTTCTTATAGCGTCCGAACAGTTCGACCGCCTTGGGGTCGCCGCTGTAGATCGTGCAGGAATTGATGCCGTTCTCTTCGCAAATCTGCCACGTGTCGAGGATCTTTTCATCGGTAAAATAATGCTTCAGCAGGGGCGAGACATAGATGAGGTCGCGGCTGTGGGCATACCCGCTGATGAGATTGCCGCCGCAGACAAGTCGGCTGAGTTCCAGATTGCCGATTTTGCCCATGCTCATTTTGCGGGCGGGCTTCTTGTCGGCGCCGGCTGCGGTATCTTTGGCGAGCAGGGCCTTCTCTTCGAGGCTGAAGGCCAGCGAGGCTGCGGCGCCGGCGACGGCGGATTGCTTCATGAAATTGCGGCGATCGATATTTTCAGACATAATTCCCTCTTTGTTTTAAGCAGCATGTGCCGGCGGGTAACGCCTGCATTTACCTACTCCCAGTCAGGCCCGCCAGGGGCGGGTGCGGTTCTTATACCGCGCGACTACGTCTTTGGCAACGGACTGGTCCTCTTTGACCTGAAAATCAAACATGCCGACGCAGGCGAAGTCGGCTCCGTTCTTGAAGGCATAATCGAAGCCGCTCTGCGGCCGGATGGCGCCGGCGGCGAGAACCTTATAAGCGATCCACGGCGTCTTCACTTCCTTCATGAACTCAATGGTCTGTTCGGGTGTGCGGCAGTAGTAATTGTCATTGTGGTTGGCGCTCACCTCAAGCTTCTGCTCGGCCGGCATGGCCGACCAATAATTATGGTGATGCAGCGTCTTCATGTGGAAGTCCACGGGCATTCCGGCGGTTTCAACAGCGATTGGCACGTCAACCGAATGCCCCGCAACACCCGCCAGTACGCCTTTGTCCTTAATCCACGTAACGATCTTCTCGATCAGATCGAGGCGGTTTTCTCGTACAAACCGGTCGCCGACCTCTCCCTGAAGAAAGACGCCGCAGGCGCCGTTATCGATGGCCCGCTGCATGCTGTCGGTCATTCCCTTGCCTTGCGGCTGGCACTGCGCGATCCATTGCATCCGCCCGCGGTGCTCATTGCGATAGCGGTTGAGGAGGCGGACGGTCGGATCCTTGCCGCCCGAATAAGGGCAGTCGCATGTGGAGATCATCGTATTAATACCGGCGGATTCACAAAGCTGCCACGTCTCCATGATCTTCTCGTCGGTGAAATATCGCCTGAGCAGTTCGGAAACATAAATCAGGTCGCGGGCGTGTGCATATCCGTTGAGCAGATTGCCTCCGCAGATCAATCGGCTGATCTCAACGCTGCCGATCTTTCCCATCGGGCCCTTTTCGGCAGGCACCGCCGCTGCCTCGACGGTGTCGCCCTGGGCGAGAAGCGCCTTTTCTTCCAGGCTAAGCGCCAGGGCGGCGGCCGTGGAGGCGGCAATCGACCCGCTTAGAAATGTGCGTCGGTTCACTGGTTTTGCCATGATCATTTTTCCCATGACTGCATTCGTGTGTTTGGCACTACTACTGGCCCGGGCTGTCCGGTGTTCGCGACGGGCCGACTCTATATCATACCCGTTTTTCGGGCAGGTTTCAAGTTTTTGCCGGCGCATCCCAGGCCAAACGCATTCTCCTCATAACTCACTGGGCAGTGCGGCGCCGCCAGGACCGAGCAAAACCGGTCGGGGCCCCAGCCAATCATGTCCATAACTGGACACCCGGAATAGTGAAAAGTGCGTACCGCATGCTATTTTCAGAGCAGAGGCCAAGATCCCCCCCGGCGAACAGATGCTCCTGATTTTGGCCTCTGCCCAACCGGTTTTGCTCTCCATTGTCGCCGGAGGTTGGGTTTGGGATGTGAACTGGGAGAAGCGACAGCCCTGCGGCACGGGCCGGGGAATTGGTCTTGCTTTTAGGCCCGATAATGCATATTCTGGGCATGGGTTCAGATAAGCACTCGACCGCGCCGGCAGGCGCCGTCCGAAGCTACCAAGTGGAGGCGAGGAGTGTCGAATGTTTAATAAGCAGATGATGAGTACGGCGGCGGTCAGCCGCGTTTGCAATTTGAATGACCTGGTTGATAAGATAAGAGTAAACGCGGCAGAGCAGATCAAAACGGAGAATGTCTTATGAATACTCGGCTGGGCTTGTTGCTGTCAGTCGTCGCGGTATCCGCATTGGGCGCGATGTCGCTGGGGCAGGTGACATGGACGCTGGTTTCGGGACCTGAGTCGGGGCTGGTGGGCGTCAACGCCGGCAGTCAGCAGACTGCTTGTCTGGTGCTCGACATCGATAAAGATGGCATCGATGACATTGTCGTAACAGAGCGAACACAGGCGCCTTCGGTGGTGTGGTACAAGTACCGGGGCGACCGGAAGTGGGACCGCTTCGTGATTGAAGACAGGCCGCTGCACATCGAGGCGGGGGGCGATTCGTACGACATCGACGGCGACGGCGATCTGGATATCACCTTTTGCGGCGATTCGCGCGATGACGGTGCATGGTGGTGGGAGAACCCGTATCCGGTGTACGACGCGGCCGTGCCGTGGAGGCGGCGGCTGATCAAGTCCGGCGACAACGCCCGCTACCAGCACGACAGCCGCTTTGGGGATTTTGACGGTGACGGGCAGGTCGAATTGGCATGGTGGAGCCAGACGGCAAGAAAGCTTTTCCTGGCCCAAATCCCAGCAAAACCGCGCGAGGCTCTGAGATGGCGGTACGAGGCAATCTTTACCTATCTGGGTGGGGCGGGGCATGAAGGCATGGACGTGGCGGATGTGAATCTGGACGGCCGGCGGGATATCGTCGGCGCCGGTTACTGGTTCGAATACTCGGATGGGCGGTTTGTGCCGCACCGCATCGCAGACCGGCCGAACACCCGCATCAAGGCGACGCAGTTGATTGCGGGCGGGCGGCCCGAGGTGGTCATCAGCCCCGGCGATTCGGATGGGCCGCTGGAATGGTACCAATGGCAGGGCGGCAAGTGGGTCGGCCGCACGCTGCTCAAGGAGGTGGTTCACGGCCATTCGCTTGACGTCGCAGATATCAACGGTGACGGGCACATGGATATCTTCGTAGGCGAGATGGGCAACCCCGGCGCCGGCGCCAAGGCCCGCACCATGGTCTTCTGGGGCGACGGCAAGGGCGGCTTCACCCTGCAGATCGTAGCGGTGGGTCTGGCCAATCACGAATCAAGGTTGGGCGACGTCAACGGCGACGGCAAACTGGACATCGTCGGCAAGCCGTACAATTACGGAGCGCCTGTGCTCCACGTCTGGCTGCAGGACTAAAGCAGCAGGCCCCTGGTTTCTCCGTAAATAATTTTTTTCTCCAAAACATTATTTTGGATTTGACAGTATGCCGATGTAAGACTATATTAGTCTTACAGAGATCGATGAGGTTTCCTGAGAACTGGAACTGAACAGATGAATATCCTACGACAGAACTCCGATTATGCGTTGCGGGCGATGGTGAACCTTGCCGAGCGGTACGACAGCGAGGTGATCTCGACGCGTCAGTTGAGCAAGGATGAGGACATCGCTTATCCGTTTGCGGCCAAAATTTTGCAGAAACTGGCGGCGGCGGGTCTGGTGACGAGCACGATGGGGCCTCACGGGGGGTTTGCATTGTCGCGGCGGCCTCAGGATATCAGCCTGCTCGATGTGGTCGGGGCGGTGCAGGGCGAGGTAACAGTCAATACGTGTTTTATGACCGGGCACACATGCCCGCGCCAGCCGAAGTGCCGTATTAAGCCCAGAATTGCCGCATTGCAGGAACATATCGAGGATTACCTGAAGCAGATGACTCTGGCGGACCTGATTGAGAAAAAAGAAGAAACGTCGACGGCGGGAAAGGGATAATAACAATGGGTGCGAACGAGCGAAATAGCGTGCTTGAGGCGTGTGTCGGCAAGGCGGCCGACCTGGCGGGATTAGTTGAATACGCAAAGGATGCGGTTGTGAGCAAGACGATACTGGATAAGGCGGCGGGCACACTGACGTTGTTTGCCTTCGACGCGGGTCAGCGGCTCAGCGAACACTCGGCGCCGTATGATGCCGTGGTTCAGGTGGTCGACGGCAAAGGACTCATACGCATCGCAGGCAACGAGACCGAAGTCGCGGCAGGCGAGCTGATTATCATGCCCGGCAATGTGCCCCATTCGGTGACGGCGGGAGAACGGTTTAAGATGCTGCTGACGATGATACGAGCGTAGACAGGGCTCGGCTCAAAGTCGGCTGATAGAATAAACGAGATGCAAATCAAAGGTTAAAGTAGAATTGTAATTGGGAAGGATGAGCATGTTTTGTTATCAATGTGAACAGACGGCCAAGGGGACAGGATGTACGAAGATGGGTGTTTGCGGCAAGGATCCGGAAACCGCGGACTTGCAGGATCTGCTGGTTCATGCCGCCAAGGGTATTTCGATGTACGCCCATCGGGCGCGGCAGTTGGGGGCGCGGGACCGTGCCGTGGATCTCTTCGTGCTTGAGGCGCTCTTTACGACGGTCACGAACGTCAACTTTGATCCGGCCCGCCTGGATGCGCTGCTTCGCAAGGCCGGCAAGGTTATCGAGCGGGCGAAGGGGCTTTATGAGAAGGCGGCCCGCGATGCGGGCAAACCGGTTGAAAAACTGGCGGGGCCCGCGACGTACAGTCCGGCGGAGGGTCACGAAGCGCTGGTGGCACAGGCGCAGGCAGCAGGCATCCAGCAGCGGCTGGACGCGTTGGGACCGGATGTGGCGGGGCTGGAGGAGTTGATCCTGTACGGTCTCAAGGGAATGGCCGCGTATGCGGATCATGCGGTGATTCTGGGCCAGGAGGATGAGGCGGTGTTTGCGTATTTCCACGAGGCGCTGGACTTCCTGACGGGCGACGACGCCACGCAGGTCGACAAACTGGTGCCCATGGCGCTGAAGGTCGGCGAAGTGAATCTGCGCGTGATGGAACTGCTGGACGCGGGCAATACCGGCGTTTACGGGCATCCGGAGCCGACGCAGGTGCGTGTGACGCCGATCAAGGGCAAGGCAATCGTGGTTTCAGGGCATGATCTCAAGGATCTTGAGGAATTGCTCAAGCAGACCGAAGGCAAGGGGATCAACGTGTACACGCATGGCGAGATGCTGCCGTGTCTGGCGTATCCGGGCCTCAAAAAATACAAGCACCTCGTCGGCAATTATGGCGGGGCGTGGCAGGACCAGGCCAAGGAGTTCGACGCGTTTCCGGGCGCGGTCCTCATGACGACCAATTGCATTCAGCGACCGCGCGAGACCTACAAGGCGCGGATCTTCACCAGCGGCCTGGTCGCCTGGCCGGGTGTGCAGCATGTTGCCGACGGCAATTTCCAGCCGGTGATCGACGCGGCCCTGGCGGCGCCGGGATTCACCGTGGACGCCGAGGAAAAGTACATTACCATCGGGTTCGCCCGTAATGCCGTGATGCAGGCGGCCGGTGCGGTGATTGACGCGGTCAAGGCCGGCAAGATCAAGCACTTCTTCCTGATCGGCGGCTGCGACGGGGCAAAGCCGGGCCGCAATTATTACACGGAGTTCGCCCAGGCGGTGCCGGAGGATTGCGTGATCCTGACCCTGGCCTGCGGCAAGTATCGCTTCAACAAGCTCGAGTTCGGCGACATCGGCGGCATTCCGCGGCTGCTGGACGTGGGTCAGTGCAACGACGCATATTCGGCCATCCAGATCGCCGTCGCGCTGGCGGGCGCGTTCAACTGCGGCGTCAACGATCTGCCGCTGTCGTTCGTGCTGAGCTGGTACGAGCAGAAGGCGGTCTGCATTCTGCTGACGCTGCTGCACCTGGGCATTCAGAATATGAAGCTTGGACCGTCGCTGCCGGCGTTTGTGGGGCCGAACGTGTTGAACGTACTGGTTGAGAATTTCAATATCGCGCCGATCACCAATGTAAAGGATGATATGGCGGCGATGCTGGCATGAGTTTAAATATGGGGCGGCCCGGCGCAAGCGCGCCGGGACCGCACCCGTAATTCAGAATGAACGGATAGTGTAATGGCAAAAAGAAACATCATCAAAATTGACGAGGCGAAGTGTAACGGGTGCGGCGAGTGCGTGACCGCGTGTGCCGAGGGCGCGATTGCGATCATCGGGGGCAAGGCCCGCCTGGTCAGCGAGATCTATTGTGACGGCCTGGGGGCGTGCCTGGGCACGTGCCCGCAGGACGCGATCCGGATCGAGGAGCGTGAGGCGGCGGAATTCGACGAGGTTGCGACGGAGAAACATCTTGCACAGATGAAGAAGCCCGCGGCCGCACCGGCAGAGCCGATGCCTTGCGGGTGTCCGGGTTCTCTGGCGATGAGCTTCCAGGCAAAGCCCGCCGCCCAGCCGGCAGCCATGGCCGATGCCCCCTCGCAGTTGAGCCAGTGGCCGGTCCAGTTGGCGCTCGTCTCGCCGACGGCCCCGTACCTGGCTAACGCCGACCTGCTGCTGGCGGCCGACTGTGTGCCGTTCGCCATGGGCGACTTCCACGGCCGCTTTCTCGCCGGGCGCAAGCTCGTCGTCGGCTGCCCAAAGCTCGACGACGTGGAGCCCTACGTGGAGAAGCTGGCCGCCATCATCAAGACCAACGCACTCAAGAGCCTCACGGTCGTGCACATGCAGGTCCCATGCTGTTCCGGCCTGACCCGACTCGCCAAACGCGCAGTAGAAAAGGCCGGCACGCATATCGCGTTCGAAGACGTAACAATCAGCCTCCAGGGCGAGGTGCTCAACAGCCAAACAATCAGCTAAAAAGCTCGCGGTGGATTATCTCAGGCGGCGCAAACCCCCGTGCGTCGCAAAACAAGGCCCTGCTCCGGCTGGGCTTTTTTGTTGCGCGCGACGGGAGCCCTGTTTTGAATTAAAATGTCTCACTTGATTGGCCTTGACATGATAGCGGAGTGTGGATATCTTGTAGTTGGTCCTATGTGGAGAGGCTTGCGATACGATGAGACGAAGACGGGCGGTATTGTGGTGCGTGTTACTGTTTGTCGGCATGGCAGTTGTGCTGTACTCGTGCACATGCGTTCGTGTACAGCGGCTGGTCCATACGGCGTGGGAATTCTACAAGGTGGCATCCTGTCTTAATTTGTTCATCGAGAAGGAGGGGCGATTTCCTGCGAGTCTTGAGGACCTACTGGACAGCGGCTTAGTGCGGGTCGGGGAAGACAGTGTTTATTATCGCGTAACTGCCCGGTTGGGTGACGTCTACAGTCGCGAGTTTCCTGAAAGCTTTGCCAGCGGTGAGCCGGGCGAAATGACTGCCTTTTCCTTCGACAAATTCACGATTCGTTACGGGTCCGACGCAAGTGAGGCCGCAGTGGTCGATGGGAAACTGCGGGACAGGAGGACGGGAGAGACGATATTGCTGTTGGGTAGCAGCGATCGCGACTTCAGGCTGGTTGATCAGGACCGTATCTCTGTGATGCTGTACCGGAGTATCCTTGATCATAGGGCTGATAGCGATGCCTACGGCAATGAGGCGGCCCACGAATAATCAGGGGAAATTCGCAGGCATAGGAATCTATAAGGTATGATGGGTAAGAAAGTTATCATTGTTGTCGTTGCGATGGTTCTGTTAACAGCGGGTGTCATTACGTTGTGGCGAAATCGCGAACGCGGAGGCGCCGGCACAACGGACAGGTGGGAAGAGCATTGGATTAGAAATCGTCAGAAAATGGCCTTGAGTTTGCAGAACACCTTGGAGAATGAACGCGGACAGTGTGGCATGGATAGCGAACGCTATGAGCGGGCGATTGCGATCCTGGGCAACAGCACGTACGATGGTGAGGTGGTTTTGTACAAATGCATCGTCTGGCATCATAATGTTTACGGGCCGATGCTGGAAATTGGTTTCGTTGACGAGTGCGCCAGTGTTGCGGCATTGAAGTTACGCGGAGGGGGGCAAACGGAGTATCCGGCATTCGTATTCGAGCACTCGGGCACAAGCATGCAAGCGAGAAAGAGGATGGCGGGCATTTGTCGTTTGCGTCATCCGCTTAGGCGGGGTTCCGACGATTCGGAAGTACTGCGGGAGCGGGAGAAGACCGAAGAGCCTTACTATCTGCGGGTGCCAGGCGATCTGTATGACAGCATCGTTGGCGGAGGCGGCGGGGTCGTGCTGGTCGACGCGGAAGGGGAGATTCTGGACGTATGTGGCATCAGTAAAGTGGCGGCGCGGTGACAGCAAGAATAAGCGGCTGGAGGTGGCATTGTGAGTCGCTGTGCGCGCGAAAAACGTGTGAACGTGCCCCGTGCAGAAGGTCGACGCAGGTCATGCGCCGATCATCCCGGCTGAAGTCAGTACCAGATTGCCATGGGGAGGTTGGTTGGGTCTTTTGGGGG